>NZ_JBVJSJ010000011.1:0-295458 GCF_055606745.1 Streptomyces sp. NPDC037054 | reverse complement strand
AGCGACTTCGCCGTGGCGCCCTCGAAGAGCTGCATGAGCTTCTGCAGCGGGTCGTAGCCCTCGCTGCGGCGGTCGTGGATCAGGTCGAGGGCCGTGCGGACCTCTTCCTCGCTGAAGCGGGCGATCGGCAGGATCTTGGAGGCGTGCACGATCGCCGAGTCCAGGCCGGCCTTGACGCACTCGTCCAGGAACACGGAGTTCAGCAGGATGCGGGCGGCCGGGTTCAGGCCGAAGGAGATGTTCGACAGGCCCAGCGTGGTCTGCACCCCCGGGTGGCGCCGCTTCAGCTCGCGGATGCCCTCGATGGTGGCGATGCCGTCCTTACGGGACTCCTCCTGGCCCGTGCAGATCGTGAACGTCAGACAGTCCACGAGGATGTCCTCCTCGTGGATGCCCCAGTTGCCGGTCAGGTCGGCGATCAGACGCTCGGCGATCTCCACCTTCTTCTCGGCGGTACGGGCCTGGCCCTCCTCGTCGATGGTCAGCGCGATCAGCGCGGCGCCGTGCTCCCGCGCCAGCTCCGTGACCTTGGCGAACCGGGACTCGGGGCCGTCGCCGTCCTCGTAGTTCACCGAGTTGATCACCGCCCGGCCGCCGAGCCTCTCCAGTCCGGCGCGGAGCACGTCGACCTCGGTGGAGTCCAGCACGATCGGCAGGGTCGAGGCGGTCGCGAACCGGCCGGCCAGCTCGGCCATGTCGGCGACACCGTCACGGCCGACGTAGTCCACGCACAGGTCGAGCATGTGCGCGCCCTCGCGGATCTGCTCGCGCGCCATCTCCACACAGTCGTCCCAGCGGCCCTCCAGCATCGCCTCACGGAACTTCTTCGACCCGTTGGCGTTCGTCCGCTCCCCGATCGCGAGGTACGAGGTGTCCTGGCGGAACGGCACCGTCTGGTAGAGGGAGGCGGCGCCGGGCTCGGGCTGCGGGCTGCGCTCGGCCGGAGCCGTCCCCCGGACCTTCTCCACCACCTGCCGCAAGTGCTCCGGAGTCGTGCCGCAGCAGCCGCCGACCAGGGAAAGGCCGTAGTCGCGGACGAAACTCTCCTGCGCCTGGGCCAGCTCGGGAGCGGTCAGCGGGTAGTGCGCGCCGTCCGAGGTCAGCACGGGCAGTCCGGCGTTCGGCATGCAGGACAGCGGCACGCGCGCGTGGCGGGCGAGATAGCGCAGGTGCTCGCTCATCTCGGCCGGGCCGGTCGCGCAGTTCAGGCCGATCATGTCGATGCCGAGCGGCTCCAGCGCGGTGAGCGCGGCGCCGATCTCGGAGCCCAGCAGCATCGTGCCGGTCGTCTCGACGGTGACCGACACGATCAGCGGCACGTCGTGCCCGGTGGCCTCCATCGCGCGCCTCGCGGCGACGACCGACGCCTTCGTCTGGAGCAGGTCCTGCGTGGTCTCCACCAGCAGCGCGTCGGCGCCGCCCGCGAGCAGGCCCTCCGCGTTCTGCTGGTAGGCGTCGCGGATCGCGGCGAACGTGGTGTGACCGAGAGTGGGCAGCTTCGTGCCGGGCCCCATGGAGCCGAGCACCCAGCGCGGGCGCCCGTCGCAGGCGGTGAACTCGTCCGCCACCTCGCGGGCGACCTGGGCACCGGCCTCGGACAGCTCCACGATCCGGTCCGCGATGTCGTACTCGCCGAGGGCGGCCAGGTTCGCGCCGAAGGTGTTGGTCTCCACACAGTCCACACCCACGGCGAAGTACGCCTCGTGCACCGCGCGGACAACATCGGGCCGAGTCACGTTCAGGATCTCGTTGCAGCCCTCCAAGCCCTGGAAGTCCTCGAGCGTCGGGTCCTGGGCCTGGAGCATGGTGCCCATCGCTCCGTCGGCGACCACCACCCGGGTGGCGAGTGCCGCCCTCAGGCTGTCACTGTTCGTTCCCGTCACGACAACCCCCTCAAATGAGCCACGAGATGCGCGGCGCACCCCACTCCGTAGGTGGCTCGCAGCCTCGTGATCAGCGCGTCGCGGTACAGCCGGTACTCCTGCGTCCCGACGTAGTCCAGGACGGTCGCGGCCAGGACGCAACCAAGTTGGGTTGCGCACTTCTCCGGCACTCCCCACGCCGCGCCGGCGAGAAAGCCCGCGCGGAAGGCGTCACCGACTCCGGTGGGGTCGACCACCCCCGACACCTCGACGGCGGGTACGTCCAGGTTCTGGTGACCGTCCCGTCGGATACGGACCCCCGCGGCCCCGTGCGTGGTGACCCAGCAGCCGACGCGGTGCAGGATCTGCGGAGTGGTCAGCCCGGTGCGCTCCTGGAGCAGCGCGGCTTCGTACTCGTTGGTGAACAGCCAGCGCGCGCCGTCGATCAGTTCGAGGACGTCGTCCCTGCTCAGCCGGGCCAACTGCTGGGAGGGGTCGGAGGCGAAGGGAACGCCCAGCGACCGGCATGCGCGCGTGTGCCGCAGCATGGCCTCGGGGTCGTCGGGCGAGACCATCACCAGCCCGAGTCGCCCGACCCGCTCGACCACCGTTCTCAGGTCGATCCGTCGGGCCTCCGTCATCGCACCGGCGTAGAAGGTCGCGATCTGGTTCTGCATCCGGTCGGTCGTACACACGAAACGCGCCGTGTGCCGTTCCTCGCTGACAAGCACGGAGTCGGTGTTGACCCCGTGCTGCTTCAGCCATACCCGGTAGGGCTCGAAGTCGGCACCGACCGCGCCGACGAGCACCGGCCGCAGGCCGAGCAGCCCGAGGCCGAAGGAGATGTTCGCTGCCACGCCGCCGCGCCGGATCTCCAGACGGTCGGCGAGAAAGGAAAGGGAGACCCGGTCGAGACGGTCGGCCAGCAGCTGCTCGGTGAAGCTCCCCGGGAAGGACATCAGATGGTCGGTGGCGATGGAGCCCGTGACAGCGATGCGCATCTCAGCCCTCCACAGCCCTGAGCAGGGCGTCGACCCGGTCCGTGGACTCCCAGGTCAACTCCGGGCGTTCGCGCCCGAAGTGGCCGTACGCCGCGGTCTGCGCGTAGATCGGGCGCAACAGCTCCAGGTCGCGGATGATCGCGGCGGGCCGCAGGTCGAACACCTCGGTGATCGCCGCCTGGATGCGCTCGACGGGCACGTCCTCGGTGCCGAAGGTCTCCACGAACAGGCCGACCGGCTCGGCCTTCCCGATCGCGTAGGCGACCTGGACCTCGCAGCGGGAGGCGAGGCCCGCAGCAACGACGTTCTTGGCAACCCAGCGCATCGCGTACGCCGCCGAGCGGTCCACCTTGGACGGGTCCTTGCCGGAGAAGGCACCGCCGCCGTGCCGGGCCATGCCGCCGTACGTGTCGATGATGATCTTGCGACCGGTCAGGCCGGCGTCACCCATCGGACCCCCGATCTCGAAGCGGCCCGTCGGGTTCACCAGCAGCCGGTAGCCGTCGCTCTCAAGGGTCACGCCCTGTTCGGCCAACGCCTTCAGAGTCGGTTCGACCACAAGCTCGCGAATGTCCGGGGCCAGGAGACCGTCCAGGTTGATGTCGGGGGCGTGCTGCGAGGAGACGACGACTGTGTCCAGGCGCACCGGGCGGTCACCGTCGTACTCGATGGTGACCTGAGTCTTGCCGTCCGGCCGCAGATAGGGACAAGTGCCGTTCTTGCGGACCTCGGTCAGTCGCTCGGCCAGCCTGTGCGCGAGGTGGATCGGCAACGGCATGAACTCGGGGGTGTCATCGCACGCGTAGCCGAACATCAGGCCCTGGTCGCCCGCGCCCTGCCGGGACAGCTCGTCGGCTTCCGCCGCCCCGGCGGCGCCCTCGACGCGGGCCTCGTAGGCGGAGTCCACGCCCTGTGCGATGTCCGGGGACTGGGATCCGATCGACACCGACACTCCGCAGGACGCCCCGTCGAAGCCCTTGGCGGAGGAGTCGTAGCCGATGTCGAGGATCGCGTCGCGCACCAGTTGGGCAACGGGGGCGTACGCGGTCGTGGAAACCTCGCCCGCGACGTGCACCTGGCCAGTGGTGATCAGTGTCTCCACGGCCACGCGCGCGGCGGGGTCCTCGGCCAGCAGCGCGTCGAGGACCGTGTCACTGATGCGGTCGGCAATCTTGTCGGGGTGGCCTTCGGTGACGGATTCGGAGGTGAAGAGCCGTCGACTCATCTCACTTCACCTCCACACGGAAGAAGTTGGCGTCGATGGCGTCGAGTGTGCGGATGGCGTCGACCTCGAGGGTTTCCATCTCGATGGCGCGTCCGCTGTGCTGCTCCAGCAGGAAGACGAACTCCACGAAGGACAGGGAGTCGATGAGGCGGTTCTCGATCAGGTCGAGGTCACCCGGGATGTCCTCACGTTCCGGGTGGCGCTTGAGGATCCAGGACTTCACCTGCTGCAGGGCCTCGCTCATGGGTGTGCTCCTCGCGATGCTGTGAAAAGGGTGTGTGGGCAGGCGTTTCACGGCCGGGGGCCGGAGGGATCGCCGATGATGGGGGCGGCGACGGCTACCGCGTAGTCCACGTCGTGGCTGATGCTCACCGTGATGTCCGTGATGCCGGACGCCGCCGCCATGTCGGCGGCGGTGCGCCGTAACTCGACGAGCGGCCAGCCGCCCTCGGAGCGGCGCACCACGATGTCCCGCCACGGCAAGAACCGGCCCCGGACCCGCAACGTCTTGAACGCCGCCTCCTTGGCCGCGATCCGGCCGCAGAGGCTGAGCAGGTCGAGCCCGGTGGACGTACGGCAGTCGGCGAGTTCTCCAGGGTCCAGCATCCGCTCGAAGAACCGTTCGCCGTGGTCCTCCAGGAGAATGCGGACGCGGGTGACGGACACAATGTCCATGCCGAGGTTCGCCCAGCCCGGGCCGCCCGCGGCGGTGGGGTGGGCCGACACGTCAAGCCCCCGGCCCGACCGGGGAAAGACTGTCCCTGGCCGCGTGGACGGCCTCGGTGGCGGCGGCCCAGCTGCCGTGTCGCCGGGTGAGCGCCGACAGCCAGCGCTCCAGCCCGAAGGCGACGCAACTGGTGAAGGCCGGGCCGCCGGTGCCGGCGAGGGTGATGGAACAGCGGTCGCCGAAAAAGTTGCGGTGGGTGTTGACGGAGGCGATCGCCAGGTCTTCGTGGAGGAACTCGTGTTTGACGGGCGACAGCCGCTGCAGCACCGCCTTGGAGCCACCTTTGTCGTAGAAGGGGTCGGTGGCGGGTTCCTTGCGCAGGGGCAGGTCGAGGGCCTCGGCGAAGGCGGTGATGCGGTCGCTGAAGTCGCACAGGTGGCTCTCGGCGTGCTCGCGACTGCCCAGTGCGACGATCTCCCGCATACGGAAGCTGAGTTGGCGCCGCAGGCCCTCGTAGTGGTTCTCCCTGCGAAAGCACCAGCCGACGACGGTGACGAGGGTGTCCTCGGCAACCTCGCGGCCCTCGTGGTCGAGGTACACGGCGTAGCAGGACGCGGACGGCAGTCCCAGTTCGGCGGGTTGCAGGGCGCTGCACGGGAAACAGCCCGTGTCGGCGCAGAACTCGCCACGCCGGTCGACGTCGATCGGAGTGGCGACCACGGCCTGGTGTGGAAAGTTCTCGTAGTAGTCGAGGCGCCGCAGATCCGTGGCCGGCAGCAGGGGGGGCATGGTCATGGGGGTGGCTCCGGATGCCACCCCCCACCCTTCGAAGGTCTCGTCGAGGAGCCGCAACAAGGCGGTCCCCTCCGGCCCGAGGGAGGGCAGGCCGCGGGCTTCTCCAGGTGAACTTCGCGGCACTGTGGGCGTGGTGTGCACGGTGGTGACCACCTCTCGGTTGGGAATTCCGGCGGGTCAGATGACCGGCAGCGTGTCGTCGGAAAAGATCCCGGTCTTGACGAAGAAGGCGAGCGGCTTGCGGATGGCCCTGCGCTCGTGGACGCGCCGGCGCTCGTCGGCGAGGAGGGCGTTGCGCAGGGCCAGCGGGTCGGTGATGCCGGCGTCGCGGTAGACGTGCGGGTTGTAGAGGGAGTTGACGCTGAAGACGACGTAACGCTTGAGGTAGCTCTCCACCTCGCGCAGCCGCTCGTCGCCCACCGCCTCGCGCATCCTCAGGAACAGCAGCGAGACCAGTTCCCGGCCGAACGCGATGTGCCGGGACTCGTCCTGGTGGTGGATGCGGTTGACCTGACGGATGGTGTCGCAGAGTGTCTCGTCCTGCGCCATCCGCATGTTGTAGTGGTCGACGAGCTCCTCGAAGAACAGGATGCGGGCGAAGACGAGGAAGTTCTCGACCTCCGGTTCCCACGCGGAGTCGGCGCGCATGGCCGTCGAGGCGTAGATCTTTTCGCCGTAGCGGCGGCAGAACTCGGCGAAGAACCACATGTGTTCGTTCTCTTCGCCGATGAAGTGGTGGAAGAAGTCGGACGGCACCTCGAAGCCGGGCATGTGGATGCGGCCCACGACCTCGATGAGCAGTTCGCGGATGCCGTGCACGTTGAGGCTGTAGAAGTTGATGGACTCCCACTTGGACAGCCGGTGCAGGGTCTCCTCACCGAGCTCGTCGAAGTACGGGGTGCCGTAGGGGGTGAGCAGTTCGGGGCTCATCCACAGGCGGTTCTCGTCGAGCCTCTCGGGCCAGTCGAACTGCTGGTACGGGTTGTAGTAGTCCTCAATGGCCTTCTCGCTGAGCCGTCCGAGGATTTCGAGGAAGCGGTCGGTGACGGGCAGGGCCGTGGCGGCCATGGTCTCTCCTGTTGGGTACGCGGGTGTGCGGTACACGGGCGGATCGGGGCCTTCGGTCCGGGTGGTCGGGGCCGTCAGGGCCGGACCTCGTACACGGCGTTGACCGGGGTCTCGGTCGCGCGGCGCCAGCGGGTGAAGCCGGCCTCCTCCGCGATGGCCCGGAACGCCTTCTCGCCGGAGTGATTGCCGAGGGCGTGCGGACCGCGCTGAGCGACGGCGACGGGCAGGCACATGACGGCGGACAGCGACATGAACATGCGGGCCGCCGGGGTGCGGGTGTCGATGTCGGCGGGTGAGACGTTCGACTCGACGAGCATCCAGGTGCCGTCGGGGTCGAGGGACTTGTGGACGTGCTGCGCGGCAGCGACCGGGTCACCCATGTCGTGCAGGCAGTTGAAGAAGGTGACCAGGTCGTAGCCCGTGCCCGGGTAGTCGTCCGCGGACGCGGCCTCGAAGACGACGCGGTCGGCGAGACCCGCGTCCTCGGCGAGCTGCCGGGCGATCGTGACGGCTTCCTCCGAGTAGTCGAAGCCGTACACCTTGGCCTGCGGGTACGCCTTGGCGATGAGGAGCGTCGTGTGCCCCACCCCGCAGCCGATGTCGGCCACGGTGCCGCCGTCCGCCAGCTTCTCGGTGACGCCCGCCAGCGCGGGGAGCCAGTCGCTCAGCAGCCGGTGCTGATAGGTGGGCTGGAAGAAGCTGCCCATGCCGGTGTCCAGGGCCGGGTCGTGCTCGGCCCAGCCGACACCCTCACCGGTGCGGTAGGCGTCGGCCAGGAGGTCCTCGGTGGCGTACAGCGCCTTGAGAGCGGTGAAGAAGCCCGCGGCGAAGGTCGCGGACCCGGTCTCGGCGAGCACGGCGGCGTGCGCTGCGGGCAGCGTGTACTTGTTGGACGACGGATGGCGTTCCACGTAGTCGGCACTGAGCTGGGCGTGCAGCCACTCCTCCGCGTACCGCTTGGTGATGCCCGCCCGCTGCGCGAGTTCCTCCGGAGTGAGCGGTCCGTGCTCGGCGAGCGCGCGGTAGAGGCCGAGCCTCTCGCCGAGGGAGACGGTCAGGCCGCGGACCGCAGCCGCCGCGTCGTCGATGACGCGCTGGTGGAAGACGGTGGTCGGGTCGGTGCTCGGGGTGCCGGTCGGTTCGGTCATGACGTGGCCTCGTCTCGGGTCGCGGTGAACAGGAACGACCGCGGCACGCCGGGCACCTCGCGGGGCGGCACCGGGTAGGGCCAGCGGCCGAAGTCGGCGCCGTCCTCACCGGGCTGCTTGACCTCGCGCACCGTCCAGCCGCAGGTGGTGAGCAGGTGCTCGGGCTCCTCGGTGCCGAACAGCCAGGGGTTGCCGTCTTCCGCCAGGGCCTTCATGAACGGCCGCGAGAGCGGGTTCTCCAGGGCGGCCCTGCTGATGACGTCGCCGAGCAGGACGGAGCCCGGCGCGCTGTGCTGCCACAGGGTCGTGATCAGGGTGCGCACGGCGTCCTCGGGCAAGAAGAACAGCAGACCCTCGACCACCCACAGCGTGGGCTGCTCGGAGCGCCAGCCGGCCTCCTTCAGCGGACCGGTCCAGTCCTGGGTGAGGTCGACGGCGACGGTGCGGCGCTCACGCCCGGCCGGCTCGGGCTCGTCGGCGAGCATGGCCGCCTTCGCCTCGAGGAGCGCGGGGCGGTCGAGCTCGTAGACGGTGACGCCGTCGGGCCAGTCGAGCCGGTAGTAGCGGGTGTCCATGCCGGCCGCGAGGAAAACGACCTGATGGATCTCTCCGCCAACCAGCGCGCGGGCGATGGCGCGGTCCAAGTAGGTGGTGCGGATGGCGAGGAACGGCACGGTTCCTGCGCCCGCGTAGCGGTCGAGCAGGTCGAAGCCGACGGTTCCGGCGACGGTGCGGGCGTACGGATCGGCGAACAACCGGTCCTCACGCTCGGTTTCCAGGGCACGCGCGGCGGCGGTCCACTGGGCGGTGCGGGATACGGCCTCCACAGGAGGTCTCCCTTCGGGAAGCGCTTCGGAAACGGGAGGGCAACGGAAATGTCGGACGGCCGTGTTCAGCGCTGTCGCGCACAGGGCACCGGGTCCTCCGCCGCGGGCATCGACGCGGGGGATGCGGCGGAGGAGTCGGCGGGGCGCCGCCGGAAGATGCTGTGCAGGATCATGCTGAACACGACCGTCCCGTCCGGGGCCACCAGCTCGCAGCGCGGCTGGACGATGCCGGTGGTGGGGCTGCCGAGCGAGGGGCGCGAGCCAAGGATCTCCACGCGCGCGTCGAGGACGTCGCCGGGCCGTACGGGCCGGTGGTAGCGGACCTCGTCGATGCCAGGCGAACCGACGCAGGCGCTGTAGGCGAGGAGTCCGTCGACGTAGCGGCGCATGAAGAGCGCCGAGGTGTGGAAACCGCTGGCGATCAGCCCCCCGAAGGGCGACTGCTTCGCGCGCTCCGGGTCGGTGTGGAAAGGCTGGGGGTCGTAACGCCGCGCGAACTCCAGCACCTCCTCCTCGGTGACGGTGACGGTGCCCAGCTCGTGGATGTCACCGGTGCGGAAGTCCTCGAAGAAGTAGCGCATGACGCCCCCAGGAGCCGGAGAGAAGACCCTTCTGACACACCCCAATCTACGAACCAGTCGTTTATTTTGTCAATCCAAATCTACGACCCACCCAAAGCTTGTTCGATGTCCTGCCAGAGATCGTCCGGGTGCTCGATGCCGACCGACATCCGCACCGTTCCCTCACCAATGCCGGCTGCTGCCAGGGCTTTTGACCCCAGCTCCCGGTGCGACGTGGACGCCGGGTGTGTGACCAGCGTCTCCACCCCGCCCAGCGAGAGCGCGAGCCGGGCGAGCCGCACCCTCTCGATGAACGCGCGGCCGGCCGCCCGCCCGCCGGCGACCTCGAACGAGACCATGCCGCCTCCGCCCGACAGCACCTTGCGCGCCAGGTCGTACGACGGATGGCCGGGCAGCCAGGGCCAATTGACGGCGGTCACCCGCGGGTGCTCGGCGAGCCTCCCGGCCAGCAGTTGCGCGCCGGCGCAGTGCTGTTGCATTCGCAGCGGCAACGACGGCAGCCCTCGCAGGGTCAGCCAGGCAGCGAACGGATCGGCACACGCGCCGAGTTCGACGGTGCGCGGCCACACCCGGTCTCGCAGCTCCTCGTCGGCGAAGACCGCCGCCCCGCCCACCACGTCGGAGTGGCCCGCCAGATACTTGGTCGTCGAGTGCACGACCACGTCGGCGCCGTGTTCGAGGGGACGGCACAGCACGGGCGAGGCGAGCGAGTTGTCGACCACGCTCATCACGCCGTGTCGCCCAGCGGCGGCCAGCAGGCCCGGGAGGTCGGGCACTTGGCCGGTCGGGTTGGCGATGGTCTCAAGGTGCAGCACCCGCGTGGTGGGCCGCACGAGCCGTTCGAACTCGCCCACGTCGTCACCTCGTAGGTAGTCCACGTGAATCCCGTAGCGGGCGGAAAGGTCGGAGAGCACGGCGTAGGTGCCGCCGTACAGGCAACGCTGAGCGAGCACGTGGTCGCCCGGCCTCAGCAGCGACAGCAGCATGCCGCTGATCGCGCCCATTCCGGACGCGAAGGCGATCGTCGCGGCACCGCCCTCCAGCGCGGCGAGCGTCCGCTCGAGTGCCCTCACGGTCGGGTTGCCCCGCCGGGTGTAGACGTACGGGCCGTCCGGCCCCGCCATCGCGTCGGCCAGCGCGTCGGCGGACGCGAAGGCGAAGGCCGAGGACTGGAAGATGGGGACGCTCAGCGGCTGGCCGGAGCCCGGCACCGGTTCGGTCAGGGCATGCACGGCACGGGTCTGTATGTCCATGACTGGTGCTCCTCTGCACAAGAACGCAGGGCCGCCCGAGACCCCGGTTGCCCGGGACCGGACGGCCCTTCGGAGATTCCTCTTGTCCTGCTGTCCTGGTGGACGTGTGCTTGATCGCACCTCCACCCGCCCGCCGGGCGCTATACGCCGGCGCGCTCGCCCTGCGCCGTCGGCGACGCATCGGGCTGCACTCCCGCAGCCGCCTTGTCGCCCCGCATGAACAGCAGGGTGAGCAGACCGCCCGCCGCCGCGATGACCGCGGCCCAGATGAACGCGGCACTGAATCCGTCGGTCAGCGCGGGCAGGTCGCCCAGCTCGCCGGCGCCCTGCGACGTGGCCACTGCGGTCAGTGCGGCGAGGCCCAGCGCGGAGCCGACCTGGTAGGTGGTGTTGACGATGCCCGACGCCAGACCCGCCTGCTCCTGCGGAGCCCCGGACATCGCGGCCATCATCGCCGGGATGTAGGCCAGCGACATACCGAGTGCGGCCACCAGCGAGGCCGGCAGGACGTCCACCACGAAGGTGCCGGTGGGCTCCACCGCGGACAGCCACAGCAGTCCGGCCGCGAGGACCAGCAGACCGCCGCCGATCAGCGGCTTGGCTCCGAACTTCGCCAGCAGCCTGGCAGTGATCGCCGTCATGAAGATCATCAGCAGGCCGGTCATCGGCAGCAGCGCGGCACCGGACGCGAACGCCCCGTAGCCCAGCACCTGCTGGAGGTACAGGTTGAGGAAGTACCACATGGGAATCCACGCGGCGCCGAGCAGGGTCATGGCCAGGTTGGCCGAGCCAAGACGCGGGACGCGCCAGATACCGAGCGGCATCAGCGGCTCGCGCACCGTCTTCTGGATCACGAAGAAGAGCACGAGCAGCGCCGCGGCGCCGGCCAGCTGGAGCACAGTGCCGGTGGAGGTCCAGCCGACCTCGGGCGCCCGGACGATGGCGAACACGGCGAGCGCGAGACCTGCCGTGACAGCGGCCGCCCCAAGCACGTCGACGGAGCCGCGACGGCTGCCGACGGCCGGCAGGAGCTTGGTGGCGGCGAGAGTCGCGACACCGATCGGGACGTAGATGATGAAGATCCACGGCCAGCTGAGCCACTCGGTGAACACCCCGCCGAGGAACACACCGGCCGTACCGCCTGCGGGAGCGGCGGCGCCGTAGAGCGCCATGGCCTTGCCGAGCTCCTTCGGGTCGTGCGCGAACAGCATCATCAGCAGCGTCATCGCCGAGGGTGCGATCAGGGCACCACCCACACCCTGGACAGCCCGGCCGGCAACCTCCACCCAGGCGGTCTGCGCGGCGGCGGCGACGACCGAGCCGGCGATGAGCACGACCCACCCGGTATTGAAGACCTTGCGTGCACCGAGCAGGTCGGACAGGCGTCCGCCGAGCAGCAGCAGCCCGCCGAAGGCGATGACGTACGCGTTGAAGACCCACTGCAACTCACCCTGCGAGAAGCCGAGGTCCTTCTGCATCTCGGGGAGCGCCACCCCGATGATTGACGTGTCCATGATGACCATGAACTGGGCGGCGGCGAGCACGACCAGCGCCCACCAACGCCGGGGATTGACGGCAGACATGGAATTCACCCCTTCACATATACCCCTGGGGGGTACCCAGTGACTGCACCGTAGCATACCCTTGGGGGGTATGTAAGTGGGGAGCGGCAGGCCGGTTGGCGGCGGGCGGGATGGGCGTGGTTCGTCCGCGGCTGGGAGACACAGGTCCGGGCAGAGATCGCGGGGTCGCGGGAGGAAGCCGAGCGCTCGCCGGGCTCGCGCGAGAGGCCGTTCGTCGATCATCAGGACCATCCCGCAAGGCATCACGAGCGCCCGGCGCTCGACAAGCAGGTTCCAGTGCCCTCGTGGCAAAGGAGGCGGCCGACGAGCCGTACTGCCGCACAGATCCGAAAGACTCCCGCCAGTAGTGGGATCCATCTCCACCGCGCTCGTCAACGCGCGGTGGGGGGAGGCGCACTGTTTTACGCCCGAACGATGGGTTTACCCACGGGATCCCCACGGGGGCCGATCAGGATGACAGCGACATATGCAAGCCTCGAGTCGAGGCCCTTCCCGCGATCCCCTACGGAATCAGAACGGGAATCCCTCATCGATTCATCGGTGGGCGCCGCGACGCTTGCTTGCCTTGGTTCTCCAGCTTGAACTCGGTTTCTGAGTTGGTTCTCTTTTGCCAGTGGCGGTGGCGGCCTTCGACAGTCATTCACTCACCAGGCCACCCCAGACGCGACAAGGGGAATCAATGACGTCCTACGACGGTGCAGAACCGGTGATCTTCCCAGCCGGCGCCACGACGCAGACCAGCGCCGCAGAGGCCGCGAGAGACGAGTGGGATGCCGTTGTCGTCGGCGGCGGCATGGCAGGTTCCATCGTCGCCGATCAGCTGAGCCAGGCGGGCCACAGGGTGCTGATTGTCGAAGCCGGCCCCGGCAAGGACCTGGACCTCGCCGAGTACGAGTCGTACCTGTCGCGGTTCTACGGCGCGGTCGTCAAGGACAACCAGTCTCCGTACCCGTTCAACCCGAACGCCCGGATGCCCAGGAGCACCGACACCATGCCGGTGCGTCCGGACACGCCCCGGGACGACTTCTACCTCGTGCAAAAGGACAAGTACTGCACGGACACCACCTTCACCCGGGTCCTCGGCGGCACCTCCATGCATTGGGAGGGGAAGGCGCTCGCATGCTCCCCGAGGACTTCGATCTGCGTACCAGGTACGGCCAGGGCCTGAACTGGCCGCTCAGCTACGACGACCTGGAACCGTACTACCGGCAGGCCGAGGCCGAACTGGGCGTAGCCGCCGAAGTCGAGGACCAGGCATACCTGGGAATGCACTTCCCCGAGGGATACGTGTTCCCGATGCACCGCATGCCGCCGTCCTATCTCGACCAGACGGTCGCCCGAGGCGTGGACGGCATGCGGGTCAACCTGGCGGACGACGATTACACCCTCCGGGTACGGAGCTTCCCGCAGGCCCGCAACGGCGTGCCGAACGCCGCGTACGACGGCGGAAAGGGCTTCGTCCCGGTCGGCGCGGTGAGCACCAGCCAGGTGGAAGAGGGCGAGCGTTGCCAGGGCAACACCAACTGCGTCCCGATCTGCCCCGTGCAGGCCAAGTATCACGCGGGAAAGACGCTGACCAAGGCGCTCCGCAAGGGCAACGTCAAGATCGTGACGCAGGCCGTCGCGTCCAAGGTCGAGATCAACGAGCAGGACCGACGGGTGACCGGGATCACCATCAAGAACTACCAGTCGCTCGACTCCGACAGGTACGAGACGTACACGGTGAGGGGCGCCGTCTACGTTCTCTGTGCGCACGCCATCGAGAACGCCCGGCTCATGCTGGCCTCCGGCATGCAGCGGATGAGCCGCAGCAAGCTGATCGGCCGCAACCTGATGGACCATGCGTACCTGCTGTCCTGGGGCCTGCTGCCCGAGCCGGCCGGCACGATGCGGGGCACGTCCTGCACGAGCGGAATCACCGACCTGCGCGGCGGGCGATTCCGCGGAACCCAGGCCGGATTCGGCGTGGACATCCACAACGACGGCTGGGGGTGGGCAACCGGCTCGCCCTACAAGGACCTGGTCGAACTCGTCGACGAACAGGGCCTGCGCGGGGCGGAGTTGCGCAGGACACTCGGGAACCAGATCTCCCGGCAGCTTCTGCTGGCCTTCATGATCGACCTGCTGCCCGACACGAGCAACACGGTCACCGTGGACGACCGGTACAAGGATGCCATCGGCAACGTGAAACCGGTCGTGTCGCTCAAGATCCCGCCCTACACCATGCGGGGCGCCGCGTTCGCCCGCAAACTCGCGACCGACATCTTCAAGAAGCTCGGCGCCGAGGATCGGACCGCGTACGACAAGGACCACTACAGCGCCGTCGAGCACGACGGCCAGTGGTACAACATCGTGGGCGGCAACCACCTCGCGGGCACCCACATCATGGGAACCGACCCGGCGAACTCGGTGGTCGACCACACCCAGCAGTCGTGGGACCACGACAACCTCTACCTCGTCGGGCCCGGCAGCCTGCCCTCGATCGGGACTTCCAACATCAGCCTGACCATGGCGGCGCTCGCCTTCCGCAGTTCGACCCACATCGCCAGGTACCTGCGTGCCGCGAAGGCGCCGGCCACTGTCCGCAGTTAGCCGGCCAACAGATCGACGGGTCGAACCCGACACCGCGTCACCGCCACCGCCCACGATTGGGGGACCATGTCCGTTTCAGAATCAGAGCCGTCCCGGGGCTCCAGGATCCAGACCGTCGAGGAGCTGCACGCGTACCTCTACAAGGGGCTCCAGCTGGAGCACGCGACGCTCCCGCCCTACCTGACCGCCCTCTACTCGCTGCATCCGGGGAAGAACTCGGACGCCTGGCACGTCATCAGGGTCGTGGCCGTCGAGGAGATGCTGCACCTCACCCTGGTCGCGAACGTCATGAACGCCGTGGGCGGGACGCCCGACCTCACCAGGCCCGGCTTCGTGCCGAACTATCCGACGCGCCTGCCGTGTGGTCCGGACTACTTCAAGGTGCATCTGCGGCCGTTCTCGCCCGAGGCTCTCGAGACGTTCCTCTCGATCGAGAAGCCCGCGCCGGCACCCAGCGAGGAGGACAGGTTCGTACCGATGGACTGGGCGGCCCTCGGACTGACGTCCGACGGCGCGGTGCCGCCGTCGGAACAGCTGGCGGAACTCGAGGAGTCCGGCACCGTCCTCGGCCTCGTCCCCGGAGAGCCCACCCAGCGTTTCTCGAGCATCGGTGAGTTCTACGAGGAGATCATCCGGGGCATCAACCACCTGGAGGACCAGGCCCGCAGGGCGGGGAAGACGATTTTCACCGGCGATCCCGCACGCCAGGTGACCCCCGAGTACTTCTACTCCGGTGGCGGCGATGTGATCAAGGTGACCGGTCGCGACACCGCGGTCGCGGCGCTCAGCCTCGTCGCGGAGCAGGGTGAGGGGCTGTACGGCGGCATCTACGACAGCCAGGACGAACTCGCCCACTACTACAGGTTCCAGCAGCTGGAAAAGGGGAGGTACTACCAGAAGGGCGATGAGCCGGGCGAGCCTTCCGGCCCGGATCTGACCGTCGACTGGGATGCCGTCTATCCGGTGAAGCCGGACATCAAGCTGGCGGATCTCGCGAGCGACCCGGAAATCCTGGCGGCGGCCAAGGAATTCAATCAGTCCTACGCCACCTTCCTGACCAATGTCAATCTGGCCTACAACGGTCAGCCCGACCTGCTGCTCAAGGCGGTCTGGGAGATGTTCCGCATTCGCGACAGCATGAACCGGCTCATCCGCAACCCGCTCACAGGGCATCCAGGGGCGCACGCCGGCCCGACATTCGAGATCTAGGCCGTCGAAGGAGGCGGGATCATGACACAAGGAACGACCACGGAAGAGAAGCTGCGCGCATTCGTGAAGTTCTCTGCCACCGTGACCGGGTTCAGCGAATTCGACCTGTGGGGAACCGGTCAGGCGGAGGCGTACTACGAGACTGTCGTGGATCAGGAAGGGCCGGATGCGATCCAGAAAGTGATCTCTTCCGACCCCTCCGCCGACCTCGCCGATCCAGTCGTGAAAAGCATCATCAAGCTCTGGTACGTCGGCGTCTGGTACGGCCCGGAACTGGCGGGACGCGTGGACGTGGCGGCCTGGACGGCGCCCGGACGCAGCGGAGCGAAGCCCGCCGTCCCGCACGCCGGAGACGGACGCAAGCCCCTGTTCGTCGTCTCCCCCGACGCCTACACCGAGGGACTGCTGTGGCGGGCGATCGGTGCCCACCCGTCCGGCGCGAAGGCGCCGGGCTACGGGTCGTGGGCCAATCCGCCCACGTTCGAGCCTGTTCCACCTGACGGCCCGACAGGTCAGCCGGGCTGACGGACCTCTCTGGTGAACCGGCACTGCCGCCGCACCCCGCCCCGCCCCGACCTGCTCTTCAGGGGGCCGGGGCGGGGTGCGGCGGTGATGGGGCTCAGGTGGCGGGGACGGTGTCCTCGAAGGACGTGCCGGCCGAGCGGTACGCGGCGATCTTCGCGTTGACCTGGGCGGGGGTGAGGACCTGGTCCTTGACGTGGAGGACGTAGTCGACCTGCTCCTCGTACGCCCTCGGGGTGGTGGACGTCTGGCCGGCGAGGTCGATCAGCCACTGGTTGAAGTTGATCGACATGGGCCGCTCGGGCAGGTAGGCGGCGTCATGGGTGCCGAAGAGCGTGCCGTCGACGTAGTACTTGATGGTGCTGTCGTCGATGGTGAGGACGAGGTCGTGCCAGCCGGCGAAGCTCTGCCGGCTCTCGGTGTGCTGGTTGACCGCCTGCCAGGGGTCCGGGTTGTAGGTCTCCCAGGACGTCACGTAGAGGATGTTGGCGGGCTCGCCCCAGCCGCCGTTGGGGAGGTACTCGAAGTCGTACTCGGCGTAGTCGTCCGCCATCGGGGCCTTGAGGTCGTTGATGGTGAAGAAGGTCTGGACGAGCCGGTCGCCGTCGGGGCCCGACTTGGGGGCGTCGCTGAAGCGGACCCGGGCGGCGTAGGTGCCGTTCTTGAACTTGGTCGCCTTGGTGAGGATCTCGGTCTGCTCGGTGGTGGCGGCGGTGCCTGCCGTGGAGGTCTCCATGGTCATCACGGTGTTGCCGTTGCTCGTGGCGAACGTGATGTTGGAGGGGTCCCAGGTGGCGCCGGGGACGCCGGGGCCACCGGAGTTGGAGCGTACGCTCCAGCCGTTGGCGGAGATCCTCGGGTCGGTGTGCGAGGTGTAGCTGAAGTCGTCCCACAGGGTGCCGGCGGAGCCGCCGGGCGGGGGCGTGGTGGGCGGCGGGTCGGTGGGAGTGGTGCCGGCCGGGGCGGTGCCCCAGGCGAGTTGCCCGGCGCGGGTGGCGGTGACCTTGGCCCAGTCGCCGTAGGTCGTGCGGGCGGCGTCGAACGAGTAGTCGTCGCTCTGGCGCAGCGTCTGCCAGCTGGACTGGTAGAAGCGCAGCTGCATGTCGCCGGTGTCGGCGCCCGGGGCGAGGGAGCCGGCGCCTGAGGTGAAGCCGATCTCCAGGTAGCGGTCGGCGGTGTCGGTGGGGTTGGCGAGGGTGCCGAAGGTGCCGGTGATGTTGGCGCAGCCCTTGGCCGCCCAGGAGCAGGCGAAGCGGTAGGTGGCGCCGGGCGAGTCGGCCTTGAAGTAGTAGCGGAGCTTGACCTCGCTCAGGGGCAGGGCGGTGGCGCCGGTGTTCTTCACCTTGAACCAGGGTTCGCTCTGGTCGGCGGTGGCGCCGGTGGCGCTGGTCCGGTACTGCACCGACAGCCCGCCCGCGGCCGTGGCGGTGCCCGGCAGGGCGACGAGGGCGGCGGCTCCGAGGGTGCCGGCGAGGGCCGTGGCTACGGCGGCGCGCAGGCGGTTGCGGTGCCGCCCGTCCGGTCGGTTGTCCTTGCTGGTCACAGTGGTGTCCTCTCCGTGGTTTCGTGCGCTGGGTCAGGTGTTCGTGCGCAGTGGTCGGGTTCTGGTGCGCTGTGGTCGGGTCTTCGTGCGCAGTGGTCGGGTTCTGGTGCGCTGGTGGTCGGGGCTTCGTGCGCTGGTCATGTGGAGGGCGCCGTACTTGCAGGCGCCGCCCTGGGCGGCGGCGCGGTCGTGGGGTGGTGACGGCGGACGCCGAGCGCGTCCAGCCGTGTGGTGTGCGCGGTGAGCCTGGTGGTGAAGTCCGCCCAGGTGGTGTCCCCGGTCCAGGCCCGGTCGGCGAGTGCGCACAGCCGGGGGTAGGCGAGGCGGTCGAGGTCCGCGGCGGTGGGGGCGAACTCGGTCCAGATCTGGGCCTGGGTGCCGAGGACTTGGCCGCCGCCCGGGGCGGGCGCCTGCGGTTCCGGGTCCCCGGCGTGGACGGTGCGCAGGTCGACGGTGGGGCCGGGCTGGACCGGTGTGCCGTCGGGGTTGTCGTCCTGGGCGTAGTCGAGGTAGGTGGTGCGGTGGTGCGCGAGGACGACGTCGTGGCCGCGGCGCAGGGCGTCGGCGGCGTGGGCGGGTTCGCGCCAGCTCATCACGGTGAAGCCGGGCGGGAGCGCGGTGTCGGTCTCGGCCCAGCCCACGGGGCGGCGGCCGTGTTCCGTGAGGTAGGCGCCGGCCCGGCCCAGGAGCCAGCCGTGCAGGGCCGCGGGGCCGGGCAGTCCCTCCGCGGCGGCGCGGGCCCGGGCGGCGGGGCTCCGCTCCCACTCGGTGGTGGGGCACTCGTCGCCGCCGAGGTGGACGTACGGGGAGGGGAAGATCTCCATCACCTCGCCGAGGACGGCGTACAGGAAGTCGAGGACCTCGTCGTGGACGCCGAGGACGGTGTCGCAGACGCCCCAGCGGGTCCACACGTCGAGGCTGCGCTCCGGGTGGTTGCCGAGGTGGGGGTAGGCGGCGAGGACGGCGCGGGCGTGTCCGGGCATCCCGATCTCGGGGACGACGCGAACGCCGCGGCGTGCCGCGTAGGCGACGAGGCCGGTGAGTTCGGCGCGGGTGTACGCGCCGCCGTGCGGGCGGCCGTCGAAGCCGTCGGCGGCGTCGGGTCCGGTCATCGACTGGGCCCGGTGGGCGCCGACCGTGGTCAGGCGGGGGTGACTGGCGACGGGCATGCGCCAGCCCTGGTCGTCGGTGAGGTGGAGGTGCAGGACGTTGAGTTTGTGGAAGGCGAGCAGGTCGACGTGGCGGCGGAGGGTGGCGGCGTCGTGGAAGTGGCGGGCGACGTCGATCATCAGGCCGCGCCAGGAGTGGTGGGGGACGTCCGTGATCTCGGTGCAGGGCAGCTCCCAGCGGGCGGGGCGGGCCCCGGTCGGGGCCGGCACGAGCGCCCGGGGCGGCAGGAGTTGGCGGAGGGTCTGGACTCCGCGGAGCAGCCCGGTGGGATGGGCGGCGCGGAGCAGGACGGAGTGCGGGGAGACGGTCAGTCCGTACCCCTCCGGCCCGAGGCCGCGCAGTCCGGGGTCGACGGCGAAGGTGACGTCGCCGGCGGGCGAGGGGGTCAGGGGCAGGCCGGTGGCGGGGGCGAGGAGGTCGCGCAGCAGGTCGGCCGCGGGCTCGGCGCCGGGCGTGGCGCGGATCGTGGTGGCGGCGTCGAGGGTGAAGTGGCCCGAGCGCAGGGAGAGTCGGGTGGGCCGGGGCAGCAGGGCCTGTTCGCGGCGGGGTGGGAGCACGGGTGGGTGGCCTTCCGGGAGAGGGCGCGTGCGGGGAGGTGGCTTGCGTCCGGTGGGTCTCCGGGTGACGGGGGCGAGGGCGTCAGCCCTTGACGGCGCCGGAGGCCAGGCCGGAGGTGACGTGCCGCTGCAGGAGCAGGAAGACGGCGAGCGCGGGCAGGGCGAAGAGGGTGGAGGCGGCCATCGTGGCGCCCCAGTCGGTGCCGAAGGTGTTCTGGAACGAGGAGAGCCAGACCGGGAGGGTGCGCTGGTCCTGGTTCTTGATGATGAGGAAGTTGGCGTAGGCGAACTCGTTCCAGGCGGTGATGAATCCGAAGAGCGAGGTGGCCATCAGGCCGGGCGCGAGCAGCGGGAAGGCGACCCGACGGAAGGCGCCGAACCGGGTGCAGCCGTCGACCTGCGCGGCCTCCTCCAGTTCGGGCGGGACGGTGGCGAGGAAGCCGCGCAGCACGATGATGGTGAAGGGCAGCGTGATCATGAAGTAGACGAGCGTGAGGGTGGCGAGCCGGTCCAGCATGTCGGTGTCGCGGGCGATGATGTAGATCGGGATGATCAGGGACTCCCACGGCGCCATCTGGGCGAGGAAGACGGCGAGGACGAACTGGCGGCGGCCCTTCCACCGCATCCGGGCCACGGCGAAGGCGGAGCCGAGGGCGACGAGCAGGGACAGGAGCACGGCGCCGGCGGTGACCAGGAGGCTGTTGCGCCAGAACTGGGCGAAGCCCTCCGAGTCCACGGCGGTGCGGAAGTGCTCCAGCGTCCAGGTGCGGGGGACGAACAGCGGGTCGGGTGACTGGATGTCCGGCGAGGGTTTGAAGGCCGTGGTGGCCATCCAGTAGACGGGGAAGAGGCAGACCAGCACCGTCAGTGCGGCGCCCGCGTGGAGCGGGAGACGCCGCAGTCGGCGGACGGTGCGCTTCCGGGTCGTGCCGCCGGCTCGGCTTGTGCGGCTCAACTCTCGTTCTCCTGTCGGAACATCTGGCGGAAGTACAGGACGAGGACGCCCGACATCAGGACGACCGTGATCACCGAGGCCGCCGAGCCGAGGTCGTAGCGCTGGCCGGAGAGGGCGGTCTGCACCGCGTACACCGGCAGGATGGTGGTGGCGTCGCCGGGGCCGCCCTTGGTCATCACCCAGATCTGCACGAAGGCCTTGAAGGTCCAGATCACCTCCAGGCAGAGCACGAGCATCACGATCGGCCGGATCATGGGGAAGGTGACGGAGCGGAGGACCCGCAGGGCCCCGGCGCCGTCGATCCGGGCGGACTCGCGCAGTTCGGCGGGGACCGTGGTGAGCGCGGCGTACAGGGTGATCGCGGCGAACGGCACCGACTGCCACACGATCAGGGTCACCAGGATGGCGAAGGCCGCGGTGCCGTTGGCGAACCAGGGGTAGCGCTCGAAGGACTCGGCGCCCAGGGCGGTCAGGGCCCAGTTGACGACGCCGAACTCGGAGTGGAAGAGCCATTGGAAGACGGTGGTGGCCGCGACCACCGGCATCGCCCAGGCCAGCACGAGCGCGCTGAGTACGGCGGCCCTCCAGACCTTGCCGAGCCGTTCGGTCATCAGGGCCACGAGCAGGGCGATCACCATGATGAGGACGACGTTGACGGCCATGAAGAGGAAGGTGCGTCGCACCACCGTCCAGAACCGCGGGTCGGTCAGCAGGGTCCGGTAGTTGTCGAGCCCCACGAACTTCGCGTCCCCGGCGATGAGTTCGCGGAGCCGGAAGTCCTGGAAGGAGATCAGGACGGCGCGGGCGAGCGGGTAGACCAGCAGGTAGAGCATGCCGCAGACGGCGGGCGCGACGAGCAGGTAGGGCCAGGGGTCGCGGCCTCCGGCGGGGGCGGGGCGGCCGGTCGGCGGGGCAGGGGTCCGGGCACGGGTGGGTCGCGGGGCGGAGCGCTGCTCGGTGACCGGCACGGCTCCTCCTCTCGTACGGGGGTGGCGGCTGTGGGCGGTGGAGGCGTCGGGCGGGCGTCGACCCGCACCGCGCCGCCGGCCGCTGCCTCGGTCTTCCGGGCCCGGTCGGAGTCGGGTCCGGAGGGGACCCGGTCCGGAGGGGACCCGGTCCGGAGGGGACCCGGTCCGGAGGGGGCCCGGTCCGGAGGGGGCCTGGATCACCTAGGGGTCCGGGCCCCGGGGGGATCCGGGTCCGGCGGGAGCCCAGGTCCGCCAGGGGCTCGGATCCGCCAGGGACCCTGGGTCACCTAGGGGGTCCCGGGCCCGGTGGAGGGCTGGGCGCGGGACGCGGCTCCGGGCCCGTCAGGACGCGCTGTTCATCGCCCGGGTGATCTCCTCGGACGCCTTCGCCGCCGCCTGCTCCATGTCGCCGCCGGTGAGCACGGCGGTCATGTAGTCCTTGATCGGGTTCTCCGCCTCCACGGCCGCCCAGCCGGGCGTGTTCGGCGTGGCGCGGCCCTCGGCGGCGCCGACGGCCATGGCCGCGGCGCCGGGGTCGGAGGCCACGGCCGCGGCGAGGGACGTCTTGTTCGGCACGTAGCTCATGGCGCGGGCCAGCTTCTTCTGCCAGGCGTCGCCGGTGAGTTCCTCGATGAACGTGTAGGCGGCGTCCTGGTGCCGTGAGGCGGCCGGGATCACCAGGTCGGAACCGCCGGTGAAGACCGCGCCGGGCCTGTCTGCGGTCTTGCCGGGAATGGGGAAGAAGCCGAGCTTGCCCTTCAGATCGGGGTTCTTCTCCGCGACGACGCCCGCGGCGCCGGGGACCGCGATGATCTGGGCCACCTTGCCCAGGGCCATGACCTCGGCCTGCGGGGGATTGGCCTCGTCGGCGTCCTTGGGTGCCTTGCCCAGCGCCTGGAGCTTCTTGTAGAAGGCCATGCCGGCCAGGGCCTCGGGGGTGTCCAGGGCCCCCTTCCACGTCTCGCCCTCCCGGACGGCGAGGTCTCCGCCTTCGTCCCAGATGAAGCCGGCGAGGGCGTACCAGGTCTGGCCGGTGAGGTAGATGCCCTGCGTGCCGTCCTTGTTCAGCTTCCGCGTGGCGGCGGTCCACTGGTCCCTGGTCCTGATCGCGGCCGGGTCGAGACCGGCCCGCTGGAAGAGGTCCTTGCGGTAGACCACGACCCGGTTGGCCGCGTAGTACGGAATGCCGTACTGCCTGCCCTCCCAGGCACCGGGCTCGGCGAGACCTTTGAGCCAGGTGTCGCCGCCCAGGTCGGCCTTCTTGTCGGTGAGGTCGAGCAGTCCGCCGCTCTGGGCGTACTGGGCGACCTGGGTGTTGCCGACCTCGATGACGTCGGGCGCGTCGTTGCTCGCCAGCGCGGCCGTCACCTTCTGGCCGATGCCGTCCCACTCCTGTATCTGCACCTTCAGGTCGATGTCCGGATGCGCCTCGGCGAACGCCGCGGTGAACTCCTGCTGGAAGGCGGCGGAGACGCTGTCCCGCATCAGCCATACGGTCAGCTCGGCATCGGCGCCACCGCCGGTGGCCTCGTCGGAGCCGCCGGAGCAGGCGCCGAGCGTGGCGGTCAGGATCAGGACGGACGCACCGGCGAGCAAGCGGAACTTCACGGTTCACCTCGAAGAGCTCAGGGATGGTGCGGACGGGGACAGCCTCAGGAGCTGACCAGTTGGGCCACTGGTCAGGTGACCTGTCGATGAGGGAAGAAGTTGGCATGGACCAATGCGGTCGTCAACCCCCCGCGAATACCGGGGACTTCATGCAGCCGATGGGTCACAGCAGCGCAGGCCGGTGACCAATGACCGTAAACTGGTATTGACCAGTGCGGTCGTCGGCCGAGACGCCAAGGGCTGGTCACACCGATACGCGGAACCGGCGCGGAAATGAGGACGACGCGGATGGGCTACAGGAAACCGGGCGCGCCCCGGGCAGCCGGTGTCGAGTCGGAGGGGCACCGCCCCGGCAACGTGCTCAAACGTGAGCGGGTCCGTGACGCGGTGCTGGAGATGGTCGAGGAGCGCAGCCCGGGGGACGCCATCCCCTCCGAGCGCGCGCTGTGCGCACAACTCGGGGTGTCCCGGCCCACGTTGCGGTCGGCCGTGGACGAACTGGTCACCGCCGGGGTTCTCGTCCGCGAACACGGCAGGGGCGTGTTCGTCGCCCCGGAGAAGATCACCCAGGAACTGGTGCCGAGCCACCACTCGCTCAGCGTGCCCCGGGCGTCGGGGGTCTGGGCCAGCCGCCTGCTCGAGTTCGCGACCATGCCGGCGGGCGCCCGTGTGGGCCGCAGGCTGCGCCTCTCCCCCGCCGCAGAGATCGTCTACGTGGCCCGGCTGCGGCTCGTCGACGGTTCCCCCATGGCCATCGAGCACCTGCACATCCCCGCGGGGCTGGTTCCCGGCCTGACCGCCGCCGAGTTGGAGCACGGCGACCTCTACGAGCATTTGCGCACGCATCACGGCGTGCATGTGAGCGAGGCGACGCAGGCCATCGAGCCGACCGTGGTGACCCGCGCGGAGGCGGAGGTCCTGGACGTGCCGGAGCTCTCCCCGGCCCTGCTCTTCGAACGTCTGACCACCGACACCGGGGGGCGCCCGGTGGAGTACGTCCACTCGCTGTACCGCGGCGACCGCTACCGCATCGTCTCCCGCCTCACGCTCGGGGCGGACACGGCGCCGGCCGCGCGGTCCGCCGGACACCATCCCGGAATCCCGCCGGGCGACTTCCCGCACGGCGATCCGGTCACCGCGTCCACCTTGGGCGACGTCCAGGGGCAGCGCTGAGCCCAGACATGCGCGAGCCCGAGAAACCCCAGCCGGCCGGCGTGCGGCTGGGGTTCTTCGGGTGCGTCGGCGCGGGGCCGTCGCGTCAGCGTTGCAGGGTCAGCAGACCCGGGCGGTACGGGAGTTGGTCGTAGGGGCCGCCGGAGTTGGGAGCCTTGCCCTGGTAGAGGAACTGGAGGTTGCAGGGGTCGACGGTCATGGTCTGGTCGGGGTTGCTGCGGACCAGGTCACCGTGGCTGATGTCGTTGGTCCAGGTGGCGCCGCTGTTGGCCTTGCCCGCGAAGGGGTTGCTCTCGGTCGCGGCCTGCGGGGTCCAGGTGCCGTTCAGGCTGGAGGCGGTGAAGGAGCGGAAGTAGCGGCCGTTCGCGCCGATCGCCTCGACGATCATCAGGTACTGGTTCTGGCCCTGCACCTTGTAGACCTGCACCGCCTCGAACAGGTTGTTCGTCGTGTCGCTCATGATCGTCGTGTACGAGGTGCCGAAGTTGCCCGGGAAGTTCCCGATCGGCATGCTCGCGCGATAGATCTTGCCGTTGTCGCCGGCGAAGAACAGGTACATGTTCTGGCCGTCGCCGATCAGGGTCTGGTCGATCGGACCGGTGTTGGAGCCGGAGATGCTGCCGGTGAACAGCGGCTGCGGCGCGGACCAGCCGTTGGGGTTGGTGGGGTCGCTCGACGTGCGGTAGATGAAGGGCCACGCGCCCCACTGGTACGCCAGCACCCAGATGTTCTTGGGCGCGAAGTAGAACAGCGTGGGCGCCACCGCGGCCTGGTTCATCGCGTTCTGGCCGGTCGACGCCATGTCCGACCAGTTGGTGAACGGCGTGAACATCATCGAGCCGTACGACGAGCCCGAGGAGTTGGAGCCGTAGACCAGGTGCTTGCCGTTGTGCATCACGTTGGTGAAGTCCTTCAGCGACACCCACCCGTTCGCCGGCTGCGCCAGGGCGCCCGTCGACGTCCAGCGGTACGTCGACGGCAGGGAGCACGCGCCGCCCGGGGTCAGGCCGGTCCACTTCTGGCTGCCGGCACCGGTGCACGTGCGGATCTCCACCGCGGTGCCGTTGGCCGTGCCGGAGCCGGTCACGCTCAGGCACAGCCCGGACTCCACGCCGACGACCGTGCCGTCGGCGTTCACCCGCCACTGCTGGTTGGCGCCGCCGGAGCAGGTCCAGATCTGCACCTTGGTGCCGGATGTGGTGGCGTGGCCCGGGACGTCCAGGCACTTGCCGCCGTAGACGGTCAGCTGGTTGCTGTTGGTGTGCGTCCACTGCTGGTTGGTGCCGTTCCAGCAGTCGTAGATCTGCAGGGACGTGCCGTCGGTCTGGCTCGCGCCGGTCACGTCGAGGCACCGGCCCGAGCCGACCCCCTTCAAGGGGCCGCTGGAGGCCGCCTGAGCCGGTGGCGCGACGAGCAGCGCCGCCAGGGCGGCCAGGGCCGCGAGGGCGGCGGCGAGCGCCCCGGACCGATGCCTGCGGCTGAAGTTTCCACTGTGCATGCGGACTTCCCAACCTCGTGAGTGTCGTGGGCATGACATGCCAAGGAAGCGACGCGGTTCGTTCGTGATTTCGAACCTGGGTCGCAGTATCGAGCAGACTGAAGGATTGGGGATCCCGCGAGCGGCGTCAATGGTTCTCGCACGATTCGGGTGCGAGGCCGAAAGATTCGAAGAAGAGGGGGAGTTCGGAGGGGTTCTACTCCTCGCGGCTCACCTCGTGATGGCGGCCGTCCGGGCGGGGCAGGGGCTTGAGGGCGACCTCGATGCGGTGCGTGGAGTCGTGGCTGACCGTGCCCCCGAGCCGGGCCTCGACCACGCCCAGCCGCAGGCCCGCCCCGCCCTCGCCGGAGCGGTGGAACTGCACCGAGAACTCCAGGCTGACCTGCTCCACGCTGAACCGCCAGTCGCTCCGGGCGCCTTCGGTCTGGGCGCGCGCGAGTTCCGCACGGACCGCGCCGATCGCTTCCGCGAGGCCGATCGGCTCGATGTCCCTCATGTCAACACACCGCCGTCTCAGGTCACTTGGTCGGTCCAAGCCGGCCACAAGTCTAGGGACGGAACGGCGCTTTGCCCGTAGTGTGAGACGACATGGGGGAACTGCGGGCGGACTGGAGGCTCAGACTGCGGCGCGAGGACGCGCACGGCCCGGTGTGCGGTGCCGGCGTGCTCCTCGACCAGTACACGGCGCTGACGTGCGCGCACGTGGTGCGCCGTCCGGACGCCGTCATGTGGCTGGAGTTCGCCGAGAACAACGCGCTCGAACCGGTGTCCGCGCGCGTCGTGCCCGGCGGCTGGCTGCCGGACGGCGCGAGCGGCGAGGACGTCGCCGTCCTGCGGCTGGACAGCCCTCGTCCGCAGGCCCGCCCCGCTCCGCTGGAGCCCCGGCTGTGGGGCGGCATGGAGGTGTACGCCACCGGTTACGCGGAGGGCTTCGACGACGGCATGAGCCTGTGGGGACGCATCGGCGGCGCCAGCGGGGAACGGGTCCAGCTCGACGCGGTCACCAAGGCGGAGGTGGTGCGCGCCGGGTTCAGCGGCGCCGCCGTGTGCACCCGGCCCGAAGCGGGCCGTCCGACGCGCGTCGTCGGTCTCGTCGTCAGCTGGCGCGGCGACCTGGGCGCGCTGCTGCCCGAGGACAACCGGCTGTCCTTCTCGTACCTGATCCCGGTCGAACGCATCGCCGAACTTTCGCCCGTAGTGGAGGAGTTGGCGCACCCCCAGGCCTGGGACCGCGGTTTCGAGGAGCGGGTGAACCGGTGGTTCGACGACCCGGACGAGGACCCGGTGAAGATCACCGTGGTGCCTCCGGGCGGCGGCAAGGACCGTTCGCTGCGCCATCTGGCGCACCGCGCCCACGTCGTGCACCGCGGCGGCGCCAGCCGGCCGGACCTCATCGACCACGCGCTGGGCCGGATCGCGTTCCCCGCGAGTGAGTACCTGGCGTACTGGGACTGGCTGCGCGGCGCCAAGCCGCGGCCCGCGCGGGCGGCCGGCTGCGCGCCCGGCCGGCCGGTGACGGTCCTCGTCGACGGTCTTGACGAGGAGCCACGGCCCGGCGACCTGATCGACGTCCTGGTCCGGCTGCGGGTGCTCGGCTTCCGGCTGCTGCTGGTCTTCCGCCAGGAGGGCGGCCCCGGCTGGACCGCGTCCCGCGACCGGTTGCTCCAGCCCGCGCTGCTGCGGCACGCGGACACGCTGCTCGACCGGCTGGAGCGCCTGGAGTTCAGCCGGGCGGTCCTGCGCGACGTCGTCAACAGCGAGTCCCTCGGTTCGGTGACCGAGACCGCCGACCGGCACCGCACCGCGCGCCGCCTGCTCGACGACGTGCGCGACCCGCAGCAGCAACTGCCCCGGCTGCGGGCGCTGATCCGGGACCTGCGCGCCGACCTGGGACGCCATGGGCAACGGTGACGCGCCGCCTCGCGCGGCCCGGGCCGGACAGGAGGGCCCCGCGAGCACGACGGTCTGCCCGCACCGGGACTTCTCCGGGGCGCGCTGCGGCGGTGCCGTGCTGCCCACCGGCCACTGCGCGCGGTGCGGCCGGGCGAGGAACGGCCCCGGGCTGCCCGCCCTGCCCGACGACCCGCGTGAACTGGGGCCCCGTGAGCTGCTGTCGCTGCCCGAGCGGGAGCCCCGCGCCCCCGGGGAACGCCTCATCAGCCCCGCGCTGCCGCCGCGGATCCGCATGAGCTGCTCGGCCGAGGACTGCGGCGTCCCGTTCGCCCCGCCCTACACCGTGGGCCCGGTGGACACCGAGGGCTACTGCCCGGCGTGCGGCCGGCGCTACTCGTACCGGCCCGAACTCGCCGAGGGCGACGTGCTGCGCGGCCAGTACCGCATCCTGGGGCCCATCGCGCACGGCGGCCAGGGCTGGGTCTACCTCGCCGAGGACACCCATCTCGGTGACGTCGTCGCCGTCAAGGGGCTGCTCAACCGGTACGAGCACGACGGCGCCCGGCTCGCCGACGTCGAGCGCCGCAACCTGGTCGCCATCCGCCACCCGCGCATCGTGCAGATCCGCGACTTCGTCGCCCGCACCGACGACGACACCGGCCGGATCACCGGCGGTCACATCGTCATGGACGACGTCGGTGACGGCACCCTGGTGAAGGTCGTCGAGGAGGTCCGGCGCGGGGAGTCCGTCCTCGACATCGAGCACGTCGCGGCCTACGGCTGTCAGATCCTGGAAGCCCTCGCCCATCTGCACGCCGACGGCGAACGGGTCTTCGTCTACGGCGACATGAAGCCCTCCAACGTCGTGCACCACCGCGACGGCGTCAAGATCATCGACCTCGGGGGCATGCGCGAGGAGGGCCAGACCCGGCCGCCCGCGCACGTCACGCCCGACTACATGGCGCCCGAGACCGGCACCTCGGGCATGCCCACCGTCGCCCACGACCTGCACACCGTCGGCGTCACCCTGCGGGAACTGGCCCGCTGGGCCGTCACCGAGGTCCCGGGTCTCGGCATCGCCTCCTTCGAGGGCGTCGTCGAGCGCGCCGTACGGCGCGAGCCGGGGCGGCGCTTCACCGATGCCCGGGAGATGGTCGGCCAACTGCGCGGCGCCCTGCGGGAGATCCGCGCGCTGCGCGGCAAGAGCGATCCGCCGGAGCCCTCCGACTACTTCCGGCCGTCCACGCGGCTGCTCGGCGCGCGGCTGGGCACGGTGCCGGGCATCGAGCACTGGCTGGACCGCCCGCGCCGCGACCGGTACGAGCCGCCCGTGGCGCCGGCCCTCGACCCGGGCGCGCCCACGCCGGCGGAGATCGCCGCGTGCCTGCCGGTGCCGCGGCCGTACCCGGGCGATCCGCAGGCCGCGCGGTTCGAGGTGAGCAGCGGCTACGACCCGCGCCGGCTCCTCGCGCAGGAGGGCGACAAGCCCCGTTCGGTGGAGATCTGCCTGCACAACGTGCGGGTCCTGCTGGGCCGCGACACCCGGCAGGACCTGGAACTGGCCCGGGAGGAGCTCGACACGGCCGACTCCATCCCCGGTCCGCCCGCCGTGCGCCGGTGGCGGCTGGAGTGGCACCGCGCGCTGCTCGCGCTGCGCGACGCCGGTCTCGACGGCGACCGGGGACACGTCGCCGAGGCCAGGGCCCACTTCACGGAGGTCCACCACGAACTGCCCGGCGAGTACGCGCCCAAGCTGGCCCTCGCCCACTGCACGGAGTGGCTCGGCGACGACGTGGCCGAGCCGACGGCGCGGGAGCTGTACGAGGCGGTGTTCGCGCGCAACCCGGCGCACGGCGGCGCCGCCCTGGGCCTGGCCAGGCTCGCGCTGCGCGCGCACGACCGCCGGGCGGCCATCGACGTGCTCGGCCGGGTCCGGCCGGGAACCCTGGACCACACGGTCGCCCGGATCGCCTCCCTGCGCATCCGCGCGGCCCGGCTGCCCGGCGACGGCGACCCGCTGCCGGCGCCCGCCGAGGTCGACGCGGTGCTCGCCGAACTGGCGGGTCTGGTGGGCCGCAGTCCGGGTGCCGGGGAGCCGAGCCTGTCCGAGGAGGAGGCGCTGCGGCTGAGCACCGAACTCCACGAGTGGAAGCTGGACGCGGTGCACCACCTCAGCGACCGGCCCGGAACTCCCGGGCGGGGCGCCGGGCGGCTCGACACCCGCGCGCTGCGTCGACTGAGCCTTCCGGAGCGGGAGTTGCGCAGGCGGCTGGCGGCGCACTACCGGCGGCTGGCGGCCCACCATCAGGAGCCGGCCGCCGTGCTCGAACACTTCGTGGACCTCATGCACGCGATCCGGCCCCAGACCCGGTTCTGACCGCACGGCACGACAGACGGACCGGCACCGGCGGTGCCCGGCGACGGAGGTGAGGGAAACGGTGACGTACGACATGAGCAGCCCGACTCGGCAGCCCCAGCCGGGCATCCGGCTGCGCGTCGACGTCGACGTCGATCCGTACCCGCGACGGGGCGCGGAGATCGAGGCCCACCTCCAGGTCGACGTCGCGGCCGACGGGCCCCCCGACCTGCCCGCGGTCCGGCTCGCCGTGGTGATCGCGGTGGACGTCGCCGAGGCCAACCGGGCGGCCGTCCGGCACGCTCTGCCGGCGGCGCTGCGCGCCCTGCCCGACCGCGTCTCCTTCGCCGTGCTCGGCAGCGGCCCCGAGCCGGTCCGCTGTTATCCGCGGGGCGACGCCGAGTGGGCCGTCGCCGACCGGGAGGAGCGACGCCGTGCCGCCTTCGTCGCGGGGTCCCTCCCGCTGCACCGGGAGGGACCGCGCCCCGCCGGGTACGCCGTGTGGGTCGCCGCGGCGCGCGCCCTGCTCGCCGGACGTCCGGACGCCGTACGGCATCTGGTGCTGATCACCGACGGCAGCAGCGCCGCGGGCGAGACCCGTCTGGAGGCTGAACTGGACGCCTGCGCGGGGCAGTTCACCTGCCATGTGTTCGCCGTCGGCGCCGACTGGCCGCCCGATCCGCTGCTGACGCTCGCCGAACGGCTGCACGGCACCGCGGAGTTCGTGGACGACGGGCTCGGCCGGGCGATCGGCGCCGCGATCCACCGGCTGGGCCGGGTGCACACCGCCCAGTTGCCGATCGAGGTGACCGTGCGCCCCGCCGTGCGCGAGGTCTCGCTCAGCGAGAGGTCGCCCCGGCCGCACCTCCTCGGCGGGCGGCTCCTGCCCGGTCCGCCGCACCGCTGGAGCTTTCCGACGTACCAGTGGGAGGAGGGCAGGCGCGACTACCTGCTCACGCTGGTCGCCGACCCGGACACCGACCCGCTGGAGACGGAGCTGCAGTTCGCCATGGTCTCCGTCGGCGACGTCCACGTGCCCGTCACCGCCCGCTGGCGCCTTCCCGGCCAGTCCCCGCCGGACGGCCCCGCGGGCACGGGCAGCGTGCGCTACCTCCACGACACCGCCAGGATCGGGCAAGCGCTGCGCCGGGGGCTGTCCGCCGCCAACAACGGCCAACGGGAGGCCGCCGAGGAGTACTTGGGGCAGGCGGCGCGGCTCGCGGCACGGCTCGGCCAGGACTGGGCGCTGGACGTGATCCGGGAGCACGCCGACATCGAGGACTCCCCCGAGATGCGGGTCCGGCTGCGCGACGTCGACGCGGGCAGCCTCGGTCCGGTGATCCTGCGGGCCGGGTCCCGTCCCGACCGGCCGCCGGCCGAGGCCGCCGGGGCGGCGCCGGGTCCGCGGTGCCGTGCGTGCCGCCGTCCGGCCGGGAGCAAGGCGCGCTATTGCGTCGCGTGCGGAAAGGAGCTGCGGTGACGGCCGAAGCGGGCGCGTACCGGCGCCGGTACTCCCCCGCCGCCTACTGGCGCGGGCGTCTGAGCCGTTTCCGGACCCGGCGGCTGCTGGAGGTGCACCTGCTGGTGCTGTTCCTGCTGGCGGCGGTGGCGTCGACGGCGCTGTTCCTGTCCTGCCGTCAGATCCAGCAGAGCGCCGCGGCGCTCGCGGCGCGCGAGGCGCCGGCCGTGCAGGGGCTCGCCGCCACCCGGCTCGCGGCGCAGCGCGCCCACCAGGAGGCCCGGGCGCTGGTGGAGCTGAGGCTGAACGACGTCGCGGGCTCGGGCGAGACGTACCGCTCCCAGCTCTCGGCCGCCGACCAGGGCCTGTCCCGCATCGCGGACCGCACCGACCAGGACCTCGGCACGGTCAAGGGCCTGCTCGCCACCTACAGCAACTCGCTCGTCCTCGGCGCGTCCCTCTACCGCGACGACGACCTGATGCGGACGCAGAAACTGGGGGAGGCCGAGTCGTTGCTCACCCGCGCGGGAGTCGGACTCGACCCGCGTCTGGCGGATCTTCAGCGCAGGCAGCTGCTGCACGCGGAGGCCACGGCCAATGTCGGGCCCTGGCAGCGCGGCGGGTGGGTGGTCGCCGAACTCCTCTTGGCCGCCGTGGCGTTGACGCTGCTGTCGGCACTGTTCGTGCTGCGGGACCGCTGCGGACGCGACTGGAATCCGTATCTGCTCGCGGCGTTCGTGCTCACCGTGCTGCTCGCGGTGGTTCCGCTGATCACGGCGGCCGCCACCGAGCACGACCTCGGCGCGGCGGTCAGTGACCTGCGGCAGATCACCGAGGTGTCCGGGCACACCGGCCCGGAGCCGGCCGAGGCGCAGCAGCGGGTGACGGAGAAGTCGGAGGAGGTCCGGCAGCGGATGACCGACGCGGCGTGGACCGACGGGGTGTACCGGGGTGCCTTCGTCGGCAGTCTGCTGGCCCTCGCGCTGCCCGTGCTGGGGCTCGGGCTGCGCCTCGACAGCGACTACTGGAGGCGGCGGTGACCCGGCGGTTCAAGATGCTGATCCTCGCCATGGTCATGCTGCTGGTGGTGGCCGGCTGCACGGTGGTGGTGTGGGTGCGGCAGGACGACGAGGAGCCGGTGACGATCCTCGGGACGTGGACGGCCACGCAGGAGGAGCGGTTCGAGTCCCTGCTGACGGACGTCGGCATTCCGTTCCGTTACCAGGGCACCGCGGCCCAGCGGGACGTGCTGCTGTCCAAGGTGCAGTCGGGTGAGCCCCCGGACATCGTGATCATGCCGGGCATCGGTGAACTCGCCGAGTACGCCGACCAGGATCTCCTCAAACCGCTGAACGGGCTCTACGAACCGCACGAGTACGGCGCTCCCTGGCAGCCGACCGGTTCGTCCTCCGGGCACGTCTACTGGGTCCCGGTCAAGGCCGACCTGAAGAGCATCGTGTGGTACCGCGAGGGCGAGAGGCCGGCCCAATCGGTCGCCCCGCTGGGCAGTTGGTGCATGGGCATGGGCGACGACGGCGCCTCGGGCTGGCCCGGCACCGACTGGATCGAGGACCTCGTGCTGCAACGCGAGGGCCCGGCCGTCTACGAGAAGTGGGCGCTGGACGCGGGCACCACCGACTGGTGGCGCAGCGCCCCGGTGCGCGGCGCCTGGGAGGCGTGGGCCGCTCTGCTCCGGCAGGACGAGAAGGCGGCCGAGGACGCCCTGCTCACCGACCACCGGGGCGCCCCGGACGGCAAGGGGCTGCTGTTCAGCGGCCGGGAGGGGTGCGTCCTGGAGCACCAGGGCTCCTTCGCGCCCTCCTTCTACCGGGACGCCGCCGAGCGGGCGAGGATGCTGGACTCCGCCCCGTTCCTGCCCGGTGGGGGCAGCCGGGTGCGGGCGCACGAGGTGACCGGTGACTTCGCGGCGCTGTTCAGCGACCGCCCCGCCGCCCGGGAACTGATCAGGCGGCTGGCCTCCCGGGCGGACCAGCAGAAGTGGGCCGAGACGGCGGGTGTCTTCTCCGCGAACCGTGAGGTGGAGCCGAGCGGCGGCGCGAGGGAACGCGAGATCGCGCGGCGCCTCCGCTCCGGGCCCCGCTGCCTCGACGCCTCGGACGTCATGGCACCGGCCGTGCGGGACGCCTTCTACGAGGCCGTGCTGCTGACCGTCTCCCGGGCGGCCGACCGCCGGGACGTCAAGGTGCGGGAACTGCTCGACGACGTGCAGCGGGTGCAGGACGCGCACTCCGCGCGGGGCTCCGACCGGCGGACGGCTCCGAGGACGGTGTGCAGCACACGGTGAGCCGGGCGTCGGCACAGGGGGAGCCCGTGCGGCACGGTGTCAGGTCCGTGCCGCACGGGCGGCTCATGCGGCGGCGCCGGGCCGGGCCGGTGCGCCGGTGATGCGCGCGACGGCCTCGGCGGTCAGCGCGCGGTCGTGCGGGTCGGTGTCCAGCGCCCGGTGCAGCGCCAGGCCCTCGATGAGGGCGTCCAGTTGACGGGCGGTCGCCGGATCGAAGTGGCGCTCCAGGCATACCCGGCTGCGCCGCATCCACTCCCGGGTCAGCTCCCGGTAGGCGGGCTCCCGCGCGGCGAGCGTGTACAGCTCGTGGGTGAGGACCAGGTCGCGCTGCGGTCCGTCGGAGAGGCGGTGGATCAGGTCGGTGACGGCGGTGCGGGCCTCGTCGGCGTCGGCGGCCCCGCCGAGGTGGGCGTCGAAGTCGGCGACGACGCCGTCGGCGAAGCGCGTGAACGCCTCGCGCAGCAGGTCCTCCCGGCCGCGGAAGTGGTACGTCATCGATCCCAGCGGCACGCCCGCGCGGGCGGCGACCTTGCGGTGCGAGACGCCGGCGAGGCCCTCGTCGGCGATGAGGTCGAGGGTGGCGGCGATGATGCGCTCGCGTCGCTGCGGGTCGGTGTGTCCGGTGGCCATGTGCGGTTCCGTCGGTGAAGCGGTCAGAGGGTGCGTACGACGCGGGCCGGGTTGCCCACGGCGACGACGTTCGCCGGGACGTCCTTGGTGACGACCGCGCCCGCGCCGATCACGCTGTTGTCGCCGATGGTCACGCCGGCGAGGACGATGGCGCCGCCGCCGAGCCACACGTTGTCCCCGATGGTGATGGGCCGCGCCGCCTCCAGCTTGTCGCGCCGGGGCTCCGGCTCCACGGGGTGGGTGGGGGTGAGGAGTTGGACGTTCGGGCCGATCTGGCAGTCCTCGCCGATGGTGATGGTCGCGACGTCCAGGGCGGTCAGGTTGAAGTTGACGAAGGTGCGCGCCCCGATCGACACCTGGCTGCCGTAGTCCACGTACAGCGGGGGCCGCACGTGGGCCTCCTCGCCGAGGGAGCCGAGGAGTTCGGCCAGCAGGGGCCGGGCGGCGTCGGGGTCCTCGACGTACGCGGCCTGGTAGCGGGCGGCGAGCCGTACGGCGCGCTGCAGCCGGCGGCCGATCTCGGGGTCGTCGGCGATGTAGAGGTCCCCGGCGAGCATGCGCTCCAGCTGGGTGCGGGGATCGTCGGCGAAGTGGTCGGTCGTCGGCATGCGGTCGACCGTACACCCTGGAGCGTACGAACGTACACTCCCCCGGGAAAGAGAACGGGCGGCCGGAATCCGGCCGCCCGTCGTGGGGCGGGTGCGGGTCAGGTCGGTCGGGCCGGGCCGGTCAGGACTGGATCAGGGTGATGTCCTGGCGCTGCACGGCGAGGAAGCGGGGCAGGGGCAGGCCGTTCGTGGTCCGCAGCTCCATCAGGGTCGCCTCGACGCGGGCCGGGCCGGCCTTCAGGGCGTCGGCCGGGTAGGGCGTGCCGGTGTTCACCCAGCGGTGCTCCAGGCCGTCGCAGACCGCGCGGGTGCCGCCGATGCCGTAGCGGACGTGGGAGGAGTTCTGGCCGACGGAGGAGCTGACGAAGACCGGACCGGAGTTGCCGGAGCAGCGGTAGGTGCCGGAGAGGGTGACGGTGCCGTCGGCGGCGACGCGGCCCGTCGGGTCGACGGTCACGGTCGCGGCCGAGGGGGCGGCGACGGGCTCGGGCGCGGCCGCGGCCGCGGGGGCGGCGAGCAGCAGCGCGGCACCGGCGGCGGCGCCGAGGGCGGGACGCAGGAACATGGGGGTACCTCCTGGGTGATCCCGGGTGTGGGGGTTCCCACAGGTACCCGGCGCCCGCCCCGAGCGGTGTGATCGTCACTCTTTCGGTGGCGAGTCCGTGTTCACGCCCGCGCTCACAGCCCGGCGATGAACTCCCGCAGCGCGGCGGCGAGGCGTTCGGGCTGGTCCTCGGCGACGAGGGTCCGGGAGTCCGCGATCTCCAGGAGCCGCCCCTGCGGGAGCAGCCCGGCCAGCCGGGGGCCGTGCTCGCGGGGCATCATCACGTCCTCGGTCGCCCAGACGACGAGTGCGGGCCGGTCGAAGCGGCGCAGGCCCTCGGCGGCCTCCAGCAGTTCGGTGCGGCGGACGTGGGTGCCGTAGTGGCGGAAGTCGCGGCGGATCGCGGGGTCGGTGCGCAGCGGGCGCAGCCAGCCGTCCACGATCTCGTCGGGCACGGGGTGCTTGGTGAGGGCGCCGATGCCGACGGGCAGGCGGCGCAGCGGCTTCAGGCCGAGGACGCGGACGAGCAGGGCGATGCCGCCGGGCACCCGGCAGGCGAGGGTGAGCATCTTGCCGGGCAGGCCGGGCGGGTAGTTGTCGAAGGCCTCGCAGGAGATCAGGACGAGGCGGGCGAGCCGTTCGGGGTGCCGGGCGGCGACGGTCTGGGCCCGGCCGCAGTCGCTCTCGACGAGGGTGACGTCCCGCAGGTCGAGGCGGTCCAGGAACTCCACGACGAGGTCGTTGACGAGGTCGGGCGTGGGCGGCCTGTTCATCGGCCTGCGGTGGGCGCCGTACGGGAGGGTGGGCGCGATCAGGCGGTGGTCGGCGCGGAGTTCGGCGATGACCTTGCGCCAGACGGTGGCGTCGTGGACGAGGCCGTGCAGGAGGACGATGACGGGCCCGTCGCCGCCCGTGTCCTCGTACTCGACGGTTCCCGCGCTGAGCTCGATTTCGGGCATGCCGCGATGCTAGCGCCACGACCGGAAAGGTTCACCGGCTCGCGACGCCCGGCACGGCACCTCGCGGCGTTGTCGCACCGCCCGCGTACGCCCAGTACGCGGGCGGCGCTCCGCCTTGCGACGCACCGCACCGGACGCCGCGAGCACTTCGGCAAACCTTCCCGGCCGCAGCACTAGCCGGTGTGCGAGGATCGCGCCGCCCTTTATGGCAGTACGGCGAAGCCGTCCAGTTCGAGCAGCGCCTGCTCGTCCCACAGGCGCACGACCTCGACCACGGCCATCGCCGGGTAGTCGCGGCCCGCCAACTCCCGCCATGTGCGGCCGAGTTCGCGGGCGTGGGTGCGGTAGGCGGCGAGGTCGGTGGTGTAGACGGTGACGCGGGCGAGGTCGGCCGGGGTGCCGCCGGCGGCGCGCAGCGCGGTCAGCAGGTTGGTGAGCGCGCGGGTGAACTGGGCGGGGAGCGTGTCGCCGACGACCTTGCCGTCGGTGTCGAGCGCGGTCTGGCCGGCGAGGAAGACGACGCGGCCGCCGGAGGCGACGACGGCGTGGCTGAAGCCGGTGGGCGGGGACAGTTCGGGCGGGTTGACGCGCTCGGCGGTCACGGGGCGTCCTCTCCTCGGGCGGCGGCCGTGTACAACTCCTTGGCGATGATGCCGCGTTGGACCTCGCTGGCGCCCTCGTAGACGCGGGGGGCGCGGACCTCGCGGTAGAGGTGTTCGAGGAGGTGGCCGCGGCGCAGGGCACGGGCGCCGTGCAGTTGGACGGCCGTGTCGACGACGTACTGCGCGGTCTCGGTGGCGAGCAGTTTCGCCATGGCGGCGCGTTTGGGGACGTCGGCCGCGCCCGCGTCGTACGCCGTGGCCGCCGCGTAGACCATCAGGCGGGCCGCGTCGGTGCGCAGGGCCATCTCGGCGACCTGGTGGGCGACCGTCTGGAGGTCGCTCAGCTTCCCGCCGAACGCGTCGCGCCGGGCGGTGTGGGCGAGGGTGGCGTCGAGGGCGGCCTGCGCCATGCCGACGGCGAAGGCGCCGACGCTGGGGCGGAACAGGTTGAGGGTGCCCATGGCGACGCGGAAGCCGCGGTCGACCTCGCCGAGCACGTCGTCGGCGGTGACCGGCACGGCGTCGAAGTCCAGGGCGCCGATGGGGTGCGGGGAGAGCATGTCGAGGGCGGTGCCGGTGAGGCCGGGGCGGTCGGCCGGGACGAGGAAGGCGGTGACGCCGCGGGCGCCGGCGCCGGGGGTGGTGCGGGCGAAGACGGTGTAGAAGTCGGCCTCGGGGGCGTTGGAGATCCAGCACTTCTCGCCGGTGAGCCGCCAGCGGGAGCCGCCGTCGGGTGCGGCGGTGAGAGACGGCTCGGCGCGCCGCGCGCCGTCCGGGGCGGCCCGCGTGTCCCGTTCCGCCCGCAGCCCGAGTGCCGCCGCGTCGGAACCGGCCCCCGGCTCGCTCAGCGCGAACGCCGCGACGGCCGTGCCGTCACCCACTCGGGGGAGCCAGCGGGCGCGCTGCGCGTCGGTGCCGTGGGCGTGCACCGGGTGGGCGCCGAGGCCCTGCAGGGCGAGGGCGGTCTCCGCCTCCGTGCAGGCGTACGCGAGGGACTCCCGCATCAGGCACAGGTCGAGCGCGCCGGAGGTGAAGAGGCGGGCGAGCAGGCCGAGCGCGCCCAGTTCGGCGACCAGCGGGCGGTTGACGGTGCCCGGTTCGCCCTTCTCGGCGAGCGGGCGGAGCCGTTCGGCGGCCAGGGTGCGCAGTTCGGCACACCAGGCGGTCTGTTCCGGTTCGAGCGAGAATGCGGTCATTCCCGGGCCTCCCGGTCGCTTCTCCCCCGCCGCCTCGTGGCCGCCGGGGCACCCGACGAGGTTATCGCGAACCGTTGACTGCCGTCACCAACACGATACGCTCCTCGTGCGAGCCCACCACCACAAAGGGGGCGATCGTCATGAATCACGGGGACACCCCCCGCGCCCGGCACGGGGCCACCGCCCACGTCGACACCTTCGCGCGGGACCACCTCCCGCCGCCCGGCCAGTGGCCCGAGCTGAGCTTCGACCTGCCGGAGCTGCGCTACCCGGACCGGCTGAACTGCGCCGCCGAACTCCTCGCCGGACCGCCCGCCGACCGGCCGGTGTTCCGCACCCCCACCGGCCCCGTCTGGACGTACGGGGACCTGCGCGCCCGCGTCGACCGCATCGCCCACGTGCTGACCGGCGACCTCGGCGTCGTCCCCGGCAACCGGGTGCTGCTGCGCGGCCCCACCACCCCGTGGCTGGCGGCGTGCTGGCTCGCGGTGCTGAAGGCGGGCGCGGTCGCCGTGACCGTGCTGGCCCAGCAGCGCCCGCACGAGCTGGCCACCATGTGCGAGATCGCGCGGGTGCGGCACGCGCTGTGCGACGTGCGCGCGGTGGACGACCTCGCCAAGGCCGACGTGCCCGGACTGCGCATCACGACGTACGGCGGCGACGCCCCCGACGACCTCCTGGGCCGCCCCGCGTCCGGGGAGCCGTTCCCTGCGGTGCCGACCGCGGCCGACGACGTGGCGCTGATCGCGTTCACGTCGGGCACCACGGGACGCCCCAAGGGCTGCATGCACGTCCACCGGGACGTGCTGGCGGTCGCCGACACCTTCTCCCGGCACGTCCTGCGGCCCCGCGCGGACGACGTGTTCGCGGGCAGCCCGCCGCTCGGCTTCACCTTCGGGCTCGGCGGCCTGGTCATCTTCCCGATGCGCGCCGGGGCGAGCGCCCTGCTGCTCGAACAGGCCACGCCGAGACAACTGTTGCCGGCGATCGCCGAGCACCGGGTGTCCGTGCTGTTCACGGCACCGACCGCGTACCGCGCGATGCTCGACTCCCTCGACGGGTACGACATCGGCTCGCTGCGCCGCTGCGTGTCGGCCGGCGAGAACCTGCCGGCGGCGACCTGGCACGCCTGGCACGAGCGGACCGGGCTGCGCGTCATCAACGGCATCGGCGCGACCGAGTTGCTGCACATCTTCATCTCCGCCGCCGACGACGCCATCCGGCCCGGCACGACGGGAGTCCCCGTGCCGGGCTGGCACGCGCGCGTGCAGGACGCGAACGGCGACCCCGTGCCCGACGGCGAGCCCGGCCTGCTCGCGGTGCGCGGCCCGGTCGGCTGCCGCTACCTCGCCGACCCGCGGCAACGGGAGTACGTGCGCGGCGGCTGGAACATCACCGGCGACACCTACGTCCGCGAGCCCGACGGCTACTTCCGGTACGTCGCCCGCGCGGACGACATGATCATTTCGGCCGGGTACAACATCGCCGGGCCCGAGGTGGAGGACGCGCTGCTGCGTCATCCGGACGTGGTGGAGGCGGCGGTCGTGGGGCGGCCCGACGAGGCGCGCGGTCAGGTCGTCGTGGCGTTCGCGGTCCTCAAGGAGGGCGCAGCGCGGGACGCCGAGGCACTGCGGGCCTACCTGAAGTCGGAGCTGGCGCCGTACAAGTGCCCGCGCGAGATCGTCTTCCTGGACGCGCTGCCGCGCACCGCGACGGGCAAACTCCAGCGGTTCAAGCTGCGCGCGTCCACCGACGCGGGGGGTGACCAGCAGTGATGCCGAAGACCCTAAGATGATCAACGTGTCCGACCAGCATGCACCACGGTCCCTCATCGTCACGCTGTACGGCGCGTACGGCCGCTTCGCCCCGGGCCCGGTGCCCGTCGCCGAGCTGATCCGGCTCCTGGCCGCGGTCGGCGTGGACGCGCCCTCCGTGCGCTCCTCGGTGTCGCGGCTCAAGCGCCGCGGCCTGCTCGTCCCGGCCCGCACCGCGTCGGGCGCGGCCGGGTACGGGCTGTCGCCGGACGCCCGCCAGTTGCTGGACGACGGCGACCGGCGCATCTACGCGGGCGCGGCGCCGGACGACGAGGGCTGGGTGCTCGCGGTGTTCTCCGTGCCCGAGTCCGAGCGGCAGAAGCGGCACGTGCTGCGCTCCCGGCTGGCCGGACTGGGCTTCGGCACGGCGGCGCCCGGCGTGTGGATCGCCCCGGCGCGGCTGTACGAGGAGACCCGGCACACCCTTCAGCGGCTGCGCCTGGAGGGCTACGTAGACCTCTTCCGGGGCGAGCACCTGGGGTTCGCGCCGACTGCTCAGGCCGTGGCCCGCTGGTGGGACCTGGCGGCGATCGCCAAGGAGCACGAGGCGTTCCTGGACCGCCACGCGCGCGTGCTGGACGACTGGCGGCGGCGCCCGGACACCCCGCCGGAGGAGGCCTACCGCGACTATCTCCTCGCCCTGGACTCCTGGCGCCATCTGCCCTACACCGACCCCGGTCTGCCCGCCCGGCTGCTGCCCGCCGACTGGCCGGGCGCCCGGTCGGCCGCGGTGTTCCACGAGCTGCACGAGCGGCTGCGGGACGCGGGGGCGGCTTACGTCGGCCTGGAGTCGACCGGGTGACACGGCCGGGCGACCGGTGCGACCGCACGACCGGGGGCACCGCCTGACACGACCGGCGGCGTCCTGCGCCCCGGGCGTCGGGCGTCGGGCCCCGGGCCTCAACCGGACAGGCCCAGGCGGGGTTTGGGCGTGTCCGTGCGTCCGGTGCGCGGGGGCCTGCTGCCCGCGCGGTACGGGGCCGGCCAGAGGGCGCCGGGACCGGTGTAGCCCTGTTCGGCAGCGGCGTGCAGCGTCCAGTGCGGGTCGTACAGATGCGGCCGGGCGAGCGCGCACAGGTCGGTCCGCCCGGCCAGGATCAGGGAGTTGACGTCGTCCCAGGAGGAGATCGCGCCGACCGCGATCACGGGCACGCGCGCCTCGTGCCGGATGCGGTCCGCGAACGGCGTCTGGTACGACCGCCCGTACTCCGGCCGTTCGTCGGCGACGACCTGCCCGGTCGACACGTCGATGGCGTCGGCGCCGTGCGCGGCGAAGGCGCGGGCGATCTCGACGGCGTCGTCGGCGGTGGTGCCGCCGTCGGCCCAGTCGGTGGCCGAGATCCGCACGGTCATGGGGCGTTCCTCCGGCCAGACCGCCCGTACGGCGTCGAACACCTCCAGCGGGAAGCGCAGCCTGCCCTCCAGTGATCCGCCGTAGGCGTCGGTGCGGCGGTTGGTCAGCGGGGAGAGGAAGCCGGACAGCAAGTAGCCGTGCGCGCAGTGCAGTTCGAGGAGGTCGAAGCCGGCGCGGGCGGCCCGGACCGCGGCGCTCGTGAACTGCTCCCGTATGTCGGTCAGCTGGGCCCGGCCGAGCGCGCGCGGGGTCTGGCTGCGCGGGGTGTACGGCAGCGGGGACGCGGCGACCAGCGGCCAGTTGCCGTCGTCCAGCGGCTCGTCCATGCCCTCCCACATCAGCCGGGTCGAGCCCTTGCGTCCGCTGTGCCCGAGCTGCACGCCGATCGCGGTGCCGGGCGCCTGCGCGTGCACGAACGACGTGACGCGCCGCCACGCCTCGGTCTGCCGGCCGGTGTAGAGGCCGGCGCAGCCGGGGGTGATGCGGCCCTCCGGGCTGACGCACACCATCTCGGTCATCACGAGCCCGGCGCCGCCGAGGGCCCGTGCGCCGAGGTGGACGAGGTGGAAGTCGCCGGGGACGCCGTCCTCGGCCGAGTACATGTCCATCGGGGACACCACGACACGGTTGCGCAGGGTGAGTCCGCGCAGCCGGAAAGGGGTGAACATCGGCGGTGTGCCGGGCGGGCAGCCGAACTCGCGCTCCACGGACCGGGTGAAGCGGGCGTCGCGCAGCCGGAGGTTGTCGTGGGTGACGCGGCGGCTGCGGGTGAGCAGGTTGAAGGCGAACCGGCGGGGCGGCTGGTCGACGTACAGGGCGAGGTTCTCGAACCACTCCAGGCTGGCGCGGGCGGCGCGCTGCGTGGAGGCGACGACCGGCTTGCGCTCCTCCTCGTAGGCGGCCAGCGCTTCGGCGAGGGTGGGTCGTTCGGTCAGGCAGGCGGCGAGGGCGAGGGCGTCCTCGACGGCGAGTTTGGTGCCGGAGCCGATGGAGAAGTGGGCGGTGTGGGCGGCGTCGCCGAGCAGGACGACGTTGCCGTGCGACCAGCGTTCGGTGACGACCGTGCGGAAGGTGGTCCACGCCGAGTTGTTGGAGCGCAGGGGGCGTCCGCCGAGCGCGTCGGCGAAGATCTTGGCGCAGCGCTCGGCCGACTCCCGCTCGTCCATCGCGTCGAAACCGGCCGCGCCCCACACCTCCTCGCGCATCTCCACGATGACGGTGGAGGCGTCCGCCGAGTAGGGGTAGCCGTGCAGCTGCATCACGCCGTGCTCGGTCTCGGCGATCTCGAAGCGGAAGGCGTCGAAGGCGAAGTCGGCGGCGAGCCAGATGTAGCGGCAGCGGTGGCTCGTGAGGTGCGGGCGGAACACGTCCGCGTACGTGTCGCGGGTCGTGCTGTGCACGCCGTCGGCCGCGACGACGAGGTCGTACGCCTCGGCCAGCCGGTCGGGGTGCGGGGCCGGGGCGCCGAAGCGGAGGTCCACGCCGAGGTCGCGGCAGCGGTCGTGCAGGACGCTCAGGAGGCGGTGTCTGCCGAGGGCGGCGAAGCCGTGTCCGCCGGAGGTCTGGCGGGTGCCGCGGTGGACGATGTCGATGTCGTCCCAGCGGACGAAGTGCCGCTGGAGCGCCTCGTAGACGTGGGGGTCGGCGTGCTCGATGCCGCCGAGGGTCTCGTCGGAGAGGACGACGCCGAAGCCGAAGGTGTCGTCCGGGGCGTTGCGCTCCCAGACGGTGACGTCCCTGCCGGGGTCGAGGCGTTTGAGCAGGGCGGCGGTGTAGAGGCCGCCGGGGCCGCCGCCGATGACGGCGACGCGGGCGGGACCACTCCGCGCGTTCATCGCCCCCTCCACTTCGGGGGCCGCTTCTCCGTGAACGCCGCGTGGAACTCGCGGTAGTCCTCCCCGGTCATCAGGAACGCCTGGGTCGAGGCGTCCAGTTCGACGGCCGCCGACATCGGCATGTCCAGTTCCGCCGTGAGCAGGGCCTTTGTCTGGGCGTGGGCCAGGGCCGGGCCGTCGGCGAGGCGGCGGGCGAGGGCCTGGGCGGCCGGGTCGGCGTGGCCCTCGTCGGTGAGTTCGCTGATCAGGCCGATCCGCTCGGCCTCGGCGGCGCGGACCGGTTCGCCGAGCATCAGCAGGCGGGTGGCGTGGCCGAGGCCGACGACCCTGGGCAGCAGGTAGGCGGCGCCCATGTCGCCGCCGGACAGGCCGACCCTGGTGAAGAGGAAGGCGAAGCGGGCGGTGGGGTCGGCGACGCGGAAGTCGGCGGCCAGGGCGAGGACCGCGCCGGCACCCGCGGCGACGCCGTGGACGGCGGCGATCACCGGGAACGGGCACTCGCGTACCGCCCGCACCACCTGGCCGGTCATCCGGTTGAAGTCGAGCAGCTCGGCGGCGTCCATGGCGAGGGTGGCGCCGATGATCTCCTCGACGTCGCCGCCGGAGCAGAAGCCGCGTCCCTCGCCGGCCAGCACCAGGGCGCGCACGGCGCGGGCGCGGGACAGCTCGGCGAGCAGGTCGCGCAGGTCGGCGTAGGCGCCGAAGGTGAGGGCGTTGAGCCGGTCGGGGCGGGCGAGGGTGACGGTGGCGACGCCGTCGGTGAGGTCGACGCGCAGGTGCCGCCAGTCGGCGGTGGGGGCGGCGGAGCCGGTGAAAGGACTCATGACGTGCGGCCTCCTCGGGCGGGCACTGCCTCACTGAGTTCTGTCCCTCGAAGCTATCACCCATCTGTGACTGTCGTCACGAGTGCGCGATAGGCCTGTGTCGCGCGTCTCTGCCTACGCTTCAGGTGGGCCCCGATGCCGTCACGGGCGTCACGGCTCCTCGACGGGCCGGTAACGGCGGGACCCGGCGGGCGCGCCACGGCGTGGCCCTGGGTAAGCCGCCCGGCGACGGGGCCGAAGGTCCCGTACGTGGCCCGCCGGACGCCTCTGCCGGGCGGACCCGTACCATTCTTACGGTTGAAAGCAGGACAGCCTGCTCATGAACGGACCCGTTGTGCACGACTCCCCCGCTTCCGCCTCCTGGCGCATCGCCCTGCCCCACGCCGCCTCCGCGGTGCCGGTCGCGCGTGCCCTGGTCCGCACGGCACTGGCGGAGCTGGAGCACTCGGCGGACTGCGACACGGCCGAGCTGCTCACGGCGGAGCTGGTCGCGAACGCCGTCGAGCACACCAGCGGGGCGACCCCGATCGAACTGGTGGTGGAGCTGCAGCCGAACGGCTGCCAGGTCGAGGTGCACGATCCCGATCCGGCGCCCCCGGGCGATCTGACCCGGCCGGTGCTGGAGGCGCCCGACCCGTGGCAGGAGCACGGGCGGGGTCTGCTGCTGATCCGCACCCTGAGCTCGTCGTGCGGGCACCGCCCCACCGAGTCCGGCAAGGCGGTCTGGTTCCGGCTGCCGGTGGTGCCCACCCAGCGGCGCCGCTCGCCCTGAGCCGGGTCCCGAGTGGATCCCGAGTGGGGTCCTGAGCCGGGTCAGGCCAGGGTCGCGACCAGGAGCGCCTTGATGGTGTGCAGCCGGTTCTCCGCCTCGTCGAAGACGACCGAGTGGGCCGACTCGAACACCTCGTCCGTGACCTCCAGCGACTCCAGGCCGTGCCGCTCGTGGATCTCCCGGCCGATGCTGGTGTCGAGGTCGTGGAAGGCGGGCAGGCAGTGCAGGAACTTCACGTCCGGGTCGCCGGTGGCGCGCAGCACGTCCATGGTCACGGCGTACGGTGCGAGGCTCGCGATCCGCTCGTCCCAGACCTCCTTCGGCTCACCCATGGACACCCACACGTCGGTGACCACGAAGCCGGCGCCGCGCACGCCGTCGGCGACGGACTCGGTGAGCGTGATGCGGGCGCCGGAGGTCTCGGCGAGTTCGTGGGCGCGGTCGACGATCTCCTGGGCGGGCCAGTAGGACTTCGGGGCGACGATCCGTACGTCCATGCCGAGCAGGGCGCCGGTGATCAGGTAGGAGTTGCCCGTGTTGAAGCGGGCGTCGCCGAGATAGGCGTAGGCGATCTCGGTCACGGGCCGGCCGCTGTGCTCGGTCATGGTGAGCACGTCGGCGAGCATCTGCGTGGGGTGCCAGTCGTCGGTGAGGCCGTTGTAGACGGGCACGCCGGCGTACGCGGCGAGTTCCTCGACCTTGGCCTGACTGTCGCCGCGGTACTGGATCGCGTCGTACATCCGGCCCAGCACGCGGGCGGTGTCCTTGACGGACTCCTTGTGCCCGATCTGCGAACCCGACGGGTCGAGGCAGGTGGTGGCGGCGCCCTGGTCGGCGGCGGCGACCTCGAACGCGCAGCGCGTGCGCGTGGAGGTCTTCTCGAAGATCATCGCGATGTTCTTCCCGCGCAGGTACCGTGTCTCGGTCCCGGCCTTCTTGGCGGCCTTCAGCTCCGCGGCCAGCTCGACGAGGCCCAGGAACTCCTGCGCGCTGAGGTCGAGCTCCTTGAGGAAGTGGCGCCCGGCGAGGGCGGTCGGGACTGTCGCCATGGGGGGCGCTCCAGGGGTGCGTGGGACGGTGCGTGGACAGGACGGGACAGGGACCGTTGGAAGTCTATACGACGGTAGACATTTCTATACAGTCCCCTTCCCGCCCCGCCCGGCCTACGAGGGCACGGCGTCGCGTTCCACGGGGCAGCTCATGCAGCGCGGTCCGCCGCGGCCCCGGCCCAGTTCGCTGCCGGGGATCTCGATGACCTCGATGCCCTGCTTGCGCAGGTGGGTGTTGGTGGTGGCGTTGCGCTCGTAGGCGACGACGACGCCCGGTTCGACGGCGAGGACGTTGCAGCCGTCGTCCCACTGCTCGCGCTCGGCGGCGTGGACGTCCTGGGTGGCGGTCAGGACGCGGATCTCGCTGAGGCCGAGGGCGGCGGCGATCGCCCGGTGCATGTGCTCGGGCGGATGGTCGGTGACCTTGAGCTCCTTCTCGCCCGTGCCCGGTTCGATGGTGTACGAGCGGAGCATGCCGAGCCCGGCGTACTGCGTGAAGGTGTCGCCGTCGACCATGGTCATCACCGTGTCGAGGTGCATGAACGCGCGCCGCTTCGGCATGTCGAGGGCGACGATCGTGGTCGCGGAACCGGCGGCGAACAGCTTGTGCGCGAGCATCTCGACGGCCTGGGGCGTGGTGCGCTCGCTCATGCCGATGAGGACGGCGCCGTTGCCGATGACGAGGACGTCGCCGCCCTCGATGGTCGACGGGTAGTCGGCCTGGCCCTGGGACCAGACGTGGAAGCCCTTGCCGAAGCCCTCCTCGCGGAACAGCGGGTGGTAGCGGTAGATCGCCTCGAAGTGCACGGTCTCGCGCTGCCGGGCCGGCCAGCGCATCGCGTTGACGGAGACGCCGTCGTATATCCAGGCGGAGGTGTCCCTGGTGAACAGGTGGTTGGGCAGCGGCCCGAGCAGGAAGTCGTCCAGGTCCATGGCGTGGAAGCGCACGGAGGTCGGCTCGGGGTGCTCGTCGAGGAACTCCCGTTTGGTCATGCCGCCGACGAGCGCCTCGGCCAGGCCGGGGGCGGGCAGCGACTCGAAGGCCGCGCGCAGGTGGTCGGTGGCGAGGGGGCCGTACTCCTTCTCGTCGAAGACGCGGTCCAGGACCAGGGTTCTGGCCTCGGGGACCTCCAGGGTCTCGGAGAGCAGGTCACCGAAGAGGTGGACGGTGACCCCGCGGTCGCGCAGCACGTCCGCGAACCCGTCGTGCTCGGCGCGCGCCCGGCGCACCCACAGCACGTCGTCGAAGAGAAGGGCGTCCTTGTTGCTGGGCGTGAGCCTTTTGAGCTCGAGATCAGGCCGGTGCAGGATGACGCGGCGCAGCCGCCCGGCCTCGGAGTCGACATGGAATGCCATGACTCCATCCTGACCATCGCGGACCGTCTTCACCCGCTGCTCGACCGATTCCGCCCCCTTCTGTTTTCGTCCCCTTGACGATAAACGGCGCCATGGTTATCGTCATCATGACGAAATGAACGAGGGGGTCCTCATGGCCGACATCACCCGGCGCCTCGGCTGGCGCCACCTGCGCGGCGCGCCGACGGCACACGTCCGGCACCACAGGTCCGGCAGGCTCGTGCACGAGGGACCCGGCCTCAGCTTCTGGTACCGGGCACTGACCGCCGCGCTGTCCGAGGTGCCGGTCGACGACCGGGAACTGGCGATGACCTTCCACGCCCGCACCTCCGACTTCCAGGACGTGGCGGTGCAGGCGACCGTCACCTACCGCATCGGCGACCCGGCGCTCGCCGCCGAGCGGCTGGACTTCTCCATCGACCCGGACACCGGCGCCTGGCGGGGCGCGCCGCTGGAGCAACTGGGCACGCTGCTCACCGAGACGGCCCAGCAGCACGCCCTCGACGTCCTGGCCCGTACGCCGCTGGCGACCGCGCTCGTGGACGGCGTCGCGGCGGTCCGCGACCGGGTCGCGTCGGGCCTCGCGGCCGAGCCCCGGCTGCCCGCCACCGGCATCGAGGTGGTCGCCGTGCGCGTCGTGGCGCTCCGGCCGGAGCCGGAGGTCGAGCGGGCCCTGCGCACTCCGGCCCGCGAGCTGATCCAGCAGGACGCCGACCGCGCCACGTACGAGCGGCGGGCCGTGGCGGTGGAGCGGGAGCGGGCCATCGCCGAGAACGAGCTCGCCAGCAAGATCGAACTGGCCCGCCGCGAGGAGCGGCTGGTCGAGCAGCAGGGCACCAACGCCCGCCGCAAGGCCGAGGAGCAGGCCGCCGCCGACGCGGTGCGCGCCGACGCCGAGGCCGCCCGCACGGTGAAGCTCGCCGAGGGGGAGGCCGCCCGGACGGTACGGCTGGCCGACGCCGAGGCGACCCGGTCCATACGGCTGGCGAAGGCCGAGGCGGAGGGCGCGCGCGAGGTCGGCGAGGCGCGCGCGCAGGCGCAGGCCGCCTGGCTGCGGGTGCACGGGGAGGTCGACGCGGCGACGCTGCACGCCCTCACCGGGGCGAGGCTCGCGGAGAACCTGCCGCGCATCGACAGCGTGACCGTGTCGCCGGACGTGCTGACCGGGCTGCTGTCGCGGCTGGGCCGCGGGGAACCGGCGTGAGCCTCGCCCCGCGGGTCGTCCTCGTCCACCGCACCACGGAGTACGAGGAGCTGGTGGCCCGGCACGGCACGCACGGGCAGGCCGCGTTCTTCCTGGCGTCGCGCGGCCGGGACATCGAGGAGATCGCCGCGCGCCACCACCGGACGCGGCGGGCCCTGGCCGAGGTCGCCTCGGCCGTGCCGCTGACGTGGCGTCAGGCACGGGTGGAGCGGGCCGACCTGGACCGGTTCCTGTTCGCGCCGGAGGACGTCGTGGTCGTCGTCGGCCAGGACGGCCTGGTGGCGAACGTCGCCAAGTACCTCGACGGCCAGCCGGTGATCGGCGTCGACACGGACCCCGGACGCAACCCGGGGGTGCTGGTGCGGCACAGCGTGGGCGACGCGCCGGCGCTGCTGCGGTCGGCGCACACGGGAGCGGTGACGGACGACCTGACGATGGTGGAGGCGGTCGCCGACGACACGCAGCGGCTGGTCGCCCTCAACGAGATCTACCTGGGCGCCGCGGGCCACGCGACGGTCAGGTACCGCCTGGGCCTGGACGGCGACGGGGGTGCCGTCGAGGCCCAGGCCTCCTCGGGGGTGCTGGTCGGCACCGGGACCGGGGCGACGGGCTGGATCCGCTCGGTGTGGCAGGAGCGCGGCGGGGGCCTGCCCCTGCCGGGCCCGGCGGAGACCCGGCTGCTGTGGTTCGTGCGCGAGGCCTGGCCCTCGCCCGCCACCGGCACGTCGCTGGTGGCGGGCGAGTTGACGGACCCGGCCGCGCTGCGCCTGACCGTCGAGTCCGAGCGCCTCGTCGCCTTCGGGGACGGCATGGAGAACGACGCGCTGGAGCTGACGTGGGGTCAGACCGTACGGGTCGCGGTGTGCGCGCGGCGGCTGCGGCTGGTGGTCTAGGGCCCGTTGACGACGTGACGTCCAACGGGCCCTCACCCGTCACAACCGGGGGTCCACCGGCTCCGACTCCAGGGCCAGTACGCCGAACACGGCCTCGTGGACCCGCCACAGCGGCTCGCCGTCCGCGAGCCGGTCCAGGGCCTCCAGGCCGAGGGCGTACTCGCGGATCGCCAGGGACCGCTTGTGGCCCAGGAAGCGGTGGCGCAGCCGTTCCAGGTTCTCCGGGCGCGTGTACTCCGGGCCGTAGATGATCCGCAGGTACTCGCGGCCCCGGCACTTGATGCCGGGCTGCACCAGCCGCCCCTTGCCGTCGCGGACCAGCGCGCCGAGCGGTTTGACGACCATGCCCTCGCCGCCGCGGCCGGTCATCTCCAGCCACCAGTCGACGCCGGCGCGCACCGACTCCGGGTCGCCGGTGTCGACGTACAACCGCCGGGTGGTGCGCAGCAGGCCGCTGCCGTCGTGCTCCACGAGCCGGTCCAGCAGGGCGAGTTGCTCGTCGTGCGGCAGCCCGGCGAGGCTGCGGCCCTGGACGGCGAGGATCTGGAACGGCGCCAGCCGCACGCCGTCGAGGCCGTCCGTCGTCCAGCAGTAGCGCCGGTACGCCGCGGTGAACGCCGCCGCGTCCGAGGCGCGTTCGCGCTGGCGCCCCAGAAGCGCGGACACGTCGACGCCCCGGGCGGCGGCGCCCTCCAGCGCGGCCAGCGCGCCCGGGAACACCGCGCCGGACGCAGCGCCCACCGCGGCGTACTGCGAGCGCAGCAGCCCGGCCGCCTTCAGCGACCAGGGCATCAACTCGGCGTCCAGCAGCAGCCAGTCGGTGTCCAGCTCCGCCCAGAGCCCGGCCTCGTCCACCGCCGCGCGCAGCCGCGCGAGGATCTCCTCGGTGACGGACTCGTCGTCGAAGAAGGGGCGGCCGGTGCGCGTGCAGAGGGCGCCGGTCGGTCCCTCCACGCCGAAGCGCTTCGTGGCCGTGTCCGCGTCCCGGCACACCAGGGCCACCGCCCGCGACCCCATGTGCTTCTCCTCGCACACGACGCGCGCGACACCGTCGGCGGCGTACTCCGCGAAGGCCTCCGCCGGGTGCTCCAGGTACCCGTCGACCTGCGAGGTCGCGGTCGGCGCCATCGTCGGCGGCAGGTACGGCAGCAGCCTCGGGTCCACCGCGAAGCGGCTCATGACCTCCAGCGCGGCGGCGGCGTTCTCCTCGCGGACGGTGATCCGGCCGGCGTGCCGCGTCTCCACAGCGCGCCGCCCCCGTACGTCCGCGAGGTCGAGGGGCCGCCCGTCGTGCCCGCCGGGCGCCTCGGACCGCAGCGGCTTCACCGGCTCGTACCAGACGCGTTCGGCCGGTACGTCGACCAGTTCGCGCTCCGGCCAGCGCAGCGCGGTGAGCTTCCCGCCGAAGACGGCGCCGGTGTCCAGGCAGATCGTGTTGTTGAGCCAGGTCGCCTCCGGGACCGGGGTGTGGCCGTACACCACGGCGGCGCGGCCCCGGTAGTCCTCGGCCCACGGGTAGCGCACCGGCAGCCCGAACTCGTCGGTCTCGCCGGTCGTCTCGCCGTACAGGGCGTGGCTGCGGACCCGGCCGGAGGTGCGGCCGTGGTACTTCTCGGGCAGCCCGGCGTGGCAGACCACGAGCCGGCCGCCGTCGAGGACGTAGTGGCTGACCAGCCCCTCGATGAACTCCCGTACCTCCGCGCGGAAATCCTCGCTCTCGGCGTCCATCTGCGCGACGGTCTCCGCGAGGCCGTGGGTGTGCTGGACGGTGCGGCCCTTGAGGAAGCGGCCGAACTTGTTCTCGTGGTTGCCGGGCACGCACAGCGCGTTGCCCGACTTCACCATGGCCATCACGCGGCGCAGCACGCCCGGGCTGTCCGGACCGCGGTCCACGAGGTCGCCGACGAACACCGCCGTGCGGCCCTCGGGGTGGGCGCCGTCGACGTAGCCCAGCTTGCCGAGCAGCGACTCCAGTTCGGCGGAGCAGCCGTGGATGTCGCCGATGATGTCGAACGGTCCGGTGAGGTGGGTCAGGTCGTTGAACCGCTTCTCGGTGACGACGGTGGCGTTCTCGACCTCCTCAACGCCGCGCAGCACGTGCACCTTGCGGAAGCCCTCGCGCTCCAAGTGCCGTATGGAACGGCGCAGTTCGCGGACGTGGCGCTGGACGACGCGGCGCGGCATGTCGGCGCGGTCGGTGCGGGCCGCGTTGCGCTCGGCGCACACCTCCTCCGGCACGTCGAGCACGACGGCGATCGGCAGTACGTCGTGCGCGCGGGCCAGTTCGATCAACTGGCGCCGGGCGTCCTGCTGCACGCTGGTGGCGTCGACGACGGTACGGCGGCCGGCGGCGAGGCGCTTGCCGGCGATGTAGTGCAGCACGTCGAAGGCGTCGCGGGTGGCGCTCTGGTCGTTCTCGTCGTCGGAGACCAGGCCGCGGCAGAAGTCGGAGGAGATCACCTCGGTCGGCTTGAAGTGCCGGCGGGCGAAGGTGGACTTGCCGGAGCCGGAGGCGCCGACGAGCACGACGAGGGACAGGTCGGTGACGGGGAGCACACGGGTCTTCGGGGTGTCGGTCATGCCGCCTTCGCCTCCTTACGGGTCTGCGCGGTGAACACGGCCATCTGCGTGGGCGGACCCACTTCGGGGTCGTCGGGGCCCACGGGCGCGAACCCGACGTCGTAGCCGTGCCGTTCGGCGACCGCGGTGGCCCAGGCGCGGAAATCGGCGCGGGTCCACTCGAAGCGGTGGTCGCCGTGCCGGACGTGCCCGGCCGGGAGGCTCTCCCAGCGGACGTTGTACTCGACGTTGGGTGTGGTCACGAGGACCGTGCGCGGGCGGACCGCGCCGAACACCGCGTATTCCAGGGCGGGCAGCCGCGGCGGGTCGACGTGCTCGATCACCTCGCTGAGCACGGCGGCGTCGTAGCCCTTGAGGCGGTTGTCGGTGTAGGCGAGGGAGCCCTGGAGCAGCCGCACGCGCGAGGCCTGCCGCTCCCCCATGCGGTCCAGTTTGAGCCGCCGCCCGGCGATGGTGAGCGCCCGCATCGACACGTCGACGCCGACGATCTCCGTGAACCGCGGGTCCTTCAGCAGCGCCTGTACCAACTGGCCCTGCCCGCAGCCCAGGTCGAGGACGCGGGCGGCACCGGACTCCCGGAGCGCCGCCACGATCGCGTCGCGCCGCTGTACGGCGAGCGGGGTGGGCCGCTCCTCGGTCTCCGCCTCGGCCGCCACCGCGTTGTCGATGTCCTCGACCTCGCTGTCGTCGGCCTCGGCGAGCCGGACCAGTTCCAGCCGTTCCATGGCCTCGCGGGTCAGGGACCAGCGGCGCGACAGGTAGCGGCTGGTGATCAGCTTCTGCTCCGGGTGGCCGGCCAGCCAGCCCTCCCCGGCCCGCAGCAGCTTGTCGACCTCGTCCGGGGAGACCCAGTAGTGCTTGGCGTCGTCCAGGACCGGCAGCAGGACGTAGAGGTGGCGCAGGGCCTCGGCGACGGTCAGCGCCTCGGACTCCAGCACGAGACGCACGTACCGCGAGTCGCCCCACTCGGGGAACTCGGTGTCCAGCGGCACCGGTTCGACGGTGACCGTCCAGCCCGGCGGCTCGAAGAGGCGGCGTACGAGGTCGGCGCCGCCGCGGGCGGGCAGGGCCGGCACCTCCACGCGCAGCGGCCGCGGCCGTCCCGGAAGCTCGGGGCGGGCGTGGCACACGCCGCGCATGGCGCTGGAGAAGACGCCGCTCAGCGCCACGGCGAGGAGGGAGGACGCGGCGTACGGGCGGTCGTTGACGTACTGCGCGAGGGCCGCGTCGGGGGCGCCGCCGCGGCCCTTGCCCCTGCCGCGCCGGACCAGGGCCACCGCGTCGACCTCCAGCAGCAGCGCCGCCGTGCAGCGCTCGGCGTCCGCCTCCGGGTAGAGGACGTGGGCGGTGCCGTAGGAGGTGGAGAACGCCTGCGCCTTGTCGGGATGCTTGTGCAGCAGGTAGCCGAGGTCGGTCGCGGGGTGGGCCGGGGTGCCGGTGGTGGTGAGGGTCAGGAACACGGGTGCCTCTGAATTGGCGTGAGTGGTGTGGGCGCGAATGCGCGTTCGCTCACCGTACAGAGGGCCGTGGGGGTGGTGCCGTTGATTTTGGGAGCGGGACCCCCGCTGGGACTGGCTCAGGCCCAGCGGGGGCGCCGGCTCACGCGAACGTCGCGTGCAGGTGCCTCGTGTGGTCCACCTCTCGGGGCTCGCCCGTCAGCTTCACCTCGGCCGTCAGGCGGGCGTCCGTGCTCGATGCCGACAGGCGGAGTTCCAGGTCGCCCGGTTCCACCACCCTGCGGCCCTGCCGGCCCGTGAACGACGCCAGGTCGGCGGGGACCTTGACGCGGACGCGGCGGGACTCGCCGGGGGCCAGCGGGACCCTCGTGTAGCCGATGAGGCGCTGGACCGGCTGGACCACGGACGCGACCGGGTCGTGCAGGTACAGCTGGACGACCTCCGTGCCGGGCCGCTCCCCGGTGTTGCGGACCGTGAGGGACAGGCCGAACTCGCCGTCGGTGGGCGCCTCTTCGGCGTCCACGGTCAGCTCGCTCCAGTCGAACGTCGTGTAGGTCAGGCCGTGGCCGAAGCCGAAGGCCGGGGTCGGGTCGATGTTCGACACCTCGCTGGCGTGGGCGAGCCGCGCGCCGAGGTACGTCGTCGGCTGGGCGCCCGGTCCGCGCGGCACGCTGACCGGCAGCCGGCCGCTGGGCTCGGTCCGGCCGCTGAGCACGCCGGCGAGGGCGGCGGTGCCCTCGACGCCGGGGAAGAACGACTGCACGATCGCGGCGGACTCCTCGATGCCGCGGCCCAGGGCGTAGGGCCGGCCGGCGAGCAGCACGGTGACGACCGGACTGCCGGTGTCGAGCAGCGCGTCGAGGAGCTGCTGCTGGGCGCCGGGCAGCGCGAGGGACTCGGCGTCGCAGCCCTCGCCGCTGGTGCCGCGCCCGAACAGTCCGGCGCGGTCGCCGAGGACGGCCACGACGACGTCGGCGTCGCGGGCCGCCTGGACGGCCTCGGGGATGCCGAAGACGTCGCCGTCGTCGACGCCGGTGCCGCGCACGTGGACGATCTCGGCGTCGGGGAACTCGGCGGCGAGGGTGTCGTGCAGGGTGGGCAGGTCGATGCCGGCCGGGGACTCGGGGTGGTGCACGCCGACGTGCAGGGGGAAGGAGTAGCAGCCGAGCACGGCGGTGGGTTCGGCGGCGTTGGGTCCGACCAGCGCTATGCGGCGCGGCCCGGCCAGGGGCAGGGTGCCGTCGTTGCTGAGCAGGACGACGGCCTGCTCGGCGACCTCGCGGGCCAGGGCGCGGTTGTCGGCCGAGTCCAGGTCGACGCTGCCGCGCAGCGCGTCCGGGTCGTCGAGGTCGGCCTCGGCGAGCGCGGAGGGCACCGGGTTCCAGTCGGGGTCGAGCAGTCCGAGCTCGGCCTTCTGGGCGAGGACGCGGCGCAGCGCGCGGTCGATGAGCTTCTCCGGGACGCGGCCCTCGGTGACGGCTTCGACCAGGGGCGCGCCGAACGTCTTCACGGTGGGCAGCTCGATGTCGACGCCGGCGCGGAGCGCGGCGCCCGCGGCCTCGGCCCAGTCGCCGGCGACGCCGTGCAGGGTCTTGAGGAACGCGATGCCGAAGTAGTCGGCGACGACGGTGCCGTCGAAGCCCCAGGTGTCGCGCAGCAGGCCGGTCATCAGGGTCTCGTCGGCCGCCGCGGCGAGGCCGTCGGTGTCGGTGTACGAGGACATGACGGAGCGGGCGCCGCCCTCGCGCACGGCCATCTCGAACGGCGGCAGCAGCACGTCGGCGCGTTCGCGCGGGCCCATGGGCGCGGGCGCGAGGTTGCGTCCGGCGCGGGAGGCGGAGTAGCCGACGAAGTGCTTGAGGGTGGCGACGAGTCCGGCGGACTCCAGGCCCTGGACGTAGGCGGTGCCGATGGTGCCGACCAGGTAGGGGTCCTCGCCGATGGTCTCCTCGACGCGGCCCCAGCGGGGGTCGCGCACCACGTCGAGGACGGGTGCGAGGCCCTGGTGGACGCCGACGGCGCGCATGTCGCGGCCGATGGCGGCGGCCATGCGGCGGATCAGGTCGGGGGCGAACGTGGCGCCCCAGGACAGCGGCACGGGGTAGGCGGTGGCGCCCCAGGTCGCGAAGCCGGCCAGGCACTCCTCGTGGGCGACGGCCGGGATGCCGAACCGGTTGGCGGCGGCGATCCGGGTCTGGGTGCGCAGCAGGGACAGCGCGCCCAGTGCCGGGTCGACGGGGGCGGTGCCGAAGGGGCGGGTCAGCTGTCCGAGGCCGGCGGGCAGGAGGGCGTCGAGGTCGACGGCGTCCTCCATGTCGTGCTGGTGCGGGGCCACTTCGCCGCCCTCGGCGGAGGCGCCGACCCAGACCCCGTAGAGCTGGGCGATCTTCTCCTCGAGGGTCATGGCGTCGATCAGGGCGGTGACCCTGGTGTCGATGTCGTGGGCGGGGTCGTTCCAGACAGGGACTTCGGGGGTGGTCTCAACGGCCACGTTGGCGGTCACTTTCCTCCGACGCCCATCAGGCCCTGGACCAGGGCGCGACGGGCGAACAAGTAGACGAGCAGGACGGGCACCATGGACAGCACCACGGCTCCCAGCAGACCGGGGATGTCGATGCCGTGTTCGGTCTGGAAGTTGTAGAGACCCAGGGTGACGACCTTGGTGGAGTCGGACTGGGTCAGCACGAGCGGGAACAGGAAGCCGTTCCAGGCCTGGAGCGCGGAGAACACCACGATCGTGGACAGGCCGCCCCGGGAGAGCGGGAGCACGAGCTGGAAGAACATCCGCCGCGGTGTGGCGCCGTCCATGGCCATGGCCTCGAAAAGCTCCGGGGAGATGTCGCGCATGGCGCCGCTGAGGATGAGCGCCGACATCGGCAGGCAGAACGCCGCGGTGGGCAGGATGACACCGAGGAGGTTGTCGTACAGGCCCGCCTCGCTGATCAGGTAGAACATCGGCACGATGACGGCCTGCACCGGGATCGCGAGGCCCAGCAGGAACAGCCGGAAGGCACCCGTGGTGATCCTGCTGCGGCTGCGGACGATCGCGTAGGCGAGCGGCGGCACCAGCACCAGGACGAGGCCGACGACGGCGACGGTGACGACGAGCGTGTTGAAGAAGTACTGCCCGAAGCCGGAGTCGAAGGCGCCCAGGTAGTTGTCCAGGGTGAAGCTGTCCGGAATGGACACCGGGCCGTTCTCGGCGTAGTCCTGGCGGGTGCGGACCGTCGCGGCGAGCATCACGTACAGCGGCAGGCCGATCAGGAACAGCCACAGCAGTGAGCCGGCGCCGGCGAGGTAGTTGGGGCGGCGCCTCATGACACACCCTCCATGGAGCTGCGCATCTTGTCGTAGCCGGAGACGCGGACGACGATCAGCGAGATGACGGTGGCCGCGACGACGAGGGTGAGGGCGATGGCGGAGCCGGCGCCGAAGTCGAAGCCCTTGAAGGCCTTTTGGTACATGTAGTAGGCGCTGATGGTGGTGTCGGTGCCGGGTCCGCCCTGGGTCAGGATGAGGACCGTCTCGAAGGTGGTCAGGCCGCCGACGATCATCAGGATCATCGAGGTGATCATCGAGTTCTTCAGCTGCGGCAGCGTGATGTGGAAGAACGTCCGGAAGCGGCCCGCCCCGTCGATCTGCGCGGCCTGGTAGAGCACCTGCGGGATGGCGCGGGCGGCGCCCTGGTAGATCAGGGTGTGGAACGGGGTGAACTGCCAGGTGCTCACGAACGCCAGCACGCCGATGGCGGTGGCCTGTTCACCGAACAGGTTGCCGTCGCCGAACAGCCAGGTGGCGCTCGCCGGGATGCCGAAGTTCGGGTCGAGCAGCGCCCGCCACAGCACGGACACGGCCGTCGCGGACAGCAGCAGCGGCACGAAGTAGATGACGGACAGCACGGCGCGGTTGCGCTGGTTGCCGGCCGCCCAGACGCCGAGCAGGATGCTCAGCGGGGTCTGCAGGATCACGCCGAGGGCGGTGAGCAGCAGGGTCAGCCAGACGCTCTTGAGCATCACGGGGTCGTCGATGATGCGCGACCAGTTGTCGAATCCGACGAACTCGGGTGAGCCCAGGCCGTTCCAGGTCATGAACGACAGCACCGCGACCATGATCAGCGGGACGATCGCGAACAGGACGAAGAACACGGTGGCGGGCAGGGCCCAGGCGGAGCCGGGGCGTGCCACGCCTGCGGCGTGGGAGCCGTCCGGCCGCCGCCGGGCCCGCTTGCGGGGCTCGGCGGCGGTGGGAGGGCTCTTGATCTGAGTGGTCATGAGCCGTTCATTCGGTCGGGAGGGCCTGCATGGCCTTGATGAATCCGTCCGCGTCGATCTGGCCGTTGGTGAACTGCTGGATGGCCTGGTGGAGCGGGGTGGCGGCGGACGGCGGGAACGCCTGGTCCCACGACAGCTGGAACGACGGGGCCTTGGCGACCAGTTCGTACTGGAAGCGGGAGTACTCGGGGCTGGCCGCGGTGTCCAGGAAGTCCTTGGTGTTGGTGGTGGTCGGCAGGTTGCCGATCGCCATCTGCGCCTTGACGAACTCGTCGGAGTACATGAGCTTCAGGAACTCGGCGACGGCCTCGGGGTGCTTGGTCTTCTTCAGCACCGAGTAGAAGTTGTTGGTGTTGCCGGCGACGTTGCCCGGCTCGCCCTTGCCGCCGTCGACGGTCGGGAAGGCGGTGTAGCCGAGGCCGTCCTTGGCGAACTTCGGGGCGTCCGACTGCTGCTGGGCGTAGTACCAGGAGCCCATGAGCTCGAAGCCGGCCTTGCCGGAGGCGAGCAGCGCGGGCGAGGCGCCGTTGGTGTACTTCACCGAGTCGTAGTTCTTGCCGAAGGCGCCGGCGTCGACCAGCTCCCGGAACATGGCGAGGGCCTTCTTGCTGTCGGCGCTGTTCCAGGCCTCCTTGTCGCCCTCCAGGGCCTTCTGGAAGAGGCCGGGTCCGGCGACGCGGTCGTAGAGGTACTGGAACCACATCTGGGTCGGCCAGCGGTCGCCGCCTCCGAGGGCGATCGGCGTGACACCCTCGGCCTTGAGCTTCTTGACCGCGGCGATCAGCTCGTCCCAGGTCTTCGGCGGCTGGACACCCGCCTTGTCGAGGACGTTCTTGTTGTGGAACAGCAGGACCGGCTGGGTGCCCCGCATCGGGACGCCGTACGGCTTGCCGTCCACGACGGCGCTGTTGAACACGGACGGGAGGAACTTGTTCTCCAGGTCCGGGTTCTTCTTGATGAAGTCGTCCAGCGGCATCAGCAGGTCGGCCTTGACGAACGGCTTGATGCTGCCGCCGCCCCAGTTGAAGAAGATGTCCGGGGCCTGCGGCGTGTTGATGATCGTCTGGAGCTTCTGCTGGTAGTCGGCACCGGGGATGGTGTCGAGCTTCACCTTCACGTCGGACGTCTTGTTGAACGTCTCGACGATCTGCTTCTCGACCTTGTTGCTCGCGTCCCCGTACACGAGGACATGGATCTTCCCGTCGTCCGACGAGCCTCCGCCGTTGCCGTCACCGCAGGCGGACAGGCTCAGCGCGAGCGCGAGCGTCGCTGAGGCGGCGACCAGTCTGGGCAGCGCACGTGTCTTCATCGTTCGCCTTTCGAAAGTTTCGGCATCTTCGCCGAAAGTCCATGCCTCGGGACAGTAGGCGGCGACCCGAGTTTCGGTCAACGGTCCTGCACGGAGTCGCCCAAACCGTTACCGGCGCGCGTGGCCTATCCTGCGGGCATGCACGATGACGACGAGGTGAGCGGCAGGGTCACCCTGGCCGCGGTGGCGAAAGAGGCCGGCGTGTCGCTGGCGACAGTTTCGAAGGTCCTCAACGGACGTTCGGATGTCTCGGACGCCACCCGGGCCCGCATCGAGGGCATTCTCGACGCCCACGGCTACCGCCGCCGGGCCCAGGGAGCGCCCCGGTCGCCGCTCATCGAGCTCGTCTTCCACGAGCTGGACAGCATCTGGGCGATGGAGCTGATCCGGGGCGTGGAGAACGTCGCCAAGGAGAACCGGGCGACCGTGGTCCTCACCGAGAGCGGCACGCGGCACGCCCCCTCCCCGGACTGGATCGAGGGGGTGCTGCGGCGCCGGCCGCTGGGGGTCGTGCTGGTCTTCTCCACGCTCCCGGAGGACGTGAAGCGGCAGCTGCGGTCACGGGCGATCCCGTTCGTCATCATCGACCCGGCCGGCGACCCCGACCCCGACGTGCCGTCGGTCGGCTCCGCGAACTGGGCCGGGGGCCTCGCGGCGACGCGGCACCTGACCGACCACAAGCACGAGCGCGTCGCCATCATCACGGGGCCCGAGGACATGCTGTGCTCGCTGGCGCGGCTGGACGGCTACCGCTCGGCGATGGCGATGGCGGGCCTGGAGATCGACCCGGACCTCGTGCGGTTCGGCGACTTCCACGTGCAGGGCGGCTTCGAGCACGCCATGGACCTGCTGGACCGCCCGGACCGGCCGACCGCGATCTTCGCCGGCAGCGACCTCCAGGCCCTCGGCGTCCTGGAGGCGGCCCGCCTCAAGGGCCTGAGCGTGCCGGAGGACCTCTCGGTCGTCGGCTACGACGACGTCCCGCTCGCCCAGTGGTCGAGCCCGCCACTGACCACCGTGCACCAGCCGCTGCGCCACATGGCGGAGGAGGCGGCCCGCATGCTGCTGCGCCCGGACGACCCGGGCAAGGCGGCCCAGCGCATAGAACTGGCGACCCACCTGGTGACCCGGCAGAGCACGGCACGGCCTCGGGGGGCGTGAGCGGACGGAGCGGCTCGACCCGCGCCGAATGTTTCGCATTTTCTCGCACACGCCGTACGACCTCGCACGGGCCCGCGCCATGGCGTCAACTGGGGCCCGAGAGCCGCCGCGTGACGCGTGGGCCGCTCGACAATTCCTGCGTGACCGGTTGACCGGACAGCCCTGCGGCCGTACCTTCTGCGCAGCAATTCGGAAACTTCCACGAAACTTTCGTATGCGCGAAGGCCCTCAAAGGGGATGACATGCCCATGAGTACCGCACGCAGCACGAACCCGTCCCGGGTCCGCCGGGCCCTGGGCCTCGGCATGGCGAGTCTGCTCGCCATGGCCGGCGTCACCGCCCTGGCCGGGACCGCCGACGCCGCCACGACGCTGGCCTCGGCGGCGTCCGCCAAGGGCCGCTACTTCGGCACCGCGGTCGCGAACAACCACCTCGGCGAGCCCGATTACGCGAACACGCTCAACACCGAGTTCAACCAGGTCACGCCCGAGAACGAGATGAAGTGGGACGCCATCGAGCCGGCCCGCAACTCGTTCAACTTCGCGAGCGCCGACCGGATCGTCGAGCACGCGCAGATCCGCAACATGAAGGTCCGCGGCCACACGCTGGTGTGGCACTCCCAGCTGCCCAGCTGGGTGGGATCGCTGAGCGCCACCGACCTGCGCGCGGCCATGACCAACCACATCAACACGGTCATGGGTCACTACAAGGGCGAGATCGACTCCTGGGACGTCGTGAACGAGGCGTTCCAGGACGGCACCAGCGGCGCCCGCCGCAGCTCCCCCTTCCAGGACAAGCTCGGCAACGGCTTCATCGAGGAGGCCTTCCGGATCGCCCGCGCCGCGGACCCGGCGGCCAAGCTCTGCTACAACGACTACAACACCGACGGCATCAACGCGAAGAGCACCGCCGTCTACAACATGGTCAAGGACTTCAAGGCCCGCGGCGTCCCGATCGACTGCGTCGGCTTCCAGGGCCACTTCAACGCGCAGTCCCCCGTCCCGGGCGACCTCCAGGCCAACCTCCAGCGCTTCGCCGACCTCGGGGTGGAGGTCCAGATCACCGAGCTGGACATCGAGGGCTCGGGGACGGCGCAGGCCACCAACTACGCCAACGTCGTCAAGGCCTGCCTCGCCGTGACCAAGTGCTCCGGCATCACCGTGTGGGGCATCACCGACAAGTACTCGTGGCGGGCGAGCGGCACGCCGCTGCTGTTCGACTCGAACTACAACAAGAAGCCGGCGTACGACGCGGTCATCAGCGCCTTCGGCGCCACCCCCGACCCGGGCGGCCCCGGCACCCCCGACCCGGGTACGAAGGCCTGCACCGCCACCTACACCCGTACCGCCGACTGGCAGTCCGGCTACAACGGCCAGGTGACCGTGAAGGCGGGCAGTGCCGCCATCAGCGGCTGGACCGTCACGCTGACGCTGCCCTCGGGCCAGCAGCTGGCCGCCATCTGGAACGGCGCGTCCAGCACGAGCGGCCAGGTCGTGACCGTCCGCCCGGTGGGCTGGAACAGCTCGGTGGCGGCCGGCGCGTCGACCAGCTTCGGCTTCACGGTGAACAAGAACGGCAGCAACGCCGATCCCGTCGTCGGGACCTGCACGGCCTCCTGACCGTCGCCGTTGCGTCCTTGAGCCGGTCGCCCGGGGGCACGGCCCCCGCCCCCGGGCGACCGTGAAACGGCCCGCCGGTCTCGTCAGGGAGACCGGCGGGCCGTATCCATGCCGCGTGGGGGCGTCAGGCGTTCACGACAGCTGCGACCGCACCTCGGAGGAGATCAGCTCCAGGTGGTCGAGGTCGTCCAGGTCGAGGATCTGGAGGTAGACGCGGCTGCTGCCGATCTCCGCGTAGCGGCCGATCTTGTCGACGACCTCGGCGGGGGAGCCCGCGAGGCCGTTGAGCCGCAGCTCGTCGGCGTCGCGGCCGATGGCGGCGGCGCGGCGGGCGACCTCCCGCTCGTCCCGGCCGACGCAGACGACGAGGGCGTTGGAGTAGATCAGCTCGTCGGTGCGGCCGGCGGCCTCGGCGGCGGCACGGACCCGGCCGAACTGGCGCTCGCTGTCCTCGACGGAGGCGAAGGGGATGTTGAACTCGTCGGCGTAGCGCGCGGCGAGCCGCGGGGTGCGCTTGGCGCCGTGCCCGCCGATGAGCACCGGGATCTTCTGCTGGGCGGGCTTGGGCAGCGCGGGCGAGTCGGTGAGGTCGTAGTGGGTGCCGTGGAAGTCGAAGGTCTTGCCGACCGGGGTCTCCCACAGGCCGGTGACGATCGCCAGCTGCTCCTCCAGGCGGGCGAACTTCTCCTTCGGGAACGGGATGCCGTACGCCTTGTGCTCCTCCTCGAACCAGCCGGCGCCCAGGCCCAGTTCGACGCGGCCGCCCGACATCTGGTCGACCTGGGCGACCTGGATGGCGAGCACGCCGGGCAGCCGGAAGGTGCCGGCGGTCATGAGGGTGCCGAGGCGGATGCGGCTGGTCTCGCGGGCGAGTCCGGCGAGGGTGATCCAGGCGTCGGTGGGCCCGGGCAGGCCGTCCGACGAACCCATCCGGAGGTAATGATCACTGCGGAAGAAGGCGTCGAAGCCGAGGTCCTCGGTGGCCTTGGCGACGGTGAGCAAGGTGTCGTAGGTGGCCCCCTGCTGGGGCTCGGTGAAGATACGCAGATCCATGTCCCCATCCTGCCCGCCGCAGGTCCCGGCGACGGCGGCGGTCCCCCGCGGCCCGGGCGGCCGGTCGGGTGAAATCCCGCGGGTCCGCGCGTCCGGATCTCCAGGGTCGGCGCATCCGGATCACCACGGTCGATGCATCCGGCCCCGGCCGGTCCGCCCGCTCGGATCCCCACCGCTGCGCACATCCGGCCCCGCCGGACCACCCGCCCGGAACCCTGCCCGACGGCACATCCGGCCCCCGCCAGACCGCACGCCCGGAACCCGGCCAATCCGCACACCCGGAACCCCACCATGCCGCACACCCGGCCCCGCCCGACCGCACACCCGGCCCCCGCCGGACACACACCCGGCCCCCGCCGGACACACGCCCGGAACCCCGCCAGACCGCACGCCCGGAACCCGGCCAATCCGCACACCCGGAACCCCACCATGCCGCACACCCAACCCCCGCCCGACCGCACACCCAACCCCCGCCGGACCGCACGCCCGGAACCCCGCCGGACCGCGCATGCGGAGGGGGTGGTTCAGCCGGCCTCGCGCTGGGGCAGCATGGGCTCGCGGTAGACCTCCGGCAGGAGGCCGTCGGGTGCGCCGGGCGGTAAGTCCTCCTCCCGGTCCGCCAGTCTGCGCAGCATCTCCCGCACCCGGTCGCGGGACTCGTCCGCCGCGTCGATGGCCTCCATGCACTGCCAGTACGTGCCCTCGTCGTCCGCGGAGCAGGCGATGCCGACGAGGGCGATGCCTATCTCCCCGAGCAGGCCGCCCAGCCGCGTCAACGCCAGCCGCGCGTCGCCCAGTTCGGTGAGCTGGGCCGCGAGCAGCTCGCCCGGGGCCAGCTCGGGGCGGGTGAGGACGCCGCAGCCCCGGCCCGCGAGTTCCGTCAGTCCCAGTGCCTCGCCGCGCAGTTCGGGCGGGCCGGCGACCGCGAGGCGGCTGCCTATCGCCTGTGCCAGGGCCTGCGCCTGCCACACCTCCGCCAGAACCTGCGGCACGTCCCCGCTCGCCGCCAGGGCACGCCTGCTCGTCACGATGAGCCGCATCGCGTCCATGCGCTGTCCCCGTCTGTCCCGACGCGCTGCCGCGCGTCCGCCCGAACTCCCGTGTCCACTACCCAGAGTGAGGGAGTCTGGGACGAAAAGCCAGAGGAAGACGGAAATCTGTGGACAACAAGTCGGTGTCGGACAGGTTTCCAACTCCGGAGCGTGATAACGGAGTCCGACACTCCGCAGAAGCGCCCGTGTGCGCCGGGCGCCACTTCGCGGACGCGACCCAGACCTAGGACCGCTCGCCCGGGAGCGGGAAGCGGTGTTCGTTGCGGTCGATCTTCGCGTCGAGGGCCGCCAGGGGGTCGATGCCGAGCACCTCGCACAGCTGGAGCAGGTACGCGAGCACGTCGGCGACCTCGTCCGTGACGCGGTGCGCGGTGTCCGGGTCGGCCATGACGCACGCCGACTCCTCGGGCGTCAACCACTGGAAGATCTCGACGAGTTCGGAGGCCTCCACGCTGAGGGCGGAGGCGAGGTTCTTGGGCGTGTGGTACGGCTGCCAGTTCCGGGCCGCCGCGAATCGGGCGAGCCGTGCCTGGAGTTCGGCGAGTCGGTGATCGGTCACGGCTCCAGGTGTACCACCGTCACGTCGTCCGCCCCCTCGGCCCCCTCGGCCCACGAGGCGTCGCTGACCGCGCCGACGAGCCTGAGGTGGCCGCGCTCGCACATCCCCGCCGCCAGCCGCAGCAGTTCCGTCCGCTGCCGGGCGTCGAGGCCCCGCTCGAAGCCGTCGGCGAGGACGGTGAGCGTCTGCAGGGCGTCGGGCACCTCGCGGGCCGGGTCGACGTCCAGCACGCCGGGGCCGGTGAGCAGGACCAGCGCCAGCGCGAGGTAGCGCAGCTCGCCGTGGCCGAGCCGGTCCAGCGCGGTGCACAGGCCGTCGCCCCGGTCGAGCACGGCGCGCACGGTGCCGCCGCGCTGCGGTTCGGCCCGTACGTCCACGACGGGCCCGGCGCATCCCGCGCGGGCCGCCGCGACGAGCCGGGCGTGCCGCCGGGCGCACTCGGAGCGGGTGCGCCACAGGACGTCGGCGAGGTTGTCGCAGCCGCCGAGCAGCCGCCCGGTGCCGGTCGGCACGGGTTCGCGCATCCGGTCAGGCCGGGGGTCGCAGGGGAAGACGGAGCGCAGGGCGACGAGCATCTGCTCGGCGGCGGCGAGCACCCGCCGCTGACCGGGCGTCTTGCCGGCCACCCGCAGCGGCAGCAGAGCCGTGCCGAGGCAGTCGTCGGGCAGGGGGGCGCGGGTCACGGGCGTCGAGCCGGCCGTGTGCCAGGCCGCCTGCACGGTGCGTCTGCCGGGGTCGCGCAGCGCGGTCTCCAGCAGGACGAGTCCGCCGGCGGTCAGCCGCTCCCCCACGACGCGCAGGTGTGGCTCGGCCTGGACGGCGACGTCGAGCCGGACGGGCCCGGCGGGGCCGTCGACCGTGCAGCCGATGCGGAAGCCGCGGCGCCGCTGGGCGTCGGGCCGGGCCCGCTCCGGCACGCAGGCCACGGGGTCGGTGAAGACCTCGCCGAGCACGGCGCCGCCGCCGAGCCGGGCGAGCGCCTCGTAGGCCCGCAGGGCGCTGGTCTTGCCCGACCCGCTGGGCCCGGCGAGCAGGGTCAGCGCCCCGAGCGGCAGCTCGGCCCGCCGGTGCCCGGCGAAGGCCGACAGCCGCAGCTCGGTGACACGGGGCCGCCCGACGCGGCCCTCACGCTCCCGGCCGGGCCCCGGTAAGGGTTCGGCGGACGGCGTGGGACCAGCGGGCGGTGTCGGTTCGGAGCACGGCGTGGGACCGGTGGGCGGTGTCGGTTCGGAGCACGGAGAGGGCGCGGCCATGGTCGGACCGTAGGACCGCGGGACCGGGCGAACCGTTTTGCCCGCGGGACCTTCCTACGATCGGGGGACGGCCCGGCGCTCACGCCCCGGGCACCGACGCGCCCTCCATGAGTCCCGTGACCTCGGTCCCGGCCGGCGTCAGCAGGAACACGTTGCGGTCGACGCGGTGCATGCCGCTGGCGAGGCCGAAGACGACGCCGGTGCTGAAGTCCAGGACGCGCTTGGCGACGTCGGTCTCCGCACCGGTCAGGTCGAGCAGCACGGGGATGCCCGACATCAGTGTCTCGGCGACCTCGCGGGCGTCCGCGAAGACGTTGACCCGCAGGACGACGAAGCGGCGGCGGGTCTCCGTCTCCGCGTCGGGCATCGCGCGGTGGTTCACGGCGGACGGCCAGGCGTCCCGGCCGCGCAACGGAACGACCTGGGCGAGCCCTTCCCACTGTTCATCGGTGACGTCGTGGCTGTTCACCGGCTCCCCCCGCTCCCACTCGCCTGTATTGCCTGCACCAGCCAATTCTTACGCCAAGTAACCCGTTCGGCCCAACAGCGACACGGTGCGCGACCGTCGCATCCGTCACTTTCGCGCCGTGACGCGCCGTGACGCGCCTACGGACGGACGTCGACGGCTTCGGCGCGGACCGCCCGCGCGACCCGGACGAACTCCGCGGGCGTTGTCGGGCCCGGGTCATCGGGCGGGGGCGGTTTCCTGATCAGCACTGGGGGCGAGAGCCTCTCGGGGCAGCCAGCGCACGGCCACGAGGCCGAGGAGGAGGTGCAGGAGGGCGGCCGTCGCCGCGGCGATGTGCAGTCCGGTGAGGAAGGCGGCCTTGGCCTCGGTCACGAGGGGCGCTGTCAGACCGGAGAGCTGGAGTGTCTCGTCGAGCGTGGGCGCGAGCCCGGGACCCCGGAGGCGGAAGATCAAGGCGGCCAGCGACCCGAGCAGCGCGATGCCGAGGGCATTGCCGATCTCATTGCTGGTCTCGGCGATCGCACCGGCCGACCCGGCGCGTTCGGGAGGGACGGCAGCCACAGCGGTGTCCGCGACGACAGCGAACGAGATGCCGTAGCCGACGCCCGCGACGGCGGTCGAGGCGATGTACCAGCCGACGCCGCCGGTGACCGTGGTGGGAAGCAGCAGGAGCAGACCGGCAGCGATCGAGAAGTGGCACGCGAGCAGTGCGGTGCGCTTGCCGACGCGGTCGACGACCATGGGGGTGAGGACGCAGGTCGCGGTCAGCACGACGGCTCCGGGGAGCGCCAGGAGCGCTGCGTGGAGGACGGAGACACCGAGCACGGACTGCAGATGGACCCCCGCCAGGTAGGCGGCGGCCGACCAGGCCGCGAGCGGCAGCAGTCCGGTGATGACGGCGACGGTGAAGGTGCGGTCGCGGAACAGTGAGAAGTCGATGAGCGGGTGTTCGAGTCGTCGCTGCCGGACACCGAACCATGTCAGTACTGCCGCGCCCAGGCTCGAAGAGGCGACGGCGGACAGCGTCGGGCCTTCGGCGGCGGCGTGCTTGATGCCGTGGATCGCGAGCAGCAGCCCGACGGCGGAAGTGACGACGCTGACCGCGTCGACGCGTCCCGACCGGGTTGCGCGGACCTCGCGCAGCAGCGCGGGCGCGAGGCAGAGGAACGCGGCGACGACGGGCAGATTGACCAGGAACACCGACCCCCACCAGAAGCGGTCCAGGAGCACACCGCCGATGACCGGGCCGATCGCGAATCCGGCCGCGAACGCGGCGGCGAAGACGCCGATGGCCTGGGCCCGTTGCCTCGGGTCGGCGAACAACTCGCTCAGGACCGCCAGCGCCGACGGAAGCAGGGTCGCGCCGGCGATCCCCATGACGGCGCGGGCGGCGATGAGCAGCTCCGGCGTGGGGGCGAACGCGGCGGCCGCCGAACCGAGGCCGAAGAGGGCCGCACCGATCATGAGGAGCCTGAGGCGTCCGTAGCGGTCGCCGACGTTTCCGAACGCGACCAGCAGCGATCCGACGGCGAAGCCGTAGATGTCCAGGATCCACAGTGCTTGGCCGGCGCTGGGATTCAGCGCCTGGCTGATCCGGGGCATCGCGAGGAACAGGATGGATCCGTCCATCGAGACCAGCAGCACCGGACCCAGTACGACGAGCAGGCCTAGCCAGGACCGGAGGGTGCCGGGTTCGGTCCTGGCAGCGGGAGGTTGAGTCATGTCGTCAACGCTCCGGCTCCGGGTCGGGGCGGGCCAGACAACTGGTGTGGGTACACCCAGCAGGTGCACCCACACCACCGCGGCCGGTGTCTAGGCTCAGGTGCGTGGAGAGCCTCGGAGCGTTCTTGAAGAACCGGCGCGATCGGATCACCCCGGATGCGATCGGGCTGCGCACCTACGGCAGCAGCCGGCGCGTTCCGGGGCTGCGCCGGGAGGAACTGGCTCACCTCGCCGGCGTCAGCGCCGGCTACTACACGCGGCTGGAGCAGGATCAAGCCGGTTCCGCCTCGGCACAGGTCCTCGACGCCTTGGCCCGTGTGCTCGAACTGGACGAGGTCGAGAAGCTCCACCTGCACAACCTCGCCCGCCGAGCCAGGACCGGCCTCGCCGAACCGCCCGCCGAACATCCCCACCCGCGGGTGCTCGCCCTGCTCGACTCGCTCGGCGAGGCCACGCCCGCGATCGTGCTCGGCAGGCGCGGCGACGTGCTCGCCTGGAACCGCAGCGGTCACGCACTGCTCGCCGAACATGTGGACTTCGACGCGCCCGCCGACCCGGAGCGGCGTCCGTCGATCCCGCGCATGTTCTTCCTGGACCCGCTGACCCGGGACCTGCACCGCAACTGGGCCGATCTCGCCCGCGTCCACGTCGCGTACCTCCGGCTCACCGCCGGCCGGTTCCCCACTGACGCGCGCCTCGCGAACCTCATCGGCGAACTCGCCATGCGCAGCGACGAGTTCGCCCGGATGTGGGCCACCGGAGAGGTCGCGGACTGCACCACCGGCGACATGCATCTGCACCACCCCGTCGTCGGCACCGCGAGCGTCGCCTACCAGGTGTGGCTCCAGCCGGACAGCCCGGACCACCGCCTCGAGATCTACACGCCCAACGACGCCACCTCGGCGGACGCGCTCCACGCCCTCACCCGCCGCATCGCAGGCGAGGTGTGCCCCGCACCGCCTCGGTGACGTCGTCGCCGTTCACCGACACGGTCCGCGACCGTCGCATCCGTCACTTTCGCGCCGCCGGAGGTGCCGGGCGCCGCTTCGCGGAGACGGACTAGGGGCTGTCGTTTGGATCACCCCGGCGTCGCGGGGTCTGGCACGCACATCTGCGGCGTTGTCGTCGGTTGCCGACGCTCCGCGTCGACGCCCTCCTCCGCCTTGCAGCTGCACGCACCAGACCCCGCTCGGGTCGGCAAGAAGCGCGGCACCTCACAGCCAGGCTGATCCAAACGACAGCCCCTAGGACCAGCCGGCCGGGGCGGGTCCGACGAGTTCCGTGAGGACGTCCTCCATCGTCACGAAGCCGATGACCTTGCCGCTCTCGCCGAGGACGGCGGCGAGGTGTCCGCCGTCGGAGCGCAGCGCGGTCAGCGTGTCGTCGAGCGGGGTGTCGATACGGACCCGGGTGACGGGGTGCAGCGTGGTGCGCGGGAAGGGGCGGTCGCGGTCGGTGACGCCGAGGGTGTCCTTGATGTGGAGGTAGCCGAGGAGGGTGCCGTCGGCTCCGGTGACGGGGAAGCGGGAGAAGCCGGCGCGGGCGGCGACGCGCTCGAGTTCGGCCGGGGTGACGGTGTCGGCGACGGTCTGCATCCGCTGCACCGGCACGAGGATCTCGCCGACCGGCCGGGTGCCCAGTTCGAGGGCGTCGCGCAGGCGCTCGCCGTCGGCCGGGGTGAGGAGTCCGGCCTCGCTGGAGTCCACCACCATGCGGGCCAGCTGGTCGTCGGTGAAGACGGCCCCGACCTCGTCCTTCGGCTCGACCCTGAGCAGTTTCAGCAGGGTGTTGGCGAAGGCGTTGATGCCGAAGATGAAGGGCCGGAACGCGCGGGTGAGCGCCACCAGGGCGGGGGCGAGCGCCAGCGCGGTGGGGACGGGTGCGGCGAGCGCGATGTTCTTCGGCACCATCTCGCCGACCAGCATGTGCAGGTACGTCGCCACCGTCAGCGCGATGACGAACGCGACCGGGTGCACGAGCGCGTGCGGCAGGTGCACCGCCTCGAAGCCGGGCTCGATGAGGTGGGCGATGGCGGGTTCGGCGACGGCGCCGAGCACCAGCGAGGAGACGGTGATGCCGAGCTGGGCGGTGGCCATCATCGCGGAGAGGTGTTCCAGCGCCCACAGGGTCGCGCGGGCGCGCTTGTCGCCGTCCTGGGCGCGGGGTTCGATCTGGCTGCGCCGTACGGAGACGAGGGCGAACTCGGCGCCGACGAAGAACGCGTTGGTGAACAGGGTGAGCGCGCCGATGGCGAGCTGGAGGGCGGTCATCGGATCTCCTGCGCGAGCTGCCGGGCGGCGGGCCGGGGCGCGGCGACGCGGACGCGGTCGGCGCGGTGGTGCTCGACCGCGAGGACCTCCAGTTCCCAGCCGTCGACGTCGACGACGTCGCCCTTGGCCGGGATGCGGGCGAGGCGGGTGGCGACCAGTCCGGCGAGTGTCTCGTAGGGGCCGTCGGGCGCGGTGAGTCCGATGGCGGTGAGCTGGTCGAGGCGGACGCTGCCGTCGGCCTCCCAGGCGGCGCGGCCGTCGCCCCCGGCGGGGGCGGGCGACAGGCCGGGGGCCTCGTCGGGGTCGTGCTCGTCGCGCACCTCGCCGACGACCTCCTCGACGATGTCCTCGACGGTGGCGACGCCGGCCGTGCCGCCGTACTCGTCGATTACGACGGCCATGGTGCGGGTGGCGCGCATGCGTTCCAGCAGCCGGTCGGCGGTCAGGGTGTCGGGCACCAGCAGCGGTTCGGTGGCGAGGTCGGTGACGGGTGTGACGGCGCGCCGGGCGGGTTCGAGGGCGAGGACGTCGCGGATGTGGACGGAGCCGATCACCTCGTCCAGGCTGTCGCGGTAGACCGGGAAGCGGGACAGGCCGGTGGCGTGCGACAGGTTGGCGGCGTCGGCGGCCGTGGCGTGCGCCTCCAGGGCCTTGACGTCGACGCGGGGCGTCATGACGTTCTCGGCGGTCAGCTCGCCGAGGTGCAGGGTGCGGACGAAGAGTTCGGCGGAGTCGGCCTCCAGGGCGCCCTCGGCGGCGGAGTGCCGGGCGAGCGCGACGAGTTCCTCGGGGCTGCGGGCGGAGACGAGCTCCTCGGCGGGCTCCAGGCCGAAGCGGCGTACGCAGCGGTTGGCGGTGTCGTTGAGGTGCCGGATGAACGGCCCGAAGGCGGCGGTGAAGCCGCGCTGCGGTCCGGCGACGACCTTGGCGACGGCCAGCGGCCGGGAGATCGCCCAGTTCTTGGGGACCAGCTCGCCGACGACCATCAGCACGACGGTCGACAGGACCACGCCGAGGACGGTCGCCACCCCGGACGCGGCGCCGCCCAGCCCGGCCGCCTCCAGGGGCCCCGCGAGGAGCGCGGCGAGGGACGGCTCGGCGAGCATGCCGATGACGAGCGAGGTGACGGTGATGCCGAGCTGAGCGCCGGAGAGCTGGAGGGTGAGGCGCCGTACGGCCTTCAGGGCGCCGTCGGCGCCGCGCTCACCGGCCTCGGCGGCCCGCTCCAGGTCGCCGCGCTCGACGGTGGTGAGGGAGAACTCGGCCGCCACGAACACCGCGCAGGCGAGTGTCAGCAGCAGGGCGAGCAGAAGCAGCAGGACTTGGGTCACCGTGCCACCCCCGCTCCCGTAGCGGCCACGCGTCGTGGACCGTGGGGGTTGGCACGGCTGGGACTGGGAGGCTCACCCATTGGGGGACCGTCGCTCCTTCTCGAAACGCTCACGAACACACACGACAGGGACCGTCGCTGTTCGCAGGATCGCCTGTCTCCCCCTCTACTGTAAAGGAGTCGCAAAAGAAGATCGGCGGTCCCGGCCCACGCCGGGCTCAGGTGGTAGGGCCCCGGCCCCCGTCACCAGCTGCGCGCGACCGAGCGCAGGGCGATCCAGCCGTCGCCGACGCGGGCGTAGTCCATGGTGAGCCGGAGGCGCCAGTCGGCCTGCTCGCCGTACACCGTCGCGTCCGTGATCATGATGCCGACGAGGCGTGCGGTGCCGGCCTCGGCGTCCGCGTCGACGGTCACGGTCTTCTCCTCGACGCCGTGGTAGGCGAACTCCCCGGACCGCATCCGGGCCAGCCACTCGTCCTTCGACTGCTCGTCGCCCGTGATGTGGGTGAGGGTGAATCCCTCGTCGAGCAGCGCGTCCAGGGTGTCGGTGTCACCGTCGGTCATCGCCCGGAGGTGGGCCCGGTAGGCGTCGATGACCTCCTTGCGCGTCTTCAGGTCGGGCGAGGGGTTCATGTCGGCTTGCGTCTCCTGCGGTCGTGTACGGCGCCGGGGACTGCGCGGCCCGGCACGTGCCTGTCAGGGGATCATGCGGGGTGCCGCCGTCCCCTCGGCGGACGCCGCGCCGCACCGGCGCCGCCGTCGCGCACTCGGCCCAGACCGTCTTGCCGGGACGGACCCGGTCCACCGACGAACTGGCGTGGTTCAAGAGCACTTACAGCGGCAGCTCGGGCGACAACTGCATAGAGGTCGCCCTCCTGCCCGGCACCGTCCTCGTCCGGGACTCCAAGGACACCGCCCGGCAAGGGCTGTCCGTGTCGCGCGAGGCCTGGTCCGCGTTCACGACCCTGGCGACGCGGCCCCGCGCATAGCCGTACAGCCATGACGCCACCGTAAGTCCGCTGGAACAGACGCGAGGAGCGCTATGTGCACCGTCCTCGTCCGGGACTCCAAGGACACCGCCCGTCGAGGGCTGGTCGTGTCGCGCGAGGCCTGGTCCGCGTTCGCGGTGCTGGCGGCCGGGCCCCGCGCGTAGTCCTACGGGGCCGTCACTCGAAGAACTTCAGGCTCCAGCCCGTGTTGGTATTGGCGCCCGGCACGTTGGCCCGGCTGTACGTGGTGTTGCCCCACCAGCAGAAGGAGCCCGTGTACCAGTACCGGTTCTCCCAGGAGTACGGCGTGCCCTTCGGGACCGCGTGGAACATCAGGGGGAAGCGCGGTCCGGCCGGCGGACTGGTGTTGATGTCGCCGTCGAGCAGGACGAAGGTGTGGTGGCCGGGGCCGTTGACGTACAGCGTCGGGTCCCAGCCGGACATCATCGTGGAGCGGTTGGAGCCGAAGAGGCAGCCGTTGGACTTGTACCAGTCCCAGACGTACGTCGGGTCGCCGCCCGCCCGCAGCCGGAGGTCGGCGAGGCAGTACTGGTCGCTCCAGCTGCCGTTGGCGGAGTAGACGATGTGCAGTTGGCCGTTGGGGTCCTTGATGGCCTCGGGGGACTCGTTGATGAACGGGTTGCCGACGACCCGCTCCCAGCTCTCGCGCGGCTGGGAGATGATGTACCGCCCGCCGGTCGGAGTGGTGGGGCTGCTCATCCGGGCGATGTAGAGGTTCTGCTCGACGTTGGTGTCACCGGCCCAGCCGGACCAGACGAACCAGCGCTGCCCGTTGAAGGTGAACAGGGTGCCGTCGATGGCCCACTTGTCGTCGGGCAGGGCGAGCTTCGTCTCGGAGGTGTAGCCGGTGTCGGGCGAGGCGGAGCTGATGACGTACATGCGGTGGGCTGAGCCGCGGCCCATGGTGAAGTAGATGTAGTAGCGGCCGCTGTCCCGCACGATCTCCGGGGCCCAGACCTCGCCGAGGTTGCGGGTGTCGGACCAGACCTGCCGGGCGGGCGCGGAGGCGAGCCCGTCGGTCGACGACGCCTGCCGCACGGCGATGCCGCCGCCGGTCGACTGGACGGAGATGTAGGTGCCGCCGACGCGCAGCACGCTCGGGTCGGCGGCCCGCATCGTGGTCTGGCCCGCGTCGGCGGGCTCGGCGGACGTCAGCGACATCCCGGCGGCGAGGACGGCGGCCATCAGGAAGGCCGCCGCGCCGGAAAGGCAGCGGGAGAGTCTCGTTTTCACGGCAGGGCACCTGCACTTCCACGGCGGGCGGTTGAGGACACGGCACTGCTGAGAGCGCTCTCGCAGCATCCGCCACTTGCAGAGGACATGTCAATGGACGGCCGTCGAGCGGTACGCCCGCGCGGTTCGGGTCTGCCGGTGGTCAACGGCCGATGACGGCCGGGGCGCCGCCTCCCTCGGTGCCCCACACGTCGGCGTCCTCCTCCAGGTAGTCGGCGGAACTGGTGGAGGTACGGCGTGGCTCCGTCTCCTCCTCGGGGGAGTCGCCGCCGTTGGTCGTCACGCGGGAGGCCGGCGACAGGAACGTGTCGCTGTCCTCCTGCCGGTGCCAGGGGTTGCGGCCGTCGGCGGTTGCGGCGCTCGCTCTCGTCGGCGGCGTCGACCCGGACGGCGCGGTTGCCGAGGTTCTCGGTCGTCGTCGTGCCGTCCGGGAAAGTTGCCGTCGGGGAAGGCGGTGGTGACCCGCCACGCGCCCGTTTCCTGCCCGCTTGGACAACGTTCCGTGAGCAACACGGCAGGACGGGACAAACCACCGGAGCGACGACGCCAAGCACCAGCAGCCCGCCGCCCGCCGCCCCGCGAACGAATTCCGCGCCACGAGCCCCAAGCCCGCCAGGAACTCACACCAGGCGTCTGATCTCCCCTCGCACGCGGTAGAAGCCGCCCGCCGACGGGTGCAACGCGTCCACCACGTACCGTGCACCGGGCTGACGTATCGCACGCGGGAACTGGACGTTCCAACTCGGCTCGTAGCCCTCGGAGATCACCCGCACACGCACGCGCCCGCCCTGCTCGAAGCACTCCACGACGACGCCGCTCCCCGGCGCCGGCACGGCGCTGACCGTGGCCACGGAGGCGGGCGTGGTCACCGGCGCGTACGTCGGCAGGGCTGCCGCGAGCTTGATGTCCGCCGCCACCGGAACGGTGCCCGACTGAGCGGCGTTGATCGCGGTCTCGCTCGCGTCGACGCAGGCGAGCGAGCCGTCGGTGGAGACGATGTACAGCCTCTCGTCGTGGTACTGCATGGAGAGCGCCGAGCCGCCACCCGTGCCGAGCTTCCACAGCCGGGTGCCGTCGGCGGTGAAGCAGTAGACGGAGGACGCGGAGTCGCCGGCGAAGACGTACCGCCCGCCGGGGGACGTGGCACACGAGTACACCGCGGCGTCGCACGGGTAGGTCGCCTCGACCGCGCCGTCGGACTTGGCGAGCCGCTGGACGACCCGGCGCCCCGTCCCGGCGTAGACGGCGTGCTCCTCCTGCCATCCGAAGAGCACGTTGCCGCTCGTCGTGGTGTGCCAGAGCTGCCTGGCGCCGTCCGCCGCGTAGGCCGTGACGCCGTCGCTGTGCCCGTGGTAGACGGCGCGGTCGTCGGCCCGCACCATCCATCCGTGTTGCCCGGAGGAGTTGCGCGACCACTGGAGTTCGTCCTCGTGGTCGATGACCGTCAGACCGCCGTTGCGGTCGGAGACGTTCAGCACGCCCGCGTGGATGTCCAGCCAGAAGATGTCGACCTCGGCGGCGATCTCGTAGGCGGCGAACGGCACCTTCGCCGACAGGTCGTACACCCGGCCGTCGTCGCAGCCCGCGTAGATCCAGAAGTCGTCCGCGACCAGGCACTTCACACCGTCGGGCAGGGAGTAGTGCGCCAGCACCTCACCGTCGTGGCTCAGGTTGTACACACTGCCGCGCTGGTTGCCGACCCAGCAGCGGTCCTCGTCGACGTGGATGCCGAACGCCGAGTCGCCCGTGCGGAACCGCCACAGCACCGGGGCGGTCGCCCGCGCCGTGGACGGGGCGGACGTCACCTGGCGGCGCGTCACGGGCCGGGCCGAGCGCTGCCCCCGAACGGCCGGCGCATACCCCTTGCGCACCTTCTCCGCTATCTTCTTCGCCGCCGCGGCCCGCGCCTTCTCGACAGTCGCGAAGGAGGAGCTCTGGCGCTGCCCGTCCGCACCGATCCGTCCGTACCGCACGGACACGGTGGTTCCCTCGACGGTCACCTCGTAGAACTTGTGGGCACCGCCGTTCTCCTGGGACAGCTCCAGATACGTCGTGTTCCCCGACTGTCGTGCCTGCGCGACGGACACAGCGCGCCCCTCCCCGAATACCCCGGCCGACCCGCACGGTCGACCTCCAGTGACTCCAAGCTAACGGTGACCACTGACAACTGGCGCAGCCGTGGTCGACGCGGCCTCACACGGGCAGCGCGTGCAACTTCTTGCCGTGCAGGGCGAACACGTGCTTGCCGTCCGTGGCCACCAACCAGGCGTGGAAGTCACCGGACTTGTCGTTGAACGTCCAGCGCACGGCCCCGGTCTTCGCGTCGATGGCGATCACGCCGCCCCGGTCGTCGAGGTCCGTGGCCGCGTACAGGACACCGCCCACCTTCACGTACTGCCGCGGCACCGTGCGATCCGCTTCGACGAGCGCCTTCGACTCCCAGACCTTCTTGCCGGTACGGGGATCGAGTGCCCGCATCGTGCGGTCGCTGTCGGCGATGTAGAGGACGTCGTCCAGCACGGCTGGCTCCTTGAAGGCGACGTGGCTCTCGGCCGTCTTCACCGACCACTTCACCGAGCCGTCGGCCAGGCTGAAGGCCTGCAGCCTCGGCCCCTGCGGAACGATCACCAGGTCCTCGTGCACCGCGAAGAAGCCGTAGTTGGTCTTGGTGGTCTTGTGCGTCCACACCTGCTTGCCGGTGGCGGTGTCGCGGACCGTGAGGTTCTTCTTAAAGTCGGTGTAGACGAGGTGGCGGCCCGACACCTGGGCGTGGACGCCGTTCTGCTCGGTGCCGAGGTCCCGCTGTTCCTTCCACGCCAGTCGGCCCGTACGGCTGTTCAGCGCGGCGATCACATTGGTCCTGGACGAGCCGTCGGCCTCCAGGATCTCGGCGATGACGTACACCTGCTGGTCGTCCACCGCGATCGGCGCCGGCTGCCGGTACTCCTTGCCCAGGCGACTGCGCCAGGTCTCCTTGCCCGAGGCCGGGTCGTACCCGATGACGCTGCCGTCGTACTGGGCACTGGCCAGGTACAGCGTGCCGCTGCCGAGCAGCATCGGTGCCCCCGGAACCGCCCCGTCCGCCAGCGACCACCGCTCCTTGCCCGACGCGACGTCCAGCGCGGCCAGCGGCTCCCCACTGGCGATCACCACGCCACCCGCGGCCACGAGCTCGTCGTTGTCGCCGTAGGTCTGGGCGGAGGTCGTCTTCGTCCACACCGGAGCGGGCGCCTGCCAGCCCTTGCCGCTGCCACCCGCACCGGCCGGCTTACCACCGGTCCCCGCCTCACGCGCTCCCGTGGAGCCTTCGGCGTCTGCGGACCCGTCCTCACGGCACCCCACAGCACCCGCACCCAGCACGACCCCCACAAGCCCACCACCGGCCAGCCGCAACACCCGCCGCCGGTCGAATCCGTAACGCGTCACGCTGCCTCGCCACATGGCCATGTCGCCGTACCCCCGTGAAAATCGCCGGACCAGGAATGACGTGCGGCGACCCGCCGTCACACGGCCGACCGACCCCACGGCCAGGAACGCTAACCCCTGCCCCACCCGCCACAGCGCCCAGGGCCCGACCCGGGACAACTTCGTGAACCAATCGGGACACGGCCCACCACGAACACCCCTCGCGCACCGTCGAGAACGGCCGGCAGGCATGTCACCACGGCGAAGCGTCAGGCGAGCCCTTCGAGGAAACCCGAGATCACGGTGTGCAGCGCCCCAGCCCGTTCCAGGTGCACGTCGTGGGCGGTGCCGGGGATGCTCATGGCCAGGGTGACGCGTCCCGCAGGTGGCTCTCCCCGGCCCCGTGCCCGCGCTGGTCCACCGCGACAGCCCGATACCGAGGGCTCAACTGCCTGGGTCACGTCGCCCCACCAGGAGACAAACCCGTCACCCGTCGCACCAGGGAACGTCAGGAGATGGGGAACCAGGTCGGGAGGCGCTTGGCGATGGCGGGGACATCGACGTCGTCCTGCGCGACTTCCTCGACGAACGGGCCGGCCACGGAGACGGGGGGCGGAGCGGTACTGGCGCTGACGCCGTTGAACCGCAGGAAGACACGCATGGCAAGCCAGGCCGTGCGCTTGTTGCCGTCGATCAGCGCGCGATTGCGAGCGACGGAGTGCAGCAGTGCCGCCGCCTTCTCGTGCAGCGTGGGAGACAACTCGGCCCCGAACACGTTCATTCGGGGCCGTTCGATCGCTGACACCGAAAGTCCCATGTCACGCACGCTGCGCTCGGTGTCGTTGACCGCGCGGGTGATGGCCGGGCCGCTCTCGGCTCCGCAGGGCGCGCAACCCACCAGAGCAACGAAACCGCAGGTCAGGAGCCCTTCGCAGCCGGTTCGAGGATCGCCACGCACTCCACATGATGCGTCATCGGAAACAGATCGAACACCCGCAACATCCGCACCCGATATCCCCCGTCCCGGAAGTACGCGATGTCCCGTGCCAGCGCTGCCGGGTCGCAGGCCACGTAGGCGATCCGGCGTGCGCCCAGGGAGGCCAGGTGGGCCACCGTCTTGCGGCCCGCTCCCGCGCGGGGCGGGTCGAGGACGACGAGGTCGACCTCGGTGATGCCGGTGCGGGGCAGGACGGACTCGACCTTGCCCTGCTCGATGCGGACCCGGGGGAAGTCCGCGAGGTTGTGCCGGGCGTCCTCCACGGCGCGCTTGCCGGACTCGATGCCGAGGACCGCGCCCTCCTCGCCGAGGCGGTCGGCGAGGGCGCCGGCGAACAGGCCGACGCCGCAGTACAGGTCGAGCGCCATGTCGCCCTTGCGCGGCAGGAGTCCCTGCATGACGGCGGTGACCAGCGTCTCCGCGGCCTTCGGGTGGACCTGCCAGAAGCCGCCGGCCCCGACGCGGTAGGTGCGGCCGTCGGCGCGCTCGCGGACGAAGGGGCGGCCGTGGACGCGGTGCACGCCGCCGGAGTTCTCGTCCACCCGCAACACCGAGACCGGGCGGTCCAGTTCGACCAGCGGCAGACGCGCGCCCGGCTTCGGGGTGAGGATCACCTGGCGGTCCTGGGAACCGCTCGCCGCGATCGCCTCGACGGTGTCCATGCCCGTCCAGTCGTGCTTCTCGACGCCCAGCTCGCTGACGCCCTCGGCGGCGATCATGCAGTGGTCGATCGGCTCGACCTCGTGCGAGCGGTGCCGGCGCAGGCCCGCGCGGCCGTCGTCGGTCACCGCGTACTGCACGCGCGTGCGCCACTGCGGGACCTGTCCGGCGGGCAGCTTGTCGCCCTCGGCCGGCACGACCGTGCCGTCCCAGCCGGCCTCCTCGGGCGTGAGCCCGGCGAGGCGCTGGAGCTGCTCGGCGACGACCTCGCCCTTCAGGCGGCGCTGCGCGCCCGGCTTTGCGTGCTGCCAGTCGCAGCCGCCGCAGCGGCCGGGGCCGGCGAACGGGCACGGCGCCTCGATGCGGTCCTTGGACGCCTCCAGCACCCGCACCGCGTCGGCGCGCAGGAAGCGGGCGCCCTCCTCGCCGTCGGTCACGCGGGCGACGACCCGCTCACCGGGGAGCGCGTGCCGGACGAACAGCACCTGGCCCTCGGACGTACGGGCGATGCAGTGACCGCCGTGGGCGACGGGGCCGATCTCGACCTCGTACTCCTCCCCCACCAGCGACTTCTTCTCTTCTGCCTGCATGGCGGGGTGACTCCACAACATCGAAAGGGCGCACGGACGGCGGTCCGGGCCGACCGGTCACCGGCCGGCCACGGACAACAGCCCACCAGTCTACGTGGACGAGGAGGGGTCCTTCTTACGTGGAGGAGGAGGACTCCTTCGGTCGCCTTACGTGGAGGAGGAGGACTCCTTCGTCCGTTCCTGCGCCGGACCGCGCCGCACCGAGCCGGGCGCGTTCCAGTCCTGCCGCTTGCGGGCCCGCTTCTTGGCCACCTCGGACGACTGGAGCTGGTAGGGCACCGAGGTCACCATGACGCCCGGCGTGAACAGCAGCCGGCCCTTGAGCCGCAGCGCGCTCTGGTTGTGCAGCAGGTGCTCGTACCAGTGGCCGACGACGTACTCGGGGATGATCACGGACACGGCGTCGCGCGGCGACTCCTTGCGCAGGCTCTTGACGTACTCGATGACCGGTCGCGTGATCTCGCGGTAGGGCGAGTCCAGGACCTTCAGCGGTACGTCGATGCCGCGCCGTTCCCACTCCGCGCGCAGCGCCTTCGTCTCGGCGGGGTCGACGTTGACGCTGAGTGCCTCCAGGGTGTCGGAGCGCATCAGCTTGGCGTAGGCGAGGGCGCGCAGCGTCGGCCGGTGGATCTTGGAGATCAGGACCACGGAGTGGACACGGGAGGGCCGGACGATGTCGTCGCTGGGGCCCTCGGGGGCGGCGATCTCCTCGGCGACGCGGTCGTAGTGCTTACGGATCGCCGTCATCGTCCCGTAGAAGATCACCATGCCGAGCAGGGCGACCCAGGCGCCGTGGGTGAACTTGGTGACGAGGACGACGACGAGCACGAGGCCGGTGAAGAAGGCTCCGAAGGTGTTGATCGCGCGGGAGCGGATCATGCGGCGGCGCCTGGCGGGGTCCTTCTCGGTGGCCAGATGGCGGTTCCAGTGCCGGACCATGCCGGTCTGGCTGAGCGTGAAGGACACGAACACGCCGACGATGTAGAGCTGGATGAGCCGCGTGGAGTCGGCGCCGTAGATCCACACGAGGAGGATCGCGGCGCCGGCGAGGAGCACGATGCCGTTGGAGAAGGCGAGGCGGTCGCCGCGGGTGTGCAGCTGGCGGGGCAGGTAGCGGTCCTGGGCGAGGATCGAGCCGAGCAGCGGGAAGCCGTTGTAGGCGGTGTTGGCGGCGAGGAACAGCACCAGCGCGGTGGCGGCGGCCAGCAGGACGAACAGGATGCTGCCCTTGCCGAAGACGGCCTCGGCGACCTGGGAGATCACCGGGTGCTGGACGTAGTCGGGGCCGACGGGGACGCCGTCGCGGATCAGGTCGACGGCCGGGTTCTCGGCCATGCGGACGTTGGTCGCCATGGCGAGGGCGATGATGCCGCAGAACATGGTGACGGCGAGCAGGCCCATCAGGGCGAGCGTGGTGCCCGCGTTCTTGGACTTCGGCTTGCGGAAGGCGGGCACGCCGTTGGAGATCGCCTCGACGCCGGTGAGGGCGGCGCAGCCGGAGGAGAAGGCGCGCAGCAGCAGGAACAGCAGCGCGAACCCGGCGAGCCCTTCGTGCTCGGGTTTGATCTCGTACGAGGCCGTCGGCGCGCTCATGTCGTCGCCGAGCACGGTCGCGCGGAAGGCGCCCCAGGCGATCATGGTGAAGACGCCCGCCACGAAGACGTACGTCGGGATGGCGAAGATCGTGCCCGACTCGCGCACGCCGCGCAGGTTCATCAGGGTGAGCAGCACGATCACGCCGATCGCGCAGGCGACCTTGTGCTCGACCACGAAGGGGATGGCGGAGCCGAGGTTCTCGATGCCGGAGGAGATCGACACGGCGACGGTGAGCACGTAGTCGACGAGGAGGGCGCTGGCGACGGTGAGACCGGCCTTGGGGCCGAGGTTGGTGTTGGCGACCTCGTAGTCGCCGCCGCCGCTGGGATAGGCGTGGACGTTCTGCCGGTAGGAGGCGACCACGGTGAACATCAGCACGACGACCGCGACGGCAATCCAGGGGCTGAAGTGGTAGGCCGACACGCCCGCGATGGACAGGACCAGCAGTACCTCTCCGGGGGCGTACGCGACGGAGGACAGCGGGTCGGAGGCGAAGACCGGGAGGGCGATGCGCTTCGGCAGGAGCGTTTCCCCGAGCCGATCACTGCGCAGTGCGCGCCCGATCAGAATCCGTTTGGGCACGTCGGTCAGTTTGGACACAACAGAGGATCGTAAGCGTTCGAACAGGGGCCTGCCCACCCGCCACCCCCATCGGACGGTCCTCTGCCCTCCGGGTGAATTCCGGGGGCGCCTCGGCTGCGGATTCCGCAGGTCCCGGGGGCGGCATGCCTATATGACAAAACCCCGTTCGTTTCCCTGCTGTTGCCGCCCCCGGAGGTTCCATGTACCCGACCGCTGAGCTCGTCGGCGCCGCGGCCGCCCTCGTCGTCCTCGGATTCCTGACCCTGGCCAGCGTGCGCAGCATCGGCCGCCGCTGAGGGCGTGCTCCGGGGCATCGGTGCACGGGGGTGCCCGCGGGCGACCGCACGTGTGTAGCTTGGGCGACTGTCTGAGACCCTGATGGGGCTGAGCAGTACTTATTGACACCGGAAGGACGGTCGTGCACATCGTCATCATGGGCTGCGGAAGAGTGGGTTCCGCGCTTGCCCAGACCTTGGAGCAACAGGGGCACACGGTCGCCGTGGTGGACCAGGACCCCACCGCCTTCCGACGCCTCGGATCCTCGTTCGGCGGTCGGCGGGTCACCGGAGTGGGCTTCGACCAGGACACCCTGCGCGAGGCGGGCATCGAGGAGGCGGGCGCCTTCGCCGCCGTCTCCAGCGGTGACAACTCGAACATCATCGCCGCCCGGGTGGCCCGCGAAATGTTCGGCGTCGAGAACGTCGCGGCCCGCATCTACGACCCGCGCCGCGCCGAGGTCTACCAGCGCCTGGGCATCCCCACCGTCGCGACCGTCCGCTGGACGGCCGACCAGATGCTGCGCCGGCTGCTGCCGTCGGGCGCCGAGCCGCTGTGGCGCGACCCGACCGGCGGCGTCCAGCTCGCCGAGGTGCACACCTCCGCGTCCTGGGTGGGCCACAAGATCAGCCGTCTCCAGGAGGAGACGGGCGTGCGCGTCGCGTTCCTGACCCGGCTCGGCGAGGCGATCCTGCCCTCCTCGCAGACGGTGTTGCAGGAGGGGGACCTGGTGCACGTGATGATGCGCACCGACGAGGTCGACAAGGTCGAGGCGGCGTTCGCCAAGGGGCCCGAAGAGGAGGCCGGTCACTGATGAGGGTCGCCATTGCCGGAGCCGGCGCGGTCGGCCGCTCGATCGCGGGCGAGCTGCTGGAGAACGGCCACGAGGTCCTGCTGATCGACAAGGCGCCGACCGCCATCTCGGTCGAACGCGTCCCGATGGCCGAGTGGCTGCTCGCCGACGCCTGCGAGATCACGTCCCTGGACGAGGCGGCGCTCCAGCGCTGCAACGTCGTGATCGCCGCGACGGGCGACGACAAGGTGAACCTCGTCGTCTCCCTGCTCGCCAAGACGGAGTACGGCGTTCCGCGCGTCGTCGCCCGGGTGAACAACCCGAAGAACGAGTGGCTGTTCAACGAGGCCTGGGGCGTGGACGTCGCCGTCTCCACGCCGCGTCTGATGTCGGCCCTGGTCGAGGAGGCGGTGAGCGTCGGCGACCTGGTCCGGCTGCTGCGCTTCAGCCACGGCGACGCGAACCTCGTGGAGCTGACGCTGCCGGAGGAGTCGGCCCTGGCCGGCACGCAGGTCGGGGACGTCGACTGGCCGGAGGACACGTCGCTGGTCACGATCATCCGTGGCACGCGGGTGCTCACGCCGACCCGGGAGGACTCCCTGGAGGCGGGCGACGAGCTGCTCTTCGTGGCCGCGCAGGCCCGTGAGGAGCAGCTGGAGGACCTGCTGTCGGTCCGCCGCGAGGACGTGGGCTGACGCCACCGGGACGGACGAGAAGGGGCGCCCCGTAGCCGGGGGGCGCCCCTTTCCCGTACAGCTCACCGGTTACCGGTCCCGTACTGCTCTCACCGGTTACCGGTCCCGTAGTGCTCACCGGTCACCGGCCGCCGGTCACGGCTCGACCGAGCGGGCCTCCGCCTCGCGGTCGGCCCTCGCCGCCTTCTCGGCCCTCTCGGCCTCCTCCTGCGCCTCCATCTCGGCGAACACGTCGATGGGCGCGGGCGCCTTCGCGAGGAAGACCCACGTCAGCCACACGGCGAGCAGGAACGGCGGGATCTTCAGCGCGACCAGCACCCAGCCGAGCTGCGTCGTGTCCGCCCACCAGTACAGCGGGAAGAGGATCGCGCACTTGGCGAGCAGGATCGCGCCCCAGGCGTAACTGGCCTTCGCGTACGCCTTCTTGCGGCCCGGGTTGCGGGTGCGCCAGGAGAGGTTCTCCTTGAAGACCGGGCCGAGGATCAGGCCGATCAGCGGCACGCCGCACAGCGTGGTGACGATGTACGCGAGGCCGAGGCCCAGCGTGTAGAGCATGCCGGGCAGGTAGAAGTCCTTCGCGTTGCCCGTCATCATCGCGAAGACGACACCGAAGGCGACGCCGAAGACGCCGCTGAAGGCGTGCTTGACGGTGTCCTTCATGGCCAGCCGGACCACGACCAGCACCAGCGACACGGCGAGCGCCGCGATCGCCGACAGGTGGAGGTCCTTGTTGACCGTGTAGATGGTGACGAAGAGCAGGCCGGGCACCACCGTCTCGACCATGCCCCGGACTCCGCCGAACGCCTCGAACAGGGCGGCCTCGGTCACCGCCCGGGTGTCCTTGGCGGATGTGTCTTCGGTCGGCTTGTCGAGCGACGTCACCGGCTACTCCCGTCCGAGGGGTCTGAGTTCGTACTTGGGGTTGAACAGCACCCGGCGGCCCCGGCTCATCGAGATCCGGCCCGATGCGATCAGCTTGCGCCCCGGTTCTATCCCCACGATGGAGCGCCTGCCGAGCCACACCACGTCCAGGGCGGCGGAGCCGTCGAACAGCTCGGCCTCCAGGGCCGGGACGCCGGCACGCGGCCGCAGGGTGACCGTGCGCAAGGTACCAGTAACCGTGACGATCTGGCGGTCCTTGCAGTCGCCGATGCGCGTGCAGCCGGCCGTCTCGGCGTCCTCCCGCAGCTCCTCGGACTCCAGGTCCTCCTGCGACGAGGAGAGCCGGTCGAGCAGCCGCCGGAACCGGCCCGTCGGCTTTTCGGATCGAGGAACAGCACTCATATCTGAAGCGTACCGGGGTGCCCCGGGGCTTACGTACCCCCCGGTGGGACCCCCGGGCGGGACGAGACGCGGCTCACTTCTCGAAGCGGTAGCCCATGCCCGGTTCGGTGATGAAGTGCCGCGGGTGCGAGGGGTCCGCCTCCAGCTTGCGGCGCAGCTGCGCCATGTAGACCCGCAGGTAGTTCGTCTCCGTCCCGTACGACGGCCCCCACACCTCCTGGAGCAGCTGCTTCTGGCTGACCAGGCGCCCGGTGTTGCGCACCAGCACCTCCAGCAGATGCCACTCCGTGGGCGTGAGCCGTACGTCCCGCCCGTCCCGGTGCACCTTCTTGGCGGCCAGGTCGACGGTGAACCCCTCGGTCTCGACGAGCACGCCGTCCTCGCCGCCGACGGGCTCGGCACGGCGTACGGCGGCGCGCAGCCGGGCCAGCAGCTCGTCCATGCCGAAGGGCTTGGTGACGTAGTCGTCGGCGCCAGCGTCCAGCGCCTCCACCTTCTCGTCGCTGGAGTGCCGGGCGGACAGCACCAGGATCGGCACCCGCGTCCAGCCGCGCAGTCCCTTGATCACCTCGACGCCGTCCATGTCGGGCAGGCCGAGGTCCAGGATCACCACGTCGGGGTGGCGGGCGGCGGCGAGCTGGAGGGCACCGGCGCCGTCGTGGGCCGCGTCGACGTCGTACTTGCGTGCCTTCAGGTTGATCACGAGGGCGCGCACGATCTGCGGCTCGTCGTCGATCACGAGCACCCGGGTCATGAAGCCCGCCTTTCGGTTCGTACGGGTCCGGCGGCGCGCGCCGGCTCACTGTGCGGCTCCGCCGCGCGGAGGGTGAGGACCATGGTGAGGCCGCCGCCGGGGGTGTCCTCGGCGTTGAGGGTGCCGCCGATGGCCTCGGCGAAGCCGCGCGCCACCGCGAGCCCGAGGCCCACTCCGGCACCGCGCGGGGCGTCGCCGTAGCGCTGGAAGGGCTCGAAGATGCGGTCCTTCGCCTCGTCGGGCACGCCGGGCCCCCGGTCCACGACGCGCACCTCGACCCGGTCGGCGATGGCGCTGGCGGTGACCAGCACGGTGCTGCCGGGCGGGCTGTACTTGACGGCGTTCTCCACCAGGTTGGCGACCGACCGCTCCAGCAGCCCGGGGTCCACGGCGACCATGGGCAGGGTCTCGTGGACGTCGAGTTCGACGCTGCCCTCGGGGACGCCGCCCAGCGCCATCGGCACGACCTCGTCCAGGTCGATCTCCCGGATCAGCGGTGTGACCGTGCCGGTCTGGAGCCGGGACATGTCGAGGAGGTTGCCGACCAGGTGGTCGAGGCGGTCGGCGCCCTCCTCGATGCCGGCGAGCAGTTCGGCCCGGTCTTCCTCGGACCAGTCGACGTCCTCCGAGCGCAGGGAGCTGACCGACGCCTTGATGCCCGCCAGCGGGGTGCGCAGGTCGTGGCTGACGGCGGCGAGCAGGGCGGTGCGGATGCGGTTGCCCTCGGCCAGCTCCTTGGCCTGGTCGGCCTCCTTCTGGAGGCGCTGGCGGTCGAGGACGACGGCGGCCTGGGCGGCGAACGCGGCCAGCACCCGGCGGTCCTCGGCGGGCAGCACCCGGCCCGTCAGCGCCAGCGCCATGTGGTCGCCGACGGGCACGTCCACGTCGGCGTCCTCGGGCCGCTCCACGGCGTCGGCGGGGCCGACGCGGCCGGCGCAGGTCCACGGGTCCACGTCGCTCGCGCGCTCCAGCAGGGCCGCCGAGTCCATGCCGAAGGTCTCGCGGACCCGCTCCAGCAGTTCCTCCAGGCCGGTCTCGCCGCGCAGCACGTTCCCGGCGAGGTACGACAGGATCTCCGACTCGGCGCGCAGCCGGGCGGCCTGGTGGGTGCGGCGGGCGGCCAGGTCCACGACGGAGGCGACGGAGACGCCGACGCCGACGAAGGTCACGAGGGCGACCACGTTCGCCGGGTCGGCGATCACGATGCGGTGCAGCGGCGGGGTGAAGTACCAGTTCAGCAGGAGTGAGCCGAAGGCGGCGCACACCAGCGCGGGCAGCAGTCCGCCGAGCAGCGCGGCGGCCACGGTGAGCGCCAGGTAGAGCAGCATGTCGTTGGTGAGCCCCAGGTGGACGCTGCTGAGCAGCGCCGTGAGGACGACCGGGCCGAGCAGACCGACCAGCCAGCCCGACACGATGCGGGCCCGGCCGAGCCGGGCGCCCCGGGCCTCCGGCAGTCCGCGGCCCTTGGCGATCTCGCCGTGCGTGACGATGTGCACGTCGAGGTCGGGGCCGGACTCGCGGGCGACGGTCGCGCCGACGCCGGGCCCGAAGACGTACTGCCAGCTCTTGCGGCGCGAGGAGCCGAGCACGATCTGGGTGGCGTTGACCCCGCGCGCGAAGTCGAGCAGCGCGGCGGGTATGTCGTCGCCGACGACGTGGTGGAAGGTGCCGCCCAGGTCCTCCACGAGGGTGCGCTGCACGGCGAGTTCCTTCGGGGAGGCGGAGGTCAGGCCGTCGCTGCGGGCGATGTAGACGGCCATGACCTCGCCGCCCGCGCCCTTCTCGGCCAGCCGGGCCGCGCGCCGGATCAGGGTGCGGCCCTCGGGGCCGCCGGTCAGGCCGACGACGATGCGTTCCCGGGCCTGCCAGGTGGAGCGGATGTTGTGTTCGCCGCGGTACTGCTGGAGGTACTCGTCCACGCGGTCCGCGACCCACAGCAGCGCCAGCTCGCGCAGCGCGGTGAGGTTGCCGGGCCGGAAGTAGTTGGACAGGGCGGCGTCGATGCGGTCCGGGCGGTAGATGTTGCCGTGCGCCATGCGGCGGCGCAGGGCCTGGGGCGACATGTCGACGAGTTCGATCTGGTCGGCGCGCCGCACCACCTCGTCGGGCACCGTCTCCTGCTGCCGGACGCCGGTGATGGACTCCACGACGTCGCCGAGCGACTCCAGGTGCTGGATGTTGACCGTGGACACGACGTCGATGCCGGCCGCGAGCAGTTCCATGACGTCCTGCCACCGCTTGGTGTTGCGGGAGCCGGGCACGTTGGTGTGGGCGAGTTCGTCCACCAGCGCGACCTGCGGCCCGCGCGCCAGCACGGCGTCGACGTCCATCTCGGTGAAGAGGGCGCCGCGGTGCTCCAGCGTGCGGCACGGCACCTTCTCGAGCCCGTGCAGCAGGCCCTGCGTGCGCGGCCGGTCGTGGGGTTCCACGTACGCGACGACGCAGTCGGTGCCCCGTTCGACGCGGCGCTGTGCCTCGGCCAGCATCGCGTAGGTCTTGCCCACGCCCGGTGCCGCACCGAGGTAGATCCGTAGCTTGCCGCGTCCCATCGCCCCATTGTCTTCCGCTCACGTCCTGCGCGGAGTCGACCCTACGGCCGTCGATCCCGGCGAAAAGGACCGGGATGCGGCGTGCGGGGGTCTTTGACGCGACTCTGACGCCCGTCCGGCGCGCTCAGTGCTCGACGATCTCCCCGTCGCGCAGTTCCAGGACCCGGTCGGCGAGGTCGAGCAGGGTCGCGTCGTGGGTGGCGACGACGGCGGTGACGTTCTCGCTGCGGACGACGGCGCGCAGCAGTTCCATCACGGCGTGCCCGGTCTCGGCGTCCAGCTGGCCGGTCGGCTCGTCGGCGATCAGCAGGGCCGGGTTGTTGGCGAGGGCGCGGGCGATGGCGACGCGCTGCTGCTGGCCGCCGGACAGCTCGCCGGGCCGCTGCGCCGCGTGGTCGGCGAGCCCGACCAGGGACAGCAGCAGGTCGACGCGCTCGTCCCGTGCGCGCGGGTCCGCGCGCCGCAGCCGCAGGGGGACGCCGACGTTCTCGGCGGCCGTGAGGATGGGGATGAGCCCGAAGGACTGGAAGACGAAGCCGACCCGGTCCCGGCGCAGCGCCAGCAGGCCGTCCTCGTCGAGCGCCGCGAGGTCGAGCCCGTCGACCTCGACGGTGCCCGCGTCGGGGGTGTCGAGTCCGCCGACGATGTTGAGCAGGGTGGTCTTGCCGGATCCGGAGCGCCCCTTGAGGGCGACGAGTTCACCGCGCCGGACCTCGAAGGAGACACCGCGCAGGGCGTGCACGGCGGCGGCGCCGGTGCCGTACGACTTGTGGACGTCGGTGACGCGCACCATGGTCTCGGTGACCACCTGGGTCATGTGCCCTCCCCCTGAACCGGGCTCCAGTATCGGCGCCGGACGCCCCGGCGATCAACGGGTCGGACCGGCACGGCGCGAGGGCCGCGTCCCCGTGGGGGCGCGGCCCTCGTGCCGTGACTGCCGTAGGTGCTAGCGGACCTCGGTGATCTCGGGGCCGCGCTGGAGCTGGCCCATGCCGCCGGAGAAGCGGGAGCCCTCCTGCTGGTCCTGCTGGACGGTCTCGGGGACCATCTGGGCGTCGTTGGGCAGCTTGAGGACGATCGGGTCGCGGGGGGCCATCGGGCCGTCGCCGCGGACCACGACCGTGTCCCGGAAGATCTGCTCGAGCAGCCCGGCGGCCTGCGGCTGCACCGCGCCCTGGCCGGAGATCACACCGCGCAGGAACCAGCGCGGGCCGTCGACGCCGACGAACCGCACGACCTGGAAGCCGCCGGTGCCGTCCGGCAGCTGTACGGGCACCTGGGCGCGCAGCTCCCAGCCCAGCGGGCCCTCGACCTCGTCGACGATGCCGCCCTGCTGCGTGATGCCGCCGGCGATCTCCTCGCGGACCTCGCCCCAGATGCCCTCCCGCTTGGGAGCGGCGAAGGCCTGCAGCTGGACCGCGCTGTCGCGGAGCACGACGGTCGCCGCGACGATGGCGTCGCCGGCCACCTCGACCCGCAGCTCCATGCCGTCGACGCCGGGCACGAACAGGCCGCCCAGGTCCACCCGGCCCTCGGCCGGCTCACGGACCTCGGAGATGTCCCAGGGCCCGTCGGGCCGGGGCTCCGGCTCGAGCCGCACGCGCTCGCGCACGGTCTCTTCGTCCGCCTCGGTGTCGACGCTGTCGACGACCTGCTCGGCCTCGCCGGCCGCGCCCTCGGCGGCATCCCTCTTCTTGCGACGTCCGAACACGTCACTGTCCTTCCCGGTCGGATACGACCGAAGCGTATCGATTCCCACCCGCCTGGCCGCCCACGGCGGCCTGACCGTTTGTGCCGCTCTCGTCGCCCACCGAGGCGTGGCCTCCGGTGGACCCGAAGCCCCCCTCGGCCCGTGCCGAGCCGGGAAGTTCCGCGACCTCCTGAAAGCGGACCCTCTCGACCTGCTGGACGACCAGTTGGGCAATCCGGTCGAAGCGCTCGAACCGCACGCTCTCGCGCGGGTCGAGATTCACCACGATCACCTTGATCTCCCCACGGTACCCGGCATCAACCGTCCCCGGGGCATTCACGAGGGCGACACCGCAGCGGGCGGCGAGGCCGGACCGCGGGTGCACGAAGGCCGCGTACCCCTCGGGCAGGGCCACGGACACCCCCGTCGGCAGCACGGCCCGCTCGCCCGGAGCGAGTTCGCACGCCTCGGTGGTCCGCAGATCGGCTCCGGCGTCACCGGGGTGCGCGTACGAAGGGAGCGGCACGTCGGGGTCGATCCGGCGCAGCGGCACGTCGACCGGGGAGCGGCTCACGGGTTCACCTCGAAGGCGCGGGTCCTGCGGATCTGGTCGGGGTCGCTCATGGCGGCCTTGATCTCTTCCTCGCGGCCGTTGTCGATGAAGTGGTCGACCTTGACCTCGATGAACAGGGCGTCGGCGCGGACGGCGACGGGCCCGTCGGGGCCGCCGATCCGGCCGGTGGCCGTCGAGTAGATCTTCCGCCCGGCCACGGCGGTCGCCTCGGCCGTCAGGTGCAGCGTGGTGCCGACCGGCACGGGCCGCGCGAAGTCGGTCTCCAGGCGGCCGGTCACCGCGATGGTGCGCAGCAGCCAGTTCAGGGAGCCGAGGGTCTCGTCGAGGGCGGTGGCGAGCACGCCGCCGTGCGCGAGGCCGGGGGCACCCTGGTGGGCGGGCTGCACGGTGAACTCGGCGGTGACGGACACGCCTTCGCCGGCCCGGGCCTGCAGGTGCAGTCCGTGGGGCTGCTCGCCGCCGCAGCCGAAGCACTGGCCGTAGTGGGCGCCGAGGAGTTCGCCGGGGGCGGGCGCGTCGGGGTGCCGCACGGGACGCGCCGCGTCGGCGGGGGGTAGCAGGGCTTGGGAAGTACCACTCACAGGCGCAGACCTTACCCGCGCGTCGGTGTTCGCCCGACACCGTGCCAAGCTTGGTTTCATGCAGCTCTCCGCCGCCCCTTATGAAGAACGCCTCACCGCGCCCCGCTCCTGGTGGCTGATCGCCGCGCTCGTGGGGATCTCGCTGGCGCTGGTGCTCGTGCCGTTCGGCACGCTGCCGATGCTCGGCGGGCTGGCCGGCGGCACGGTGGCCACGGCGGTCGTCGCGAGTTCGTACGGCTCGGTGCGCATCCGGGTCGTGGGCGACGCGCTGATCGCGGGGGACGCGCGCATTCCGGTGTCGGCGCTGGGCGAGGCGGAGGTGCTGGACGCGGAGGAGGCCCGTGCCTGGCGGACGTACAAGGCGGACGTCCGGGCGTTCCTGCTGCTGCGGGCCTACATTCCGACGGCGCTGCGCGTGGAGGTCACCGACCCCGAGGACCCGACGCCGTACCTGTATCTGTCGACGCGGGAGCCGGAGCGGCTGGCCGAGGCGCTGCGGGCGGCGAAGGCGGCGGCGCGGTAGGACGGCGGCCGGGGCGCGCCCGGTGGACCGCTCTCAGGGCCCGATTTCCTTCGGGCCCTTGTTCATGTCCAGGGCGTCGGGCGGGGTGCCGAGCGCGGGGAGGTCGTCGAGGGCGTCCCACGGCACCTGGTGCTTGCGCAGGTCGGTTCGGATCCGGGCGGCGAGCTTCCGGGTGTCCTTGCGGTTCATGACGGCTCCGACGGCGGCGCCCACCATGAACGGCAGGAGGTTCGGCAGGTCGCGCACGAGGCGCTTCATGATCTGCTGACGCAGCTGCTGTTTCATGCGGCTGTTCAGCGCGGAGCTCACGGTCGACGGTTTCGTCACGTCGATGCCGCGCTCTCCCGACCACGCGTTCAGGTACGCGGTGGAGCGCTCCTTGAGGTTGCCGGGCGGGCGGGCGCCGTACACCTCGTGGAGTTCGGCGATCAGCTTGAGCTCGATCGCCGCGACGCCGGTGATCTCGGCGGCGAGTTCCGTCGGCATCGCGGGCGGAACGGGCAGCATCGCCGCCGCTCCGACTCCGGCGCCGACGGTGGCGGTCGCCTTGGCGGCGCCGGCCACGAGCTTGTCGGCGATCTGCTCGGGGCCGAGGCCGGGGAACTGTCTGCGGAGCGTCGCCAGGTCCCGCACGGGCACGCGCGGGGCGAGGTCGATGATCCGGTCGGCGAGGTACGCGAGTCCTGCCCGGGCGCGGTCGCCGCTCCTGCGGGCGCCTGCCAGGGCCTTGTCGCGGATCGCCGCCCGCCGTCGTCCGGCGGGCGCGGTGTCCTCCGGGGGCGCCGGGAGGCCGCCCCCGTCGGCCACCGGTTCGAGCGAGGCCGCCGCCCCCGAAGTGGTGGGGCCCCGCTCGTCGTCACGCGCGCCGATCGGGCCGTCCGGCCCTTGGTCCGCTTCCCTCGGGGTGTCCCTCTTGGTGAAGCGGCGCTTCCAAGGAGGGGTCGAGCCAGTCACGGCCGACCCGCCCTCAGTCGCAGTCGCGGCAGATGGGCTGGCCGTTCTTCTCGCGGGCCAGCTGGCTGCGGTGGTGCACCAGGAAGCAGCTCATGCAGGTGAACTCGTCCTGCTGCTTCGGCAGCACACGGACGGCCAGCTCCTCGTTCGAGAGGTCGGCGCCCGGGAGTTCGAGGCCCTCTGCGGCCTCGAACTCGTCGACGTCGACTGCGGAGGCCGACTTGTCGTTCCGTCGAGCCTTCAGCTCTTCGAGGCTGTCCGAGTCGACGTCGTCGTCGGTCTTGCGTGGAGTGTCGTAGTCGGTTGCCATGGTCGCTCTCCCCCTCTGGGTGTCTGCGGTGTCTCCAGCGCACGTAACGCGTGAGAGGCCGGACTTGTGCCCGACCTGAGGCGGAGATTTTGCCTCACATCAAGGTCTGTTACTCAATCGACACCCAACCGGACACCTCTTGAGTGATCGGCTTGGATGGCGATGGGGACCGTACACGGTCCGGATGCCGCACCTCAAAGGCGCCTCACCGTGTACTTCCCGTGATCAAGACCCCTGAAAACCAGGACTTTCCCGGCTTTCCGGTGCGGAACATGATCACGGAGAGTAGATGACCGGAAAATCGCTCCTGTGATCGATCACACATGGGTTCCCCGGGTGGCGGGTCTGAAAATTCAGCGCAAAGCGAACATCCCGTGTGTCGGCCCCATGGTCTCAGATCGGCAACGTGACGCGCATCACGAGACCGCCCCCTTCCCGCGGCTGTGCGTAGATGTGGCCGCCGTGCGCCCTGGCCACCGAGCGGGCGATGGACAGACCGAGCCCGACGCCCTTGTCGCTGCCGGTGCGCTCCGTGCGCAGCCGCCGGAACGGCTCGAAGAGGTTGTCGATCTCGTACGCCGGGACGATCGGGCCGGTGTTGGACACCACCAGCACCGCCTGGCCGTGCTGGACGTCGGTGGAGACCTCCACCCAGCCGTCCTCGGGGACGTTGTACCGCACGGCGTTCTGCACGAGGTTCAGGGCGATCCGTTCCAGGAGGACGCCGTTGCCCTGCACGACGGCCGGCCGGCGGCTGCCGCGCAGTTCCACGCCCTTGGCCTCCGCCTCGGCGTGCACCTGGTCGATGGCCTGCGAGGCGACCTCGGCGAGGTCCACGGGCTTTCGCTCGACGATCTGGTTGTCGCTGCGGGCGAGCAGCAGCAGGCCCTCCACGAGCTGCTCGCTGCGCTCGTTGGTGGCCAGCAGCGTCTTGCCGAGTTGCTGGAGCTCCACCGGGGCGTTCGGGTCCGACAGGTGGACCTCCAGGAGCGTGCGGTTGATCGCGAGCGGGGTGCGCAGTTCGTGGGAGGCGTTGCCGACGAAGCGCTGCTGGGCGGTGAAGGCCCGCTGGAGCCGCTCCAGCATGTCGTCGAAGGTGTCGGCCAGCTCCTTCAGCTCGTCGTCCGGGCCGTCCAGCTCGATGCGGCGGGACAGGTCCGAGCCGGCCACCGCGCGCGCGGTGCGGGTGATCCGGCCGAGCGGCGACAGGACGCGGCCCGCCATCGCGTAGCCGAACGCGAAGGCGATCACGGCGAGGCCGAGCAGGGCCAGCAGGGAGCGGCTGAGGAGGTTGTCCAGGGCGTGCTGGCGCTGTTCGTTGACGCAGGCGTTCATGGCGTCGTTGAACACGTCGGGCTCGGCGCTCACCGGCAGGTCGCAGACGTTGCTGGTGACCTTGCCCTGGGTGATCTTGAAGGGCAGGTCGCTGCCGACGTTGAGGGCCTGTGCCGCCAGCAGGTAGATGATCGACAGCAGCAGGATGCCGGCGATCAGGAACATGCCGCCGTACAGCAGGGTGAGCCTTATGCGGATGGTCGGGCGCAGCCACGGGAAGGGCGGCACCGGCTTGCGCGGGTCCCAGGTGGGCTTGGGTGGTGCGGCGGGGGGTGCGGGCGTGGCGGCCATCGGGTCAGATCCGGTAGCCCGAGCCGGGGACCGTGACGATGACGGGCGGCTCGCCCAGCTTGCGGCGCAGGGTCATCACGGTCACGCGCACCACGTTCGTGAACGGGTCCGTGTTCTCGTCCCAGGCCTTCTCCAGGAGCTGCTCGGCGGAGACGACGGCGCCCTCGCTGCGCATCAACACCTCCAGGACGGCGAACTCCTTGGGCGCGAGCTGGATCTCCTTGCCGTCGCGGAAGACCTCGCGGCGGTTGGGGTCGAGCTTGATGCCGGCGCGCTCCAGGACCGGCGGCAGGGGCAGGCTGGTGCGCCGGCCGAGGGCACGCACGCGTGCGATGAGCTCGCTGAACGCGAAGGGCTTGGGCAGGTAGTCGTCGGCGCCGATCTCCAGGCCCTCGACACGGTCGCTGACGTCGCCCGACGCGGTGAGCATGAGCACGCGCGTGGGCATGCCGAGCTCCACGATCCGGCGGCAGACGTCGTCGCCGTGCACGAGCGGGAGGTCGCGGTCGAGGACGACCACGTCGTAGTCGTTGACACCGATGCGCTCCAGGGCGGCCGCGCCGTCGTACACGACGTCGACGGCCATGGCCTCCCGGCGCAGTCCGGTGGCCACCGCATCGGCGAGCAGTTGCTCGTCCTCGACGACGAGTACGCGCACGTCGCTGGTCCTTCCTGGCTGGCCGCCCGCGCACGGGGTGTCCCCGGGCGTGCGCGGGCAGGGGTCTTGGTGAGTGTGTTGCCTCCATCCTGCCCTTTTCGGCCATAAGTCGGCGGTAAGGCGGGCGCCGGGCGGGACGACGGGTGGGGCGGGGGAAGCCGACGGATGCCGGCGCATGGTCGTGGGAATGCGAGATTTTCTCGCGCTGTTGAGGTTTCCGCGGAAGGGCCCGGGGGGAGGACGGCTTTACACCCCGCGATCACCCTCTGCTCGTACCGCCCGACCATGCGGTACGAAAGATCCGCTTTCCGCAGGGCGGGCGTGGGTGTCCGGCACCGTCGCCGCCCCCGGTCGAGCGGCACCGGGCATCCGCTTGAGGCGTGATCGCCCCTCCGTACAGGGCACACCCCCGTGCCACCGACCCACGACCCAGGACGAGGGGGCGCAGCATGGACGCTTTCACCGCAGGACTTCTGCAGCGCATAAGGGCGACCGAGTCGGATCTCTCGCGGGCTCGTGACGAGGGCGACGACTTCCTCGTCGAGGTGGAGCAGGGCGAGCTCGACGACCTGCGCCGCCTCGCCGCCGAGCACGGCGTCGAGGTCGGCACCACCGTCTGATCCGACCGAAGCATCCTCCGCGCGCGACGGGGCCCCGGCGAATCCATCGCCGGGGCCCCGTCGCGTCCGCCGTCGCCGTGGTCGCCGTCAGTCGTGCCAGGCGCCGTGGTCCTCCAGGAGCCGCTGGAGGGGCTCGAAGACGCCCGGCGTGCCCGCGACCGTCAGGTCGCTTGAGGGGCGCTGCCCGGGGCGGCCGCCGGTCAGCGCGCCGGCCTCCCGGGCGATCAGGTCGCCGGCCGCCCAGTCCCAGGCGTTGAGTCCGCGCTCGTAGTAGCCGTCGAGGCGCCCGGCGGCCAGGTCGCACAGGTCGACCGCGGCCGAGCCGCCCCGCCGGATGTCGCGCAGCCGCGGGATCAGCTTCGCGGCGACCTCGGCCTGGTGGGCGCGGACGTCGGCGACGTAGTTGAAGCCGGTGGACACCAGGGCCTGGTCCAGCGGCGGGGCGGGGCGGCAGGCGAGCCTGCGCTCCCCCACCCACACCCCCGAGGCGTAGGCGCCCTTTCCGCGTACGGCGTGGAAGGTCTCGCCGCGCATCGGGGCCACGACGACGCCGACGACGGTCTCGCCGTCCTGCTCGGCGGCGACGGAGACCGCCCAGGTCGGCAGCCCGTACAGGTAGTTGACCGTGCCGTCCAGCGGGTCGACGACCCAGCGGACGCCGCTCGTGCCCTCCGTGGCGGCGCCCTCCTCGCCGAGGAAGCCGTCGTGCGGGCGGCGGTCGGCGACCAGGCTGGTGATCAGCTTCTCCGCCGCGATGTCCATCTCGGTGACCACGTCGATCGGGCTGGACTTGGTGGCCGCCACCGCGAGGTCGGCGGGGCGGCCGTCGCGCAGCAGCTCGCCCGCGCGGCGGGCCGCCTCCAGGGCGATCTCCAGCAGTTCCGAGTGCAGGGGGTCGGTCACGGGGCTCCTCAGACGTAGGGGGTCGTCAGGCGTAGAGCGGTCGTCAGGCGTGAGCGGACATCACGCGTAAGGGCTGTCGGCGCCCGCGGCGGCGGGCCGGGGGGCGCGGGCCGGGCAGCAGCCGACCGGGCACAGGTGGTGGCTGGGGCCGAGCGCGCCCAGGGCGCAGGGCGTGACGGCCCGGCCGCTCTCGGCGGCGGCCCGCTCCAGGACGAGGTCGCGCACGGCGGCGGCGAAGCGGGGGTCGGCGCCGACGGTCGCCGAACGGCGCACCGGCAGGCCGAGTTCCGCCGCCTTGGCCGTGGCCTCCGTGTCGAGGTCGTAGAGAACCTCCATGTGGTCGGAGACGAAGCCGATGGGGGCCATGACGACGGCCGGGACGCCCGCCGCGTGCCGCTCCTCCAGGTGGTCGCAGATGTCGGGCTCGAGCCACGGGATGTGCGGGGCGCCGGAGCGGGACTGGTAGACGAGCTGCCAGGAGTGGTCGACGCCGGTGCGCTCGCGGACGGCGTCGGCGATCAGCCGTGCCACGTCGAGGTGCTGCTTGACGTAGGCGCCGCCGTCGCCGTGGTCCTCGGCCGGGCCGGAGGTGTCCGCCGCCGAGGTCGGGATGGAGTGGGTGGTGAACGCGATGTGCGCGCCGTCGCGGACGTCGTCGGGCAGATCGGCCAGGGAGCGCAGCACACCGTCGATCATGGGCTCGACGAAGCCGGGGTGGTTGAAGTAGTGCCGCAACTTGTCGATCCTCGGCGGCTCCAGGCCCTCGCCCTCCAGGGTGGCGAGCGCGTCGGCGAGGTTCTCGCGGTACTGCCGGCAGCCCGAGTAGGACGCGTACGCGCTCGTGGCGAGGACCAGGACGCGGCGGCGGCCGTCGCGGACCATTTCGCGCAGGGTGTCCGTGAGGTACGGCGCCCAGTTGCGGTTGCCCCAGTAGACGGGCAGGTCCAGGCCGTGGCCCGCGAAGTCCTTGCGCAGGGCGTCCAGGAGGGCGCGGTTCTGGTCGTTGATCGGGCTGACCCCGCCGAACAGGAAGTAGTGCTGCCCGACTTCCTTCAGGCGTTCCTTCGGGATGCCGCGCCCGCGCGTCACGTTCTCCAGGAACGGGACCACGTCGTCGGGGCCTTCGGGGCCGCCGAACGAGAGCAGGAGCAGGGCGTCGTAGGGGGTGGCATCGAGCGCGTCTGGCATGGGTCGATCCTGCCACCCGGCACCGACAGCCGGGAAACGGCGGGGTGACACGTGCGCGCCGGGCGGCCGACCAGGGAATCCGTGGTGCGTTAGGGTCACCTAACCCGTAAGCTGTATCGACTGCGCTCGCACCTTACTGAGGCCCCTTCGGAGACACCGTTGCCCAGCCCTTACCGCGCCCTGTTCGCCGCCCCCGGCTCCAAGGGTTTCTCCGCCGCCGGGTTCCTCGGCAGGATGCCGCTGTCGATGATGGGCATCGGCGTCGTCACGATGGTCTCCCAGCTCACCGGCCGGTACGGCCTCGCGGGCGCGCTGTCGGCCACCATCGCGCTGTCGGCGGCGGTGGCGGGCCCGCAGGTGTCCCGGCTGGTGGACCGGCACGGGCAGCGCCGGGTGCTCCGCCCGGCCACGCTGGTCTCGCTCGTCGCCGCGGCGGCGCTGCTGCTGGCCGCGCACTACCGCTGGCCGGACTGGGTGCTGTACGTGTGCTGTGTCGGCGTGGGCTGTGTGCCGAGCGTCGGCGCCATGATCCGGGCCCGCTGGGCCGCCCTGTACCGCGGCACCCCGCAGTTGCACACCGCGTACTCCTTCGAGTCCGTGGTGGACGAGATCTGCTTCATCTTCGGGCCGATCATCTCCATCGGCCTGTCCACGGCATGGTTCCCCGAGGCCGGGCCGCTGCTCGCCGCATGCTTCCTGGCGGTCGGCGTGTTCTGGCTGACCGCGCAGCGCGCCACCGAGCCGGAGCCGCACCCGCGCGAGAGCAAGGGCGGCGGCACGGCCATGCGCTCCGCCGGACTGCGGGTGCTGGTCGGCACGTTCGTCGCGACCGGGGCGATCTTCGGGGCGGTCGACGTGGTCACGGTGGCCTTCGCCGAGGAGCGCGGGCACAAGGGCGCGGCGAGCGTCGTCCTGGCGTTGTACGCGGCGGGATCCTGCGTGGCGGGGGCGGTGTTCGGGCTGCTGCGCTTCGCGGGGGCGCCCGAGCGCCGCTGGCTGCTGGGCGTGTGTGCGATGGCCGTGAGTATGATCCCCCTCCTACTGGTCGGGAACCTGCCGTTTCTGGCCGTGGCGCTGTTCGTTGCGGGTCTGTCCATCGCTCCCACGATGATCACGACGATGTCCCTCATCGAAGAGCACGTACCACGCGCGCAGCTCACCGAGGGCATGACCTGGGTGAGCACGGGACTCGCGGTCGGGGTCGCGCTCGGCTCCGCCGGGGCCGGCTGGGTGATCGACGCGGCCGGGGCGCGCGCGGGGTACGGGGTTCCGGCGGCCGCCGGGGCCGTCGCGGTCGTGGTCGGGTTGCTGGGGTACCGCCGGCTCAAGCGGCCGGCTCCGGGTCGGGGAGGCTCCGTTGGGCAGCACAGCGAGCGGGAAGAGCGGAACGTGGCGTAACTGGGGCGGCAACGTCTCGGCCCGTCCCGCGCGGGAGGCCGCCCCGGCCTCGGTCGACGAACTCGCCGACGCCGTACGGCGGGCGGCGGAGGACGGGCTGCGCGTGAAGGCCGTGGGCACCGGGCACTCCTTCACCTCCATAGCCGCGACGGACGGACTGTTGATACGCCCTCATCTGTTGACGGGCATACGCAACATCGACCGCGAGAACATGACGGTCACGGTGGAGGCCGGCACCCCGCTCAAGCGACTCAACGTGGCGCTGGCGCGCGAGGGCCTGTCGCTGGCCAACATGGGCGACATCATGGAGCAGACGGTCTCCGGCGCGACCAGCACCGGCACGCACGGCACCGGCCGGGACTCCGCGTCGATCGCCGCCCAGATCACGGCGCTCGAACTGGTCACGGCCGACGGCTCGGTGCTGACCTGCTCCACCGAGGAGAACGCGGAGGTCTTCGCCGCCGCCCGCGTCGGCCTCGGCGCGCTGGGCGTCGTCAGCGCGATCACGTTCGCCGTGGAGCCGATCTTCCTGCTCACGGCCCGCGAGGAGCCCATGCCCCTCGGCAGGGTCCTGGCCGAATTCGACGAACTGTGGGCCGAGAACGAGCACTTCGAGTTCTACTGGTTCCCGCACACCGAGCGCTGCCACACCAAGCGCAACAACCGCAGCGCGGGCCCCGAGCGTCCCGTCGGCCGGGTCGGCGCCTGGATCGAGGACGAGTTCCTCTCCAACGGCGTCTGGCAGGCGGCCAATCTCGTGGGCCGCGCGGTTCCGGCCACGGTTCCCGGCATCGCGAAGATCGCCAGCCGCGCCTGGTCGTCCCGGACGTACACCGACATCCCCTACAAGGTCTTCACGTCTCCGCGCCGGGTGCGCTTCGTGGAGATGGAATACGCCGTCCCGCGCGCGGCGGTGGGCGAGGTCCTGCGCGAACTGAAGGCCGTGGTCGACCGCTCGGACCTGCGCGTCAGCTTCCCCGTCGAGGTGCGCACGGCCCCGGCCGACGACATCACGCTGTCCACGGCGTCCGGACGCGACAGCGCCTACGTCGCCGTCCACATGTTCCGCGGCACGCCCTACCGGGCCTACTTCACGGCCGCCGAGCGCGTGTTCACGGCGCACGAGGGGCGCCCGCACTGGGGCAAGGTGCACACCAGGGACGCCGAGTACTTCGCGCGCCTGTACCCGCGCTTCGGCGAGTTCACGGAACTCCGGGACCGCCTGGACCCGGAACGGCGGTTCCAGAACGACCACTTGCGCAGGGTCCTGGGGGCGTAGCGGGCGGGGCGCCGGGCGGCGTCGTCAACACCTCGAAGGCCTTCGCTCCGTTTCGGGTGATCGCGTGAAGTACACCACGTTCAAGATCGGGGAATCGGGGCAACGGGCGGCCAAGTCGCGCCCCTTGCCAGAAGTCGGGCGGCGTGCCAATCCACGCACGTGGCCCAAATGGAGTACTGTTGCGAGCCCTGGGTCCGGTCTCCCGTAGGGTGCACGGGGCCTCATGGACCGCCGGGAGGGGGCTAGTTGCACAGGGTGACGCAGTTGGTCACTTAGCGTTGCGAATAGGTAACCGTGCCATAACGGCGATCCAGGGCCCGCGCCCGACACGCCGGGCAACTCGGCAAGGTTGTGGCAGGCTGCACCCGGGCAGGCCACACTCGACTAGCGGAAGCAGCGACGCACGTGACGTCGGCAGGCACCACCCGGGAGGTCCCCATGCCCGAACTGCGTGTCGTGGCCGTCTCGAATGACGGCACACGGCTGGTGCTGAAGGCTGCGGACAGCACGGAGTACACGCTTCCGATTGACGAACGGCTCCGCGCCGCCGTGCGCGGCGACCGTCCCCGCCTCGGCCAGATCGAGATCGAGGTGGAGAGCCATCTCCGCCCCCGCGACATCCAGGCGCGTATACGAGCCGGCGCGACCGCGGAAGAGGTCGCGCAGATGGCCGGCATCCCCGTGGACCGCGTGCGCCGCTTCGAGGGCCCCGTCCTCGCCGAGCGCGCCTTCATGGCCGAGCGCGCCCGCAAGACCCCCGTGCGCCGTCCCGGCGAGAACTCCGGTCCGCCGCTGGGCGAGGCCGTCCAGGAGCGGCTGCTGCTGCGCGGCGCCGAGAAGGACACCGTCCAGTGGGATTCCTGGCGCCGCGACGACGGCACCTGGGAGGTCCTGCTGGTCTACCGGGTCGCGGGCGAACCACACTCGGCGAGCTGGACGTACGACCCGCCCCGGCGGCTCGTCCAGGCCGTCGACGAGGAGGCGCGCTCGCTGATCGGCGAGTCCGACGACCTCGCCGCCTCGGAGCCGAGCTTCCCGTTCGTGCCGCGCATCGCCCGGCTGCCGCGCGACCGTCCACTGGACCGCGCCCTGGACCGGGAGCGTCCGAGCCTGCCCGCGCAGCCGTCCGAGCCCTCCGAGGAGAACACGGCCACCGCGTCCGCGGGCGAGCGTGAACGGGACTCGCTGACCAGCCTGCTGGAGGCCGTGCCGAGCTTCCGGGGCGACCTGGTGGTCCCCGAGCGGCCCACGGAGCCCGAGGCGGACGACCAGCCGGAGCCCGAGGCGGAGGAGCCGCCCGCGCCCGCGGCGTCGGCCGGTTCGGCCTACGCCGATGTGCTCATGCCGCGTTCCGTCGGCAGCCACCGCGACCGCCTGATCGGTTCCACCGACCGCCAGGCCGAGGCGGACGGCGTCCGACCGGGCCGCCGCGCCGCCGTGCCCAGCTGGGACGAGATCGTGTTCGGGACGCGGCGCAAGAAGCAGGAGTAGCCGGAGAGTTGTGCGTAGGGCCCCGCGCCGGACGGCACGGGGCCCCTTCGTTCGCCTGGCGCCCCCGGAGCGCCTGAGGCACCCACGCGCGTGCGGCTACTGCGGGTCGGGACCCACCGCGACCGGCCGCCCCGGGTCCGAGGACCACTCCGACCACGAGCCGACGTACAGCGCGGCCGGGATGCCCGCCACGGCCAGGGCCAGCACCTCGTGGGCGCCGGACACGCCGGAGCCGCAGTACACGCCGACGTCCGACCCGCCGGACGCGCCGAGCGCCTCGAATCGCGCCCGCAGTTCCTCCGCGGGCAGGAACCGCCCGTCCGCCGTGACGTTGTCGGTCGTCGGCGCGGACACGGCGCCCGGAATGTGCCCGCCGACCGGGTCGATCGGCTCCACCTCGCCCCGGTACCGCTCCCCCGCGCGCGCGTCGAACAGCACGCCGGATCGCGCCAACGTCGCGGCGCCGTCTGCGTCCAGCAGCCCCGCCGCACCCGGTGCTGGTGCGAAGTCGCCCTCGGCCGGCGCCGGCACCGAGGTCTCCAGGGGCCCCTGCCAGGCCGGCAACCCCCCGTCGAGCACTCGCACGTTCGGGTGACCCGTCCAGCGCAGCAGCCACCACGCGCGTGCCGCGGCCCAGCCCTGCCCACCGTCGTACGCGACGACGGGCCGCCGCGCCGACACGCCCGCCCGGCGCATCGCGGCGCCGAACACCGCGAGATCGGGCAGCGGATGCCGGCCACCCGTGCCCGGCTCGCCGGCCAACTCCCTGTCCAGGTCGACGAAGACGGCACCGGGCAGGTGGCCGGCCGCGTACGCGGCACGCCCGTCGAAGGCCGGCTCACCGGCCGCCCTGGCGACGCTCAACTGCCAGCGCACGTCAAGCAGGACTGGCGGGTTCTCACCCGCGAGTTCGCTCGCGAGTTCGGATGCGGAGATGATGGCGTTCATGGCCACCATCCTTGCGCACGGGGTGGCCGAGTCGTCCATGTCCGGCTAATCTGCTCGGCCGGACAGTCTCGGTCACGTGGCGTACGGGATCGAGCACATGCTGTACAGCCGATCAACACCCGCCGACGCGCTCGGAAGCGGACGGGCAGCCGCAAGCCGGACGTTCCCGGACACGGGGCGCGTCGGAGCACACGGCGCGGCGGGTGGTGCGACCATCGGCACGGGGGCGGCGAGCGGACGCGAACACGGCCACCGCGAGGGGCCGAGAAGAGAGTGACGATGACCGACGCACGGGGGTCGGCCGGCCTGCACGGCGCGGGACAGCCCAGGTACGCGCCCGGCACGCCCTGCTGGGTGAGCCTGATGGTGCACGCGGTGGCCGCGACCCAGGACTTCTACGGGGCGCTGTTCGGCTGGGAGTTCAGACCCGGCCCGCAGCAACTCGGCCCGTACGTGCGGGCCCTGCTCGACGGACACGAGGTGGCCGGCATCGGCCAGCTGCCGCCGGACCGTCATCTGCCCGTCGCCTGGACGCCGTACCTCGCCTCCGACGACGTGGACGCGACGGCCGACACGGTGCGGCTGTGCGGCGGCACGCTCGGGGTGGGTCCGCTGGACGCCGCGGACGCCGGGCGGCTGGCGATCGGCTCCGACCCGTCGGGCGCGGTCTTCGGCATCTGGCAGGCCGCCGAGCACCTCGGCACGGCGGTCACCGGCGTACCCGGCACGCCCACCTGGAACGAGCTGCTGACCTACGAGACGGCGAACACCGCCAAGTTCTACGCGTCGGTGTTCGGCTACGACGACCCGGGCGAGGAGACGGACGAGGTCGCCGCCGACGGCGACTACGTGACCCTGCGCCTCGACGGCCGCCCTGTGGCCGGCATCCGCGGCATGGGCACCGGACTCCCGCGGGACCGCGGCCCGCACTGGATCACGTACTTCGAGGTCGCCGATCTCGACGAGGCCCTCAAGCAGGTGGCGGAGCTGGGCGGTCACGTCCTCGGGCCGGCCGGGGACAGCCCGCAGGGTCGGGTGGCCACCGTGGCGGATCCGGAGGGGGCGCGGTTCTCGCTGCTGTGCGGCTCGCGCTGACGCCGCGCCCGCGACGGTCGTCGGCGGGCGGGGCCGGTCAGGCCCGCGGAACCGGCAGCACGTCCGGGGACAGCGCCGCCGCCCGTGCCGTGGCGGCCGTCATCCGGCGGCGGTGGTGCCGGCGGCACAGCACCTCGTAGCCGATCTCGTCCGCGGACTTCGTGACGTCGCCGACGACCACCTGGGCGCCCTCGACCACCATGACGCCGCCCACGGTGCGGGCGTTGTGCGTGGCGCGGGCACCGCACCAGCACAGGGCCTCCACCTGGAGCACCTCGACGCGGTCGGCGAGCTCCACCAGCCGCTGGGAGCCGGGGAAGAGCTTGCTGCGGAAGTCGGTCGTGATCCCGAAGGCGTAGACGTCGAGTTCCAGGTCGTCCACCACGCGCGCGAGCTGGTCGATCTGTTCCGGCGCGAGGAACTGCGCCTCGTCGGCGATGACGTAGTCGGCGCGCCCGCCGCGCGAGAGGTGCTCGACCAGATAGCCGTACAGGTCGGTGCCGTCCTCGACCTCCACCGCATCGGTGACCAGGCCGAGGCGTGAGGACAGCTTGCCCTCGCCGGCCCGGTCGTTCCGCGTGAAGATGATGCCGGACAGGCCGCGCGCCGAGCGGTTGTGCTCGATCTGGAGAGCCAGCGTCGACTTCCCGCAGTCCATCGTTCCGGAGAAGAACACCAGCTCGGGCATGGGGGGTTGAGCACCTTTCGGCGATACGGCAGGTGATGCGGGTCGGTCAGGAGCGTACTTCGAGCAACGGGACCAGTTGCTCGGCGGGGGTCAGCGAACCGTGGTTGCCGACCATCGAGGACTCCTTCGGCTCCCGCTCCGAGGCGATGAGCAGCACGTCGTCCCGGGCGGCGGCCACGACGTCGCCGATGCGGTCGTACACGCGGTCGTCGATGCGCGGGCCGAACCAGCCCGCCGCGATCGCCTCGTCGCGCGAGGCCACCCAGAACTGCTCGCCGAGCACCTCGCGCCAGCAGGTCAGCACGTCGTTCTGGGCGCCCGGGACCGCGTAGACGTGCCGGGCGCGGCCCTCGCCGCCGAGCAGGGCGACGCCGGCGCGCAGCTCCCAGTCGTGGTCGAAGTCGAGGCGGTGGTCCTCGTCGAACGGCACGTCGATCATGCCGTGGTCGGCGGTGACGTAGAGCGCGGTGCGCGGCGGGAGCTGCTCGGCGAGGCGCTGCACCAGCCGGTCGACGTACATGAGCTGGCCGCGCCAGGTGTCGGAGTCGACGCCGAAGCGGTGCCCGGCGCCGTCGACCTCGGCGTAGTACGTGTAGACCAGGGAGCGGTCGGCGGCGGCCAGCTGCTCGGCCGCGTGGTCCATGCGGTCCTCGCCGGAGAGCCGGCCGTGGAACGTGCCTCCGCTGAGGGCGACCTTGGTCAGCGGGGTGTTCTCGAAGGTCGGTGAGGTCACCTGCGCGGCGTGCACGCCCGCGTCGTGGGCCAGCTGGAAGACCGTCGGGTACGGCTGCCAGGGGCCGGGCGGGGTCCAGGGCTGCCAGCGCAGCTGGTTCATCAGCTCGCCGGTCTCGGGGTTGCGCACCGTGTAGCCGGGCAGGCCGTGGGCGCCGGGCGGCAGGCCGGTGCCGACCGAGGCGAGGGAGGTGGCGGTGGTCGCCGGGTAGCCGGCGGTGATCGGGCGTCCGGTGCCGCCGCGCGAGGTGGCGAGCAGGGAGGTCATGAAGGGCGCCTCGTCCGGGTGCGCCCTGAGCTGCTCCCAGCCGAGGCCGTCGATCAGGAAGACGCAGTTCCGGTCGGCGGGGGTGAGCTCGGGGATCACGGCGCTCGTGCCGGGCACGCCCATGCCGGCCGCGAGCGTGGGCAGCAGGTCGGCGAGCGAGCCGCTGCCGTACGCGGGCAGGGGTGCGGAGTCGAGGGCGAGCGGTTCCGGGTGGTGGTCCCAGGCTGCGGGCTGCGCCATCAGTGCGTCGGATCCGCGGTCGCCTCGGAGAGCGCCTGCGCGAAGACGAGCGCCTGGCGCACCGTCTCCGGGCCGTCCCCGGCCTCGCTGACGCGCAGGCTGAGGTCGTCCGCCGTCGAGTTGCCCGTGTAGCCGTGGTCCGCCTCGCAGTTGGGGTCGCCGCAGGCGGCGGGCTCCAGGTCGATGCGGGAGACGGCGCCCCAGCCGATGGTGAGCACGATCTCGCGGGGCAGGGTGCCCGGCGTGTACGACTCGGGGTTGGCCACGACGCGGCTGACGACGATGGACGAGATCCGGCTGAGCTTCACGGACTCGGTGGACGTCGTCGCGTACGGCGTCGGGGAGGTGCTGTCGGCGGCCTGCTCGTCGGTGTGGCTGACGATGAAGCGGTTGCCGGTGAGGACGAGCACCGTCACGTGCCGGCGCACCTCGTTCTGGTCGAACGTCGTCTCCTGGTGGACCAGGTACGACCGGACGGGCTCGCCGCCCACGGCGGCCTCCACCGCCTCGGCCACGAGGGCCGGGTAGTAGCCGCTGCGCTCGATCGCCGCACGCAGCCCCTGGGTCGTCGTACTGGTCTTGGCCATGCGCCCATCCTACGGGGGACCGCTGACTGCGAGGCACCGCTCGGGCCGGTCCGGATGGGTCCCCGCGCGGCTTCCCGGACGATGCGGCGGCGGCTCGGCGGTGGTGCCGCTCAGTACGCCGGGAGGGTACGGGGCCCCAGGTCGTCGCGGGCGGGGGGCGGGGCGAGGCGCACCGAGGCGGCCAGGACGCTGAGCCCCTGCTGAGCGACGACGACGGGCTCCAGAGTGACCGCGACGACCTCGGGATGGTCGTCCACCAGGCGAGACACTCTCAGTAGCAATTCCTGCAGCGCGGGTGTGTCGACCGGGGTGGAGCCGCGCCAGCCGAACAGGAGGGGTGCCGTCCGGATGGAGCGCACCAGGGACGTCGCCTCGCGGTCGGTGACCGGAATGAGCCGGTGTGCGGTGTCTCCGAGCAGTTGGGAGGCGGCTCCGGCGAGTCCGAAGGAGAGCACGGCGCCGGCCGCCGGGTCGATCACAGCCCGCACGACGGTGTCCACGCCGCGTGGCGCCATCCGCTGCACCACCGGGCGCAGCTCCTCCGGCGTGCCGAACAGCCCGGTCAACTCGGCGTACGCCCGGCGCAGTTGGTCCTCGTCGGTGAGGTCGAGGCGTACGCCGCCGAGGTCGGCGCGGTGCCTCAGGTGCGGGGCGGTGGCCTTGAGGGCGACCGGGTAACCGAGGGTGCGGGCTGCCTCGGCCGCGGCGTCGGGGGTGGGGGCGGGCAGGGCGCGGTGGACGTGGATGCCGTACTTGCCGAGCAGTTCGCAGGTGTCGTCCGTGCCGAGCGTGAAGCCCTGCGCACGCGCGAGGAGGCCGTCAATCTGTTCGGCGGCGCCCTTCTCGTCGATGTCGTCGAAGTCGGGCACCTTGCCGGGGTCGGCGGCGTCCCGCCGCCACTGCGCGTACCGGACGGCCTCGGCGAGGGCCCGCACCGCGCGCTCGGCGGCCGGGTAGGCGGGGATGAGGCGGGAGTCGGCGGGCGTGGGGGCGGGGGCCGTGGGCGTGGCCGGTGGTCCGCCGGGGGTGGTGGGTGCCGTGGGCGTGGTGGGCGGCGTGGGTCCCGTGGGCGCGACCGGTGGTCCGCCGGGGGTGGTGGGTGCCGTGGGTGTGACGCGCGTGGTGGGCGGCGTGGGCGTGGCCGGTGGCGCGGCTGGGGTGGCCGGGGGTGCGGACGGGGCGCCGCCCGGGGGGCCGGCGGCGGCCTGCGGTGCCGTGCTGGCCGCCGCCGAGAGGGCGCTCGCGAGGCCGCCCAGCTCCACGTGCACCACGAGCACCGGCTTGGACGGCACCGTCGCCGCGGCCGACCGCAGCGCCTCGGCGAGCGCCGCGTCCCCCGCGGAGTCCTCGCCGACCGTGGGGATCGCGGTCACGACGACCGCGTCGGAGGTGTCGTCGGCGAGCGCGCGGGACAGTGCCGCGTGGAAGTCACCGGGGCCGGCGCCGGTCGTCAGGTCCAGGGGCGGCTGCGGGCGCAGGCCCTCGGCGAGGCAGGCGTCGTAGGTCAGCAGGCCGAGCGATTCGGAGTTGCCGAGGATCGCCACGCGCGGGCCGGTCGGCAGGGGCTGCCGGGCGAGGAGCAGGCCGGCGTCGACCAGTTCGGTGATGGTGTCGACGCGGATCACGCCGGCCTGGCGCAGCAGCTCCGACACCGTGGCGTGCGGCAGCCGGGTCGCCCGGACGGCGTGTCCCGGCGGGGCCGCGCCGCCGTGCCGGGCGCCCTGGACGACGACGAGCGGTTTGGCCGCGGCCGTGCGCCGGGCGAGGCGGGTGAACTTGCGGGGGTTGCCGATCGACTCCAGGTACATCAGGGCGACGTCGGTGTCCGGGTCGTCGTACCAGTACTGGAGGACGTCGTTGCCCGAGACGTCGGCGCGGTTGCCGGAGGAGACGAACGTCGAGACGCCCGTGACGCCGGTGACGCCGCCGCCGCGGCGGTGCAGCCGGGAGAGCAGGGCGATGCCGATGGCGCCGGACTGGGCGAACAGGCCGATGCGGCCGGGCCTCGGCATCTCGGGGGCGAGGGAGGCGTTGAGGCGGACCCGGGCGGAGGTGTTGATGATGCCGAAGGCGTTCGGGCCGATGATCCGCATGCCGTACGTGCGCGCGTGGCGTACGAGTTCGCGCTGGCGCTCGCGGCCCTCGGGACCGCTCTCGGCGTATCCGGCGGAGACCACGACGAGTCCGCGCACGCCGTGCTCGCCGCACTCGGTGACGACCCGCGGCACGTGGTCGGCGGGCACGGCGACGACGGCGAGGTCGACCGGTTCGCCGATGTCGCCGACCGAGCGGTGGGCGAGGACGCCGTCGATCTCCTTCTGCCCTTCCGGCAGGGCCCGGTTCACGGCGTGCAGGCGGCCGGTGAAGCCGGCGTCCCGGATGTTGCCGAGGATGCTGCGGCCCACTCCGCCGGGGGTGCGGCCGACGCCGATGACGGCCACGGAGCCCGGCGTCAGCAGCCGTTGCACGGAGCGGGCCTCGGCGCGGTGTTCGCGCGCGTACTGCACGGCGAGGGAGCGGTCGGTCGGTTCGAGGTCGAACTCCAGGCGGACCACGCCGTCCTCGAAGCTGCGCTTCTGGGTGTAGCCCGCGTCCGTGAACACCTTGATCATTTTGGTGTTGGCGGGCAGCACCTCGGCGGCGAAGCGGCGGATGCCGCGCTCCCGGGCGACTGCCGCGATGTGTTCGAGCAGGGCGGAGGCGACGCCGCGGCCCTGGTGGGCGTCCTGCACGAGGAAGGCGACCTCGGCCTCGTCGGCGGGGGCCGAGGCGGGTGTGCCGTCGGTGCCGATGCGGTCGTAGCGTACGGTGGCGATGAACTCGCCGCCCACCGTGGCCGCGAGTCCCACCCGGTCCACGAAGTCGTGGTGCGTGAAGCGGTGGACGTCCTTCGCGGACAGGCGCGGGTAGGGCGCGAAGAAGCGGTAGTACTTCGACTCGTCGGAGACCTGCTCGTAGAAGCTCACCAGGCGCTCGGCGTCGTCGACGGTGATGGGCCGGACGCGCGCCGTGCCGCCGTCGCGCAGCACCACGTCCGCCTCCCAGTGGGCGGGGTACTCGTGCCGGTCCGACGAGGTCTGCATGGGCCCCAGAGTACGGCTCGCGTACGACAACGGCGCGAGGCAGTCTGTGGAGGAACAGCCGCCACGTCGAGGACGTGGACAATGACGGCACACCGGACCGAGGCCGCGGTCCGGAGCCGATGTGGGAAACTGGTCTAGACAACCCTGAACACCTGAAGGGCAGCATCACATGGCTGAGCGCCGCGTCAACGTCGGCTGGGCCGAGGGTCTCCACGCCCGCCCCGCCTCCATCTTCGTCCGAGCCGCCACGGCCGCAGGCGTCCCGGTGACGATCGCCAAGGCCGGGGGCGACCCCGTCAACGCGGCGTCCATGCTGGCCGTCCTCGGTCTCGGCGCCCAGGGCGGCGAGGAGATCGTGCTGGCGTCCGACGCCGAGGGCGCCGACGCCGCCCTCGACCGTCTGGCGAAGCTGGTCGCCGAGGGACTCGAGGAGCTTCCCGAGACCGTCTGAGCCACCGGGCGACGACAACGACGGAACCGCGCCCCCGCCTTTTCGGCGGGGCGCGGTTCTGTTGTTTTCCGCGGCGCGGATGCGGGCATGCGAAAGCAGCGCGACAGGGAATTCACGCCGCGCGAGAAAAAGGGCACGCCGAATAGCCCTCGCTGAATATCTCTTCTTTGTATACGGCGCTCGTGTTAATGCCGCAGGCTCGGTGTGTTTACGGAATGTTGCGAGTTCCTCACACGGTCCGGGCGCTCGCCCCGGGACCCGAACCGCAGCCGGTGCGCGGCGGCGGAGCGCTCGGTGTGCAGCGCGGTGACGGCACGCGCGCGCTCGCTGTCGCCGCGGGCCACGGCGTCGACGATCGCGCCGTGCTCCGCCCAGGAGTCCGCCGGGTTCGCGGACGCCTCCACCGCGTACATCCACGCGATCTTGTGGCGCAGCTGGGTCAGCATCGAGCCCAGCGCCTGGCTGCCGGCCGCCTGGGCGAGCGTCTCGTGGAACCAGCCGCCCAGGGAGCGCAGGTCGTCGCTGTTGCCGCGCCGGGCGCGCTCCTGGCCGAGCCGGACCAGGCCGCGCAGCACCTTCAGGTGGGCCTCGGTGCGCCGCTGGGCGGCCCGGGAGGCGCCGAGCGGCTCCAGCAGCAGCCGCATCTCCAGCAGGTCGGCGGCCTCCTGCTCGGTCGGTTCGGCCACGCACGCGCCCGCGTGCCGCCGGGTCACCACGAACCCCTCGGCCTCCAGGGTGCGCAGCGCCTCCCGGACGGGGACGCGTGAGACGCCGTAGCGGCGGGCGAGGAGTTCCTCGGTGAGCCGGCTGCCGCGCTCGTAGACACCCGCGACGATGTCGTCCCGGATCGCCGTGCACACCGAGTGCGCCGGAATACGCATGACCGACCTCCGCCTTAATCCCCGTGAAACGCCGACGATGGACGCGTGTTCCGTGACTCTATTGCAATGAGCCGGAATTTCCGACGGCAGGCAGAAATCCATGGACACTTTTTGCGTGCGGGGCGGCCCGAAACGCCGAAAGCCCCGGCCGGTGGGCCGGGGCCGGGCGGGAGACGTTCCCGGGCTTCGGTCGCGTCAGACGCCGACGCCGTGGGAGCGCAGGTAGGCGACGGGGTCGATGTCGGAGCCGTACTCCTGTGACATCCGGGCCTCGAAGTGCAGGTGCGCGCCGGTGACGTTGCCGGTCGCGCCGGACAGGCCGATCTGCGTGCCGGGCGTGACCTGCTGGCCGACCGAGACGCCGATGGACGACAGGTGGCCGTACTGGGTGTACGTGCCGTCGTTCATCCGGATGACGATCTGGTTGCCGTACGCGCCGCCCCAGCCGGCCTCGACGACGGTGCCCATGCCGACCGCACGGACGGGCGTGCCGCTCGCGGCGTGGAAGTCGACGCCGGTGTGGCTGCCGGAGGACCAGACGGCGCCGCCGCTCTTGTAGCCGGTGGAGACGTACGAACCGGCGATCGGCGAGACGTACGTGGTGAGGCGCTTGCGCTCGGCCTCGCGGGCGGCGCGCTCCTTGGCCTCGCGGGCCCGTTCGGCGGCCTCCTCGGCGGCCTGCGCGGCCCTCTCGCGGGCGGCCTCGGCGGCCTTGCGCTCCGCCTCCGCGACCTCGGCGGCGTGCTCCTGGGCCGCGACCTGGGCGTCGATCTGCTCGGCGATCGCGTCGCCGATGTCGACGACGGGGGTGAGACCGGTCTGCTCGGCGGCCGGTTCGGCGGCGAGCGCCGGGGCCGTGAGGGTGCCGACGACGCCGGTGGCGGCGAGGGCCGCCACACCCGCCGCGCGGGCGGTGGAGCGCTGTATGCGGCTGGGACGACGGTGCTTCCCGGTGGCGCGCGTGAACGCCATGTAGAGGCTTGTCCTTTCCTTCCCTCTCGCCTACCGGGTTAGCTGACGGGTTCGGAGCAGGAAGGTCTCCTACGGACCCCCTCGCGGCACGCGCGGGCGTCCGATTCACCCCAGGGACTGCGATGCGGGTCCCCGGCTCCCCTGGCTCGCGCCGTACGGGGACTCGGCGATGGCTGTCCGGTGCCGCGGGTGCGGCGCACTGCCTGACGGACAGCCCGGATGAACCTAAAGGGGACATCTTTCAATCCCCAAACGGATCCGGCCTTTTGTAGCGCATGCCACAGGGCAGACAGGCAGTCTCTCCCCCAATCCTCACCAATTCCGGCATACAGGGGCCCCGGTGGCGCTTCCGCCCCCGGGGCCCCTGGTTCACCCGTGGTTCTGACGGGCCGTCGGCGCGCGTCCTACTCCGCGGAGACCACGCTGACCGCGCCGATGCCTAGGGCCTCGACGGGCGCCTTGATCTGCGCCGCGTCGCCCACGAGGACGGTCACGAGCCGGTCGCCGGGGAAGGCGCTGACGACGGCCGCGGTGGCCTCCACGGTGCCGGTCGCGGCGAGCTGCCGGTACAGCGTGGCCTGGTAGTCGTCGGGCAGGTGCTGCTCGACCTGGTCGGCCAGCGTGCTCGCGACGGCCGCCGCCGTCTCGTACTTGAGCGGCGCGACACCCACCAGGTTCTGCACGGCGACGTCGCGTTCGGCGTCGGTGAGGCCCTGAGCGGCGAGCGTGCGCAGCACCGTCCACAGGTCCGCGAGGGCCGGCCCGGTGTTCGGGGTGTCGACGGAGCCGCTGATGGCGAGCATCGCGGCGCCCGAGCCGTCCGGGGCGGACCGCAGGACCTGCGCGAACGCCCGCACACCGTAGGTGTAGCCCTTCTCCTCGCGCAGGACGCGGTCCAGGCGGGAGGTGAGCGTGCCGCCCAGGCAGTACGTGCCGAGCACCTGCGCCGGCCACACGCGGTCGTGGCGGTCCGGGCCGACGCGGCCGATGAGCAGCTGCGTCTGGACGGCGCCGGGCCGGTCCACGATCACGACGCGGCCGGTGTCGTCGGCGGTCACCGGCGGCACCGGGCGGGCGGCGGCCGTGGAGCCGGTCCACGCGCCGAGCGTATCCGCGAGCAGGGCATCCAGGTCGGTGCCGGTGAGGTCGCCGACGACCACGGCCGTGGCGGTGGCGGGCCGGACGTGCCGCTCGTAGAAGGCGCGCACCGCCGCCGCGTCGACCGCGGCGACCGTGTCCTCGGTGCCCTGGCGAGGGCGCGACATGCGCGAGTCCGCCGGGAACAGCTCCTTGGACAGCTCCTTGGCGGCCCGCCGCGCCGGGTTGGCCAGCTCGTGCGGGATCTCGTCGAGGCGGTTGCGGACGAGCCGCTCGACCTCGCTGTCGGCGAACGCGGGCGCCCTGAGGGCGTCGGCGATCAGGCCGAGGCCCTTGGCCATGCGGGAGGCGGGCACCTCCAGGCTGAGGCGGACGCCGGGGTGGTCGGCGTGCGCGTCGAGCGTGGCGCCGCAGCGCTCCAGCTCGGCGGCGAACTCCTCGGCGGAGTGCTTGTCGGTGCCCTCGGAGAAGGCGCGCGCCATGATCGTGGCGACGCCGTCCAGGCCGGCGGGCTCGGCCTCCAGGGGCGCGTCCAGGAGGATCTCGACGGCGACGACCTGCTGGCCGGGGCGGTGGCAGCGGAGCACCGTGAGGCCGTTGTCGAGCGTGCCGCGCTCGGGCGCCGGGAACGCCCACGGCTTGGGCTCGCCGCCCTGCGGCTGGGGGTGGAAGTCCATGGGGGCCAGGTCGGTCACTTGGCCATCTCCTCGTTCTCGTCGGTGGCGTCGGAGGTGGCGTCGGAGCCGTCGGCGTCCGCTTCGGCTTCGGGCGCCGTCGGCTCGTAGACGAGCACCGCGCGGTTGTCGGGGCGCAGGCGGGCCTTGGCGACCTCCTGGACCTCCTCTGCGGTCACGTCGAGGACACGCTGCACGGCCGTCAGGGCGAGCTGCGGGTCGCCGAACAGGACCGCGTACCGGCACAGTTCGTCGGCGCGGCCCGCGACCGTGCCGAGGCGGTCCAGCCACTCGCGCTCCAACTGGGCCTGGGCGCGCTCCATTTCCTCGGCGGTGGGGCCCTCCTCGGCGAACCGGGCGAGCTCCTCGTCGATCGCGGTCTCGATGACCGGCACCTCCACGTCGCCGGACGTCTTCACGTCCAGCCACCCCAGGGAGGGCGCCCCGGCGAGCCGCAGCAGGCCGAAGCCGGCCGCGACGGCCGTGCGGTCGCGCCGCACCAGGCGGTTGTAGAGGCGGGACGACTCACCGCCGCCGAGGACGGTCAGCGCCAGGTCGGCCGCGTCGCACGCGCGTGTGCCGTCCTGCGGCAGGCGGTAGGCCGCCATCAGCGCCCGCGCGGGGACCTCCTCCTCGACGACCTCGCGCAGCTGCTCGCCCATGACGTCCGGCAGCGTGCCGTCGCGCGGGGCGGGCTTGCCGTCGTGCCCGGGGATGGAGCCGAAGTACTTCTCGATCCAGGCCAGCGTCTGCTCCGGGTCGATGTCGCCGACCACCGAGAGCACGGCGTTGTTGGGCGCGTAGTAGGTCCGGAAGAACGCGCGCGCGTCCTCCAGCGTCGCCGCGTCCAGGTCGGCCATGGAGCCGATCGGAGTGTGGTGGTAGGGGTGGCCCTCGGGGTAGGCGAGGGCGGTCAGCTTCTCGAACGCCGTGCCGTACGGCACGTTGTCGTAGCGCTGGCGGCGTTCGTTCTTGACGACGTCGCGCTGGTTCTCCATCGACTCCTCGTCGAGGGCGGCCAGCAGGGAGCCCATGCGGTCGGCCTCCAGCCAGAGGGCGAGCTCCAGCTGGTGGGCGGGCATGGTCTCGAAGTAGTTGGTGCGCTCGAAACTGGTGGTGCCGTTGAGCGAGCCGCCCGCGCCCTGCACCAGCTCGAAGTGACCGTTGCCCTTGACCTGGGCGGAGCCCTGGAACATCAGGTGCTCGAAAAGGTGAGCCAGGCCGGTGCGCCCCTTGACTTCGTGGCGCGAGCCGACGTCGTACCAGAGGCACACCGCCGCGACCGGGGTCAGATGGTCCTCGGAGAGCACCACGCGCAGGCCGTTGGCCAGGCGGTGCTCGGTCGCTGTCAGGCCGCCGGAGCCTGCCTGGGCTGTGGCCGTGTGACCCATGGGCATGTACGTCCCTTCGATCGCGGAACAACAATGGAAAACCGCAGAATGCTGCCGGTCCTGCCACTGTATGCAAGCGTGCGGACCCGCGGCGAAGTTCCCGCAGCGCGTACGCCGAGAGCGAGAAGCGGGTTCCCCCGTGCGAGGGCGTAACCTGCGGGCAGCGCCGGGCCGGGGCCCCCGTCTCGGGTCCTGGTCGGTCGCTGTCAGTGCCGCGGTCCACAATGGTCCGCGTCAGACCCGTCCGTTCACGCTTCAGCAAGAGTGAGCCGGAGGGGCGACGTGAGCGCCCCGTAGGCGAACGACCGGAAATCAGAAGGAGCCGGCAGCGATGGCCCGCCGTAGTACGAAGACCCCGCCGCCCGACGACTCGTACGAGGAGAAGATCCTCGACATCGACGTCGTCGACGAGATGCAGGGCTCCTTCCTCGAGTACGCGTACTCGGTCATCTACTCCCGCGCACTGCCCGACGCCCGCGACGGCCTCAAGCCGGTGCACCGCCGCATCGTCTACCAGATGAACGAGATGGGGCTGCGCCCCGAGCGGGGTTACGTGAAGTGCGCCCGCGTCGTCGGCGAGGTGATGGGCAAGCTGCACCCGCACGGCGACGCGTCGATCTACGACGCGCTGGTGCGCATGGCGCAGCCCTTCTCCATGCGCGTCCCGCTGGTCGACGGCCACGGCAACTTCGGCTCGCTGGGCAACGACGACCCGCCGGCCGCCATGCGGTACACCGAGTGCCGCATGACCGAGGCGACCAGCCTGATGACCGAGTCCATCGACGAGGACACGGTCGACTTCGCGCCGAACTACGACGGCCAGGAGCGGGAGCCGGTCGCCCTGCCGGCCGCGTTCCCGAACCTCCTGGTGAACGGCGCCTCGGGCATCGCGGTCGGCATGGCCACGAACATGCCGCCGCACAACCTGCGCGAGGTCATCGCCGCGGCCCGCCACCTGATCCGGCACCCGAACGCGGATCTCGACGCCCTGATGAAGCACGTCCCGGGCCCGGACCTGCCGACCGGCGGCCGCATCGTCGGCCTGTCCGGCATCCGCGACGCCTACGAGACCGGCCGCGGCACGTTCAAGATCCGCGCGACGGTCACCGTGGAGAACGTGACGCCCCGCCGCAAGGGTCTCGTCGTCACGGAGCTGCCGTTCGCGGTCGGCCCCGAGAAGGTCATCGCCAAGATCAAGGACCTCGTCGGCGCGAAGAAGCTCCAGGGCATCGCCGACGTCAAGGACCTCACCGACCGCCAGCACGGCCTGCGCCTGGTCATCGAGATCAAGAACGGCTTCGTGCCGGAGGCGGTCCTCGAGCAGCTCTACAAGCTGACGCCGATGGAGGAGTCCTTCGGCATCAACAACGTCGCGCTGGTGGACGGCCAGCCGCTCACGCTGGGTCTGAAGGAACTGCTGGAGGTCTACCTCGACCACCGCTTCGAGGTCGTGCGGCGCCGCTCGGAGTTCCGCCGCGGCAAGAAGCGCGACCGGCTGCACCTGGTCGAGGGCCTCCTGACGGCCCTGGTCGACATCGACGAGGTCATCCGGCTGATCCGCTCCAGCGACAACTCCGCCGAGGCCAAGCAGCGCCTGATCGAGCGCTTCTCGCTGAGCGACACGCAGACGCAGTACATCCTCGACACGCCGCTGCGCCGGCTCACCCGGTACGACCGGATCGAGCTGGAGGCGGAGCAGGACCGGCTGAACGCGGAGATCGAGGAGCTGACCCGGATCCTCGACTCGGACGCGGAGCTGCGCAAGCTGGTCTCGAATGAACTGGCCGGCGTCGCCAAGAAGTTCGGCACCGACCGGCGCACGCTCCTGCTGGAGTCGGCGGGCGTCCCGGCCGCCGTGCCGCTCCAGGTCGCGGACGACCCGTGCCGGGTGCTGCTGTCCTCGACGGGCCTGCTGGCCCGCACGGCGAACGGCGAGCCGTTCCAGGAGGACGCCAACGCCAAGCGCGTCAAGCACGACGTGATCGTCTCGGCCGTCCCGGCCACGGCGCGCGGCGAGATCGGCGCGGTCACCTCGACGGGCCGCCTCCTGAGACTGAACGTGGTCGACCTCCCGCAGCTCCCGCAGGAGATGCCGACGGCGAACCTGTCGGGCGGCGCGCCGCTCGCCGAGTTCGTGTCCCTGGAGGACGACGAGACGGTGGTGTGTCTGACGACGCTGGACGAGTCGTCGCCGGGTCTCGCGCTCGGCACGGAGCAGGGCGTCGTGAAGCGTGTCGTGCCCGACTACCCCTCGAACAAGGAGGAGTTGGAGGTCATCACGCTCAAGGAGGGCGACCGGATCGTCGGCGCGGTGGAGCTGCGCACCGGCGAGGAGGACCTGGTCTTCATCACGGACGACGCGCAGCTGCTGCGCTTCCAGGCCTCGCAGGTCCGCCCGCAGGGCCGTCCCGCGGGCGGTGTGGCGGGCGTGAAGCTCGCCGAGGGCGCGAAGGTCATCTCGTTCACGGCCGTCGACCCGGCGGCGGACGCGGTGGTGTTCACGGTCGCCGGCTCGCGGGGCACGCTGGACGACTCCGTGCAGACGACGGCGAAGCTGACGCCGTTCGACCAGTACCCGCGCAAGGGCCGCGCCACCGGCGGCGTGCGCTGCCAGCGGTTCCTGAAGGGCGAGGACTGCCTGTCGCTTGCCTGGGCGGGCGCGGCGCCGGCGCGGGCCGCGCAGAAGAACGGCACCCCGGCCGAACTGCCCGAGATCGACCCGCGCCGCGACGGCTCGGGCGTGTCGCTGGCGAAGACGGTGTCGGTGGTGGCGGGCCCGGTCTAGAACGAGACGTCGTCAGTGAGGTCCGGGTCCTGCGCGTCGGGGTCCGGACCGTCCGGGTGCTGTACGTAGCGCAGGACGCCCCACATGCCGTGCTCGTCGGCGGTGTGCGGGGCGTCGCTGCGGCAGGCGTCGAGTTCCTTGCCGAGGGCGGGGGTGTCGATGCCGGAGCCGATGAGGACGAGCTGGGTGAGGCGCTCCTCGGTCGCGGGCCACGGCTCCGGGTAGAAGCGCAGGAACCGGCCGACGGCGTGCACGGCGTACCGGTTGCGGCTGTCGGACGCGCCGAAGTCGACGTAGCCCTTGATCCGGTACAGCCCCTCGGGCCGGCTGTCGAGGAACGCGATGAGCCGGCGGGGGTCGAGGGGCACGTCGGAGGTGAACGCCAGGCTGTCGTAGCCGGCGTGCAGATGCCCGGCGTGGGCGTGTGAGTCGCCCGCGTCGTGGTCGCCCTGGTGCAGGTCGTCGAAGGACAGTTGACCGACGCGCTCCTCGCTGGGCCGGCAGTCGAAGAGGAATTCCGGGTCGACGCGGCCGTACGTCGCCGGGACGACGGCGGCGCGGTCGACCAGGGACCGTACGAGGCCGAGGACGCGCTCGGGGTCGGGCGCGCGGTCGAGCTTGTTGACGACGACGAGGTCGGCGAGGGCGAGATGCCGGTCCAGCTCGGGGTGCCGGGCACGGGTGTCGTCGAACTCGGCGGCGTCGACGACCTCGACGAGCCCGCCGTAGACGACGTCCGGGTTCTCGCTCGCCAGCACCATGCGCACGAGTTCCTGCGGCTCGGCGAGGCCGCTCGCCTCGATGACGACGACGTCGATGCCGGCCTCGGGACGGGCCAGGCGCTCCAGGTACTCGTCCAGTTCACTGGCGTCGACGGCGCAGCACAGGCAGCCGTTGCCGAGCGAGACGGTGGAGTCGCCGAGCGCGCCCGCCACGGCCATCGCGTCGATCTCGATGGCCCCGAAGTCGTTGACGACGGCGCCGATGCGGCTGCCTCCGCTGCGGTGCAGCAGATGGTTGAGCAGGGTGGTCTTCCCGGAGCCGAGGAACCCGGCGAGGACGACGACCGGGATCTGTGGACGCGGACTGTGACCCAACGTGCGACCTCTCTGACACCGACCCGTACCCCGGCTCACGCCCGGGGCACAGGCATGAGGAATGACTGCCGCCCCAGGATACGAGCCGGAGGAATCACCGTTTGATCCCACGCGGCCCGGGAACCATTGGCCTGTTGTTGATCTTCAGGGGGACGACAGGGGGGACGATGGCACCGCAGCACGGCATAGGCCGGTCGGCGGCGGCGCTCGTGGCGTGGACGGCCGCCGCGGTGCTCTGTGTGGCTCTCGTGGGCTGGCTGTCCGTGATCGTGAGCGGCTGGCTCGCCAGCGGCGTGGAGAAGGCCAACGGGGACATGTCCACCGCGGTGGAACGCAGTTCCCTGGGTGACTACTTCGGCGGCGTGAACGCCGTCTTCTCGGGACTGGCCCTGCTCATGCTGGTCGTGGCGCTGTTCTTCCAGCAGCGTGAACTGCGCTCGCAGCGCGAGGAACTGGCCCTGCAGCGCGAGGAACTGGCCGCGTCGCGCGACGAACTGCGCAGGAGCGCCGAGGCGGACCTGCGCGGTCTGCACGTGCAGCTCACCGAGATGGCGATGGCGGACCCCTCGCTGGCGGAGGTGTGGAACGACCTGCCCAGGGCACCGGCCGCGACGGTCCGGCAGTACCTGTTCTCCAACCTCGCGTTCAGTCACTACGTCCTGATGTTCAGCTGGGGGCATCTGACCGAGGCGGACATCGTCGCGTACGCCAACAGCATGCTGCGCAGCCCGGTCTTCCGGCAGTACTGGGAGGCGACGCGCGCAAGCAAGACCGGCCTGCCCGCGGACTCGGCGGAAGGGCGCGTGTTCCGTGTCTTCGAGCAGGCCATGGCGGACATCGACCGGGCCGACGCCTCGCCGGGCGCCTCGTAGGGTCAGAGGCGTGCCGGTACCGGTTGCGGTGCTCGGGGGCCGACGTACCGGGCCGCGGGCCTGATGATCTTCGAGTCGGCCGCCTGTTCCAGGACGTTGGCGCTCCAGCCCACCGTCCTGGCCGCCGCGAAGGTCGGGGTGAACATCTCGCGCGGCAGGCCGCACAGTTCCATGACGACGCCGGCGTAGAACTCGACGTTGGTGTGCAGTTCGCGGCCCGGCTTCAGTTCCGCAAGGATCGCCTCGACCCGGCGCTCGACCTCCACGGCGAAGGCCACGCGCGGGCCGCCGAAGCGCTGGGCGACCTCGCGGAGCATCCGGGACCGCGGGTCCTCGGTGCGGTAGACGGCGTGCCCGAAGCCCATGATGCGCTCCCCGGCGAGGACTCGTTCGCGGATCCAGGAGTCGATGCGGTCGGGCGTGCCGATCGCATCGAGGGTGTCGAGCGCGCGGCTCGGCGCCCCGCCGTGGAGCGGGCCCGACAGTGCGGCCACGGCACCGGAGAGGCAGGCCGCCACGTCCGCGCCGGTGGAGGCGATGACCCGGGCCGTGAAGGTTGACGCATTGAATCCGTGGTCAATGGTGGAGATCAGGTACTGCTCGACGGCCCGGGCCCGCTCCTCGTCGGGTTCCGAACCGGTCAGCATGTACAGGTAGTTGGCCGCGTACGACAGGTCCTCGCGCGGTTCCACCGGTTCGAGTCCCCTGCCGAGCCGGTGCAGCGCCGTGAGCAGGGTGGGTACGGCCGCGGCCGCGACGAGGGTGTCCCGTCGGCGCTGCTCGGCGTCGATGTCGTAGAGGGGGCGGAAGCCGTTGGCCGCGCCGAGCAGGGAGAGGGCCGTGCGCAGCCCGGCGAGCGGGCCGGAGCGTCCGCCGGCCGCCGCGACGGCGGGCAGCGCCGCCCGCACCTCGTCCGGCAGCCGGCGCAGCGCGGCGGTCTCGGCGGCGAAGGCCGCACCGCGCGCGGCGTCGGGCAGTTCGCCGTGCACCAGGAGGTGCCAGACGTCCTCGAAGCCTCGGGTCCGCGCGAGTTCGACGGCCGAGTACTGGCGGTAGTGGAAGAAGCCCTCGAGCCCTCGGACGTCGCCGACGCGGGTGTCGGTGACGACGACGCCGGCGAGTCCTCGTGGAACGTCGACAAGAGTGGCTGCGGACCTGCTGACGGACATGATGACCTCCCTGGACTTGATTCGACTGTCCATGGTTGACTCAATTCCTGTCAATATTGATTAACAATCAATGCTTTCGGGTGTCGGTACGGTGACCTCCATGCGTGATCACGAGCCCTCCCCCGCCGCCTCCGCACGCCGGCTGACCACCAAGGAGGCCGCCGAACTGCTCGGCGTGAAGCCGGAAACGGTGTACGCGTACGTGAGCCGCGGCCAGCTCAGCAGCCGCCGGGTGCCCGGCGGCCGGGGCAGCACCTTCGACGCCCACGAGGTGGAGACGCTCGCCCGGCGCAACAGGCGTGACAGCGGCGGCGGTTCGGGCCCCGGCGGTGAGTTCTCCGTGCGGACCCGGCTGACGCTCATCGAGGACGACCGGTACTACTTCCGAGGGGTCGACGCGACCGAACTGGCCGCGCGCCACAGCTACGAGGAGGTCGCCGAGTGGCTGTGGACGGGCACCCTCCGCCCCGGCGCCGCCCTCGCCGCGCCCGAGGCCCCCGTCGCCGTCGCCCGCCGCGCCGTGGACGCCCTGCCCGAACACGCGGGGCCCACCGACCAGTTGCGGGTGGCCGTGATCGCCGCGGCGGCGGCCGACCCGCTGCGCTTCGACCTGTCCGAGGACTCCGTCCTCGCGACCGCGCGCATCCTCGTCCCCACGCTCGTCGACGCCCTGCCCCCGAAGGGGTACGGCAGCGGCGACCGCCCGCTGGCCGAGCGGCTGTGGGACCGGCTGAGCCACCGGGACCCCGACGAGGCCGCGCTGCGCGCCCTGGACGCCGCGCTCGCGCTCCTCGCCGACCACGACCTCGCCGCGTCGACGCTCGCCGTGCGCGTCGCCGCCTCGGCCCGCGCGCACGCCTACGCGGCCGTCTCCGCCGGGCTCGGCGCGATCGAGGGGCCGCTGCACGGGGCGGCGAGCGGACTCGCCCACCGGATGCTGCTCGACGTGCTCGACCAGGGCAGCGCCGCCCCCGTCGTCGCGGAGGAACTGCGGGCCGGCCGCCGCGTCCCCGGACTCGGCCACCGGCTCTACACCGGCGAGGACCCACGCGCGCGTGCGCTGTTCGCGCTGCTGGAGGACGTCCCGCGCGCGGCGCCCGCGCTGGCCGCGGCCCGCGACATCGTGGCCACCGCCGCCCGCCACACGCCGCTGCACGCCAACGTGGACCTGGCCCTGGCCGTCCTCACCGCGTCCTCGGGCATGCCGGCCACGGCGGGCGAGACGATCTTCGCGGTGTCCCGTACGGCGGGCTGGATCGCGCACGCCCTGGAGGAGTACGGCGAGCGCCCCCTGCGCATGCGCCCGAGCGGTCTCTACACGGGCCCCAGGCCGCCCCGCCCCCTACCGGAGTAGCGTCCGGGCGCGGCCGGAAGTCACCCCGGGGCAAGTCAGGTTAGGCTCACCTCTGTGAGTACGTGCTCAACCGTCTCCCGGGACCTCGACGAGCCCATCGCGGGCACCGCGGCCACCGCGAGGACCTGGCTGCTGCTGGAGCAACCGGGTCCGTGGGGTGCCGAGGCGCTGACTTCGAGCCACTTGGATCCCGCGCTGGGCCGCGCCCTGGAGGCGGCCGCGAAGGGCACCGGCGTGCGCATCGCGCTCATCCGCCGCCCCGGACGCCACGCGGACTTCGGCACGCCCGCCGCACGCCGCGTCTACGCCGCCCACACGACGCCCGGAAAGGTGTGGCTGCACGAGGCCACCACGACGGACCCGCGACGGCTGCTCGACCTCGACTTCGCCGCGCTCGGCGGGGGCGACCACACCACCTTCGACACCGCGCTCGACGGCCGGCCCCACTCCGGCGACCCGCTCGCCCTGGTGTGCACCAACGGCAAACGCGACCGCTGCTGCGCCCTGCTCGGCCGCCCCCTCGCCGCGGAACTCGCCGCGTCCGGTGTCGACGGCGTCTGGGAGGTCACCCATCTGGGCGGTCATCGGTTCTCCCCGACGCTGCTGGTGCTGCCGTACGGATACGCGTACGGCCGTGCCGAGGCGCACGGCGTCAAGGAGATCCTGCACGCGGTGCGGGAGGGACGGATCGTGGTGGACGGCTGCCGCGGCAGCTCCGCCTGGGAGCGTCCCGGACAGGCGGCGGAACTGGCCGTGCGGGCCGCGGCGGGCGAGTACACGGCGGACGTGCTGAGCGTCGTACGGACCGGTGGCGCCGCCCCGCGCTGGGAGGTGACCGTCGCGCACGCCGACGGGCGCCACTGGCGGGTCGTCGTGGAACAGGGGGCGTCGCTGCCGCCGCGCGCGGAGAGCTGCGGGACGTCGGTGCTCGGGGCGCCGGCGCGCATGGACGTGGTGGCCCTGCGGGAGATCACCGCGACGGCGCTCGCCGGCTGACGCACGCGGCCGGCCCCGATGGGTTGATCAAGGTGTCCACACGGCACCCGTTCCTGCCCCGGGCCGCCGTCCACGTACCGTCATGGGTATGAGCTCCACTCCCCCCGTACGCCGTCTGCGCCTCGGTCTGCCGCGGCGGGTGTTCTCGCAGGTGCTGCTGATGCAGCTGGCGATCGCCGCGGGTGTCGCGGTGCTGGCGACCGGGCTGTTCCTGGCGCCGCTCGGCGACCAGCTGGACGACCAGGCCATGCGCCGGGCCCTCGCGATCGCGCAGACCACCGCGCAGGCGCCGCAGCTCGCGGACGACCTGCGCGGCACGCCCGCGTCGGCGGACGGGCCGGTGCAGCGGGAGGCGGAACGCATCAGGAAGGCCACCGGCGCCGAGTACGTCGTGGTGATGGACCGGCGGGGCGTGCGCTGGTCGCACACCGACCCGGACCAGATCGGCGGACACGTCTCCACCGACCCCGGCCGAGCCCTGGCGGGCCACGAGGTGATGGAGATCGACGAGGGCACCCTGGGCCGCTCCGCGCGCGGGAAGGTGCCGCTGCGGGACGACGACGGCGAGATCGTCGGTGCGGTCTCCGTGGGCATCGCCTACGACAGTGTCCGGGCCCGCCTCATCCACTCGATCCCCGGACTGTTCGCCTACGCGGGCGGCGCCCTGGCCGTCGGCGCGCTGGCGGCCTGGCTGATCTCCCGGCGGGTCCAGAAGCAGACCCGGGACCTGGCCTTCTCCGACATCGCGGCGCTGCTCGCGGAGCGCGAGGCGATGCTGCACGGCATCCGGGAGGGCGTCGTCGCGCTGGACCGCGCGGGCCGGGTCCGGCTCCTCAACGACGAGGCGCAGCGGCTGCTCGGCCTGGGTGAGGAGGCCGTGGGCCGGACACCCGACGAAGCGCTCGGCGCGGGCCGCACGGCGGACGTCCTGGCGGGCCGGGTCACGGGCACCGACCTGCTCACCGTGCGCGGCAGGCGCGTCCTGGTCGCCAACCGCATGCCCACCGAGGACGGCGGCGCGGTGGCCACCTTGCGCGACCGCACCGAGCTGGAGCAGCTGGGCCGGGAGCTGGACTCGACGCGCGGCCTGATCGACGCGCTGCGCGCCCAGGACCACGAGCACGCCAACCGCATGCACACCCTGCTGGGCCTGCTCGAACTGGAGATGTACGACGACGCCGTGGAGTACGTCGGGGAGGTCGTCGGCGACCACCGGGCCACCGCCGAGCAGGTCACGGAGAAGATCCAGGACCCGTTGCTGGCGGCGCTGCTGGTCGGCAAGGCGACGGTGGCGGCCGAGCGGGGCGTCGCGCTGGGCGTCTCGGACCGCACGCGGCTGCCGGACCGGCTGATCGACCCGCGCGGGCTGGTCACGGTCGTCGGCAACCTGGTGGACAACGCGCTCGACGCCGCCGCGGGGACCCCGCACGCGCGCGTGCAGGTGGAGCTGCGCGCCGAGGGCCGCACCGCGATCCTCGAGGTGCGCGACACGGGACCGGGCATCCCGCCCGACCAGCGCGAGCTGATCTTCACGGAGGGGTGGTCCACGAAGGAGGCCCCGGCGCACCGGCAGCGTGGCATCGGGCTGTCGCTGGTGCGCAGGCTGGCCGGGCGGCAGGGTGGCAGTGCGACGGTCGGCGCGGCGCCCGGGGGTGGCGCCGCCTTCACCGTGGTGCTGCCGGAGGCGCTGACCGACGCCGCGGCGGTGCCGGCGGCGACCGTGCCGTCCGCCGGGTCCCTGGCGGGTCCGGCCGGCGACGAGGAGGCGTGATGATCGAGGTCCTGGTCGTGGACGACGACGTGCGGGTCGCGCGGGTCAACGCCGCCTACGTCGAGAAGGTCCCGGGCTTCCACGTCGCCGGTGAGGCGCACAGCGCGGCCGAGGCGCTGCAGCAGGTCGAGGCGCTGCCCCGGGTGGACCTGGTGCTGATGGACCACTATCTGCCCGACGCAACGGGCCTTTCGGTGGTCCGGGAGATGCGTCGGCGCGGCCACCAGACCGACGTGATCATGGTGACGGCGGCCCGGGACGTGTCGACGGTGCAGGCGGCGATGCGGCACGGCGCGCTTCAGTACCTGGTCAAGCCGTTCGCGTTCGCGGGCCTGCGCGCCAAGCTGGAGGCGTACGCGCAGCTGCGCCGCACGCTGGAGGGCGGTGGTGAGGCGGAGCAGGCCGAGGTGGACCGCATCTTCGGCGCCCTGTCCGCGCCGTCGGAGCCGGGGCTGCCCAAGGGCCACTCCCCCACCACGGCCGAGCTGGTCCGCCAGGCCCTCATGAACGCCGAGGGTCCGCTGTCGGCGCAGGAGATCGCCGAGCGCACCGGGGTGAGCAGGCAGACCGCGCAGCGCTACCTGAAGCTGCTGGAGCGCACCGGACGGGCTCGCCTCACCCTCAAGTACGGCGACGCGGGCCGCCCGGAGCACCGGTACGCGTGGGCCACGCGCGCGTAGCGGCCCCGTACGTCGGTGACGGCGGTCGTCCGCAGGGCGGGGCGTCCGTCAGGCGGCGCCCGCCCCGGTCAGGGACCGCACCTCGGTCTCCGCGTGCTTGGCCTCGTCGGCCGGTTCGGGAGAGGTGACGGTGCCGATCCAGCCCGCGAGGAAGCCCAGGGGGATGGACACGAGCCCGGGATTCTGCAGCGGGAACAGCTGGAAGTCGACGCCGGGGAACAGCGAGTCGGGGCCGCCCGACACGACGGGCGACAGCAGCACGAGGACGACGGCCGGCATCAGCCCGCCGTAGACCGACCACACGGCGCCGCGCGTGGTGAAGCCGCGCCAGAACAGCGAGTAGAGCAGCACCGGCAGGTTGGCGGACGCCGCGACGGCGAAGGCGAGGCCGACGAGGAAGGCGACGTTGAGGTCCTTGGCGAGCAGGCCGAGGGCGATCGCGACGACACCGATGCCGACGGCGGCGACGCGGGCCACGGCGACCTCGCTGCGCGGCTCGCTCCGTCGGCGGCGCAGCGACGCGTACAGGTCGTGGGCGACGGACGCGGACGAGGCGAGCGTGATGCCGGCGACGACGGCGAGGATCGTGGCGAAGGCGACGGCGGCGACCACCGCGAACAGGACCGCTCCGCCGGTGGAGTCGGCGCCGCCGCCCAGGTCGAGGGCGAGCAGCGGTACGGCGGTGTTCCCGGCGGCGTTGGAGGCGCGGACGGCGTCCGGGCCGACGATCGCGGCGGCGCCGAAGCCGAGGACGATCGTCATCAGGTAGAAGCCGCCGATGAGGCCGATCGCCCAGACGACGGAGCGGCGCGCCGCCCGCGCGGTGGGCACGGTGTAGAAGCGCGACAGGATGTGCGGCAGGCCCGCCGTGCCGAGCACCAGGGCGAGTCCGAGGCTGATGAAGTCGAAACGGGCGGTCCAGTCCGCGCCGTACTTGAGGCCGGGGGCGAGGAACGCCGTGCCGTGGCCGCTGCGCTCGGCCGCGGACAGCAGCAACCGGTTGACGTCGCCGTGGAAGCGGACCAGGACGAGCGCGGTGAGCGCGACGGTGCCGGCGAGCAGCAGGACCGCCTTCACGATCTGAATCCAGGTGGTGGCCCGCATCCCTCCCAGCGACACGTAGACGACCATGAGCGCGCCGACGGCGACGACGGTCCAGGTCTGTGCCGCCTCGCTCGTGCCTCCGAGGAGCAGGGCGACCAGGCTGCCCGCGCCCACCATCTGCGCCACCAGGTACAGAACGGACACGGTCACGGAGGAAGTTCCCGCGGCGATCCGCACGGGCCGCTCGGACATGCGGGCCGCGACGACGTCGGCCAGGGTGAACCGGCCGCAGTTGCGGACCAGTTCGGCGACGAGGAACAGCACGACGAGCCAGGCCACGAGGAAGCCCACCGAATACAGCATTCCGTCGTAGCCGAACAGGGCGATGAGCCCGGAGATGCCGAGGAAGGACGCGGCCGACATGTAGTCGCCCGCGATGGCGAAGCCGTTCTCCATGGGCGTGAAGAGCCGGCCGCCCGCGTAGAACTCCTCGGCGGAGCCGTGCCGTTTGCGGCTCACCCAGGTCGTGATGCCGAGGGTGACGGCGACGAACGCGCTGAACAGCAGCAGTGCCAGCGCCTGGTGGTCGTCGGTCATGACGCCCCGCCTCTCGCGCCGCGCGTCAGCTCCTGGGTGTCCCAGCGCAGTTCGAGCGCGGCCCGGTCCCGGCGCAGCCGTGCGTGCCGGGCGTAGGCCCAGGTGAGCAGGAACGTGGTGAGGAACTGGCCGAGTCCGGCGAGCATCCCCACGTTGACGGCGCCGACCACGGGCCGGGCCATGAGGCCGGGCGCGCCGGTGGCGGTGACGACGTAGGCGACGTACCACGCGAAGAAGCACGCGACGGCCGGCACGACGAACCTGCGGTAGCGGCTGCGCACTTCCTGGAAGGCCGGGCTGCGCTGCACCTCCAGGTACACGTCGGCCGCCGAGGCGGGGCTGTGCTCCCGGCGTGCCGACGGCGCGGCGGGGCCGTCGGACTCGCCCCAGCCAGAGGCGAGCGCGTCGTACCAGGGGTCGTCGTACCGCACACTGCCGTTGCTTGACTGCATGCCCAAGCATGGACAGACCGGGAAGATCTACGACTCTTCTTCTCCGGCCTCTTCACCCCATCAGGTGACCGCGCCCTTCAAGGCCCTCACGGGCCCGCACACGCGTGCAACGCACGGCCGGGCGCGGTGCACGCGCCCGGCCGGTACGGCGGTGCTACGCGTCGATGCGGGACCGGTCGAGCGTCGCCGCCGAGTTGGAGATGAACTCCTTGCGGGGGGCGACGTCGTTGCCCATCAGCAGGTCGAAGACCTGCTCGGCGGCTTCGAGGTCGGTGAGGTTGATCCGCCGCAGGGTGCGGCGCCGCGGGTCCATGGTGGTCTCGGCCAGCTGGTCGGCGTCCATCTCACCGAGGCCCTTGTAGCGCTGGATGGAGTCCTTGTACCGGATGCCCTTGCTCTGGAACTCCATGAGCTTGTCGCGCAGCTCGCGGTCCGAGTACGTGTAGACGTACTTGTCCTGGCCCTTCTTCGGCTGGACGAGCTCGACGCGGTGCAGCGGCGGCACGGCGGCGAACACGCGGCCGGACTCGACCATGGGCCGCATGTAGCGGTGGAACAGCGTCAGCAGCAGCGTGCGGATGTGGGAGCCGTCGACGTCGGCGTCGGTCATCATGATGATCTTGCCGTAGCGCGCGGTGTCGATGTCGAAGGTCCGGCCGGACCCTGCTCCTATGACCTGGATGATGGCGCCGCACTCGGCGTTCTTCAGCATGTCCGTGACGGACGACTTCTGGACGTTGAGGATCTTGCCGCGGATCGGCAGCAGCGCCTGGAACTCGGAATTCCGGGCGAGCTTCGCCGTGCCGAGCGCGGAGTCTCCCTCGACGATGAACAGCTCGCTGCGGTCGACGTCGTCACTGCGGCAGTCGGCGAGCTTGGCGGGCAGCGAGGAGGACTCCAGGGCCGTCTTGCGGCGCTGGGCGTCCTTGTGCTGGCGGGCGGCGATGCGGGTGCGGGCCGCAGCGACGGCCTTCTCCATGACGACGCGGGCCTGCTGGGCGGCGTCGCGCTTGGTGGAGGTCAGGAACGCCTTGAGCTCGCGGGAGATCACCGTGTTCACGATGCGGCGGGCCGCCGAGGTGCCGAGGACCTCCTTGGTCTGGCCCTCGAACTGCGGCTCGGCCAGCCGGACCGTGACGACGGCCGTCAGGCCCTCCAGGGCGTCGTCCTTGACGATGTCGTCCTCGGCGACGCGCAGCATCTTCTTGGCGCGCAGCACCTCGTTCATCGTCTTGGCGACGGCCTGCTCGAAGCCGGCGACGTGGGTGCCGCCCTTGGGGGTCGCGATGATGTTGACGAACGACTTGACCGTCGTGTCGTAGCCCGTGCCCCAGCGCAGCGCCACGTCGACGCCGAGCTCGCGGGTGACCTCGGTGGGGGTCATCTGGCCGCGGTCGTCCAGGACCGGCACGGTCTCCTTGAAGGAGCCCTGTCCGGTGAAGCGGAGGACGTCGCAGACCGGCTTGTCGGTCGCCAGGAACTCGCAGAACTCGCTGATGCCCCCGTCGAAGCGGAAGGACTCCTCGCCCTTACTGCCGCCCTCGCCCAGACCGAGTTCGTCGCGCACGACGATGGTCAGGCCGGGCACCAGGAAGGCGGTCTGGCGGGCGCGCTGGTGCAGCGTGTCCAGGGAGAGCTTGGCGTCCTTGAGGAAGATCTGGCGGTCGGCCCAGTAGCGCACGCGCGTGCCGGTGCGGTTCTTGGGGATCTTCTTGGTCTTGCGCAGGCCGCTGCTCGGCTCGAACTTCGCGTCCGGGCCGTTGCCGGCGAAGGCGCCGGGGACACCGCGGCGGAAGCTGATGGCATTGGTGTGCCCGCCGCGGTCCACCTCGACGTCGAGCCGGGCGGACAGGGCGTTCACCACGGAGGCGCCCACACCGTGCAGGCCGCCGGAGGCGGCGTAGGAGCCGCCGCCGAACTTGCCGCCGGCGTGCAGCTTGGTCATGACGACCTCGACGCCGGACAGGCCGGTCTTGGGCTCGACGTCGACCGGGATGCCCCGGCCGTTGTCCCGCACCTCGACGGAGCCGTCGTCGTGGAGGATCACGTCGATGTGGTCGCAGTATCCGCCCAGGGCCTCGTCGACGGAGTTGTCGATGATCTCCCAGAGGCAGTGCAGCAGCCCTCGGCTGTCGGTCGAGCCGATGTACATGCCCGGGCGCTTCCGCACGGCCTCGAGCCCTTCGAGGACGAGCAGGTGCCGCGCGGTGTAGTTGGACCCGTCCCGGTCTGCTCCTGCCAGCAGCGCTGTGGACGGCACGGACGTCTCGGCGGTCACGCGGTTCGCTCCTCGCTGAATTTCAGATGGGGCCCCGATGGGTAAGGGCGCGGCTTCAGTCACCGGTGAGAGGGTACCGAGGCCTGGTAGAGCCGTTGTCACGCCACCCTCGTCGGGAACTCACCCTAGACCACGGTCGCATAGGTGTTCGATCCCTCGTTGGGGTGAAGCACACATCACGTTCCCTTCGAGGCATGAACCATTTAGGCTCCGGGCACGTCCTCATGAACAAACCGGCAATCCGGCCGGGGGGACCGACCATGACCGACAGCGCGAACCCGTACGACACGACAGACACGTAATACGGCACATTCGCCGCCAACCGGCAACTGCCAGCCACCTCGGAAAGATTTTTTCGAGGAAAAGCCGCGAGCGGGAACGTTTGGGGGCTGGTTGGATGTTGACCCTGGTACGACAGCTCGTCGAGCTAGAGAAGAGGCGACGTGACTACTGTTCTGACTTCCGCGAGCCCGCTGACGGCCGCTGATCGCTGCGACCGCTGCGGCGCCCAGGCGTACCTGCGCGTCGTCCTGCTGAGTGGCGGAGAACTGCTCTTCTGCGCCCACCACGGTCGCAAGTTCGAGCCGGAACTCAAGAAGATCGCCGCTGAGATACAGGACGAGACGGAGCGGCTGACGGCCGTTCCCGCCTCCGAAGAAGAGCGCTGACCGCAGCGCGAGACCTCGCGTCCGACGAGCCAGCCCGGCAAGGCCGGTGAACGGGCGGCCGCCCCCGCATTCGCGGAGGCGGCCGCCTTCGTCGTGTCGGCGAGGCCCGTCAGGAGTCCTCAGTGGCCTCCTCGCGCCCTCGCGCGCCGTCCCGTGCGACGTCCCACCCGAGGGTCCGTACGACGTCGGACACGCGCGTGTAGACGCCCGGGCTCCCCGCCCGGCCGCAGCCGCTGCCCCAGGACACCAGACCGATCAGCCGCCCCTGGGCCACCAGCGGCCCGCCGCTGTCGCCCTGACAGGCGTCACGGCCCCCCTGCGGCTCCCCCGCGCACACCATCCGGGCGGCGTCGTACGCCCCGTCGGCACTGCCGGGGTACGCCTGCTCGCACTGTGCGTCGGGCAGCACGCGCACGCGTGCCGCGCGCAGGCTGTGCGCGTAGTCGCCGCCGCCCGTGGTGTCGCCCCAGCCGTAGACGTGGGCGCTCGTCCCCGGCTCGTACGCGGGGTCGCCCGCGCCGGCCGCCCCGACGACCGCTTCGCGGGGCAGCGGCTCGGCGAGGGAGAGCACGGCGAAGTCGCCGGCGTTGCTCTCCGCGTCGTAGTCCGGGTTGACCCAGGTCTGCCGGACCGGGATCTCCTGTCCCTCGTCGGTGTGCAGGTCCGTGCGTCCGGCTATGACCCGCAGGTCGCGCAGCTGGTCCGGTCGTGTCCCGAGGACCTCCTCGCCCATGCAGTGGGCCGCGGTGAGCACGGTGCTGCGGCCCACGGCGACGCCGCCGCAGAACTGCCCGGACCTCGTACCCCCGAACCGGTCACGGCTGGACAGGGCGACCGTCCAGGGGCTGTCGGACACGTCGACCGGGAAGCCGCCGACGACGACGCTGTCGGCGGCGGCCGGTACGGCGGTCACCAGGGGCAGGGCGGTCGCGGCGGCGGCCAGAACCAGCGGCCCGGCCAACGCCCGGGCAAAGGGACGACGCATGGACGCTCCTCACTCTGGGGTGTGCGTGGGACACCCAGCGTCATCCAGCCCGCCGGGGCCCGCACCCGCGCGAGGAGCACGAAGGCCCGGTTCCCCCGCGGGGGAACCGGGCCTCGGCGTCGTGGGAGCTCGGCCTAGTCGAGGTAGTCCCGGAGCACCTGCGAGCGCGACGGGTGGCGGAGCTTCGACATGGTCTTCGACTCGATCTGACGGATGCGCTCACGCGTCACGCCGTAGACCTTGCCGATCTCGTCGAGGGTCTTCGGCTGACCGTCGGTGAGACCGAAGCGCATGGAGACGACGCCCGCCTCGCGCTCGGACAGGGTGTCGAGGACGGAGTGCAGCTGCTCCTGAAGGAGCGTGAAGCTGACCGCGTCGGCCGGGACGACGGCCTCGGAGTCCTCGATGAGGTCACCGAATTCGCTGTCGCCGTCCTCGCCGAGCGGGGTGTGCAGCGAGATGGGTTCGCGGCCGTACTTCTGGACCTCGATGACCTTCTCCGGGGTCATGTCGAGTTCCTTGGCCAGCTCCTCCGGGGTGGGTTCGCGGCCCAGGTCCTGGAGCATCTGGCGCTGCACGCGCGCGAGCTTGTTGATGACCTCGACCATGTGCACCGGGATGCGGATGGTGCGGGCCTGGTCGGCCATGGCGCGGGTGATGGCCTGCCGGATCCACCAGGTGGCGTACGTGGAGAACTTGTAGCCCTTGGTGTAGTCGAACTTCTCGACCGCGCGGATCAGACCGAGGTTGCCCTCCTGGATGAGGTCCAGGAAGAGCATGCCGCGGCCGGTGTAACGCTTGGCCAGGGAGACCACCAGGCGGAGGTTGGCCTCCAGGAGGTGGTTCTTGGCGCGGCGGCCGTCCTCGGCGATGATCTCCAGCTCGCGCTTGAGCTTCGGGGCGAGCTTGTCGGAGTTGGCCAGCTTGTCCTCGGCGAACAGACCGGCCTCGATGCGCTTGGCGAGCTCGACCTCCTGCTCGGCGTTGAGCAGCGGGACCTTGCCGATCTGCTTGAGGTAGTCCTTGACCGGGTCGGCGGTGGCGCCGGCGGCGGCGACCTGCTGCGCGGGGGCGTCGTCCTCGTCCTCGTCGGACAGCACGAAGCCCGCGTTCTCGGTGCCCTCGGGCTCCTCGCCGGGCTTGACCTCCTCGAGGACCTCGTCCTCGGCGATCTCGGCGTCGTCCTTCTTCGCCGTGGTCTTCTTCGCGGCCGTCTTCTTGGTCGCGGTGGTCTTCTTCGCCGCCGTCTTCTTGGCGGTGGTCTTCTTGGCGGCAGCCTTCTTGGCCGGCGCTGCCTCTTCCTCGGCGGGGGCCTCGGCGGCGGGCGCCGCCGGGGTGGCGGCGGTGGCGGTGGCCTTGCGGGCGGTCACCGTCTTCGCCGCGACCGTCTTGGTGGCGGTGCGCTTGGCCGGGCTCTTCGCTGCGACGCTCTTTCGGGTGCGCTTGGGTTCCGCGGCACTGACCATCAGCGTCACACCCTCTTCCTCGAGGATCTGGTTGAGGCTGCGCAGTACGTTCTTCCACTGAGTGGCCGGAATCTGGTCAGCTTCGAAGGCCCGACGCACGTCATCGCCGGCGATCTGCCCCTCAGCCTTTCCCCGCTCAATGAGCGCCATGACAGAGACGGACTCGGCGATCTCCGGCGGGAGCGTACGGGATGTGCTGGCCGACACGAACAACCTCTCGGAACGTTGGAAAACGGCTTCCGGCCCCGTCCGTGATGGACAGGAGCCGACCGCCGGCTTGGGGATGGGCCGACGGCGCGGGCGGGGGCCGGGAGATGCACAGCGCCTTGAACGGCGTCCGTATTCCCTCCGCGGCTGTCACCTCTTAGGTCATCGCGTTGTTCCCACGAGCGTTACGCCCAATCCGCGTGGCCCGAGTCACACCCCGTAAACGCTCAAAAACGGTCAGATATGGGCAGAGTAGGTCACCGGCGGCCTCCACGCGGTCGATATGGCGGCCCGCGGGGGCCTCGCGCGGTCGGGCCCCGCAGGTTTCTGCGGGGCCCGACGGGGGACGGCTCGCCGACCGACGATGCCACAGGAGGGGGTGCCACCCCCGGCGGCGGCGTCCTCGGTGGGCGGTCAGTGCTCGCGCGGGGCCGGCACCACGCGCTCCACCTCGGGGTGGACCGTGAGCAGTTGCCGCATGGTCGCCTCGGCCGCCGCGCCGTCACCGGCCGCGAGGGCGTCGATGATCCTCGCGTGGAGCGCCAGCGACACCTCGTTCGGCCGGTCACAGCCGGTGACCGGTCCGCCGGACACCTGGAGGGCGGCGGACACGATCCCGAAGAGGTGCTCCAGCATGCGGTTGCCCGCGATCTGGATGAGGAGCGAGTGGAACTCGGCGTCGGCGCGCGAGAACGTGAGCGCGTCGCCCTGGGCCATGGCGTGGTTCATGATCTCGACCATGTCCGTGAGGCGCTGCTGGACGTCCTCCCGGCCGTGGCCCGCGGCGAGGCGGGCGGCCAGCGGCTCGATCGTCCAGCGCAGCTCGCTCAGCTCGCGGCGCTGGTCGTCGCGCTGCGGGCCGAAGGCGCGCCATTCGATGATGTCCGGATCGAGGAGGTTCCAGTCGCTGACGGGACGCACGCGCGTGCCGACATTGGGGCGGGCGCTGACCAGGCCCTTGGCCTCCAGGACGCGGAGCGACTCGCGCACGACGGTGCGGGAGACCTCGAAACGCTGGCCGATCTCCTCGGGCACCAGCGGGCGGTCGGCGCCCAGGTCGCCGGAAACGATCATCTGGCCGAGCTGCTGGACGAGTTGGCCGTGCAGCCCGCGTCCGCGGCTGCCCGCGGCGCGTCGGCCCACGCGGCCCAGCTCGGGTTCAGCGCCCTCCCAGGCGGAGGGGCCGACGCGGTCGCCGACGGGCCCCTCGGCGAAGGGGTAGCGGTCGAGTTCGCCCGGGCTCGTCAGGCCGGAGTCGGCGGCACGGGCGGCGGTCATCATGGTGTGCGCAAGGGTACTCACGGATCCTTTGTCGGCGCCGTCCTCAACTCCCTTGAGGTCTTTGGTGAAAAGCACACGAAAGGGTGATCGCTCACCCCGTCGCAATTGACGCCTTATCGGAAAGAAATGGGCTTTGCGCGGGGAGTTGTGCGCACCGCGGGACCGGAAGTGCGCGAAGCGTGCTCATCGGACCCTGCGGCGGCCCGTCGTGAGCACATACGCGCAGAGCAGCGTGGTCAGGGACAACGCCAGCGCGCCACCCACGGGTTGGACGATCATGCGCAGCGCACCGGCCACGTACCGCTCCCCGCCGAACGGCCACTGCACCGGGAACACCTCCCGCAGCCGCGCGTGCAGCCCGGTCGCCGTTCGCACGGACGCGCCCTCCAGGAGCTTGTGTACGAGCGGCACGACGGCGACCGGCACGGCGACCACCGCCGCCAGTCCCGCCGTCGTCGACCGGAACACGCCCGCCGCGAGCACACCGGCCCAGGCGCACCCCACGACCAGCCCGATCCAACTCGCGCCCAGCGCCGCCCAGTCCCCGGGAACCTCCGAAACCTCCCGTCCGTACATCAGATACAGCACCTCCGCGTCACACCCCACGGCCAGCACGGCCAGCAGCACCGCCACGACGGCACTGACGACGAGTTTCGCGGCCAGCAGCCCCAGCCGGCGGGGCACGGTGCCGCGATCGGCGGCCAGGGCGGGATGGCGGAACTCGTCGCCGAAGGCGAGCGCTCCGATCAGCCCCGCGCCGAGCCCCGCGGGCGGCAGGGGCACCTCCCGCGGCCACGCGGCCAGCAGCCGCGGCTGCGGGGTGTGCCCGATCCGCGCCAGCACGACGGCGGTGACGGCGGACACGAGCAGCACGGCCGCGCCGATGACGAACACGGTGGCGACACCGGTGACACGGCGGAGCTCGTAGCGCAGGGGGCGGAGGGGGGTGGGGGCGGGGCGGACGGAGATGGGGGGTGGGAGGGGGGAGGGGTGGGGGCGGGGGGACGGGGAGTCGAGAGTGCGGGGCGCGGTGACGGGCCGCCGGTCCTGGTCCGCCTCCGGCGCCGGCACCGGCACCGCCGCCGGCATGCGCGCCGGCGTTGGCGTTGGCTGCTTTCCGGGCTCCGGCTCAGGGCCGTCCTGTGGCTCCTCGGCGCCCGCACCCGCGCCCGGTCCCATGTCGCCGGTCTCGTCGGCGAGTTGGTGGACGACGATGCCGTGCCGGAACGCGACCTCGCCGACCGCGGCGCAGCTGCTGCCGTACACGCGGAGGCGGTTGCCGTCCTCGTGCGTGACCTCGACGGAGCGCTGTGCGGTACGGGCGTCCTTGGCGAGGAGGGCCGCGAGGCGGGCGGCGTGCGGGGTGCGGACGGCGACGCGGGGGCGCAGCCGGGTGCGGGCGAAGTCGGTTGCCCGCTGGTCGGCGACCACGCGGCCGGCGTCGAGGGTGACGACGTGGTCCGCGTGGCGGGCGGCCTCCTTGGGGTCGGCCGTGGTGAGCAGGACCGTTCCTCCCTGGTCGGCGTAGGTGCGCAGCAGGCCGTGCAGCCAGAGGCTCTCGCGGGCGGACAGGTCGCCGGCCGGCTCGTCGAGGACGAGGGTGTGGGGGTCGGCCAGGAGCGCGCCGGCCAGCCCGAGGCGGCGGTCCATGCCGCGTGAGAGGGTGCCGAGGCGCTCGTCGCGCAGGCTGACGAGGCCGACGGCTTCGAGGACTTCGTCGGCACGGCGGGCCGGGACGCCCGCGGCGGCGCAGAGCATGCGCAGGTGGCCGCGCACCGTGCGGGACGGGTGTCCGGGCACTTCGCCCAGGAGTACGCCGACTTCGCGCGACGGGTGGGTGATGCGGTGCAGGGGGCGGCCTCTGAAGTAGGTGATTCCGCGGCCCTGTTGGAGCTCGAGCATCAGTCCGAGCGCCGTCGTCTTGCCCGCGCCCGGTGCTCCGAGCAGCGCGGTGACGCGGCCGGCGTGCGCCTCGAACGAGACGTCGTCGACGGCGGGCGGAAGCCCTTTGCGGGGCTTGCTGGTCAGTCCGATGGCCTCGATCACCCGCAGCAAGATAGCGTGCTATATCCGGTTTTTCGGGCACCATGCGGGCGCTCACGGGGTGGGTTCGACGGCCGTCGTGAGGGTTCGCCGTGGACGGCCGTGTCAGACCTCGGGGCGCAGCATCGGCGGGTTGAGGAGGGTGGCGCCGCCCGCACGGAAGAGCTGGGCCGGGCGGCCGCCCTGGCGTGTGGTGGTGCCGCCGGTGGGCACGAGGAAGCCCGGGGTGCCCGTGACCTTGCGGTGGAAGTTCCGCGGGTCGAGCGCGACCCCCCACACGGCCTCGTAGACGCGGCGCAGCTCACCCACGGTGAATTCGGGCGGGCAGAACGCCGTGGCGAGGGACGAGTACTCGATCTTGGAGCGGGCGCGCTCGACGCCGTCGGCCAGGATCTGGGCGTGGTCGAAGGCGAGGGGTGCCGGCGGGTCGCCTTCGCGGCCGTAGCCGCCGTGGTGCAGCAGTTCCTCGACCGGTGCCCAGCGCGCGTTGCTCGCGTCGCCACCGGCCCGGGGTGCCGGGAGGTCGGGGGCGAGGGCGAGGTGGGCGACGCTGACGACGCGCATCCTGGGGTCCCGCTTGGGGTCGCCGTAGGTGGCGAGCTGTTCCAGGTGGGCGCCGTTGTCCTGGGCGGGGACGGCGGGGTCGTGGACGCGCAGCCCGGTCTCCTCGGCGAGTTCGCGTGCCGCCGCCTGTGCCAGGTCCTCGTCGTCCCGTACGAATCCACCAGGCAGGGCCCAGCGTCCCTGGAACGGGGGTTCGCCCCTGCGTACCGCCAGCGCGCACAGGGAATGGCGACGCACGGTCAGCACGACCAGGTCCACGGTGACGGCGAAAGGCGGAAAGGCTGACGGGTCGTAGGGCATGCCGCGATCATAGTCGTCTGCCTGACGATAAACACTCCTTTCGTGGTCCGGGGACGGAGTGATCGCCGCTTGTCATTCGTCCCGCTCGGGCGGCCTGGTCCCCTGCTCCGCGCTTCCGGAGCGGGCGTCGCGGCGCTGTCCGTCGCTCTTGCCGTCGCTCCTGGCCGAGGGGCGTGGGCGGGTGCCGCGCGGCCGGGTGCCGTGCGTGGGGCGGTGCCGGTTCTTGGCGGCGCCGGGGCGTACTCGCGGGCGACGGCGGGCGGGACCGGGGGCCGGGGCGGGTTCTGTCGTGGTTCCGGCTGCCTGCGCCTTTGCGGCTTCCGGTCCGGTGTCCGAGTCGCTGTCCGAGTCGCTGTCCGGTTCGCCGGCCGTTTCCGAGCCGTCGGCCGCCGGTCCGGTGTCCGTGTCGCTGTCCGGTTCGCCGGCCGTTTCCGAGCCGTCGGCCGCCGGTGCGGTGTCCGTGTCGGTCGTCCGCCGGCGGGTGCGTTCCGCTCGTTCCGAGCGCAGGCAGCGGCGGACGGATTCCGGGTCCAGGCCCTGGTTGCAGGCCTGGTGCAGCAGGCGGGCGAAGAGGTAGTCGGGGTCGGCGCCGAGGGCCATGGCGAAGGCCTCCCTTGCCTCCAGTTCGTCGCCCGTGGACCAGGCGACCCACCCGGCGAGGGTGAGCGGCGCGGCCGCGTGCTCGCCGTACGGGCCGGCGCAGCGGCGGGCCAGGGCTCGCCAGAGGCGGAGGGCGGGGCCGGCCTCGTCGCCCTCCATCCACTCGGCGGCGCGGTCGCGGGTGGCGCGGTCCTGGAGGCCGAGGATGAGGGTCGCGGCCTCGTCGGTGCCGAGCAGTTCGTCGTCGCGGAGGTCGGCGGTGACCACGCCGCTGGCGGGCGGGGCCTCGGCGAAGCGGCGCATGATCCGTTCGGCGAGGCGGAGGGTCTCCGCGGCGACGTCGGCGCGGCTGGCGTCGTCGAGGATGCGGGAGACGAGGGCCATGCTGGCCGTGTCGAGGGCGACTTCCTGTTCGAGCGCTACGGAGTTCTCCCTGGGCAGGAGCCGGGCGCGCAGTTCGCGCAGGGTGCCGCGCACCTGGATGCCGGCGTAGGTGGCAGCCGCGGCGACCACGGAGGTGCCGGGCAGGCCCATGGGGACGCCCTCCGCCGGGCAGCACACCTCGTTGTCGCAGCAGTAGGACCAGAAGCGGCCGTCGGAGAGGCACAGCGCCTCGACCACGGTGACGTCGAGGCTGCCGCACTCCACGCGGACACGGTGGGCGAGGGGGCGCAGCCGCTCCATGACCTGCCGGCCGGTCTCGCCGGCCGCAGGTTCCTGGCAGAGGTAGGCGACCATCTGCCCGGGCCGGGCACCCCGGCGTTCGCTGCCCCTCACCAGGCCGTGGACCAGTTGCCGGGCGGCGGACGGCCAGTCGTCGGGGCTCGCCGGGATGCCGAGCCTGGCCCGGCCGCCGAACCTGCCCCGGCCGTCCTCGCCGGTGAGGGAGACCAGGACGATGCTGTCCTCCGGCCGGTAGCCGAGGAGGTACGGCAGGGCGTCGGCGAGTTCGGCCGGGGTCCGCAGGGTGACCTGGTGGTCGTCGAAAGCCGTGCCCCTGAGGGAGATCTCGCCCGCACCCGCGGTGATGTCGCTGCCCCCCTCAGAAGGACCGGAGGAGCCGGAGGAGCCCGTCGTTTCGCTGCTGTGATTCGTCATGCCCTGACGATCTCGCGGATCCCGAAGCTCCGCTTGACCCTGTGGACAAGTCCCATCAGGGACACGTCACAACGCCGCCGCCCCCACCAAGGCGCCTCACGGCACGCGGCACGCGGCACCCAGCCCCCAGCACGCGACCCACGGCCCGCGCCGCCCGCGCCACCCGCACCGCCCGCGCCTCACCCCGCGACCACCGGATACGCGATGTTCACGATCTGCTCCGCCCGGAACTCCGTACGCCGTGGATCGCCGTCCTCCGGTGCGAGCATCAGGCGGGCGGACAACGGTTTCGCCCACCGCGCCGACAGGGCCGCCATGTCCGCGATCATGGCGACGACCTCGTGTTCCGGCGTCGAACCGGGCAGCGGAACGGTGTCCATCCCGGCACCGCAGACGGACGAGTACGCGAGGACCGAGTCGGCGCCGATCCGGCCCTCCTGCCAGGCGCGTGCGAGCACCCTGTCCTCCAGCACCGGCAGCATGAGTCCCGCGTATCCGACGCTGGGACGGCCCGCGGCACGGCCCGCCGACCGGATGCCGGCGGTCACCGCCGCGCAGGTCGCGAGCGTGCCGGGGCGGCCGAACCGGATCCCTCCGGCGATCTCCAGGAACTCCCCGATGCCGATGTCCGGGGCGCAGGCCGGCGAGGGGTCGAAACCGTGGAACAGGAGTCCGAGCCGCTCGCACTCCGGTTCCAGCAGGGCAGTGAACGTGTCCATTTCCTCCCGCAGACAGTCCCGCGTCAGCGCCGTCGCCTCGGCGAGATCGCGGGGCGGGTGGGCCCGGGCGCGGGCGAGCAGTGCGCCGGTCGACTGGAGACCCACGCTCACCCCGGCTCTGCCTCCGTCGCTGAAGGAGCCCGGGAACAGGGGCGCGTTGGGGCCCAGATGGGCGATCGCAGCGAAGCGGAAGTTGGCCTCCTTGTCCCGGTTCGCCAGTTCGCGCATCACGGCGCCGCTGAACTCCGCGGCACAATGGTCCACTTCGGCGCCGTCGGCGACGACGGTCGCCAGGAACAGCGACGGGTGTTCGACCAGCACGCCCGCGACGTCCGAGGGCTTGAGCGCGGCGAGCGCGGCAGGCCGCAGCGCGCTCAGGGCGGCGCTGCCCACGCCCGCGCGTCGGCATCCCTCGACGAGGTCGGCGGCCCGGGCCCGGAGTTGGTCGCGGCTCACGGGCTCGTCGAGCGCCGGGCTGGAAAGGCGGACGGTCTGGACCTCGAACCCGGCGCGCGCGATCCGGTCACCGATCTCCACCGCCTGCTCGCCGTATCGGGTGACAGCGGCGACATCGACGTGTCCGCCCTCGAAGCCGAAGACGTCGTCGGGAAGACAGAGGGTCACGGCACGTACGTGCGAAACGGACATGGTCTCTCTCAGGCGTGAAGGAACCTTGCTCGGAACAGTCGTATGCGGGGATTTCGACCGCACGCGGTTCACGCGCGAAGCACCACCGGAAGCTCATTCAGTCCCCATGTGAAATTCGATCCGTTGTAGCGCGGCTCGCCCTCCAGCGTGATGGCGCTCACCATGGTGCGCAGCGCTCGGAGATACGCCGTGATTTCCAGCCGTGCGAGTCGGCTGCCCAGACATATGTGGCGGCCCGCGCCGAAACTCAGATGCCGGTTTCCGGTGCGTCCGACGTCGAACGTGTCGGGGTCGTCGAACACTTCGGCGTCCCGGTTGGCGGAGCCGATCCATGTCACGACGCGTTGGCCGGGCCCGATCTCGGCGTCGCCGACGCGGACGGTCTCGGTCGTGGTCCGCATGACGTGCATGCCGGGCACCGACCAGCGCAGACCTTCCTCGGTGGCGTCGGCGGGCGTGACCTCTCCCCCGGCGATCCGGCGCCACTGGTCCGGGTGCTCGGCCAGTTGGTGCGTGAGCGAGGCCAGCGTGTACCGGGTGGTCTCGTTCCCGCCGGCCAGCACGCCGCTGAGGTTGAAGACCAGTTCCTCGTCGGTCAGTTGTGTGCCGCTGTCATTTCGGGCGGTGAGGCCGCTGATGAAGTCGTTCTCGGCCGTTCTGCGGTTCTCGCTCACCATGTCGGTGAAATACTTGAAGATCTCACCGTTCGCCATGATGCGCCGGACCTCCGAGGGAGATTCGAACGCCTCGGTGGTCTTCGTCCCGATCCACTCCCAGTCGGTTCGGGGAATTCCCATGATCGCGCAGATGACGTCGGTCGGAATGCGGGCGAGGTGCGTGATGAGATCCGGTTCCGGGTTCCGTACGGCCGTTGCGACGACGTCGGCGACGACCTGGTCCACGTACTCCTCCGCCCTCGCGAGGACCTCGTGGGAGAACGGCTGGATGAGCACCCGCTTCATGCGCGTGTGGTGCGGCGGGTCGGAGACGATGAGCATCTTGTTCGCGACGGCGGCGACGGCGGATTCCGTCGAGCCGAGGCGCATGCCCTTCGTCGAGCTCATCCGCGTGGTGTCCCGGTGCACGGCCACGATGTCGCGGTACGTGGTGACGCTCCAGAAACCCTCCGGTTCTCCGGCGGGGTGCTGCCAGGACACGGGTTCGTTCTCCCGGTACCAGGCGAAGACGTCGTAGAACCCGGTGCCGTCGAACAGGCCGGGCGCGAACAGATCGGGCTTCGACAGGTCGTGCCTCGGAAGGTCGGGCCTCGGAACGTCGGGCTTCGGCAGGTCGGGGGCCGTTGGCTGCCTCATGCGCGCACCGCCGGGCCGGGAACGGTCTCGGACGCGATGTCGGTGAGGATGCCGCGCAGGACGTCCTGGTTCATGAAGGCGTGGTGGTCGGCGTCGATCACTTGATGGCCTCGGTAGTCGGTCGTTCGGTCACGCCACCCGGTCATCTGGACGGTGGTGGCGACGCTGTCGTGGCGCCCCGACACGGACCGCAGCGACGTACGCGTGAGACGGGTGGACGGGGCTTCGTAGCCGGCCATGAGACGCAGGTCCGCGCGCATCGTCGCGGTGGCGTAGCGGGCGAACTCGGAGTCGCGGACCGAGGGGTGCAGCAGGGCCGTCACCTCCTGGTGAGGCGGATCGGCCGCGGGGAACGTGCTCCAGTGCTCCGGCGACCGGGCCGCGGCCACCACCAGCGAACGGGCCGCCGCGCCCTCGGACTCGAGCCTCCGCGCGACCTCGTAGGCGATGACCGCGCCGAGGCTGACGCCGAGGAGGACCAGCGGTCCGCGACGGACGGGGCCTGCCGAGCCGGTGCCGGCGAGGAGTTCGGCGGCCACGCCCTCGACCACCTCGGACAGGTCGTTCGCCGGGGCGTCCGACAACCGGTCCTCGCGGCCCGGCAGTTGCACGCCCACAAGGTGCACGCCGGACGGCAGCACGGGCACCATCGTGTGCAGGCGCAGACAGCCCGCGCCTGCCTGCGGGAACACCGTCACCGTCGTGGACGCGGCCCGGCCCCGACCCCGAGTCTCCTCCCGGGTCCCGCTCCCGGTCTCCCGTATCCCGCTCTCGGTCTCCCGTGCCGCGTCCCCGGCCCTCCCCGTCCCGGCGGCGCCGTCGTCCGCCGTGAACGATCGCAGATACGTCACGCCGCCGCCCTCGTCTCCTCGATCCGGTCCGCCAGCGCCCGGGGCGTCCTGGCCGTGAGGACGTCGGTGATGGACACGGCCGTCTCCAGCTGGAGTTCGAGGCGGGAGGCCAGCTGGGCGGCGAGGAGGGAATGTCCGCCGATGGCGAAGAAGTCGGCGTCCTCGGCGACGCTCTGCCCGAATACGGCGTTCCAGGCGTCCAGGACCGAGCCGAGAACCGCGCCGTGCGGTGCGCCCGCTGCGTCCCCCGCTCCCCCGCACCCGTCCTCGTCCCGCCCGCCGCCGAATGCCTCGGCGTCGCCCAGCTCGGCCACCTCGCGGCGTGAGACCTTGCCGGTCGGTTCGAGCGGTACCTCGGCGATGCGGTGCAGCAGGGTCGGGCACAGTTGGCGCGGCAGTCGCGAGGCGAACGCGTCGGTCAGCCGCTCGCGCAGCTCGGCATCCAGCGGACCGCCCGATGCCGTGCGGAGGCCGAGCGCGAGCGTGCCCGGTTCACCGCGCACGTAGGCCACCGCCCGGTCGACGCCGGGCACCGCGCAGGCGATGCTCTCGATCTCCTCCAGCTCGATGCGGAAGCCGCCTATCTTGACCTGGTTGTCCGTCCTGCCGAGGCAGCTCAACTGCCCGTCGGCGCGCAGCACCCCGCGGTCGCCCGTCCGGAAGTACCTGACTCCGTCCCGGTCGAGGAACCGGTCGGCGCCGGGCCCGTTCGCGCCGACGTATCCGAGCGCGACGCCCGCGCCGCCGATCAGGAGCTCGCCGGTGACGCCCCGGGGGACCTCGTTCAGGTCGGCGTCGACGACCGTGACCGTGCAGCCGGGCAGCGGACGGCCGATCGTGCCGGGGTCGTCGCCGCGCGCGGTGTCGGCCATGGTGGCGGCGATCGTGGCCTCGGTCGGCCCGTAGACGTTGAGGACGCGGTCGGCGCTCTCCCGGAGCCGGGCGACGAGGGAGTCCGGGCAGCGTTCTCCGGCCACCACGGCGACCTCGGCCCTCGGCACCTTCTCCATCGCGGCGTAGAGCGAGGGCGTCATGCAGAGGTTGTCGATGTCCTGCGCGGCCAGGGCGTCTTCGAGCCGCCCGGTGGTCGCGTCGATCGCCACGCAGGTGACGCCGTTGACGAACGGGGTGAGGACCGACCACAGCCAGCCGTCGAAGCCCGGGGAGACGACGCAGACGGCTCGGCTGCCCGGCCGGTAGCCCAGCGATTCGGCGTTGACCAGGAACTGTTCCAGCGCGGCGGACCCGATGCGCACGCCCTTGGGGCGGCCCGTGGTGCCCGAGGTGTAGACGACGTACGCCTCCGACCCGTCCGGGCCACCGGCCCACACCCCGGCTCCCGCCTCCGTCCCGGATTCCGCCCCGGTCCCCGTCCCGGCATCCGCCTTGGCTTCCGTCTCCGAACCGGACGTCTCGACCAGCACGAGCCCCAGCTCCACCGCACTCGGACCGGCCTCCGCCTCCGCCCCCGGCCCCGCCTCAGCCTCCGACGACACCAGTACGCCGCATCCCGCGTCCCGCACGGTCCAGCGCAGGCGTTCGGCCGGGTGCCGCTCGTCGAGGAGGACCGCCGACGAGCCGTTGGCCCAGATCGCCAGCAGGCTGCTGAGCGCGTACCGGGAGCGGCCCGCCATGACGGCGACCCGGTCGCCCGGCCCCGCACCGGCCCGCCGGATGCGGCCGGCCAGGGTCCGTACGGACGCGGCGATCTCCCTCCACGTCAGGCCACTGCCGTCGATGCCCACCGACCCGACGCGGTCGGGGCATTCGGCGGCCCAGCGTTCCAACACCCTCTTCGCCGACGGCACATCGCGCGTGGAAAGCAGCGCTACATCGCGCGCGGAAACAGATCTGGTCACAACAAACTCCCCCTGATTCGCCAGGAATGACTCCCGGCACGTCACCTCGGCTTGGTGGCCCAGAGAATGACGTTCGTGCCGAAGAACTTCTTTCGCCAGCCGATGTCCTGGAAGCCGATGCCCTTCAGGACCTCGGCGACATGCTGGGGCGACTGGAAAGCGAGCGTGCTCGATTCGAGATAGGTGTACGACGACCGGTCACGCGCCACGACCTGGCCCAGCAGTGGAATGAGGACGCGCACGCCCAGTGTCACGACCGGCTTCACCAGGCCGCTGGGAGGACACGTTTCGAGAATGACCACGCGACCGCCGGGCCGGAGAACCCGGTATTGCTCGCGCAGCACGCCGTCCAGGTCCTCGACATTCCGGAGGAGATATCCCTCGGTGATGCCGTCGAAGGACTCGTCCTCGAACGGCAGGCCCGTCGCGTCCGCCTGAAGCCAACGGACGGCGTCCGCCCCGGGTTTGGTCTTGGCGCGGCGCAGCATCTCCTCGGAGAAGTCGGCGCCCGTCACCGTGGCCGCGGGGTACATTCCGGCCGCTTTCAGGGCGATGGCGCCCGTGCCCGTGGCCAGGTCAAGGAGCTGTCCGCCCGCCGGTGGGGCGACGCGTGCGGCCACCTCGCGGCACCACTTGTCATGACGTCCGAGCGTCATCACGAAGTTCATCCGGTCGTAGTACCCGGCGATCTTCTCGAAGATCCCGTGCACGTCGGACCCCTTGCCTCGGGGCATACGGTCAGCTGTCACCTGTCGGGCCTCCTCCACCTGGATTTCTCACGTCGACTCGGCCCCGGCGAGATGGCGACTCGCCCTGGAGTCCCGTCCCGATACGTCCGTCCAGACCATGACCGCCACAGCGAGGATCCCGATCAGCGCCGAGCCGACCGAGGGCCGCCAGCCGAAGAGCAGAAGACCGAGGAAAACGACGGACACATACATGTCCCGTTGGCCGACTCGGTTGTACTCGACCGCAGTTCGGGCCAGGACCATGCCGGCCATGTTACCCACGGCCGGAAGCACCATCAGGCCGACGAAAACCAGCCGGTCGGGTATGTCGCTGAGGAGAACGAGGACCGGGAAGGCGACGTAGACGAGCGTGGTCGCCGCGGCGGCGGCCCAGGCGGCGGACTGTTTCGACGACATGAGTGCGGGAATCGTCCGCAGCCCGGCCGCCTTGTCCCCTTCGTAGTCGGGGACGTTCTTCATGATTCCCTTGGCGAAGTACCAGCAGAACAGGAAGAGTCCGAGAACGACGGGCTGGTAGGAATCGTACTGCGGGATTTCCCACCAGGAGTCGCCGAGCAGTGCGCCCGCGATGTAGGGCTCGGTGACGGCCATCGAGAAGACGGCCATTCCGATGATCGGCCGTCCCTTCAGCCGGAGTCTGGGTGAGGAGTATCCGAGGACGAGGAACGCGCTGAAAATCCACAGGAGGCTCTGCGCGAGCGAGATCATCAGCGACAGCGCGAGCATCAGGGCCAGACCCGCGTACACGATGCGCTGAAGCGTTTCGACACCCGCGGTTTCGACCAGCTTCAGGCGGCCCGGTACGTTCTTCCCGTCCTCGACGAGATCGGTCACCGCGTTGTGGGCGTTGGCGGCCAGAGGTGCGGCGATGTGAATGACGACGCCGAGCAGCACCGTGAAGTCGAGGCGGTGATCCGCGACGGCGGCGCCCACGCAGTAGGCGAGCGGCGAGACGAGCAGCGTGCGAGGACGCACGAGCTCGACTGTCGCGTTGAAACGTGCCAGGCGGCGCATCGGTCAACCTCTCTCATGATGTCGCGGAATCAAGTCGGTCAGATCCTGGTGAGGGTGAGCCCGAAACCCTGGCGCGGCCTGAGGGTGATGAGGGCCTTGGGGTCCGGGCCCGCCGAATCGCGGGGCGAGATCCGGAACTTGGCGACCATGCCCGCCACGAGCATCGCCATTTCCATCATGGCGAATCCCTTGCCGATGCACATGTGGGCTCCGGCGCCGAACGGCAGATACTCGCCCTTTCCGGGGCTGTTGTCGATGAAGCGCTCGGGAAGGAATTCGTCGGGCCGTTCCCAGACCTCCGGATCCCGGTGAATGGCCGCCACGTTGAGCATGACGAGCGCCCCCTCGGGAACTTTCGCCGAGCCGATCAGGGCGTCCTTCTTGGCCTGCCGCGGAATGGTCGGGGACGGCGGGAAGAGGCGCATGGCCTCGTTGATGACGCGTTCCAGGAGGGACCCGCGCTGCGGTGCGCCGTGCCCGGGCCGGCCCGAGGGGCCCGCCGCCTCCTCCCGCACCTGCTGCTGGATGTCCGGGTAGCAGGCCAGGAGGTAGAGGATCCACGTCAGCGCGCTCGCCGTGGTCTCGTAGGCGGCGAGGTACGTGGTGAGGACCTCGTCGCGGACCTCGGTGTCCGTCAGCGGCTCGGCGGCCTCGCCCACGCGGGCCTCCAGCAGGAGGTCCAGCAGGTCGCCGTGGTGGTCGCCGGTGCGGCGCCGCTCGTCGATCAGCCCGTGGACGAGTTCGTCGAGGTTCTTCAGGGTCGCGCCGAACCGGCGGTTGCGCCGGCTCGGCGTACCGACCGGCAGGGAGAACGGGCCGCGCAGCCGGCGCTCGACGAAATCGAGGAGGAAAGAGGCGGTGTGCGGCGTGATGATGTCCGACACGGTGTCGCCGTAGCGGCTGAACATGCACACGGAAACGATGTCCAGGGTGAAGGACAGCATTTCCTCGTGGACGTTCAGATCGGTTCGGTCGCGGCCTTCCCAGCGGTTCGTGCGGTCGGCGACCACGCCGGCCATCTTCTCCCGCATCGTCGCGAGACTCGTGCGGCTGTACATGGGGTGGAGTGCTCTGCGCCGGCGCAGCCAGTTGTCGTGGTCCGGATTGCTGATCAGACCGTCCCCGAGCACCAGCCGCAGCGGATTCTCGCCGCCCGGCTTTCCGAACGTGTGGATGTCGGAAAGGACGACGTCCGCGGCGGCGCTCCGATTGACGAAGACCATGCTCTTGGAGCCGAGGGTGAAGTACGACAGATCGCTTCCGGAGGAGGCGGCGTACTGAATGGCATTCAGCAGGTCGGAGCGCAGTCGCAAAAGGGGACCGACGACCGGAACGCGGACCCGTGGCGCCGTCGGCGCCGCGAGAACTCCGCTGTCGTGCCGTATCCGCCGCGTCGGAAGCGCGCTCGTGACAGGCCCCTCCATTGCCGCTCCCCCTCGGTCAGCCTGAAGCAGGCATGCTGATTTCCCCCCGCCATTGCAGGATCTTCCTACGCTCGGCTTGTCGAGCGGTGCAACAACTTGTCAGGAAGTGGCCAGGGGGGTCCAGGACCGGGCGGTTCCTTTGCAACTACCTGCGAAGCCGGTATTCCGCGGTGAATACGGTGTCGCCTTCGATTTGCGGGAAAGGGATCAGCCGGCCGCCGCGAGCACCAGGGGCAGGACCCGTTCGCTGCCGGCCCGGCGCAGCAGCCGCGCGGCGACCGCGAGGGTCCAGCCGGAGTCGGTGTAGTCGTCGACGAGCAGGACGGGCCCCGGCGCGGCGGCCAGGGCGGCGGCCAGCTCGTCGGAAACGGTGAAGGCGCCCGACAGCGCCCTGAGGCGCTGGGCGGAGTTGCTGCGCCGCACCGCGTGCGCGCCGCCCTCCCCGGTGTACGTCAGGGTGCCGAGGAAGGGCAGGCGCCCGATGTCGGCGATGCCCCGGGCGAGGGAGCCGACGAGTTGCGGGCGGGCGAGGGACGGTACGGCGACCACGCCCACGGGGCGGGCGGTGTCCGGGTCCCGCGTCGCCCAGCCGCCCGGCGAGCGCGCCCAGTCGGCGAGGACGGCGACCGCGGCGCGCAGCACGTCGTCGGGTACGGGGCCGTCGGGGGCGTTCTCCGCCAGGAGCGGGCGCAGCCGGTTGCCCCAGCCGATGTCGGAGAGGCGTCCCAGGGCGCGTCCCGTGGCGCACTGTTCCGTGGCGGGGATGCGGCCCTTGAGGTCGATGCCCAGGGCGGGCATGCCGGTCGGCCACATGCGGCGCGGCTCGACCTCCGTGCCCGGACGGTCGAGTTCCTTCGTCGCGCCGGTCAGGGTCTCCGCCGACACGGAGGGGTCGGCCCAGGCTCCCGCGCAGTTGTCGCAGCGGCCGCAGGGCGCGGCTCCGTCGTCGTCGAGCTGCCGCCGCAGGAACTCCATGCGGCACTCGGAGGTGGTGACGTAGTCCCGCATGGCCTGCTGTTCGGCCGACCGCTGCCGCGCGACCCACGCGTAGCGCTCGGCGTCGTAGGCCCAGTCGGCTCCCGTGGCGGTCCAGCCGCCCTTGACCCGCTTGACCGCGCCGTCGACGTCCAGGACCTTCAGCATCGTCTCCAGGCGGGTGCGCCGCAGGTCCACCACGGCCTCCAGGGCCGGTACGGACAGGGGTCGTCCGGCGTCGGCGAGGGCCGACAGGGTCTGGCGGACCTGTGCCTCGGGCGGGAAGGCGGTGTCGGCGAAGTAGCGCCAGATGGCCTCGTCCTCCTTGCCGGGCAGCAGCAGGACGTCGGCGTGGGCGACGCCGCGCCCGGCACGTCCCACCTGCTGGTAGTAGGCGATCGGGGAGGACGGCGAGCCGAGGTGGACGACGAAGCCGAGGTCGGGCTTGTCGAAGCCCATGCCGAGCGCCGACGTCGCGACGAGTGCCTTGACGCGGTTCTGCAGCAGGTCGGTCTCGGCCTGCAGCCGGTCGGCGTTCTCCGTGCGCCCCGTGTAGGACGCCACCGGGAAGCCGCGCCCGCGCAGGAATGCGGTGGCCTCCTCGGCGGCGGCCACGGTGAGGGCGTAGACGATTCCGGAGCCGGGCAGCTCGTCCAGGTGCTCGGCGAGCCAGGCCAGGCGGTGCGCGGCGTCCGGCAGCCGGACCACGCCCAGGCGCAGGCTCTCGCGGTCGAGCGGGCCGCGCAGCACGAGGGCCTCGCCGGCGCCGGTGCCCAGTTGTTCGGCCACGTCGGCGGTGACGCGCGCGTTGGCGGTCGCCGTCGTGGCCAGCACCGGCACTCCGGGGGCGAGCTCGGCGAGCATGGCCCGCAGCCGGCGGTAGTCGGGGCGGAAGTCGTGGCCCCAGTCGGAGATGCAGTGGGCCTCGTCGACGACCAGCAGACCCGTCGTGGCGGCGAGCTTGGGCAGCAACTGGTCGCGGAAGTCGACGGAGTTGAGGCGTTCGGGGCTGACGAGGAGGACGTCGGTCTCGCCGCGCTCGACCTCCTCGTGGATGGTGTCCCACTCCTCGGGGTTGGCCGAGTTGATGGTGCGCGCGCGGATGCCCGCCCGCGCCGCCGACTCGACCTGGTTGCGCATCAGCGCCAGCAGCGGCGAGACGATCACGGTCGGGCCCGCGCCGCGGCGGCGCAGCAGGGCGGTGGCGACGAAGTACACCGCGGACTTGCCCCAGCCGGTGCGCTGCACCACCAGGGCCCGCCTGCGCTCCTGGACCAGGGCCGACACCGCCTGCCACTGGTCCTCCCGCAGCCGTGCGGCGCCGTCCGCGGCCCCGACGAGTTCGGCGAGGATGGTGTCGGCTTCGGTACGGAGTTCCGGATCGTCCATGCCCCCATGCAACCCGATGGCACGGACAATCAGCCACCTCACGCGGTGTGACCGCCCGTGCCCGCGTGTGGCCCATGGTGGGGGCGTCCGGACGCCGGTCCGGGATGTCAGGCGTCGCCGGGTCGCGCGGTGGGCAGGTATACAGCAGGGATATAAGCGGCGTACCGCTCGATAACGGCCGGTTGCCCCAATTGCTCGTTGCCGCATCCCAGTTCGACAGGAAGAATTGAGGTCCGCTCCCCGCACGGCTCGTCCGTGATCAGGCAGGGCTCAACTGCGGTGCGCGGTCCCCCGAATCCGACCCCGCCCGCAGTGTGGGCGCGTAGCCGAAGGGAGGAACGTGACCTTCGGATTCGCTCCGTCCTCGGCGGCCTCGTTGTCGACGTCCGCCGCCTCCGCCAATCGCGTGCTCGAGCCCGCGGAATGGGCCGCCGCCGGGATCCCGCTGCTGCGCAATCCCCGCGAGGTCGTCAGCGGACTGCACACCCGGCATCGCCCGAGACCCGACACGGCTGTCGTGGCCGTGCTCGACCCGGACGACCGGCTGCGGGCGAGCGCCTCCTTCACGCGGCGGCAGGCGCAGGCCGACGGCTGGATGTTCCGCAACGCCCTGCTCGCGCAGCTGCGCCGGGTCATCCCGCACGATCTGCGCCGTCGCACGCCGGTGCGCACCGCCGTGCTGCTGTACTGCCGTGAGGGCGACGCGCGCTGGACGGAGGAGGACGGCGCGTGGATGTGGGGCCTGCGGGACGCGTGCACACTGCACGGGCTGCGCTGCGGGGCGTACATCACGCTGACCCGGGACGGCTGGCAGGTGCTCGGTGAGGGGCGCGGTGGGCGCCGGCCCAGCGCGGACTCGGCGCCGGAGCCGTTCGCCACGTCCGAGGCACCGCCTCCGCCGCCGCGGACCGGCGGTGTCTCCTCGGACGTGCTGCGCCGCGTGGCGGCGCGCTGAGTCACCTCTCCGACCGCTCGCGGAACCCGGGCGGAACGTTCCGTCCAGGCCCCGCCGCACCCTCGACGCGCGGTTACCGGCTCAGACGCCCGCGCCGAGCACCGCGTTGATGCGCTGCGGGTCGCCGCAGACGATCAGCAGGGCGCCGGCCCGCGAGTGGGCCGCGGCCAGCGCGGTGGCGGCGGACGCCTCCGGGCCGCCGTTGACGGCGACGACGACCACGGGGCGCTCGGCGGCACGGCCCGCGCCGCCGGCGTCCGCGTAGAACACGTCGTCACCGGCGTCGTGCTGAGCCCAGTAGGACTCCTCGCCGAAGGACAGTTCGTGCGCGGCCCACGGGTGGGGGTCGCCGGTGGTGAGCACCAGGATGTCGCCGGGCGCGCGGCCCGAGTCCAGGAGCAGGTCCACGGCCTCCTCGGCGGCGTCGAGGGCACCCTCGACCGACGCCGGGATCAGCTGGATCTGCGGGCCGGCCGAACCGGCGGCTGCGGCCGGTCCCGACGGGCCGGGCTTGGCGGCCGGGACGTCACGCGGGGTGCGCTGCGCCGGCGCGGTGGCCCGCAGGGGGCCGGGGCGGCCGGGCCGCGGCGGGGCCGCGGGACGGGGGCCGGGTACGGGGCGAGGGGTCGGCGCGGTGCGGCCGTTGGCCGGGGTGGCGCGGGGACCCTGGGCACTCTCGTGAATCTGAGGCTCCTCGGGAATGAGAGGCATGAGCTGATGTTTATCAAACGCTGGTGCGGCCGGCGTGGGCGGGTGGCCCCGGGCGCGCGTCGGACCGTCAGAAATCGAAGCCGAGCTGACCCTCGATCTCCGGCGCGCCCGCGGTCACCAGGCGGCGGACCTTCTTGAGGTGCTGCCACCGGGGCAGCGCATCAAGATACGCCCACGACAACCGGTGGTGCGGGGTGGGGCCCCGCTCCTCCAGTGCGGCCTTGTGCACGGGTGACGGATACCCGGCGTTGTCCGCGAAACCGAAGTCTGCATGGTCGACGCCCAATTCGGCCATCATTTTGTCGCGCTGGACCTTGGCGATCACCGAGGCCGCCGCGACCGCCACGCACGACTGGTCGCCCTTGATGACGGTGCGGACCCGCCAGGGAGCGCCGAGGTAGTCGTGCTTCCCGTCGAGGATCACCGCCTCGGGGCGGACCGGCAGGGCATCCAGGGCGCGCACCGCGGCGAGCCGCAGCGCGGCCGTCATCCCCAGGTCGTCGATCTCCTCCGGGGAGGCGTGACCGAGGGCGTACGACGTCACCCACGTCCGCAGTGTCTCGGCGAGTTCCTCGCGGCGTTTGACGGTGAGGAGCTTGGAGTCGGTGAGGCCCTCGGGGGGCCGGCGCAGTCCGGTGATCGCCGCGCAGACGGTGACGGGGCCGGCCCACGCGCCGCGCCCCACCTCGTCGACACCGGCAATGACCTTCGCTCCGGTCGTGGCGCGCAGGGAGCGCTCGACGGTGTGAGTAGGTGGTTCGTACGGCATGGCGCCCTTAGCGTACGCCGCCGGGAACCCGCTGCGACACCCCGGTTCCCCGGGCGGTCCCCGGGGGTTCGGGGCGCGCCGTCAGGGGCCGGACGGGCGGAGCAGCGGGAGCATCAGCCGGTCGATCAGCTCTTCGAGCTCCTGGTCGGTCCATTCGCTGCTGCACATCTTCGAGCGGTACATCATCATGGCCGGGATGGCGTCGAGGACGTAGCTGTTGTCGGCGTCCGGGCGGACCTCTCCCCGGTCGATTCCCCGGACGACGACCTGCCGGATGAGCTGGACGATGGGCTCGACGACCCCGGTGAAGATCACCGCGTGGAAGCGCTCGGCCTGGACCGGATCGCATTCGTGAATGACGGAGCGCAGGGCGAATCCGGAGCGTGAGTACATCGCGTCGCGCGTCTGGACGCACAGCGCCACCAGGTCCTCGCGCACCCCGCCGAGGTCGGGTGCCTCCTCCAGGGGCGGCAGTCCCGCCTTCAGGGCGTCGGCGACGAGGTCCTCCTTGGAGGGCCAGCGCCGGTAGACCGCCGCCTTGCCGGTCTGGGCGCCGGCGGCGACACCCTCCATGGTGAGGCCGTTCCAGCCGACCGTGCTGAGCTGCTCCAACGCGGCGTCGAGGATGGCGCGTTCGAGTACGGCGCCGCGCCGGCGAAGGGAGGCCTGCCGAGCGGGGGCGGCCGTCCAGCGCGAGGTGACCATCGGTGTCTCCAGCTGACGGGGATGCGGATGTGGGGACGGGTGTGGGGACGCGGGGCTCCGCCGGGACGGCGTCGAGGACACGCGGCGCGGCGACAAGTCAAGTGAACGCTTGCGTTCACTAAGAGGGCTCACTACCGTTTGGAGCAGCAGTGAACGCGAGCGTTCACTAAGGCACTCGTGGGGGACTCACAGTGACAACCTCTCCGCTGATACAAGACCGGAAGCCGGGCGCGGCCCGCCGGGACGGGCATCCCGGCATCGCACTCGCCGTCATCGCGGCCTGCCAACTCATGGTGGTACTCGACGCGACGATTGTGAACATCGCGCTCCCGCACATTCAAGACGCTCTCAAGTTCAGCACCACCGACCTGACATGGGTCGTCAGCGCGTACACGCTCACCTTCGGCGGTCTGCTGCTCCTCGGCGGCCGGGCCGGCGACATCCTCGGCCGCCGCCGGGTCTTCCTGACCGGCATCCTCCTGTTCACGCTGGCCTCGCTGCTCAGCGGGCTCGCGCAGGAGCCGTGGCAGCTGCTGGCGGCCCGCGTCCTGCAGGGCGTGGGAGGCGCGATCGCGTCGCCCACGTCACTGGCGCTCATCACCACCACGTTCCCCGAGGGCCCGGAGCGCAACCGGGCCTTCGGCGTGTTCGCCGCCGTCTCCGCGGGCGGCGGCGCCATCGGCCTGCTCGCGGGCGGCATGCTCACCGAGTGGCTCGACTGGCGCTGGGTGCTGTTCGTCAACGTGCCGATCGGCGTGCTGATCGCCGTGCTGACGCCGCTCTACATCACCGAGTCCGAGCGGCACACCGGCCGCTTCGACATCGCGGGCGCGGTGACCTCGACGGCGGGCATGGCCTCGCTGGTCTACGGCTTCATCCGGGCCGCGGACGAGGGCTGGCGGGACTCCCTGACCATCGGTTCGTTCGGGGCGGCCGTCGTGCTGCTGGCGGCGTTCGTGTTCATCGAGACGCGGGCCAGGGAACCGATCACGCCGCTGCGGATGTTCGCCGACCGCAACCGCTCCGGCACGTACGTGATCATGCTGAGCCTGGCCGCCGCGATGTTCGGCATGTTCTTCTACATCGTTCTCTTCGTGCAGAACGTGCTCGGCTACAGCCCCATCCAGGCCGGTCTCGCCTTCCTGCCGGTGACCGTCGTGATCGCGCTCGGCGCGGGTCTGTCGCAGCGGTTCCTGCCGGTGCTCGGCCCCAAGCCGTTCATGGTCGTGGGCTCGACGCTCGCGCTGCTCGGCCTGGCCTGGCAGGCCCTGATCAGCTCCGACAGCTCCTACGTGGGCGGGGTCCTCGGGCCCATGCTCGTGTTCGGCTTCGGCATGGGCCTCAACTTCGTCACGCTCACCATCACGGCGGTCTCCGGCGTCGCCCAGCACGAGGCGGGCGCGGCGTCCGGGCTGCTCAACACCACGCAGCAGGTGGGCGGCTCGCTGGGCCTGTCCATCCTGACGACGGTGTTCGGCACGGCGAGCCGGAACGAGGCGGAGAAGCAGGTGCCGGACTTCCTCGCGAACGCGACGCCGCAGCAGAAGGCGGAGTTCGCGCAGACCCAGCAGCTGCCCGGCCGGTGGGGGCACGAGGTGCTCACGCAGGGCATCTCGACGGGCTTCGTGGCCGCCGCCGCCATGGCCGTGCTGTCGGTGATCGTCGCCGCGGTGGTGATCCGGGTCCGCAAGAGCGATCTGGAGGCCCTGTCCGGGTCGGGGCCGGTCATCGGCTGAGGACCGTGACGGTGGCGGGTCCCCCGAGGGTGTGCGGGGCTCAGCCGGCCGTCGGCGCCCAGCCGGGCAGGCTCTCCGTCCGCTCCAGCCACGGAGCCGGTGGCGCGCCCGCCTTGCCCGAGGCGACCACGCCGCCCACGATCGCGCAGGTCGTGTCCACGTCCCCGCCGGCCTGCGCGGTCGTCCAGAACGCCTGCTCGTAGTCGCCGAGGCGCCGCGCCGCCGACCACAGCGCGAAAGGCACCGTGTCGTGCGCCGTCGTACGCCGTCCGCACCCCAGGACGGCGGCGACGGTGCCCGCGTCGTGGTAGTCGAGCATGTCCACGGCACGCCGGAGGCCCGCGCCCACCGCGCTCTTCTTCGGCACCAGCCCGATGACACCGCCGAGGAGCCCCTCGGCGCTCGGCGGCCCGCCCGGAGCGGCGGCCAGCGCGGCGGCGGCGGCGACGGCCATCGCGCCGACCACGGCCTCGCGGTGCTGGTGCGTGGGGTAGGCGGAGATCTCCGCCTGGTGCGTGGCCTGCTCCGGGTCGTCCGCGTACCAGGCGCCCAGCGGGGCGATCCGCATCGCGGCGCCGTTGCCCCAGGAGCCCTGGCCGTTGAACAGCGCGGCGGACAGCTCGCGCCAGTCGCCGCCCTCGCGGATCCGCCTCAGCAGGCGGTCGACGGCCCGGCCGTAGCCCCGGTCGGCGTCGTGGTGCTCGGCGAACGACTGCGCCAGCGCGTCCTGGTCGACGCGGTGGTGGGCGACGAGGACGGCGACGACCGAGCAGGCCATCGCCGTGTCGTCCGTCCACCGCCAGGGCCCGTCGGGCAGCTCGCGGCGCTTGAGCAGCGGGTAGTGCGCGGGGACGGTGAACTGCGAGCCGAGCGCGTCGCCGACCGACAGACCGCGCAGGGACGCCATGGCACGGTCCAGGCGTACGCCGGGCGCGCCGGGGGCCTCGGACGCGTCAGGTGTCTCGGGGGCCTCGGATGCCTCGGGTGAGGAGTCAGCGGTCATCGCTCTGCCACTCTATCCAGTGATCCCGTACGGCTCCGGATCACGCCAGCGTTCGAACGGCCGGTCAAGCGTGTACTTGCCGTCGTCCCCGAGAACGAGCATCCGCAGTTCCCCGTTCCCCGGGTTGACCAGCGACTCGAACTCGGCGACCGTCCAGTGGAACCACCTCATGCAGAACAGCCGCATGGCCAGACCGTGCGTGACGATCAGGACGTTCGGCGGGTGGTCCGGCGCCTCGAAGCTGCGGAACAGGCTCTCCAGGAAGCCGCCGACCCGGTCGTACACGTCGGCCCCGGACTCTCCTTGCGCGAAGCGGTAGAAGAAGTGCCCGTAGGCGTCCCGGTAGGCCTTCTGGAGCCGGACGTCGTCGCGGTCCTGCCAGTTGCCCCAGTCCTGCTCGCGCAGCCGGGGCTCCTCGCGCACGCGTATCAGCTCGGGGTCGAGGTGGAAGGCGCGCAGCGTCTCGTGCGTGCGGCGGTACGGGGAGACGTACACGCTGACGCGCTCGCGGCCGAACAGCTCGCGCAGGGTCTTGCCGGTGTCCTCGGCCTGCCGCCAACCGCGCTCGGTGAGGGCGAGGGCGTGGTCGGGCTCCCGCTCGTAGACGGAGTCATCGACATTGCCCGTCGACTCGCCGTGCCGGACAAGGACGATGCGCCGTGGTCGTGCCATGCCAGCACACTAATTCGCGCCGGCGGCCGTCGAGCACCTGTACGGGCCCCATACGGCGTAGGTCACACGAATCCTGCACGAGGAACCCTGCACGAGGGCACGCGCGCGGGGGCGCCGGGGCGGTCGGTCCGGGGATCACACCGTCCAGGCGGGCTCCATGTCCACGACGTCGCCGGTGAGGGCCGCGACGTCGGCCTCGGTCTGGGCCCGCAGGGCGAGCCGCTCCACGCGTTCGGTGCGGTACTTCCCGTGCTCGGCCGCCGCGCGCCACATCGACAGGATCAGGTACTCGGGGCCCGGCGCCTCGCCGAACAGCCCGCGGATCATGCCCGGCGAGCCGGCCATCGCCGGGTTCCACACCTTCTCCTGCATGAGGACGAAGTGCTCGGCGCGCTCCTCGTGGACGCGGCACAGCGCGACCCGCAGCAGGTCGGCGTCCGTGAAGCGCGGCTCGAAGCCGGTCTTCACGTCGAAGCGGTAGTCGAACAGCCGCACCTGGGCGTCCTTGAACGTGCCCTGCTGGGCCGTCGCGAGCCGGTCGTGGGAACGCGCCATGAAGGAGTCGTAGAAGGCGCGGCTCTCCCAGAAGGCGAAGATGTGCGCCACGTCGGGCCGCCTCCGGCTCCAGCCACCGCCCTGTCCGCGAAATCCCGGCTCCCCCGGAAGCCCCGCCCATTTCCGCTGCCCCCGTTCGAACCCTCTGCGGTCCACCACGGTGCAGCGACTCCACTTGACCAGCACCGCGCCATCGTAAGGCCACGGAGCGTGGCGCCGGTCACGCTCGGCGGCACCGCTTTCCGGCGCGCGGCCCGGCCCGCGTGGGAGGATGACAATCAGCCCTGGCTGTGCGGCAGTTGGGGAGACGTGCAGAACAGGTACGGGGAAGGGGACAACTGGTGAACGGTCTGGGCAAGGGAATCCGCAAGGTCGAGGTCTCGCTGAAGTGGGATCCGAGTCCGGCGGGGGAACCGCCCGCCGATCTCGACCTGGTCGCCGGGACGTACCTGGCGAGCGATCCGCACGGTGACGCCGACTATCTGGTGCACTTCGACAGCCGCTCCCCCGACGGCACGATCACGCTCAACCGCGACAGCCACGACGGCAAGGGCTTCGGCTGGGACGAGGTCATGACGCTGGAACTCGACCGGCTCGCCACCCGGTACGCGCGCGTGGTCGTCGGCGTCGTCATCCAGCAGCGCGCCGGCGACAAGACGTTCGGCACCGTGTCCAACGTGGCGCTGCGCATCCGGGAGGGCTACACGACGCTGGCCGAGGACGACTTCGCCGGTGTCCGCGGCGCGACGGCGGCGACGGTGGCCGAGTTCGTCCGGGACGACACCGGCGCCTGGGACTTCCGCCCCGGCGTCCACGGCTCCGACACCGACCCGGCCACGTTCACGAGGACCATGGGCACGCTGCGCCACTGACGCGACGGCGCGGGACACGCGGAAAGGGGACCGGCCACCGGGCCGGTCCCCTTCGCGTCACCTCACCACGGGGCGCTCGGCGCCCGGTCGGTGGTCAGCTGCAGCCGCTCGTCGAGCCGCAGCCCTCGCAGATGTAGCAGGAGCCCGCTCGCTGCATCTTGGTGCCGCAGGAGAAGCACAGCGGGGCGTCCGCCTGGATGCCCAGCTGCATTTCGACCAGTTCGGCGCTGGTGTGGGCCTGCTGCGGGGCCGGCTTGGCGGCCTCGGTCTCGGCCTTCGGGGTGGCGACGGCCTTCAGTTCCTGGGCGCGCGGCGCCGACTGGGCCAGGCCCTCGACGTCGACCTCGTCGTCCGACGGCTCGTAGGAGCCGGTCTCCAGGTGGCGCTGGCGCTCCTCGGCGGAGTGGATGCCGAGGGCGGAGCGCGTCTCGAAGGGCAGGAAGTCCAGCGCCAGGCGGCGGAAGATGTAGTCGACGATCGACTGCGCCATCCGCACGTCCGGGTCGTCCGTCATGCCGGCCGGCTCGAAGCGCATGTTGGTGAACTTCGAGACGTACGTCTCCAGCGGCACGCCGTACTGGAGGCCGACCGAGACCGCGATGGAGAAGGCGTCCATCATGCCCGCGAGGGTGGAGCCCTGCTTGGACATCTTCAGGAAGACCTCGCCGAGACCGTCGTCCGGGTAGGAGTTGGCGGTCATGTAGCCCTCGGCGCCGCCGACGGTGAAGGACGTGGTGATGCCGGGGCGGCCCTTCGGGAGGCGCTTGCGGACGGGGCGGTACTCGATGACCTTCTCGACCGTCTCGCGGATGGCCGTCTCGGCCTTCTCCGTGATCTCGGCCTTCTCCTTCTCCTTGGTCTTCGCGGAGAGGGGCTGGCCGACCTTGCAGTTGTCGCGGTAGATCGCGAGCGCCTTGACGCCGAGCTTCCAGGCCTCGTAGTAGATCTCCTCGACCTCCTCGACGGTCGCCGTCTCCGGCATGTTGACCGTCTTGGAGATGGCGCCGGAGATCCAGGGCTGGATCGCGGCCATCATGCGGACGTGGCCCATCGGGGAGATGGCCCGCTCGCCCATGGCGCAGTCGAACACCTCGTAGTGCTCGGGCTTGAGACCGGGGGCGTCGATCACATTGCCGTGGTCGGCGATGTGGGCGACGATCGCCTCGATCTGCTCCTCCTGGTAGCCCAGGCGGCGCAGGGCCTGCGGGACCGTGCCGTTGACGATCTGCATCGAGCCGCCGCCGACCAGCTTCTTGAACTTGACCAGCGCGAGGTCGGGCTCGACACCGGTGGTGTCGCAGGACATCGCGAGGCCGATGGTGCCGGTCGGGGCGAGCACGGACGCCTGGGAGTTGCGGAAGCCGTTCTTGTCGCCGAGGCGGACGACGTCCTGCCAGGCCTCGGTGGCGGCGGCCCACACCGGGGTGTCCAGGTCGTCCATGCGGACGGCCTTGGCGTTGGCGTCGGCGTGCTGCTTCATGACGCGCTTGTGGGCGTCGGCGTTGCGGGCGTAGCCGTCGTACGGGCCGACGACCGCGGCGAGTTCGGCGGAGCGCCGGTAGGCCGTGCCCGTCATCAGGGAGGTGATGGCGCCGGCCAGGGAGCGGCCGCCGTCCGAGTCGTAGGCGTGGCCGGTGGCCATCAGCAGGGCGCCGAGGTTGGCGTAGCCGATGCCGAGCTGGCGGAAGGCGCGGGTGTTCTCGCCGATCTTCTGGGTCGGGAAGTCCGCGAAGCAGATCGAGATGTCCATCGCGGTGATGACCAGCTCGACGACCTTCTGGAAGCGGTCGGCCTCGAAGGACTGGTTGCCCTTGCCGTCGTCCTTCAGGAACTTCATCAGGTTCAGCGAGGCCAGGTTGCAGGACGTGTTGTCCAGGTGCATGTACTCGCTGCACGGGTTCGACGCGGTGATCCGGCCGGACTCGGGGCAGGTGTGCCAGGTGTTGATGGTGTCGTCGTACTGGATGCCGGGGTCGGCGCAGGCCCAGGCGGCCTCGGCGATCCTGCGGAACAGCTGCTTGGCGTCGACCTCTTCGATGACCTCGCCGGTCATGCGGGCGCGCAGGCCGAACTTGCCGCCCTCCTCGACCGCCTTCATGAACTCGTCGTTCACGCGGACCGAGTTGTTGGCGTTCTGGTACTGGACGGACGTGATGTCGTCGCCGCCCAGGTCCATGTCGAAGCCCGCGTCGCGCAGGACGCGGATCTTCTCCTCTTCCTTCACCTTGGTCTCGATGAAGTCCTCGATGTCCGGGTGGTCCACGTCGAGGACGACCATCTTGGCCGCGCGGCGGGTGGCGCCACCGGACTTGATGGTGCCGGCGGAGGCGTCGGCGCCGCGCATGAAGGAGACCGGCCCGGAGGCGTTGCCGCCGGAGGACAGCAGTTCCTTGGAGGAGCGGATGCGGGACAGGTTCAGGCCGGCGCCGGAACCGCCCTTGAAGATCATGCCCTCTTCCTTGTACCAGTCGAGGATCGACTCCATGGAGTCGTCGACGGACAGGATGAAGCAGGCGGAGACCTGCTGGGGCTGCTTGGTCCCGACGTTGAACCAGACGGGGCTGTTGAAGCTGAAGATCTGGTGCAGGAGGGCGTACGCCAGCTCGTGCTCGAAGATCTCGGCGTCGGCGGGCGAGGCGAAGTACTTGTGGTCCTCGCCGGCCTTCCGGTACGTCTTCACGATGCGGTCGATCAGCTGCTTGAGGCTGGTCTCGCGCTGCGGGGTGCCGACTGCTCCGCGGAAGTACTTGCTGGTGACGATGTTGACCGCGTTCACCGACCAGAAGTCGGGGAACTCGACGCCGCGCTGCTCGAAGTTGACCGAGCCGTCGCGCCAGTTGGTCATGACGACGTCACGACGCTCCCACTCCACCTCGTCGTAGGGGTGGACCCCGGGGGTGGTGTGGATCCGGTCGATCCGCAGTCCCTTCCCGCCCTTGGTGCTCTTGGCTCGGGAACTCCGTGCCGGACCGCTCGCCGTCTCTGTCATGCCGCCTCCCTGTACGGGCGAAAACGCCCTGAAGTGCCCCGATTGTTCCCGTGGCACGGTGTTCTGTCTGGTGTTGCGGGCATCTCGGACACCGCCCGCAACAGGTCTTCTTCGTCGCCGCCGCCCGGCCGGCCCGGTCTCGTGGTCCGGTCCGGCCCGCTCGTCAGTCGGCGGCGCCCGCGGGTTCGGGGACCTGCCCGGTTCCCGTCGGCCCGCGGCCGTCTTCCTGGCTCCCCGCCCCCGCGCCCTCGCGGTCCTCGTCGTCCGCGGTGGCGCGTCCCGTCCGCCGCAGTTCCGCGATCGCGGCCTCGAAGTCCTCGAGCGAGTCGAACGCCCGGTAGACGGAGGCGAATCGCAGGTAGGCGACGAGGTCGAGCTCCTGCAACGGGCCGAGTATGGCCAGCCCCACGTCGTGGGTGGTCAGCTCGGCGCTTCCGGTGGCCCGCACGGCCTCCTCGACCCGTTGGCCGAGCTGGGCGAGCGCGTCCTCGGTGACAGGCCGCCCCTGGCACGCCTTGCGCACGCCATTGATGACCTTGGTACGGCTGAAGGGCTCGGTGACTCCGGACCGCTTGACCACCATGAGCGAACACGTCTCCACGGTCGTGAAACGACGGGAGCAGTCCGGACACTGGCGGCGCCTGCGGATCGACGTGCCGTCGTCGGTCGTACGGCTGTCGACGACGCGGCTGTCGGGGTGCCTGCAGAAGGGGCAGTGCATGGTTCCCAACCCTCCTCACGGCAGACCCAATGACCTCGCCGGGCCACATGAGCCCCGCGAAGCAGCCCCAAGCATAGGCGATCTCCGAGGACCCGAAGACCCGGGGGACCACAACTTCTGGGCTGCTGATGCAATCCAACCACTAGATGTGGGGATTGGCTCATACATACGCCGTACGCGCGTGTCGCGGCCGTGTCGCCGCGGCACATGCGGAGATACCGTGGGCGCGGCGCGCGGGGAGCGTGCGGCTCCGGCGGAGGCGGAGGTCCCGGTCGGGTCGCCGGAGGGGCGGATGGCAGACTGGGCGGCGCCTCGCGGGGCCGCCGTCCCGGCGGTGAAGAGTACAGCAATGGGCCCTTTTGCCCGCCCGGCCGCGCGGTAGGCAATACACCTGGAGATGCGGTCGCGTCGCCTGATTCGCGATTTTTCACTCGAACGTGTGTTTGGCGCAACCTTTCGAAAGCAACTACCGTTGTGCAGCAGGGAGACCATCGAGAGGGGCCGACGTGACCACGACCGCAGACAGTGCCACCATCACTGCCCAGGACCGCGCCCAGGGCCGACTCGAGCCGGTGCACGCGATGAACGAAGCCACGAATCCCGAGGGGCACAAGCGCTCCCTGCCGGGCCGACCTCCGGGCATCCGGGCGGACAGCTCAGGGCTCACGGACCGCCAGCGCCGGGTGATCGAGGTCATCAGGGACTCCGTGCAGCGCCGCGGGTACCCGCCGTCGATGCGGGAGATCGGCCAGGCCGTCGGCCTGTCCAGCACGTCGTCGGTCGCGCACCAGCTGATGGCACTGGAGCGGAAGGGCTTCCTGCGCCGCGACCCGCACCGCCCGCGCGCGTACGAGGTGCGCGGCAGCGACCAGGCCGCCTCCGTGCAGCCCACGGACACCGCCGGCAAGCCCGCCGCGTCGTACGTCCCGCTCGTCGGCCGCATCGCCGCCGGTGGCCCGATCCTCGCCGAGGAGTCCGTCGAGGACGTCTTCCCCCTCCCCCGGCAGCTCGTCGGCGACGGGGAGCTGTTCGTCCTGAAGGTCGTCGGCGACTCGATGATCGAGGCCGCGATCTGCGACGGCGACTGGGTCACGGTCCGCCGCCAGCCCGTCGCCGAGAACGGCGACATCGTGGCCGCGATGCTCGACGGCGAGGCCACCGTCAAGCGTTTTAAGCGCGAGGACGGCCACGTCTGGCTCCTCCCCCACAACTCCGCCTACGAGCCCATCCCCGGCGACGACGCGACCATCCTGGGCAAGGTGGTCGCCGTACTCCGCCGCGTGTGAGCTCAGCGGCGGGCGGGCCCACGCCGCCGCCCGCTCCCTGACCGACCCCGGGACCCCTGCGCCGGTTCCGGGGTCTGTTCTTGCGCCTGAACCGGCGCCGCTCTCGCGGACCGGGGGTGCTCGCCGTTGTGGTTGCTCCCTTGACGGTTGCTGTGTGTGGCACTCGTCTTACACGGCGTCGGCCTTGGCCTTGGCGTCGATCGCCGCCAGGGACTTGCGGACCTGGTTGCGGTCCGTCGTGTACCAGAAGTCGGGCAGTGACGCCTTGAGGTAGCTGCCGTAGCGGGCCGTCGCCAGGCGGGGGTCCAGGACGGCGACCACGCCGCGGTCGCCCGAGGCGCGGACGAGGCGGCCGGCGCCCTGGGCCATGAGCAGCGCCGCGTGCGTCGCGGCGACCGCCATGAAGCCGTTGCCCCCCGCGTCCTCCACCGCCTTCTGGCGGGCGCTCATCAGCGGGTCGTCCGGGCGCGGGAACGGGATCTTGTCCATGACGACGAGCTGGCAGCTCGGGCCCGGCACGTCGACGCCCTGCCACAGGGACAGCGTGCCGAACAGGCAGGTCTTCGGGTCGGCCGCGAAGTTCTTGATCAGCTCGCCGAGGGTCTCCTCGCCCTGGAGCAGGATCGGGAACTCCGGAATCCGTGAGCGCAGTTCCTCCGCGGCGAGCTGGGCGCCGCGCATCGACGAGAACAGCCCGAGGGTACGGCCGCCGGCCGCCTGGATGAGCTCCGTCAGCTCGTCCAGCATGTCGCCCCGGTCGCCGTCCCGCGCGGGGCGGGCCAGGTGCTTGGCGACGTAGAGGATGCCCTGCTTGGGGTAGTCGAAGGGCGAGCCGACGTCGACGCCCTTCCACTGCGGCAGGTCCTCGCCCTCCGTGCCCTCCGGGGCCAGTCCGAGCGACGCGCCCACGCCGTTGAAGTCGCCGCCCAGCTTCAGGGTCGCCGAGGTCAGGACCACCGAGCGGTCCGCGAAGAGCTTCTCCCGCAGCAGGCCCGACACGGACATCGGGGCCACCCGCAGAGAAGCACCGCTGTGTCGATATGCGGCTCCGCCGCGGGGCTCATGGCGCTCGTACCAGACGACGTCCCACTCGTTGCCGTGCGTGATGCGCTCCGCCACGCCGTGCACGCTCTCCACACTGGCCAGCGCCTGCTTGCGGACCGCGTCCTCGTCCTGCACGGACTTGTCGCGGGTCGTGCCGAGGGCGGAGATCACCGTGCGGCACGCGTCGCGCAGGGCGGTCAGGGCGCACTGGAGGTCCTCCGGGATCTCCTCCAGGCGGCCCGGCAGCGCCAGCTCCATCAGCCGCTCGAAGCCCTCGGAGGCGGTCTGGAGCTGGTCGGCGGCCTTTTCGTTGACGAGCTTCGCCGCGCGCCGTACGGCGCGGTTGACCTGGCCGGGAGTGAGCTCGCCGGTGGCGACGCCCGTGACGCGGGAGACCAGCTCGTGCGCCTCGTCCACGATCAGCACCTCGTGCTGCGGGAGGACCGGGGCGCCCTCGATGGCGTCGATCGCGAGGAGCGCGTGGTTGGTGACGACGACCTCGGCGAGCTTGGCGCGCTCGCGGGCCGTCTCGGCGAAGCACTCGGCGCCGTACGCGCACTTGGTCGCGCCCAGGCACTCGCGGGACGACACGGACACCTGGGACCAGGCCCGGTCGGAGACGCCCGGCGTCAGGTCGTCGCGGTCGCCGGTCTCGGTGTCGTCGGCCCAGTCGCGCAGCCGCAGCAGGTCCTGGCCCAGCTTGCTGGTGGGTGCGGCGGCCTCGAACTGGTCGAAGAGGCCGTCCTCCTCGTCCTGCGGGACGCCCTCGTGCAGGCGGTGCAGGCACAGGTAGTTCGACCGGCCCTTCAGCATGGCGAACTCCGGGCGGCGGCGCAGCAGCGGGTGCAGGGCCTCCACCGTGCGCGGCAGGTCCCGCTCGACCAGCTGGCGCTGCAGGGCCAGCGTGGCCGTGGCGACCACGACCCTCTCCCCCTGCGCGAGCGCCGGCACCAGGTAGCCGAGCGACTTTCCGGTGCCGGTGCCGGCCTGGACCAGCAGGTGCGAACCGTCGTCGATCGCCTCCGCGACGGCTTCGGCCATGGCCACCTGGCCGGGGCGCTCCGTGCCGCCGACGGCGGTGACGGCGGCGTGCAGGAGTTCGGGGAGTGAGGGCTTCGTCATAGCGCGACCACCCTACGGCCCGGCACTGACAATCGGGTGCTCACGGGGACGCGGCCCCTCGTTCGTGGGGGCCGCGGGAGCCGTGGCCCCGCGGCTGGGGGCGCCGCTGACGGGGGTCCCGCCCGTGACGGCCGTGGCCCGTCGCGGCGGCCACCGCGTCGGCCAGGCGGTCGAGGACGGCCGCCGCCTGCTCGTCGGTGATCGTCAGGGGCGGCAGGAGCCGTACGACGTTCGCGTGCGGGCCGCCGACGTCGACGATCAGGCCCCTCCGCAGGCACGCGCGCTGGACGGCCGCGGCCAGTTCCGGGGCGGCGGCACGAGGTGTCCGACCGGTTTGTGGCCCGGTGCCGGCGACCGGAAGGCCTGTGTCCGGGCGCCGTTCGGCCGTCCCGTGGGGCTCGTGGGTCGCATGGGGCTCGTAGGGCTCGTGGGTCTCCTGAGTCTCCTGGTTCGGACCGTGAGGGTCGCCCGGCCCGTCCGGACCGTCCGCATCGTCCGGCTCGACCAGTTCGACGCCGATCATCAGGCCCCGTCCCCGCACCTCACCGACGCACGCGAACTCGCCGGCCAGAGCGCGGAGTCGGGCCAGCATGCGCGCGCCGAGCCGTGCCGCGTGGTCGGCGAGCCGGTTCTCACGGACGTACGCGAGCGTGGCCGCGCCGGCGGCCATGGCGAGCTGGTTCCCGCGGAACGGGCCGGTGGGGGCGCCCTGTTGGCCGGTGTCGAGGTCCTCGCGGTGGACGAGCACGGCGAGGGGCAGGCTGCCGCCGATGGCCCGGGACAGGACCATCACGTCGGGGGTGGCGCCGCTGTGCCGCACGCCCCAGAGCGCGCCGGTCCGGCCGACCCCCGTGCAGGACTCGTCCACGATCAGCGGGATGTCCCGTGCGGCCGTGATGCGCCGGATCCTCCGCAGCCACGCGTCGGGCGCGGGCAGCACCCCGCCGGCGTCGTGCACGGGTTCCAGGATCACGCCGGCGGGCGGGGGCACGCCCGGGCCGGGGCCGTCGAGGACGGACTCGGCCCAGTGGGCGGCGAGTTCGGCGCCGCGCGGGCCGCCGACGCCGAACGGGCAGCGGTAGTCCTGCGGGTACGGCAGGTGCGTGACCCGCGCGTCGCCCATGTCGCCGTGGACTGCCAGTGCCCCGGTGGGTGTCGTGCCGTGTTCGGCTCCGTCGAAGCCGGCGATGCCCGTTCGTCCGGTCGCGGCGCGGACCAGGCGGGAGGCGGCCCGTACGGCGTCACCGGCGGCCGGTCCGCAGAAGCGCACGCGCGCGTGGGCGGCGAGTCGGGGCGGCAGCGTGGGGAGCAGCTCGGTGACGAAGGCGTCCTTGACCGGCGTGGACAGGTCCGGGACGTGCAGCGGGGCTCCCGATTCGAGGACCTTCCGGACGGCCTCCAGGACGACGGGGTGGTTGTGTCCCAGCGCGAGCGTCCCGGCGCCGGAGAGGCAGTCCAGGTAGCGGCGGCCGTCGGCGCCCTCGACGGTCAGGCCACGCGCGCGTACCGGCACGATCGGCAGGGCGCGCGGGTACGTACGGGCCGCCGCCTCCCGCGGCGAGCGGCGCGGCGGGGCGCCCTCCGGCCGGGCCCGGTCCCGGTCGCCGGTCTTCGTCCCCTCGGCCCCACGCCCCCGGCGCGCGGTGTCCACCACGGCTGTCCGCCTCCCGCTCTCCGCGGGGACCGCGCACCGACGGCGGACCCCTCGCGCTACCAACACCGGACCGCGCGCCGGGTTACGGTCCGGCCGGAGTTCCCCGCGCCGCGGTCGGCCGTACCCGGCTCCGGCCTCCGCGGTGCGGTCGGCCGGGCGGATGCAAAGCGTCACGCATGCATTCAGCGGTGGCAAAGGAGACTCTTGCTCACGTTCCCTTCCAGGAATTGCCATTGGTATAGAGCACGCAAGTCGTGAAGGCGGATATCCTGCCCGCGCAGGGACGCGCGTCCGGGTTGGCCGACACGGTCAACCCGGGGCAGAGCGAACGGGTCGTTGCCAACGCCACCGATGTTTCTGAACGCCGTTCAAACTCGACCCCGCACGACTGAAGGCCTACCGGACCATTCCTTCTGAATAGGTGGATTCATTCCGATTGACCGTTTGGTTGGCATCTCCCCCTGTGGCGCGACGGCTACCACAGCACCCGGGGGCCGCAACGGCGGCACACCAGGCAGAGTTGGCAACTTGGGGTCACCGCAGGTTGGATACGCGCGAGTAACCGTCCCCATAGCACCCAAAGCGGAAGCGGGACCCCGGGTTCCGGCCCCTAAACCTGCAGCTTGCTGTCACTGACAGCACCACAAGAACTGGATATCGTCGAGGAGTCGTGATTACCTACACCTGATTTCGGCCGCACCGTGAGCACAACCACCACGACCGATCCACACCAGGCAATTTTATTGCCCGCAAGGCAATGCCCCACGGTTGGGACGAAATTAACTTCTGGTTTAAACAATGCGCCGAGCGGGGGCCGGCGGTGGCGCCGTGCGTCACTCAGCTGGGGCCATCCTGAGCCGGTACACGCGCGGCGACGCAATGTGGAACAACATGGGGGCGCACGCGTGGCTGGCACTTTGTTCGAACTTCCAACGGTCGGCGGGCTTGAGGAAAACGCCCCCCAGGGCCATGCCGCTCGCCTGGAGCAGACGCTGCTGCAGGCCCGGGGTCTGATCGAGTACACGGTCTCCCTGCACCGCCGCCGCCCGGCGACGACGTCCGGTCTGACGCACATGGACGCCGAAGTGACCGCCGAGACCCTCGAAGAACTCGTGCTGGGAGCGCAGCGCTCGGTGAACGTGGCGCTCACCGGCTCGGCCGCTTTAGTGGAGGCAGTGCTGCGGTGCCTGGCGCGCGTGCCCAAAGGGGTCACCGTCCGGATCCTGTGCAGCCCCGCCGCCGTCGACGTGGCGCCCGCCCGTCTGCGCGGCATCCCGGGCGTCCGGGTCTTCCCGCACGAGCTGTGCGGCATCGTCGTGGTCGACGGCACGTCCGCGTTCCTGCGGCTGGGCGCCAAGGGCGCGGAGGAGGACGGCCGGGCGGCGGTGGTCACCGACTGCGCCGCCGTCAGCACCCTCCAGCTCCTCTACGCCGGTGTCTGGTCGCGCGGCCGGAAGCTCGTCGACCACCCCGAGCTGAGCCCCCGGCTGCGCTCCGAGCTGACCCGCCGCATCCTGGAGCAGCTGCGCTCGGGACGCACCGACGCCACCGCCGCCCGCGAGTTGCAGGTGTCCTTGCGCACCTACCGGCGGCATGTGGCCGAGATCATGAGGGAGTTGAACGCGTCGTCCCGCTTCCAGGCCGGCGTGCGCGCCGTCGAGATCGGGCTGCTGCCCAAGTCTCCGTGACCACCCGGGCGGGACGCCGCCCGGGTTTGTGTGGGACCGAGGATCGGAACATCCGACGAGAAGTGGGGGCACACCGTGTGCAGCCAATCGGGGGACGAGTTGGAGCATGCCCTCCTGCAGCTCAGAGAGTTGATCGAATCAACCATGATCATCCACCGGGACCGCAGTCGGCGGGAGCAGCTCATCACGGCGCTCCCCGGTGGCTACGGCAAGCTCATCGGCGTCACGCGTGAGCTGATCCAGCAGACCACCAGCACCGTCGACATCCTGCGGTCCCGGGTCCCGGCCCCCGGCAAACGGCTGGAGAAGATCGGACGGCTGGAGTCGGAGCTGCTGCACTTCCCGCGGGAGAGCGTGTCGGTGCGGCTGCTCGCCAGTCCGGAGCTGGTCGGTGAGGCGTTCTGGAAGCGGCTGCCGCCCGAGCACCAGGGGAAGCTGGCGATCCGGGTGGCGCGGCTGCCGCCCCTTCAGGTCCTCATCGCCGACGGCGCCACGGCCCTGGTGGTCGTCGGCCCGCCCGCCGACCGCCGGGCATCCCTCATCCGGGTGCCCGAGGTACTGGAGGCCCTGGAGACGCTGTTCGAGAGCATCTGGAGCAGCGCGGTCCCACCGGACGACGACGTGATCTTCGGCGACCGCGACCGGGCGATCCTGGCGCGCCAGATACTGGGCGCCATGCGGGCCGGCGTCACCGACGAGGTCGCCGCCCGCGAACTGACCGTCTCCGTGCGGACCTACCGGCGCTACGTCGCCGAGATCATGACGCTGCTCGGGGCCACGTCCCGCTTCCAGGCGGGGGTCCGGGCGGCGGAGCTGGGGCTGCTGCCGCGCGGCGCGAACTGGCAGGACGGCGGCGGACGTTCGTGAAACGCGCGGGCGGGCGCAGGTTCCTGAAACGCGCGTTGCCCCCCGCCCCAGTGGGCAGTTGGATGGATTCGCAGGGAACGGGATTCATCTTCAGGGTTGTTCCCCGTCTCCGGCGGTTCTCCCCGTAACCGCCGGTCCGCGGCGGCCCGTACCGGCCTGACCGGTACGGGTTCCCGTGCCCTCGACGACGTCCGTGCGGAAGGTGGATCCATGGATCAGCGGCCGATCGGTCTGGTCTTTCCCGGTCAGGGAACACAGCGTCAGGCAATGGGCGCGCCCTGGCGGGACACCCCGTCCTGGGAGATCACCACGGAGATCTCCGAGGCCACCGGGGAGGACATCGCCGACCTGCTGCTCAACGCCTCGACGGAACAGCTGCGGCGCACCGACCTGGCCCAGCTGTCGGTGTTCTCGGTCGCGATGATCGCCCACGCCGAGGCGGTGCGGCGGGAGGCCTTCGACGGGCCCGTGGTGGCCTGCGCCGGGCACAGCCTGGGCGAGTACGCCGCCCTGACCGCCGCCGGCGCCTTCACCGTCGGCGCGGCAGCGGCCCTCGTCGCCGCGCGCGGTCGCGCCATGCGGGAGGCCTCCGGCGCCCGCGAGGGCACGATGGGCGTCCTGGTCGCGGCCCCGCTGGAGGCCGTGGAGCACCTGGTGGGCAGCGCGCGGGAGGACGGCGCGGACGTGTGGGTCGCCAACGTCAACGCCCCCGGACAGACCGTGGTCTCCGGATCCGTGGACGGTGTAGGCCGGGTCGCCGACGAAGCTCCCTCGATCGGGGCCAAGTTCATCCGCCTCCAGGTCGGCGGCGCCTTCCACAGCCCGTACATGGCGCCCGCCGCCGAGGCCCTCGCCACCGCGCTGAAGGAGACGCCGGCCGCGCCGAAGCACCTCCCGGTGGTGGCCAACGTCGACGCACGCCCCTACGACGGCGACTGCGGCTGGGCCGAACTCGGCACCCGCCAGCTCACCTCACCCGTCCTGTGGGAGGAGAGCGTGCGCACCCTCACCGGCACCCTCGGCTGCGCCCGCCTGGTCGAACTCGGCCCCGGACGCACCCTGGCGGGGCTGATCCGCCGGATCGTCCCGGACGTCGAGGTGGTGTCCGTGGACAGCCCGGCCGCACTGGACTGACGAAGAACCGCGCGAGCACAAGAGAGCCGGAACACCATGGCATCTGTTCCCGAGGGCACACGGCAGGTGACCCGACGATGACGACCGCTCCCCGGGAGTGGGTCAGCGGTGTCGGCGTGCTCGACAAGGCCTCCACCCTGCTGGCGATCGTGGAGCAGGCTCCGACGCCGCTGAGCGAGCTGGTCTCCCGCAGTGGACTGACCCGGCCCACCGTGCACCGCATCGCGGTGGCGCTGGAGCGGCTCGGGCTGCTCAGCCGGGACTTCCACGGCCGTTTCGTCCTCGGGCCCCGGCTCGGCACCATGTCCGTCGAGGCGCGCTACGACCGTCTGGCGCAGGCCGCCTCGCCGGTACTGGCCGACCTGCACGCGCGTACCGGCCTCGACGCGCGGATCCTGCGGCGCCGGGGCCGGCTGCAGACCTGCGTGGCGAGCTGCGCGGGTTCCCTCGGGCCCGACGGCGCCGAGCGGGTGCCGGTCGGGATGTCCCGGCCCGCGCTGGCCGGCGCGGTGGCGCTGGTGCTGCTGGCGTGGGAGGAGCCCGAGGAGATCCACGAGGGCCTGCACGGCGCCCGGTTCACCGCCGCCCACCTCGCGCAGGTGCGCCGTCGCGGCTGGGCCCGCGGGCCCGACGTGATGCAGCCCGGGGACATCGCGTTCGCCGTGCCCGTGCAGGACACCGGGGACCGGGTGGTCGGCGCGCTGTCGGTGTCGGGGCCGTCGGGGCGCATGGACTCGCTCCCGGGCCGCTGGCTGGCCGCGACCGTGTTCGACGCGGCCGCCGATCTGGCCGACGCGCTGCGCCGCGCGCACGCCGTGCCGTCCCCGCGCTGAGCCGACCGGCGCGTGCGAACGGGCCGACGCCACCGAGCGGGCCGGCGTACGCGTTCGGGCCGGCCGCGGGTCCCCGGCGGCTCGCTCGGCCCGCTCGGCTCAGCGCGGGGACCTGGTGATGGTGAACAGCACCCGCAGCACGAGGACCGAGCTGAGCAGCAGCATGTTGTAGCCGAAGACGTCGAACAGCCTCAGTGAGCCGGCGACCCGCGGACCGCCCTGGGTGGACAGCAGCATGATGCCCAGGACGCCGGTCAGCGCGCCGAGGAAGGCGAGCAGGACGTCCCGGACGATGCCGCGTATGAAGCGCCGGTCCCGTTCGTCGGCGAGTATCCGCACGTTGACGCTGAGCCTGCCCTGTTCCAGGGCGCTGCTGATGCGTTCGGCCCGGCGCGGCAGCCTGAGGAGCATCGGCAGGACGGCGGCGGCCTCGTCGAAGACGGACCGGCTCAGCTGGCGCGGGGAGAGCCTGCGGGCCAGTTCGGTGGAGGCGAAGGACCGCGCCTCCTCCACGATGTCGAAGCCCGGCACGAGCCGGTTCAGCGCGCCCTCGACGGTGGCCAGGGCCCGGAAGGCGGCGGCGACTTCGGGCGGCACGGTCAGTCCGTACTGGGCGACGAGCAGGAACAGGTCGGTGAACATCTCGCGGCCCGGAGGGCCCGAGGAGGCCAGGTGGCGGGCCGTGAACCGGCCGAGGGCGCGGGTGAACCGCTCCTCGTCGATCTCGTCGGGGCGCTCCACCAGTTCCAGCAGGGCGTCGGACAGGGCCTGCGGGTCGTTGCGGTCGATCGCCATGAGCAGGTCGCGCAGGCTGGAGCGCAGCATCTGGTCGATGCGGCCCACCGAGCCGAAGTCCACGAGCCCCAGCCCGCCGTCGTCGAGGACGAGGACGTTCCCGGAGTGCGGGTCGGCGTGGAAGACGCCGCCGATCATGATCTGGGCGAGCAGGCAGCCGAACAGGTCGCGGGCGAGCTGCTCGCGGTCCAGGCCCTGTGCGTCGATGACGGCGTCGGCCCGGTTCAGGGTGACGCCGTCGAGCCACTCGACGACGAGGACGCGTTCCGTGCACAGGTCCTGGTGGACCTCGGGGAGGCGGACCGGTGAACCGCCGCCCGGTTCGGCGCCCTTCGGCCCGGTGCCGCTCTCGTCGCCGGAACCGCCGCCCGCCGTGCGGTCGGTGTTGGCGGCGACGACCGCGGTGTTGCGGGCCTCGGTGCGGAAGTCCAGCTCCTCGTGGAGCGAGTCGGCGAAGCCCTGCACGAGGTCGCGGGAGCCGACCGTCCGGCCCCAGGTGGTGTTCCGCTCCAGGATCTGGCTGATCCGGAAGAGGATGTCGAGGTCCTGCTCCACCACCTGCCGGGCGCCCGGCCGTTGGACCTTGACGGCCACGGCGCGGCCGTCGCGCAGCCGGGCGCGGTGCACCTGGGCCATGGAGCCGGCCGCGAGCGGTTCGGGGATGAACTCCGCGAACACCTTGTCGGGCGGGGCCTTCAGCTCCTCGGCGAGGACGCGTTCGATGTCGGGCCAGGGTTCGGGGGCGACCTCGTGCTGCAACGAGCTGAGTTCCTCGACGAACACGTCGGGCAGCAGGTCGTAGCGGGAGGAGAGGACCTGCCCCAGTTTGACGAAGGTGGCGCCCGCCTCCTCCAGCGCCAGCCGCAGGGACCTGGCGAGCGCGGCCTGGTCCTGGGCGCTCGCGGTGCCGCGCCGGGACCGGCCGGTCAGGAAGCGGCGCAGTCCGTGCCGTACGGCGATCCTGCTGAGCTGGGTGTAGCGCCGGCTGCGGGCCACCCGGCGGCGCACGGCGCCGGGCCAGCGGACCATGCCGCGCATCGAGCCGTTGGCCGCGGGTGCCTCGGACAGGACGAGGAAGAGCATCGCGCCGAGCAGGGCCGCGCCCAACTGGACGGTCACGAGGGGGGTGCGGCTGGCCTCCGGGCCCATGGGGGTGCCCACCACGCCCGCGGCGAGCAGTCCGGCCACACCTGTGAAGAGTGCTCGGACCGCGCCGATGCGCAGTCCGAGCACGCGTCGGGCGAGGACGGCCATGATCACGGGGCCGAGCAGAGCGGTGGCTCCGGCGATGAGGAGAACGTCGACTGCATTCACCTCACCGAAGGTAGGCGCTGCCATGCTCTGCCCGGTCACATGAACTGTCAGGAGCCCGTCTTCCTTCCGGTCAGGCCTGGTTGGCGGTGACGGGCTCGGGTTCGGAGGACTCCGAGGCCGCCTCGGTGTCCGGCTCCGTCTCCACCTCGACGCGGCCGGGCCACCAGGTGCGGGCGCCGAGCAGCGTCGTGACGGCCGGCACCAGCAGCACCGCCATCACGAAGGCGGTGAGCAGGATGCCGAACGCGACGGCGAAGCCCATCTGCCGGAGCATGGAGTTCTGCGCCAGCAGCAGCACACCGAAGGTGCCCGCGAGGATGACGGCCGCCGTGCCGACGGTGGAGGTGGAGTGGGTGATGGCCTTGCGGACGGCTTCCGCCGGGGTGTTGCCGCGGCCCACCTCCTCGCGCAGTCGGGCCACCATCAGGATGTTGTAGTCGGTTCCGATCGCCACCACGAAGAGGTAGACGATCACCGGCAGGGTGAAGGGCAGGCCCGCCTCGCCCGCGATGTTCTGGAACAGCCACACGGTGGCGCCCAGGGTCGCGGCGAAGCCCAGGCCGACCGCGACCATGAGGTACAGCGGCGCGACGACGCTGCGCAGCAGCAGTCCGAGGATCAGCATGATGGCGAGGCCGGCGGCCGGGAACACCACGGAGTAGTCGCGGTTGGTGGCGTCCTGGATGTCGGCGAGCACGGCAGAGGTGCCGCCGACGAGGGCGCGGGTGCCGTCCGGGGCCGCGTCGTGGGCCGCGTCGCGCAGGGGCCCGCCGAGGAGTTCGACGGCCTTGTCGCTGTCCGGCTTGTGCTTGAGGACCACGCCGAACTTGGCGATGTCGCCCTTGGGCGCGAGGACGCCGGGCATCACGCGCCCGAAGCCGGCCGCGTCCAGTTCCTTGGCGTAGGCGTCGACCTTGCCCTGGTCGAGCCTGCCGCCGTCCTTCGCCTCCAGGTACACCCAGGTCGGGTCGGTCTGGCCGGCCGCGAAGCCGCGCTCCAGTTCCTTCGCCGCCTGGACGGACTCCAGGTCCTTCGGCAGCGAACTGCTGCTGTCGAAGACGGTGTTGAGGCCGAACAGGCCGGTGGCCAGCACGGCGAGGAGGCCGCCGGAGACGGCGGCGACGAGGCCGGGACGGCGCGCGGTGAGCGAGCCGGCGCGGCCGGCGATCGTGTGCTTCGGCTCCTTGCTCCACGCCTTGGACGGCCAGAAGGCCTTGGTGCCCAGCAGCGAGAAGACGGCCGGGACGAGCGTCAGCGCGGCGACGAGGGTGACGGCCACCGCGATGGCGAGCGCCGGGCCCATCGCCTTCAGCATGCCGAGGCTGGACAGCAGCAGGGCGAGGAAGGCGACGATGACGGCGCCGGCGGCGGAGGCGATGGTCTCCCCGACCCGGGTGACCGCCTCGGTCATGGCCTCCTTCGGCTCCTGGCCGCGGCGCAGGAACTCCCGGTAGCGGAAGAGGAGGAACAGGATGTAGTCGGTGCCGACGCCGAACAGCACGACGATCAGGATCGACCCGATGGAGGCGTCCGCCTCGAACCCGCCGGCCGCGGAAGCCATCGAGATCAGGCCGGTGGCGACGACGAAGACCAGGGCGATGACGAGGACCGGCAGGATCGCGATGAGCGGGCTGCGGAAGATCGCGGCCAGCAGCACGATGAGCAGCACCAGCGTCGCCATCATGATCATGGCGTCGGTGTCGCCGGACGACTCCTTGGTGTCGAACGCGGTCGCCGCGGAGCCGGTGATGCCCATGTGCAGCGAGGTGCCCTTGAGGAGGGGTTTGGCCTCCTCGCGGAGCTCACCCATCGACTCCATCAGGGTCTCGTCGTAGAAGTTGTCCGTGGTCGCCAGGATGCTGGCCAGCGCGATCTCGCCGTTGGCGGACACGGCCTGGGGGCTCGTCTCCACCTTGCTGATCTTCTCGACGCCCGCCTTCTCCAGCCCGGCGGCGACCTTGGCGACGTCCGCGAGGTCGCTCTCCGTCAGCTTGCCGTTGTCGTCACGGCGGAAGACGATGACGGACGCGGGCTGTTCCTGCTGCGGAAACGCCTTCTTCTGGAGCTCCCCGGCCTGGACCGACTCGTAGTGGGAGGGCAGGAATTCGGCCTGATCGCTGACGGCCTTCAGCGGCGGGGCCAGGGAGGCCACCCCGATGGCCGCGATCACCCACGCCAATATGGTCAGCCAAGGGTGTTTGACGGCGGACCGTCCGACCCGTCCGAACATGGGGGGATGCTCCTTCTCAGGGGTTGCAAGGGCGCCCCGATTGTCACCGCGCGCGTTCACCGTCCGCGGCTCCGCGACGTAAAGCTGGCATCAAGCTGCCGCCGGGGGCGGGAAATACCCGACGCGTATTCCGTTTCGCCGTTTCGCCGATTTCCGGTCGTATTCGTCCGGAGCTATGGGGAACGCGTTCCGGGACCCTCCTGGCACCTTCATGCCAGGTCCGTTGTCGCCCCCTGAGTGAACTGCGAGGGTTGCAACCGAAAACAGCGGAAGACGCTCGACCGGACGTCCGCACCCGCGCTCTTCGACAGGATGAGTTACCTCGTGACCGCAGACCAGCTGTACGAGGCTCCGGCCCATGCCGCGCCGGACGGCGGCCGCGTCCACGCCGGCGAACTCCTGCGGCGGCTCGGACCCGACGAGCCCGAGTTCCAGGCGCGGTTGAGCGAGTCCCTGGACGCGGTCGAGAGCCTGCTCCGCGCGTGCTCGCGGGAGTCGGCCAACCCCCGGGTCATGGCGCTCACCGGACATCTGGCCGCCACCGGCGGCAAGCGCATGCGGCCCCTCCTGGTGCTGCTGGCCGCGGAGTTCGGGGATCCCGCCCGGGACGGAGTCGCCGAGGCGGCCGTCGTCGCCGAACTCGTCCACCTCGCCTCGCTCTACCACGACGACGTGGTGGACCGGGCGGATACCCGGCACGGCGCCGCCAGCGCCAACGCCCTGTGGGGCAACCGGACGGCGGTCCTCGGCGGCGACTGGCTGCTGGCCCGGGCCGCACGGCTCTCCGCCGACCTGGTGCCCGAGGCGCTCGGCCTCAACTCCCGTACGGCGAGCCGGATCGTCGCCGGCCAGATGCGTGAACTCGTCGGCCCGGTCCCGGGCGAGGACTCCGTCACCCACTACTTCCGCGTCACCGCGGGCAAGACCGCCGCGCTGCTGGCCATGTCGCTGGGCGTCGGCGCGTACCAGTCCGGCGCGGCGCCGGCCGTCGCGGACGCCCTCATCGAGTACGGGGAGCAGCTCGGCGTCGTCTTCCAGATCGCCGACGACCTGCTCGACCTGCTCTCCCCCGCCGCGGCCAGCGGCAAGGAACAGGGCAAGGACCTGCTGGTGGGCGTGCCCAGTCTGCCGGTGCTGCTGGCCCGGGAGGGCACGGATCCGGCGGACGCGGAGCTGCGTGAACTGCTCGCCGCGGGGCCCTCGGCGGGTGACGGCCGGCTCCGGCGCGCGCTCGACCTCTTCGCGGTGTCGCGGGCCAGAGCGCGCACGGAGGCGATCCTGCACGAGCGGACGGCCCTGGCGAGGGCGGCGCTCGGTGCCCTGCCGCCGTTGCCGGCGCGGGACGCGCTGGACGCGCTGTGCGACTTCGTGGCGCGGCGCACGGGCTGACCCCTCGCCGCGCGGCGCCGCGTGCCGGTGCCGCGCCTTCGGCGGTGCTCGTGCCCGATCGCCGTGGTGGGGAGTCCCGTTGACCGCGGCCGTGTTCGAGGGGCCGCTCGGCCCGTTCTGCTGAAGGTGACCGGCAGCGCCCCGGTGCCGGTGGAGGTGGCGGCCGTCGCCGTGCTCCCGGCCGCCTCGGCGGCCTCCGGGCGACCGCCCGGGAAGGGTTCCCGCAGACGTCCGTCGCGGATGGCGCGAGCCCGTCCCGCCGGGGCGGGCTCTGCTGCCGGCCGGCCCCGAACGTGGGTGCCGGCCGGTTCGTCGAGGCCCCCGAACACCCGGCGCGGGCCGGGGAATCGGCGTGGCCGCCAGGGGCCTCGGTGGGCGGCCGGACCGCAGGGGGAACGGTCCGGCCGGTGTGAGACTGGCACGCCCCCGCGGCGCGCCCTCTGCTGCGGGATCCTCAGATCAGGCCGACCTGCATGGCCCGGGCACCCGCCTGGAACCTGCTGCGCGCGTCCAGGGCCACCATGGCGGCCGCGACGTCGTTGCGCACGGTGCGGACGCTGCAGCCGAGCCGGCGCGCTATGGCGTCGTCGGTGAGGCCCTCGGCCAGCAGGCGCAGCACGATCTCCGTACGCGGCCTGCGGGTGGCGGGCGTGCCCGGCGTGCGTCTGAGCTGGCGTACGGCCGTCCCGCGCTCCCACAGGCGCTCCGCCAGGGAGCACAGGTTGTCCAGCTCGGCGCGGGAGCGCACCACTCGGGGCTCCTGGGCCTCGTCGACCACCACGGCCGCCGCACCGTCCATGATCATGGCGCACAGCGGCACCGAGTCGACCATGCGCGGCGGGACGTCCTGCTGGGCCAGCCACTGGGCGTGCGACGTGGCGCCGTGGGCGTGGAAGACCGAGGCCGACCACACGGCGCGCAGCCGCATGCCGCGCCGCAGGCTCATGTCCACGATGGGCCGGGAGAAGGCGAAGCCGCCCTCGACGTGGCCGGGGACGAGGAACACGAGGTCGCTCTCGGCCTTGGCGACCATCCGCTCGATCACGGTGGAGGCGTCGGTGCGGTGGGCGTTGCCGCCCGGGGACTCCTCGATCCGCTCCGCCGCCCGCTCGTGCAGGGCGATGAACCGGTCGACCTCGACCGGGCGGGGCTGCGGCGAGCGTCCCTCGTACATCGACCGGGCCAGCAGCGCCGGCAGGGCGATGCACGGCTCCACGGCGCGGAAGGCCGTGGGGTCGTCCGCCGCGACGCTGGCGAGGCCCTCGGCCCGCAGCGTCTCCATTGCTTGTGCAACTTCGTGCACTGGCCACTTCATCACTTGTGCCAGTTCCTGTGTTTGCCAGTTCGTCCGCCGGAGCATCCTCCGGTAGAGAAGCTCCGTACGTTCGTCGAGACCGATTCCGGATTGCGCCACGTCAACCTCTCGGAAAATGTCTTTCCAGGGGGCAGGTCCTGCCCACTCACACCGTCAACCTAGACACGCTCGAGACGGCTTGGAGTGTTCGGTCAGTGGTTCGACAGCTTGGTGCCACCCGAACAGGAAATCCCGCCCACTGCGCTCGGGCAGTGGGCGGGAAGAGGGCACTACCGGTCACCCGGCTCCTGCGCGGAACCGCGACCGGCCGGGGGTCACATCACCCGGAACGACCGCTTCGAGATCGGCGCGCACACGCAGACCAGCGCCAGGCACACCGCGACCGTGGTCAGCAGCTCGACCGCCGTGACGTTCCCGGCGACCATGCTGCGCACGGCGTCGTTGGCGTAGGAGATGGGGTTGCCCTGGGCGATGACGCGCAGGGCCGTGGGCATCGACTCCGGCGGCACGAAGGCGTTGGAGGCGAACAGCAGCGGGAAGGTCATCAGCGTGGTGATCATGCGCAGCACGTCGCCGTTGCGCAGCAGGGCGGCCATCATGATGAAGATCCAGCTCATGGACCAGCCGACGAGGCCGCTCATGAGGATCGCGCCGATCACGCCGACGATGCCGCCGGGAGGCGCGAAGCCGAAGATCAGCGCGGCCAGGACGGCGACGGCGACCAGCTGGTAGAGCGAGCGGGCCGCGTCGGCGAGGCTGCGGGCCAGCAGCACGCTGAACCTGTTGATGGGCAGCGTGTGGAAGCGCGTGATCACGTCGTTGCGCAGATCGTTGATGAGGCCGTTGCCCGCCTGGGCGCCCGCCGCGACCGCGGTGATGATCATGATGGCGGGGGCCAGGTTGTCGATGTACGCCATGTCCTTGGAGGCACCGGGGACATCGCCCAGCGTCTTGAGCACACCGGCGAACATCAGCAGCATGACGAGGGGTTCGACGAACGTCACGATGACCACGCCGGGCTGCAGGTACGGCCGCACGGAGCGGCCGGTGAGGGCGAGGGTCTGCGTGATCAGACCGCTGGTCCCCCAGTGTTCGGTCGGGTTGCCCTCCCGTTTCGGCGGCGCCGGCCGCTCGTTGGCCTCGGCCTGGACGACCGTCATCTGAGTACTCCTTCTTCGCTGGGGGTGGTCGGGACGGTCACGCGGGCACCGGGGTTCCGGCGGACTCGTGGGTCAGACGCAGGTAGACGTCGTCCAAGGTCGGCTCGGAGAAGCCGAGTTCGGCGATCTCGGCGTTCGCCTCGTTCAGCGTGCGCACGACGACCGCCAGGTCGGCGGAGGCGGAGACCGGGATGCCGACGACGGCTCCGGACTCCTGGGGGGCGGCCCGGAAGCCGGCGGCGGCGAGAGCCTTCACCGCGGCGGGGACCTCCGACTCGGCCGACAGCGTCACGGTGACCATGCGCTGTCCGACGGCCGCCTTCAGTTCCTCGGGCGTACCGCCGGCCACCACGGCGCCCTTGGACAGCAGGGTGATCCGCTCGCAGAGCTGGTCGGCCTCCTCCAGGTACTGCGTGGTGAGCAGCACGGAGACGCCGTCCTTGGCGAGCCGCTTGATGATCTCCCACACGCCGATGCGGGAGTTGGGGTCGAGGCCGGTGGTCGGCTCGTCGAGGAAGATGACCTGCGGGGTGCCGACGAGGCTGGCCGCGATGTCCAGGCGCCTGCGCATGCCGCCCGAGTACTGGGAGGCCAGGCGCTTCGCGGCGTCGGACAGCTCGAAGAGTTCCAGCAGTTCCTCGGCGCGGACCGCGGCCTGGCGCCGGGACGCGCCGAGCAGCCGCGCGATCAGCATCAGGTTGTCCCGGCCGGTCAGCTGCTCGTCCACCGAGGCGAACTGTCCGGTCAGGCCGATGCGACGGCGGACCTCCTGGGCGTCGGCCGACACGTCGAGGCCGCAGATGCGGGCCGAGCCGGAGGTCGGTTCGAGGAGCGTGGACAGGATGTGGACGAGGGTGGTCTTGCCGGCGCCGTTGTGCCCGAGCAAGCCGTGGATCGAACCCTCGGGAACCGAGACGTTCACACCGTCCAGTGCGACGACGTCACCGAACGACTTCGTTACGTCGATTGCCTCAATCATAGGTTTGGCCACGTGCTTGGCCTCCGTTGCTCTCTCCGGCGGCCCGGTGGCAGGCCATGGTTCGGATATGAAGGGGAATTTCCTCAACCGCTGCTTCGTGATGCTAGGGCGGTATCAGAACGGAGGCGGCTTGTCTGCAGGTTGCTGAAATAGGGCAGTTGCCCACGTGGGGGATGTTCCGGCGCTCACACGCCGTTCGATTCGGTGATACGCGCGGTGCGCGGCCGGGCCATCCGCAGGTAATCCTCGGTGGCGAGGGCCATGGACAGGTCCAGCCGGGCGGCGTTGAAGAACAGGACGTCGTTGCGGAGCAGATCCTCTTCGACGACGAGTTCGAGGTCGGGATGGAAGGAGAAGGGAATGATCGAGCCGCTGACCGAGCCGGCGAGGCGCTCGGCGGTCTCCCGGTCGGCGAATCCGGCCTTGCGTCCGCCGGCGCACTCGGCGACCCGCTGCAGGTCCAGGCGCCGGTCGCCCGGGATGACGGCCAGCACGTACCGGCACGTGCGCTTGGTCGGCCGTACCGCCACCACCAGGCACTTGGCGCTCTGGGCAAGGGAGTGCCCGCGCATCGCGCTGACGACCTCGGTCCGGCCCTCGGGCTCGTGCTCGATGAGGCGGTAGGCGGCCACGTGCTGGTCGGCCAGCGCGCGCAGCCGCCGGTAGGTCGTCAGGTCGTCGTCCAGCAGGGCGCCCGCGGGCTGCCCGGCGTGGGTCATCTCGTCTCCCGGGTCATCAGACCGTCAGACCGCCGTCGATCTGGAAGACCGATCCGGTGATGTACGCGGCACGGTCGCTCGCCAAGTAGGCGACGAGATCGGCGACTTCCTCGGCCTGGCCGAAACGGCGCAGCGGAATGGACTTCGCGGCGTCCTTCTTGACCTTCTCCGAAAGCTCGGCGGTCATATCGGTCTCGATGTATCCGGGCGCGACCACGTTCGCCCTGATGTTGTAGCGTCCGACTTCCTTGGCGAGCGCCTTGGAGAATCCGATGATTCCGGCCTTGGAGGCGGAATAGTTCGACTGCGTCGCGTTTCCGTAGACGCCGGCGATGGAGGAAATGTTGATGATGGTGCCGGACTTGCGCTTCATCATTTCGAAAATGACCGCGCGGCACACGTGGTAGACACCGTCGAGGTTGGTGTCGATGACCTTGTGCCAGTCGTCGTCGGACATCAGGACCAGCGGGTTGTCGCGGGTGATGCCGGCCGAGCTGACCGCGACGTCGATCGGGCCGAGTTCGCCCTCGGCGCGGGCGACCCAGTCGCGCACGGAGTCGGCGTCGGTGACGTCGGCGCGGACGGCGAGGGCGCGGCGGCCGAGTTCGCTCGCCTCCTTCTCGAGTTCGAGCGCGGCCTGTTCGTTGGACTGGTAGCAGAAGGTGACGTCGTATCCCTCGGCCGCGAGCCGCAGGACCACGGCACGGCCGATCCCGCGTGATCCGCCGCTCACCAGGGCGACCGGCGCTGTGTTCTCGGTCATGACACTCCGTAGGTTGTCGGCCGGCCCGGACCGGGCCGGGTCATTCAGTGCGTGAGCTGCGGGGCGGGCGGTGCGAGGGCCTCGCCGGGGCGGAAGGCCATGGTGATCTGGCCGACGGTCAGCAGCGGTTCGCCGCCGACGGTGCTCTCGCCCTCGAAGATCATCGTGTCGTCCACGGCACGCTCCAGGCGGGCGTGGTGTTCGACGAGTTCGCCGGGCAGCGCCTTCCGGTGGAACTCGATGCCGCGCATCGAGCCGAACAGCATGGTCTGTCCGTCGGCCGCGGCGCCCGCGAGGCGCTTGGCGAGGATGCCCGCGGTCTGCGTCCAGGACTCGATCAGCAGGAAGTCCGGGTAGGCCAGGTCGTCCAGGCCGGCCGGCTCCCCGAGCCGCGCGTACCAGGGCTCGTTGAGGGTGACGGCCTTCACGGACCGGATGTGGTCGTCCGTGATCTCCAGCACGCGGTCGACCAGCAGGATCGGATAGCGGTGCGGCAGTGCGGCGCGGACGTCGGCGGGGGTCAGCACGCGGGTGCCTCCTGCCGGTAGCGCAGCCGGAGGGTGGCGGTCTGGCCGTTCGCCGTCGCCACCTTGGCGGCGCACCGCCAGCCCTCGGCGCGCTCGGTCCACGTCACGTCGATCGCCATCTCGTCGCCGGGGTGGACGGCGGCCAGGAACCGCGTGGACTCCACGGCGGCGAGCCGCAGTTCACCCGCCTCGGGCGGCGGCGCGGACTCGGCGGCGCGGCGCACGCACTCCATGACGCAGACGCCGGGGAAGATCGGCAGGTCCGGGTAGTGCCCCGCGAAGACGGGTTCGTGCTCGGCGACCGCCACCGCGAAGCCGGCCGTCCAGCCGCCGGACTTCTCGTCCCGGGCGGGCTCGCGGACCGGCCGCGCGGTGGCGAGGACGGTGCTGGTCACGAACGCTCCGCCAGCTTGCCGCGCACGACGTCGTAGGCGCTGCCGAGGGTCCGCACCGAGCGCATCTCCGTCTCGGCGAACTTGATGCCGTACTTGCGTTCCAGCACGACGACCACTTCGAGGGCCATCAGGGAGTCGACTCCCAGGGACTCGACGAAGTCGGTGTCGTCCTGGACGTCGGCCACGTCCGCGTCGATGGTCTCGGCGAGCAGTTGGCGCAGTTCTTCCCGGTCGAGTTCGGCGACCGCGTCGATCGGCATGTCTGTGTTTCCTTACGTCGCTGAAAGCAGGGTGGTCGTCGGAACAGGAGGTGTGCGTCGGTCAGTTCGCCGTCATGCGCAGCGCGGCGCAGGCGACGACGCCGTTGTCGTCGACGGAGGAGACGAGGACGACGGAGCCCGCGGGGACCGCGGACCGCTCGGCGGCGCCGAGCAGCGCGCCGATCTGGAAGGCGGCGGAGGCCGCGGCGGTGTCGCCGACGGTGGACATGGCCGGGGCCCGGTCGAGGGCCTCGGCGCCGAAGCGGGCGGTGAGCACCTCGCGCTCCCGCTCGCCGACGGAGCCCGCGAGCGCGGAGGCGGAGACCGCCCACACGTCGCCGGCCTCGATGCCGCCGCGCCGCAGCACGCCGTCGAGGCAGGCGTCGAGGGCCTGGCTCGGGTCGTCGTCGAAGTACACGCGCGACTCGACGGCCAGGACCTCGGCCAGGGCGCGCTCGGAGGCGCCCGGGGTGTCGGAGGACTCCAGCATGAACATGGCGCAGCCCTCGCCGAGCAGCGCGCCCGCGCCGTCCTCGCCGCGCCGGTGGTGGTCCAGCCAGGCGCGCGCGTTGGAGAACTCCTCGGCGGCGCCGGACAGCACCGTGGTGGCGCGGCCGGAGGCGAGCAGCCCGGCGGCGTAGCTCAGCGCCGAGAGCCCGGCGATGCGGCCCCCGGCGATCGTGGTGTTGGGGCCCTTGAGGTTGTGCCAGATGGCGCACTGGCCGGCGGCGCAGTTCATCACCGCGTTCGGCATCAGGGACGGGTCGACGTAGAAGGGCTTGTCGCCCTCCAGGGAGGCCCGCGTGAAGTCCATCATGCTCTGGGCGCTGCCGGTGGTGGTGCCGAGGACCAGGGCGGTCTCCTCGTCGGAGCCCGTGCGCCGGTCGCCGGAGTCGCGCAGCAGGTCACGGACCGCGGTGACGGCGAGTCCGGTCACCCGGTCCATGGACCGGGTGCCCTTCTTGCCGAGGACCTCGCGCAGTTCGAAGCCGGGGATGAGGGCGGCCCGGCTGTCCGGGGCCGCCCACTTCTCGGCGTCCAGCTCGGACGCGGCGTCCTGTCCGGCCAGCATGCCGGCCACGAAGCTGTCCTTGCCGATGCCGAACGGCGACACCGCGGACCACGCGGTGATCACCGGCCGGGTCGCCGTCGCCGGCGCGCTCGCCGTAAGGGTCATGCTCACATTCCGTTCTGCTCGGTTGTGCTCGTGTCCTCGAAGTGACGGTGCCGCTCAGACCGCGGCCGGCTCGGCGGGAGCCGGGACCGGCGGGCGCAGCACGAGCGTGGCGACGCCGTCGTCGGAGTCGGTGCCCGCCACCAGCCACATCGGGCCGTCGGCGCCCGCGTCGAACGCGCCGATCGCCGCCGCGCACTGCACGACGCCGAGCGCCCCGGACAACTCGCCCCACACGGCGGCGAGATCGTTGACGGGCCGGCCCTTCGGCAGGACGGGAGCGGCGTCCGCCGGGGCGAACCAGGCGGTGGGCTCGCGCTCGGCCTCGGCGAGCTCGGCGACGGTGGCCGCCACGTCCGCTCCCCTGGTGTGCGCGCCGACCACGGCCCGGACGGTGGCGCCGCGCGCGGCGGCGGCCTCCTCGGTCTCCAGCAGCAGGGCGGCGGCGCCGTCCACCAGCGGGCCGCCGACCAGGCCGCGCGCGATCTCGTTGTCGGGCTCGACGCCGACCACGACGACGTGGTCGGCGCGGCCCGAGCGCAGCAGGGCGGTGCCCCAGCGCACGGCGTCGAGACCGGAGGCGGGCCCGTTGCACAGCATCAGGTTGGGGCCCTTGAGCCCCCACCTGATGGCGATCTCGGACGCGACGATGTTGCTGGAGGCGTTCGGGGTGTCCATCGGGCTGACGCCGTGGGTGCCCTCGTCGGCGATGGTCTTGACGACGCGGCAGACGGTGTCGACGTTGCCCAGGTTGGAGCTGACCAGGACGGCCGTCCTGGTGCCGTCGACGGTGAGTTCGCCGTCGACCAGCAGTCCGGAGTCGGTCAGCACGCGCAGCGCGGCGCACAGGCCGAGCTGGGTGGCGCGGTCCTTGTAGCGCAGGCCCTTCTTGCCCAGGACGGCGGCCGGTTCGACGGCCCCCTCCGGGGCGACGGCCGCCGCGAGCGCGGTCGCGGAGTCGGCGCCCGGCAGGGCGACACCGACTCCCGTGACGGTAATCATCATGATCCCTCGACAATCGCTACGGCGTTGACGCCGCCGAACCCGAACCCGTGCACCTGCGCCAGCGCCACGTCGTGCTTGGCCTCCTGGCCGCGCACCAGGCGCAGCCCCGCCGCCTCCTCGATGGGCTCCTCCAGGTTGACGAGCGGCGGCACCTTGCCGGTGGCCATCGTCTGCAGGGTGGTGACGAGGCTCATGAGGCCCGCGGAGCCGCTGGTGTGACCGGTCATCGGCTTGATGCCGGTGACGACCGGGCCGCTCGCCGCCTCGCCGAAGACCTCGCCGTACGCGGTGATCTCGACCAGGTCGTTGAGCGGCGTGCCGGTGCCGTGCAGCATCACCATGTCGACGTCCTCGACGCGGGTGCCGGCCAGCCGGTGCGCCTGGCGCATGGCCTCGGCGACCTGCTCGGGGTCGGGCGCGGTGGGGTGCTTGGCGTCGCAGGTCATGCCGACGCCGCGGAGCCTGCCCCACAGCCGGCCGCCCGGCCAGGCGACGTGCTCGCCGCGCAGGACGACGGCGGCGGCGCCGTCGCCGAGGATGGTGCCCTTGCGGTTGACGTCCAGGGTGCGCAGCGCGGTCGGCGGGTTCGGCTGCACCCGGTCGGCCAGGCCGTGCATGCTCTCGGTGATGGCGTCGACGCCCGCGACGATGACGGTGTCGGCCTCGCCCATCGCGAGCAGGTCGGCGCCGAGCGCGAGGGTGTAGAGCGACGCGGAGCACGCGTTGGAGACGGTGAGGGTGTCGGCGGTGCCGAACCGCTCGCGCAGCGCGGTGCCGAAGTGCAGCCGGTCGGCGCCGAATTCGGCGCCGTCCCGCCACCACAGCTCGGCCGACCGCAGCTCGCGCAGGCCGGTGCCGACCAGGACCGGGATGCCGGACAGGTCGTCGCCGAGTCCGGCGTCGGCGGCGGCCTGGCGGACGGCCTCCAGCAGGAACTCGGTGGCGCGCAGCGGACGGTCGGCGCCCGGCTCGGGCCGGTCGTCGATCTCGAACAGCTGCTTGCCGTTGTAGAGGTCGCCGTCGAAGCCGCGCATGGGGCCGAGTCCGCCGCGCCCGGCGCACAGGTTGGAGAAGATCTCGTCGGCGTCGCGGCCGACGCTCGCGACGGCGCCGACTCCGGTGATCGGGATCCTCATCGGACACCTTCCTGGTACTTGCCGAGGATCACGATGGAGTTGTTGCCGCCGAAGGCCAGGCCGTTGTTCTGCACGATCCGCAGGTCCGCCTCGACCGACTGGTTGGGCACGCAGTCGATCTCGCACTCGGGGTCGGTCTCGCGGTGGTTGATGGTCGGCGGGATGAAGCCGTGGTGGATCGACAGGGCGCAGGCGATGGCGGCCAGCGCGCTCGCGGCGCCCATGGTGTGGCCGAGCATCGACTTCAGCGAGACGGTGCGCGGCACGGTGTCGCCGAACACGTCGTGGATGGCGCGCGACTCGGTGACGTCGTTGGCCTTGGTGCCGGTGCCGTGCGCGGAGATCAGGTCGACCTCGGACGCCTTGACGCCGGCGTTCTCCAGGGCGATCTCCATGCAGCGGGCGACGCTGTCCTGGTTCGGGGCGACCTGGTGGTAGGCGTCGCAGTTCATGCCGTAGCCGAGCACCTCGGCGTAGATGCGGGCGCCGCGGGCCTTCGCGGAGGCGAGGCTCTCCAGCATGAGGACGCCGGCGCCCTCGCCCGTGAGGATGCCCTTGCGGTCGACGTCGAAGGGGCGGCACACGTCGGGGGCGATGGTGCCGAGCCGGTAGAAGCCGGTGAAGGTCTTGCGGCACATGGCGTCGGCGCCGCCGCACAGGGCGTAGTCGACCTCGCCGCTGCGGATGGCGTCGAAGCCCTGGCCGATCGCGTAGTTGCCGGCGGAGCAGGCGGTCGCGATGGTCACCGCCTCGACGTTGGACAGGCCGAGTTCCTGGGCGGCGGCGATGGACAGCCGGTTGGGGTGGACCCGGCGGGTGACGGTCGGGTCCATGGCGGCGGGGCCGGAGTTGACCTCGGTCTCGACGAGGTGGTCGAGCTCGTAGGACTCTCCGTCGGTGGTGCCGATGGAGATCATGCCGCGCTGGGCGCGCAGGGCCTCCAGGTCGGCGCCGGCGGCCTCGACGGCCATGCGGGCGGCGGCCACGGAGAACTGCGTGGCGCGGCCCAGGGTTTCGGTGGGCAGGTTGTGGATCCACCGCTCCGGTTCGGCACCGGTGATCTCGCAGCCGTTGGCGTGCGCGAAGCCCTCCGTGTCGAACAGCGTGATCGGCTTGGCGCCGCTGCGGCCGGCCCGCAGCCCTTCGGCGAACTCATCGGCGCCCACACCGATGCTGGAGAACACGCCGAACCCGGTCAGCACCACCCGGGTGGCCGCGTCGTCACGCGTCGCGTCGGAAACGTTCACTGACATCAATCTCCCTCGGTACGGCGTGGTCGCCTGGATGAGGACGTGCGGCTGGGGCCTGTCCGGCGGTGCCGGAACGGCGGGCCGAGCAGCGGAGGGCCGACGGGTTCCGGGGCCCTCCGGTCGCTCGGCGTCCCGGGTGTTACTTCGCGGCGATGGCCTCGCCGACCACGGCGTAGACGCCGTCGAGGTTGACCATGCGCTCCAGCTCGGTCTGCTCGATGGTGACCTTGAACTCCTTCTCGAGGCCCGCGAGAATCTCGATGGCCCGCAGCGAGTCCGCGCCGTGGTCCTCCTTGAAGAGGCTGCTGTCGGTCACCTCGTCCTCCTCGAGCTCCAGGACGTCGCAGACGATCTCCTTGATGCGAGCCTGCTGACCGGCGTCGATCGTGGTGGTCATGTGATTCCCTCTGTTCTTTCCGTGGTCCCCAGTGCAGGGAAGGGTGGTTCGTGACGGCCGGGGGCCTTGGCCCGCCGGGCCGCACGTCTGGGTGCGCGCGGGTGGGTGTGTGTCGCGCGCGGGTTCACTCGCGGTTCGCGCGCAGGGTCACTGCCGCGCGCCGGAGGAGCTGTCGGGCCGGAGCCGGAAGGGCCGCTTCGGGGTGGCGCGCCGGGCGCTTCCCCGGCACACCTCCCGGGGGTCCCAGCCGTCCGGGCGGTCGGGCAACAGGTCGGGGTCGCCGTACACCGTGCCGGCGCGGGCGGCGGCCAGCAGGGGTTCGCCGAGGATGTCGGCGGCGCAGCTGATGCCGCCGAGCATGACGCCGGCGATGCCGTTGCCGGCCTGGGTGCTGGCGCCGACGACGTGCAGTCCGGCGATGGCGGTGGCGGTGCCGGGGCGGGCGGTGCCGCCCCACTCGGCCATGCCGAAGGGCGTGCCGCCGGTGGAGAAGGTGTACCGCTCGTGGGTGAGCGGGGTCGCCGCCTCCAGGTGGGTGATGTGCGGGCGCAGCGGGCCGAGGGCCTTCTCGGCGGCGTTCAGCGTGGCCTCGGTGAGTTCCCGCTTGCGGCGCAGGTAGATCGGGTTGCGCCGGTAGTCGCCGCCGTCGGCCGGTCCCTCGGTGACGCCCCACCACGCGTAGTCGGGCGGGCACAGCGTCATGACCTGGAGGTTGGCGTGCCCCGGCGGGCACATCGCGGGGTTGTCCGGGTCCTTGAGCGAGGCGAACGAGCAGAAGAGGAAGGGGACTTCGCTCGTGCCGCCGGTGCTCACGGCGTCGAAGTAGCCGTCGATGTCGTCGGTGTCGTACCACCACAGGTTGGCGTTGGGCCGGTCCCGCAGGTCGGTGTCGAGGCCGAGGTAGAGCACCAGCCACGGCATGCCCATGCGGGCCTGTTCGGTGCGGGTGACCAGGGACTTCTGGAAGTGCTCGCGGCCGACGAGTTCGAGCACGGTCCGGGGGTAGTCCGCGTTGGACACCACCAGGTCCGCGGTGACGATCTCGCCGCTGTCCAGGTGGACGCCGGTGACCCGGCCGTTGTCGACGAGGATGCGGCGCACCCGGCTGCGGGTGCGGACCTCGCCGCCGTGCGCCTCGATCACCTCGACGAGGCCGGCGGAGAGCATCTGGCCGCCGCCCGCCGGGAAGTAGGCCCCGCGCAGGTAGTGGTCCGTGACGCTGGTGTGCCGCGCCACGGTGGCCTGCTTGGGGGTGAGGCCGTAGTTGGGGGCCTGCGCGGCGAGCACCGTGCGGGCCCGCGCGGACAGTCCGCAGTGCCGGAACAGGTCGTCCAGCGTGCGCCTGCCCCACTGCCGGATGGTGGTGGTGCGGGCGGCGATGTCCTGCGGCGCCCACTGGTGGGCCTCGAACAGCGCGGCGCGCTGCTCCTCGCCGAGCGCCGAGCAGACGTCGACGAAGGTGTTGAGCCCGGCGGCCTCCTCGGGCATCGCCGCCGTGAGGCGCCGCCGGTACTCCTCCCAGCCCGCGGGCATGTCGACGGACACCCCGGGCACCCTGATGAGGTCGAATCCGCTCTGGTCCATCTCCAGGAAGTCCACGCGGTCGGCGAGGCCCACCCCGGACAGGATGCTCGGGATGACTCCGCCGGGCGCGCAGTCGCCCAGGTAGTGGACGCCCACGTCGAACTCGTAGGCGCGGCGGCGCCGGAACACGTGGCTGTTGCCGCCCACGATGGTGAACTGCTCCAGCACCAGGACGCGCTTGCCGGCCGCCGCCAGATAGGCCGCGGTGGTCAGGCCGCCGAGGCCGGCGCCGACCACGACGGCGTCCCAGTCGGTGCCGCGCCCGATGCCGCGCGCGTCGCTGTCCACAGTCGTCTCCTCGTAGTTCGCCGCAGGGTGGGGTGCCCGGGCCGCGGTGTCCGGCCCGGGGTTGGTGTCCGTCACGCGGTGGTCAGCCGCAGCCGCCGGCGTGGCCCTGGTCGCCGCCGGCGGCCAGCAGGTCGGCGTGGGTGGCCGGGTCGGGCGCCTCGACGGCCGCCGCGGCCTTCTTGGCGGCCTTGGCGCGGTCCGCCTCCTCGCTCGCGTGGAAGGCCTTGACGAAGGCGTTGACGCGGTCGACGCCCCAGAACTTGTCGCGGCCGTTGATGAAGAACGGCACGCCGAACAGCCCGTCGTGGGCGGACTCCGCGAGGTACGCGGCGCCCCGCTTGCGCAGTTCGGGGTCCTGGTGCGCGGTGGACAGCCGCTCGGCGTCCAGGCCGAGGTCGGTCGCGATGGCCGCGATGACCTCCGGCTCGGAGATGTTCTTGCCCTCCTGCCAGCGGGCGCGGTGGGCGGCGGCCACGAAGTCCTTGCCGCGGCCCTCGTCCTCGGCGGCGATCCACGCGAGGTGGGAGACCTCCCAGCACGGGTCGCGGTCGATCGGCCACGTGATGTCGGTCAGGCCGCGCTCGGTCGTCAGGCGCCGGGTGTCCTGAAGGATGTAGAAGTTCTTCGCCCGGCTCATGGCGACGATCGGCAGGGTGACGCCCTCGTCGGCGAGGAGGCGCGTGGTCTCCTCGTCGGGCTCCCAGAAGGGCAGCCACTCGATGGCGTCGAGCACCTCCGGGTGGGTGTCCATCAGGTCGCGGTAGGCGAGCCAGGAATACGGGCTGCGCAGGGAGAAGTACCAGCGCGGCCGGCGACGGGAAGCCATGAGGTCCTCCGGGCTGTGGGGTCGGGGGTCACTCGCCGCGAATGGCGCGCAGGACCTCGTCGTCGAAGACGGCCATCTGCCACTCCGAGTCCGGGGTCTCCTTGTGGCAGTAGCCGTGGGTGATCTCGCCGGTGGCAGTCTTGACGAGCTTGCCGTCCCGCACGACGTAGAAGTCCATGCGGGAGGTGTAGAGCATGTCCTTGAAGACGGACTCCACGGTGTAGACCGTGTACAGGTCCTCTTCCATGATCGTCTCGTCGGTGAAGCGCAGCTTGTTCGACGTCACGACGGGGATCCAGCCGCGCTCGTCGAGCAGGCGCTTGATGCTGATGCCGCGGGAGGCGACGAAGAGGTGCTTGGCCTCTTCCATCTGGCGCAGGTAGCCGGACATCTGCATGCGCTCGGTGAAGTGGCAGTAGTAGTACGGCACCCGCCACTTCCAGCCGACGGCGTTGTCGTCGCCGATGATCTCGGCGAGCACCGGGTCGGTGTCGGCGTCCTCGCCGCGGTGGAAGGCGCCGTTGAGGTCGTCGCTCGGGGTGCTGGCCAGCTCGGTGGGCTCGGCGGTGGCGAGCCGGTCGACGACGAAGCGCTCCAGCTCGGCGGGGAGCGGCGCCGGGTCGGGGATGGCCGGGTCGCGGCGCAGCAGGACGCGCAGCTTGGAGGTGACGGCCTTCTTGGGGGCGCCGTCGCGCTGCACGATCGCGGCCACCGCGAAGACCATCTCGCGGTCGGTGTCCTTGGTCTTCGGGGTGACCTCGATCAGGACGTCGTCGTCGAGGGTGAGCACGGTGTGCAGGCGGGTGTCGACGCCGACCACGTCGAAGTTGACGCCGTGCACGAGGTACAGCTCGGTGGCGCCGAGGCCGACGGCCCGGAAGTGGTCGAGCACCGCGGCTTCGAGCATGTAGTTGTCGCACTTGAAGCCGATCGCGGTGTTGATGTTGCCGCCCTCGTAGGGGGGACGCATGGTCACCGAACTCGGCTCGGTCAGCAGCTTCTTGATCTCGACATCGGTCAGGGTGGCCATCGATGTACTCCCGTACTCAGTTGACCGCCGTCGGGGGGTGACCCGCCGACACGGTGGTGAGGAATTGCTGGACAGCGAGCGAGAACCGCTCCGGACGCTCGGCCATCGGGGTGTGACCGCAGCCGTCGATCCGGTCGAGCGTGGCGTTGCCGAGCCGGGCCGCGAGGGCCGTGCCCTCGGCCGGCGGTGCGATCGGGTCCTCGGCGCCGACGACGACGTGGACGGGCAGGTCCACCAGGCCGACGGGCAGGAAGGGGGTGCGCAGGTAGGCGTGCAGGTGGCGGACCACCCAGTGGGGTCCGAGCGCGTCCAGGGACCGCTCGGCCATCTCGGCCCGCAGCCCGGGGTCGAGGGGCTTGCGGGACCGGGCCTGGATGCCGTCCTCGGCGCCGAGGCGCAACAGGTCGAGGAACACGGGCAGTTCGGCCCAGCTGAACTCCTCGGCCCGCTGCCGGTGGAACGGCGAGACGAGGACGGCGGCGCGTATGCCGAGTTCCTCGCGCGGGTCCCGGCCGGCCGCCGCGATGTCGGCGAGCAGGGTTTGCAGCAGGACCGTCGCGAAGGAATGCGCGATCACCACGTCCACGCCGCCGGGAATCCGGGCGATCGCCTCGGTGATCCAGGTGGCGTCGTCGCGTTCGGCGACGGCGAACGTGCCGCCGGCCCGCCAGGGCAGGGCCGCGGTCCACAGTTCGAGTCCCGGCGGCCGGTGCTCCACGAAGGCGTCCCAGGAGCTCTCGCTGCTGCCGAGGCCGTGCAGCAGCAGGGCGCGCGCGTCCGCCTCGGCGGACACGCACCGCTGCCGGAGCACGAGCGGCTCGACATGGGCTTCCTGGAGCACCGGATATCCCTTTCGAAGAAATTCGGGCAGCAAAGGGTATTGCCGGGGCCAGAATTCAGCCCGGCAACTTCCGCCACGCTAGCAACCTTGTCCGGGCCGACAGAGTGCCGACCGGGGATTTTGCAGCGATATGCAATCCGCTGCGCGGACACGTCTATTGACGTGCCGCACACTCAAATCATCCAGGAATTGCGGCCCGCCGAAAGGGGCGTTTCAGCAAGCTGCGACTACAAGTTTTCCCACGTGCCGACGACCTCGTCGGCGTCGCCCCGCAGGGCCATCGACCGGCGGGCCACCACCAGGGCCTTCGGCCAGTTCACGGTCAGTACGGCGCCGAGGCGGCCCGCGCGCCGGTAGGCGACGGCGAACCGGCGCCTGGGCCCGTCGGCCCGCACCACGTCGACCTCGTCGCCCGGGCCGGGCCGGCCCAGCAGGGTGATCTTCCCGCCGTACTGGTCGGACCAGACGAAGTACTCGTGCCGGTACGGCTCCGGGTCGGGACCCGCGATGGCGCGGGCGACGACGCCGGCCTGCTCCACGGCGTTGGTCCAGTGCTCGACGCGGACGTGCCGGCCCGCGACCGGGTCGTGGCAGCGGGCGACGTCGCCGACGGCGTACACGGTGTGGTCGGCGTCGACCGCGCAGTACTCGTCGCACAGCACACCGCCGTCGGTGTCCAGCACGATGCCGGAGTCGGCCAGCCAGTCGGTGTTGGGCCGGACGCCGATGCCCACCACGACGGCGTCCGCGGGCAGGGTGCTGCCGTCGCCGAGCGTGACGCCGGTGACGGCGGTCCCGCCGTCGAGCCCGGCGACGGAGGTGCCGCACAGCAGCCGCACGCCGTTGTCCCGGTGGAGCAGGGCGAGTTCGGCGGCGACGTCCTCGCCGAGCAGCCCGGACAGCGGTGCGGGCAGGGCCTCCACCACGGTCACGTCGATGCCGCGGGCGCGGGCCGTGGAGGCCACCTCCGCACCGACGAATCCGCCGCCGACGACGACGAGCCGGCCGGTGCCGATCCGTTCGAGGTCGGCCCGCAGGGCGTGGCTGTCGGCGAGGGTGCGCAGTACGTGCACTCCCCCGAGCGGCATGCCGGGCAGCGTGCGGGGCGCCGCGCCGCAGGCCAGGACCAGCCGGTCGTAGCCGAGCCGGGTCCCGTCGTCGAGGCGCAGCACGCGCGCCGCCGGGTCGAGGCCGGCCGCGGCGGCGACGTGCCGGGTGGCGCCCCACTGTCCGGGGTCGCCGAGCGAGGCGCGCTCGGCGTCCCACTCCCCGGCGAGGATCTGCTTGGACAGGGGCGGACGGTCGTAGGGCGCGTCCGGGTCGGGGTCGACCAGCGTGACGGGCCCCGCGTGGCCGGCCTCCCGCAGGGCGGCGGCCACACGGGTGCCGCCGACCGAGGCGCCGACGATGACCACATGGCGGTCGGTCACGACACCGCTCCCTCGGCCACGGCGCCGGTGCCCGCGGCGTGTTCGGCCAGGGCGCGCGGGGTGCGCAGTTCCAGGACGTCGCGCAGTCCGAAGGTCCAGCCGGACTTGCGGGCCTTGTTGGCGAGCCGGGCCGCGCGCAGGCTGTCGCCGCCGCGGCTGAAGAAGTCGTCGTCGAGGTGGACGGCGGGCACGCCGAGGATCTCGGCGAACAGGGCGCACAGCTGCGTCTCGGCCTCGGTGCGGGGCGCGGCGCCGGTGGGGCCGTCCCCGGCCGGCGGCTCGGGCAGGGCGGCCTTGTCGAGCTTGCCGTTGGAGGTGAGCGGGAGTTCGCCGACCACCATGACCGCGGAGGGCACCATGTAGGCGGGCAGGGTCCGCGCGACGGCCTCGCGCAGCGCGGCCGGGTCGGGGGCGGCGCCGTCCTCGGGGACGACGTAGCCGGCGAGGTACCGGTCGCCCGAGGCGTCCTCGCGTGCGATGACGGCGGCCTGCCGCACGCCGTCCTGGGCGGCGACCACGGAGGTGACCTCGCCGAGTTCGATGCGGTAGCCGCGGATCTTGACCTGGTCGTCGGTGCGGCCGAGGTATTCGAGGTTGCCGTCGGGCCGCATGCGGGCGATGTCGCCGGTGCGGTACATCCGCGTGCCGCCGGGTGCGGCGACGAAGCGTTCCGCGGTGAGTCCGGGCCGGCCCAGGTAGCCGCGCGCGACCTGGCCGCCCGCGATGTACAACTCGCCCTCGGTGCCCGCCGGGACGGGCCGCAGCCGCTCGTCCAGGACGTACAGCTCGGTGCCGGGCGTCGGCCGGCCGATGGGGGTGGCTCCGGGCTCTGCCTCGTCGTCGGGCCGGATGGAGAACACGCAGCAGCCGACGGTCGCCTCGGTGGGGCCGTACTCGTTGACGACGGTCGCGCCGGGGTGGGTGCGGCGCCAGCGGTCCACGACGTCGCCGATCAGCATCTCGCCGCCGACGACCAGTTCGCCGGTCGGGGACAGGCTGCTCGGCAGCGCGGTCAGCAGCGGCAGGTGGGAGGGGGTGGCCTTGACGAAGCCCGGCCGCCCGGCCGCCGTCTCGTGCTCCTCCGGCTCCCGGTCGAGGGAGGCGACCCGGATGCGGCCGCCCAGCAGGAGCGGCCCGTACAGCGCGGTGACGGTGAGGTCGAAGGCGACCGGGGAGTGCAGCAGCGCCTCCTCGGCGAGGCCCGGGTAGGCGGCGCAGGCGAACTCCAGGTAGCGCACGAGGGTGTCGTGCTGCACGGTGACGCCCTTGGGGCGGCCGGTGGAGCCGGAGGTGTAGATGACGTACGCCAGGTTGTGCGCGTCGAGCGGCGCCGGGCGGTCGGCGTCGGTCGGGTCGTGCGCGGGGCCGCCGGCCGCCTCGGCCGCGGCGATCACCGCGGGGACGGCGACGGTGGACGGCCCCTCGGACGCGGCCTCGGCGTCCTGGAGGAGCATCAGCTGAAGGCCGGTGTCCTCGGTGATGAACGCGAGGCGCTCGGCCGGGCAGTCGCTGTCGATCGGCACGTAGGCGGCACCGGCCTTGAGGACGGCGAGCAGGGCCACCACCAGGTCGGCCGACCTGGGGATGCGCACGCCGACCACCCGCTCCGGGCCCATGCCGCGCGCGATCAGGTGGTGCGCCAGCAGGTTGGCCCGGCGGTTGAGCTCGGTGTAGTCCAGTTCCCGGTCGCCGTCGCGGACGGCGACGGCGTGCGGGGTGCGCGCCACCTGCGCCTGGAAGAGGTCGGGCAGGGACGGTTCAGCCATGGTGGGTTCCTCTTGCTGTCGGAGTCATCCGGCGTGGTCCGCGGCCAGTTGGCGGATCGTCGGACGCAGGTACAGGTCGCGCATGGCCACCGTGGGGCCGCCGCGTCGGCGCAGCGCCGCGCCGACGCGCATGGCGAGCAGCGAGTTGCCGCCGAGGTCGAAGAAGTTGTCGTCGGGGCCGACCGGGACGCCGAGGACGTCCTGCCACACCTCCAGCAGCACGTCCTCGAACGTGCCGCCTCCCGCCGGGGCCTGGGGTGCGGTCTCCTTGGGGGCGGAGGTGACGGGCTGCTCGGGGGTGGTGACCTGCGCGGCCGGTGCGGGCTTCGGCAGTTTGCGGGTGTCGAGCTTGCCGTTGGTGGTCAGCGGCATCCGGTCCAGCGCGGTGACCGTCGACGGGACCATGTACTCGGGCAGGAACCGGCTCGCGCGCTGCCGCACGGAGGCGGTGTCGTCGCCGTCCATGACCACGTACGCGTCGAGCTGGGCGGTCGCCGCGTCGTCCGGGTCGGCCCGGTTGAGGACCACGGCCGCGGCGGAGACCTGCGGGTCGTCCAGCAGCACCGAGCGGATCTCGTCCAGTTCGATGCGGAAGCCGCGCAGCTTGACCTGGCTGTCGAGGCGGCCGAGGTGTTCGAGGCGGCCGTCGGGCAGCAGGCGTCCCTTGTCGCCGCTGCGGTACATGCGCTCGCCGGTGCGCGGGTCGGTGAGGAAGCGCTGCGCGGTGAGTTCGGGCTTGTTCAGGTAGTGCGCGGCGACGCCGGCGCCGCCGACGTAGATCTCGCCGGCCACGCCGACCGGCAGGGTCCGGCCCTCGGGGTCGCAGACGCGCACCCACCAGCCGGGCAGCGCGGGCCCGACCGACTTGGACCCGGCGAGGGCCTCGGCGCGGGTGACGGTCTGGGCGGTGACGTGGACCGTGGTCTCGGTGATGCCGTACATGTTGACGACCCGGCAGGCGGTCTCCGGGTGCCGGTCGAACCAGGGCAGCAGCATCCGCGGGTCGAGACCCTCGCCGCCGAAGATCACCAGGCGTACGGGGACGGGGTCGGCGCCGTCCCGCTCGACCTCCACCAGATGCGCGAACGCGGACGGGGTCTGGCTGAGCACCGTGACCCGCTCGCGCAGCAGCAGGGCGTGGAAGTCCTCCGGGGAGCGGGACACCCAGTAGGGCACGACGACGAGGCGGCCGCCGGTGAGCAGGCAGCCCCAGATCTCCCAGACCGAGAAGTCGAAGGCGCTGGAGTGGAACAGCGTCCAGGCGTCGTCGGCGCCGAGTCCGAAGTCGCCGGTGGTGGCGGCCATCAGGCCGAGGACGTTGACGTGCGGGATGACGCAGCCCTTGGGGCGGCCGGTGGAGCCGGAGGTGTAGATGACGTACGCCGGGTCGTCGGCGCCGGTCTCCGACGGCGGGGGTCCGTCGCACTCGGCGGGGGCCAGTTCCGCCAGGCCCGCCAGGGAGACGACGCGGGCGGTGTCGCCGCCGGGGAAGTCCGCCAGCTCGGTGATGACGGTGGTGAGGCCGGCGTCGGACGTCGTGTAGGACAGCCGGTCCTGCGGGTAGGCCGGGTCCATCGGCACGTACGTGGCGCCCGCCTTGAGCACCGCGAGCAGGGCGACGATCAGGTCGGCGGAGCGCTCCAGGCACACGCCGACGCGGTCGCGGTCGGCCACGCCCAGGGCGCGCAGGGCGTGCGCGAACCGGTCGGCGCGGCGGTCGAGTTCGCCGTAGGTGAGGCGGGTGTCCTCGAAGCAGACGGCGACGGCGTCGGGCCGTTCGGCGGCGATCGCGGTGACGGCGCTGTCGATGCGGCGCCGTTCGACGGCCGGCACGGGTCCCGGCCGGCCGAGGGCGTCGAGGCGCCGCGCCTCCTCCTCGTCCCACAGCCGCAGGTCCGCGACGAGGGTGTCGGGCGCGTCCACGAGCGTGCGGTGCGCCCGGCTCACGTGCCGCAGGAACTGGTCGGCGATGGCGGGGTCCAGGGTCCGCGGGGAGAAGTCGCAGCGCAGCGCCCGCTCACCGGTGGCCTCGCGGGTCACGGTGACGGTCACGGGGAACGGCGGCCGCTGGAACGGCCGGTACTCGGCGTGCGCCGCGCCGGGCAGGCCATCGGCGGGGTCCCGGTCGGCGAGGACGAGACCCACGGAGCCGGCGCCCGAAGGGTCGACGCCCGCGGCGGTCAGCGCGCGCCGGAGTTCGTCCGTGAGGTGGGCGGGGCCGGCGGCCGTACCGGCACGCAGTTCCTTGTCGACGGTGCCCAGTGGGTGCGTGCCGTCGGCGGCCACGGGGACGAGGGCGATCCGGTCGGCGGCGCCGTGGGGGTCGGGCCGCGTCGTCGCGAGGACGGGCCGGGTGGTGCCCTCGTAGCGGGCGAGGACGACCCCGAGGGCGGCCGCCCAGGTGTCGGCGTCGCCGGCCGGGTGGTCCGCCGGCAGGGTCAGCGTCCGCGTCCCGGGGGTGTCGGGTCCGTGCGGACGGCCGAGGCCCCAGTCGAGCTCGGCACCGAGCGCGCAACCGGCGAGCTCGGCCGCGTGCCGGGCGGGGTCGCCGGAGCCTTCGGCCGCGGACGCCTCGCCTTGCCCCGGGGCCCGGGCGGGACGGGCGGCGTCCTCCCCCGGCCCGGCGGCCGGGGCGGCAGCGGCCCCGTGCGGTGCCGCGCCCAGGAGCCGCGCCGTGAACGTCCGCAGGGCGTCGGCGCCCAACGCGGCGCGGTGGGCGACCACGACGAGGTCGGCGGCGCCGTCCGCGTAGTGCAGCAGCACGGCGCGGACGGGGGCGTCCACCGGGCGGGCGAGTTCGCGGTCCCGTCGGCGGGCGGCGGCGGGCGCGTCGGCGGGGCCGGGCACGCGCTCGGTCCACAGCCGTGCGGAGGTGCGGAAGGCCGCCGCCGGGCCGGTGCCGGCGGGCAGTTCGGCCGCCAGGGCGGCGAACCGCTCGGCGAGCACGTCCGCCCATGGCCCGCCGGCCGACGGGCCTTGAGCCGCCGGCCCGTCCGCCAGGCGCACCCGCAGGGCGTGGCACGCGGCGCCGGGTGCGGACCGGTAGGTGTCCGAGAGCCACTCGGCGGCGCGGACGGTGTCCCGCTCCGGCGTGAGTGGCGCGACGGCGTCCTGTTGAGAGATCGACACGACTGGTCCCCTAGACGTGGTTGTGGTGGCTCAGCGGATGGTGAAGCCGCCGTCGACGGTCAGCACGGAGCCGGTCACCTGCCTGGACTCGTCGGAGGCCAGCCAGAGTGCGGCGCCCGCCACGTCCTCCGGCTCGATCAGCGCGTTCATCGGCTGCGACTGGACGAAGGTCTGCTCGTGCTCGCCGACCGGCAGCTGGAGCGACCTGGCGATCTCGGTGAGCATCCGGCCCTCGGCGCGGCTGTCGTCCCGGATGGAGCCCGGGCACAGGGCGTTGACGCGGACCTTCAGCGGCGCGTAGTCCAGCGCGGCGGCCTTGGTGAGGCCGATCAGGCCGTGCTTGGAGGCCGTGTAGCCGGCGAAGTGGCGGTAGCCCACCAGGCCGGCGGTGGAGGCGACGTTGATGACGCTGCCGGAGCGCCGGGCGACCATGTGCGGGCCGACCAGCGACATCATGCGCCAGGCGCCGGACAGGTTGATGTCGATCATCACCGCCCACTCGTCCTCGGTGATCTCGTGGGTGGTCCGGCCGGACGGCGCCACGATGCCCGCGTTGTTGACGAGGACGTCGATGGCGCCGAACCGGTCGCACACCTCGTCCACGACCTTGCGCAGGGCGGCGAGGTCGCGGATGTCGGCCTCGGCCGTGAGCACCGCGGAGCCCTGTTCCCGGCACAGCTCGGCGGTGTGCTCCAACTGGCTCGCGGTACCGAGCGGGTAGGGCACGCCGGGCACGTCGCCGCACACGTCGAGCAGGGCGAGATCGGCGCCCTCCCGGCTGAACGCCAGCGCGCAGGCACGGCCGACACCGCGCGCGGCTCCCGTCACGACGACGGTCTTTCCTTGCAGGCGCACCAAGACTCCTTAAACGTTGGGGGCGGTCGCCGGGACCCGTCCGGCCGGCTCAGGCGGGGCAGGCGTCCGCGAGCACGTCGACGATGCCTTCGGGGTTGTCGACCAGGTACATGTGGCCGCCCTCGACCTCCACGAACCGGAAGTCCCTGCTGGTGGCCTTGGACCACTCCATGGCCTGCTCGGTGGTCACGAGGGTGTCGGTGGTGCCGCGCACGGAGACGATCGGCGCGTCGAGCGGCTCCTCGGAGCTGGGCACGTACGCCTCGTGCATCTCGACGTCGGCGCGCAGCGTCGGCAGCAGCAGCTCACGCATCTCGGGGTCCTCCAGCGCGTCGTGCTTGTAGCCGGCGAACTCCTTGACGCGGTCGAGGAACTGGTCGTCGTCGAGGCCGCTCGCGCCGTTCTCGCGGCGGGTCCAGGGGCCGGGCGAGCCGCTGACCACGAGCGCGGCGAGTTCCACGCCCTCGGTGCGGGTCAGCCGGTGCGCGATCTCGTACGACAGCACGGCGCCGAGGCTGTGTCCGAACAGCACGACCGGTCCCGCGCCCTTGACGCGGTCGAGGACCTCGGGCAGCAGTCCGTCGGCGGCGACGACGGCGTCCTGGTAGGGCTCCTCGGCGAAGCGCTGCTCGCGGCCGGGCAGCTGGATCGCGGCGAGGTCGAAGCGGTCCTGGGACAGCGGCACCCAGGGGCGGAAGACCGAGGCGCCGGCACCGGCGAACGGCACGCAGAGCACGACCGTCTTTGACATGGTGTTTTCCTTTTCTGTGCTGTCGGTTGAGCGGTTCGCCGGGTCAGGCCCGGTCGGTGCGGGCCAGCTTCTTCGCCAGCACCGCCCCGATCTCGGCGAGCGGCTCGGGCCGCATCAGGTCGTTGTGGGAGACGGCGACGGCGTGGGTCTCCAGGCCGCCGTCGACGTGGTCCAGCCACCGGTCGGGGTCGCCGGCCGGGTCGACGGTCGCGGCGAACATCAGCGCGCCCGCGCGGCAGCGGCCGGTGAGCGCGGCCCCGTCGAGACGGAAGCTGTTGGCCATGACGCGCTGCAGGCGCCGCAGTTGCTCCTCGGTGAGGCCCGCCAGGTCGTTGCCCGTGGAGCGGACCGCGGCCATGACCGTCGGGATGTCGACGGGTCCGCCGAGCCGCTCGGGGTCGAGTCCGGCGGCGGACAGGACGCCGGTGAGGAACTCCCGCTCGGAGAACTCCGTCCCGGTGTCGGCCTCGGTGCTCGGGTAGGCGTCGAGCAGGGCGAGCAGCTCCACCTCCTGCCCGGCGGCCTCCAGTTGTACGGCCATGGCGTGCGCGATCCGGCCGCCGAGCGACCAGCCGAGCAGCCGGTAGGGGCCCTCGGGCTGGACGGTGCGGATCCGGGCCACGTAGTCGGCGGCCATCTCCTCCAGGGAGGTGGGCAGCGGGGCGTCGCCGTCGAGGCCGACGGCCTGGAGGCCGTGGATGCCGATGCCGGCGGGCAGGTGCTCGCCGAGCCCCGCGTACGGCCAGCTGAGGCCGCCGAGCGGGTGCACGCAGAACAGCGGGGCCTCCTCGCCGCCGGGGCGCAGCGTCAGCAGCGGGCCGGTGGGTCCGGCCGTGCCGTCCTGGCCGAGGCGGACGGCGAGGGCGGCCACCGTCGGCGCCTCGAAGATCGACACCACGGACATCTCCAGGCCCAGCCGGTCACGGACGCGGCTGATGAGCTTGGTGGCGAGCAGCGAGTGGCCGCCGAGCTCGAAGAAGTTGTCGTCGATGTCGACGCGGTCGTGGCCGAGGAGTTCGGCGAAGATCTCGCACAGCGCCGTCTCGGTCGCGTCGCGCGGGGCGCGACCGGGGCCGCGTTCGAGCCGCTGCGGCGCGGGCAGCGCCTTCTTGTCGACCTTGCCGTTCGGGGTGACCGGGACGGCGTCGATGACCGCGTAGTGCACGGGCACCATGTGGTCGGGCAGCAGCGCGGCGAGGTGGTCGCGCAGTTCCTCCGCCGCCACGGGGTCGGCCGGGTCGGCGGCGGTGACGTACGCGGCGAGCCGGGTGTCGCCCGACGGGTCGCGGTGGGCGGTGACGACGGCGCTGCCGACGCGGGCGTGCCGGGTGAGGGCGTGCTCGATCTCGCCCAGCTCGATGCGCTGACCGCGGATCTTCACCTGGTCGTCGGTGCGGCCGAGGAACTCGATGACGCCGTCGCGGGTGACGCGGGCGACGTCGCCGGTGCGGTACAGGCGCGCTCCGGGCGGGCCGAACGGGTCGGCGACGAACCGCTCGGCGGTCAGGTCCGGCCGGCCCAGGTAGCCGTGCGCCAACTGGACGCCGCCGAGGTACAGTTCGCCGCTGCTGCCGGGCGGGACCGGGGTGAGCGCGGCGTCCAGCACATGGGTGCGGGTGTTCCAGACGGGCCTGCCGATGGGGACGACGGGGTTGTCCGGGTCGGTGGCGCAGTCCCAGGCGGTGACGTCGACGGACGCCTCGGTCGGCCCGTACAGGTTGTGCAGTTCGGCGCCGAGCAGGGCCCGGAAACGGTCGCGCAGTCCGGCCGGCAGGGCCTCGCCGCTGCACAGCACGCGGCGCAGTCCGGTGCAGTGGGCGGCGCCCGGCTCGGCGAGGAACACCTCCAGCATGGACGGCACGAAGTGGACGGTGGTGATCCCGGCGTCCTGGACGAGCCGCGCCAGGTAGGCGGGGTCGCGGTGGCCGCCCGGGCGGGCGGAGACCTGGACGGCGCCGGTGATCAGCGGCCAGAAGAACTCCCAGACGGACACGTCGAATCCGGACGGGGTCTTCTGCAGCACGCGGTCGTCGGCGCCGAGGCCGTAGGCGTCCTGCATCCACAGCAGCCGGTTCACGATGCCCCGGTGGGGCACGACGACGCCCTTGGGGCGGCCGGTGGACCCGGACGTGTAGATCACGTACGCCGGCGACTCGGGCAGCGGGCCCGGCAGGGCGCGCACGGCGTCGGCCGTGACGTCCGCCAACTCGCGCTCGACGCCCAGGTCGTCGAGCACGACGAGGTTCCGGACGCCGCTTTCGGTGTCCTCGGGCAGGGTGTCGAGCGCGTCGACGGTGGTGAGGAGGACCGCCGGCCGGGCGTCGCCGAGGACGTAGGCGATCCGCTCCGCCGGGTAGTCGGTCTCCACCGGCAGGTAGGCGGCGCCCGCCTTGAGCGCGGCGAGCAGGGCCACGGTCAGGTCGGCGGAGCGCGGCACGGCGACCGCGACGACGTCACCGCGGCGCACGCCGCGGCCGGCGAGCAGCGCCGCCAGCCGGCCGGAGCGCTCGTCCAGTTCGGCGTAGGTCAGCTCGGCGTCCTCGGCCACGACCGCCGGACGGTCCGGGGTGCGCGCCACCTGGGCGGCGAACAGCCCGGCGAGGGTCTCCGGCGCGAAGCCGGACTCCGTCACCGGGGGCAGGTCGAGGACGCGGGCGGTGTCGTTCCAGCCGGCCACCAGCTGCTCGCGCTCGTCGTCGGCGAGGATGCCGATGCGGGTGAGCGGGGTCGCCGGCTCGGCGACACCGGTGGTGAGCAGGCGGGCGAGCCGTTCGCCGATGAGCCGGACGGTGTCCGCGTCGAACAGGTCGGCGCTGTACTCGATGGAGACGTCGATCCCGGCCGGGGCGCCGTCGAGGTCGGTCCGCTCGACGAAGTTGAAGCCGAGGTCGAACTTGGCCGCCGCGGTCTCGCCGTCGATGGGCCGGGCGGACAGGCCCGGCAGGTCCAGGGACGCCTCGGCGTTGTTCTGGAGGACGATCATCACCTGGAACAGCGGGTGACGCGCCAGCGACCGGGCCGGCTGGAGGGCGTGCACCAACTGCTCGAACGGCAGGTCCTGATGGGCGTACGCCGCCAGGTCGGTCACCCGCACCCGCTCGACCAGCTCACGCAGACCCGGATCCCCGGACACGTCGGTGCGCAGCACCAGCGTGTTCACGAAGAACCCGACCAGATCGTCCAGCGCCGCGTCCGTACGGCCCGCGATCGCCGTGCCCAGCGGGATGTCCGTCCCCGCCCCGAGGCGGGACAGCAGACCGGCGACACCGGCCTGGAGCACCATGAACAGGCTCGACCGCGTCGAGCGCGCGAGGCCCGCGAGCTCACGGTGCAGCCGGGCGTCCAGCTCCAGGGACACCATGCCGCCGCGGTACGACGCCACGGCGGGGCGCGCCCGGTCGGCCGGCAGGCTCAACTCGTCGGGCAGGCCCTCCAGTACGCCGCGCCAGTAGGCCAACTGCCGTGCGATGGGCGAGTTCTCGTCGTCCTCGCCGCCCAGCACGTCCCGCTGCCACAGCGCGAAGTCCGCGTACTGCACCGGCAGCGGCTCCCAGCCGGGGGTCGCGCCGTCGAGGCGGGCCCGGTAGGCGGCGGCCAGGTCGCGCGCGAGCGGGGCCTGCGACCAGCCGTCGCCCGCGATGTGGTGCATGACGACGCACAGCACGTGCTCGGTCTCGGAGACCCGGAACAGCGACGCCCGCACCGGCAGGTCGGTGGTGAGGTCGAAGCCCGTGGCCGCCGCCGACGCCAGGGCCGCCGCGAGCCCGTCCTCGGTCACGTCGGTGACCTCGACGGACACGGTGGCCTCGGCGGCCGGGACGACCCGCTGCCACGGCTCGCCGTCGGTCTCGGGGAACACGGTGCGCAGCGCCTCGTGCCGGGCGACGACGTCGCCCAGCGCGGCGCCGAGCGCGGCCACGTCCAGCGCGCCGGACAGGCGCACGGCCAGCGGGACGTTGTAGGTGCCGCTCGGGCCCTCCATCCGGTTCAGGAACCACAGCCTGCGCTGCGCGAAGGCGAGCGGCACCCGCTCCGGGCGGTCGGCCACCGCGCGGACCGGCGGCCGGCTGCCGTCGGAGGAGCCGACGACGCGCTCGGCGAGCGCCGCGACGGTCTGCGCGTCGAAGATGTCCCGGAAGGGCAGCTCGATGCCGAACGTCTTGCGGACGCGGCTGACCAGCCGGGTCGCGAGCAGCGAGTGGCCGCCCAGGTCGAAGAAGCTGTCGTCGATGCTGGTGACGGGCTTGCCGAGCAGGTCGGCGAAGAGTCCGCACAGGGTCTGCTCGATGTCGTTGCGCGGGGCGCGGCCGGCGGCCTCGTCCGGCTCGGGCAGCGCCGCGCGGTCGACGCGTCCGTCGGCGAGGCGCGGTACGGCGTCGAGCGTCACGCAGTGGGCGGGGATCGCGTGGTCCGGCAGGACGGTCGCGGCGTGCGCCCGCAGCGCCTCGGCGTCCACCGGGGCCGCCGGGTCGGCGGGGACGACGTGGGCCACGAGGACGGTCGCGCCGGTGGGGCCGGGACGGTCGGTCACGACGGCCTCGCCGACGGCGGGGTGTCCGGTCAGGACGGTCTCGATCTCGCCGGGTGCGACGGTCCGGCCGCCGACGGTGATCAGGTCGTCGGTGCGGCCGAGGAGTTCGATGACGCCGTCGCGGGTGACGCGGGCGAGGTCGCCGGTGCGGTACAGGCGCGCTCCGGGCGGGCCGTAGGGGTCGGCGACGAACCGCTCGGCGGTCAGGTCCGGCCTGCCCAGGTAGCCGGACGCCAGCGGTTCGCCGCCGACGTAGAGTTCGCCGGCGCTGCCGACGGGCAGCGGGGCGAGGCGGGCGTCGAGCACATGGGCGCGGGTGGCGCCGACCGGGCGGCCGGCGGGCGGGTACGCGGGGTCGGCCTCGGTGGTGCCGTTCCAGGCCAGGGCCGGGAACGACGCCTCCACCGGGCCGTGCAGGACGTGCAGTTCGGCGTCGGCCCTCAGCGCCCGGAAGCGGTCGCGCAGACCGGCGGGCAGGGGCTCGCCGCCGCACAGCACGCGGCGCAGGCCGGTGCACCGGGCGGCCTCCGGCTCGGCGAGGAACACCTCCAGCACGGACGGCGTGAGGTGGACGGTGGTCACGTCGGCGCGGTGCATCAGCCGGGCCAGGCCGACCGGGTCGCGGTGGCTGCCGGGCCCGGCGACGATCTGGGTGGCGCCGGCGACCAGCGGGGCGAACTGCTCCCATACGGCGGTGTCGAGGTCCTCGGGCGCCTTGTGCAGCACGCGGTCGTCGGCGCCGAGCCCGAAGGTGTCCCGCATCCACAGCAGCCGTTCGGTGACGGCCCGGTGGGAGACGACGACCGTGTCGGAGCCCGTGGTGCGGATCAGGTAGGCCGGCGCGTCCGGCAGCGCCGCGTCGGCGGTGGCGGCGGCCGGGAGGTCGGCGGCCTGGTCGTCGACCAGCACCGTCTCGGCCGTCGCGGGCAGGCCCTTGGCGGCCTCGCGCGTGGTGAGGACGGCCACGGGGCCGGTCTCGGCCAGGGCGCGGGCGATGCGGTCGGCCGGATCGTCCGGCGCGAGGGGCAGGCAGACCGCGCCGGCCCGCAGCACCGCGAGGTGCGCGACGGTGAGCGCGGCGGAGCGCGGCACGGCGACCGCGACGACGTCACCGCGGCGCACGCCGCGGCCGGCGAGCCGCGCGGCCAGCCGGCCGGAGCGCTCGTCGAGTTCGGCGTAGGTCAGCTCGGCGTCCTCGGCCACGACCGCCGGACGGTCCGGGGTGCGGGCCGCCTGTGCCGCGACCAACGCGCCGACGGTGGCGTGCCGGTGGGGTGCGTCGGCCTGCTCGGTGGTGTCGCGGCCGGGCAGCAGCTGCTGCCACTCGCGCGGTTCGAGCAGGTCGAGGCCGCTCAGCGGCATGGCGGGGTCCGCGACGGCCAGGGACAGCATGCGCACCAGGCGCCGGGCGAGGACGGCGACGGTGTCCTCGTCGAAGAGGTCGGCGCTGTACTCGACGGTCACCTCGACGCCGGCGGGCGCGCCCGTCGCGTCCTTGCGCTCGATGAAGTTGAAGCCGAGGTCGAACTTGGCGGCGCCGATCTCGCCGTCGATGGGCCGGGCGGACAGGCCCGGCAGGTCGAGCGAGGCCTCGGCGTTGTTCTGGAGGACGATCATCACCTGGAACAGCGGGTGACGCGCCAGCGACCGCGTCGGCTGGAGGGCGTGCACCAACTGCTCGAACGGCAGGTCCTGGTGGGCGTAGGCGGCGAGGTCCGTCACGCGGACCCGCTCCACCAACTCACGCAGACCCGGGTCACCCGAGACGTCCGTGCGCAGCACCAGCGTGTTCACGAAGAACCCGACCAGATCGTCCAGCGCCTGGTCCGTACGGCCCGCGATCGCCGTGCCCAGCGGGATGTCCGTACCCGCCCCGAGCCGGGACAGCAGACCCGCCACACCGGCCTGGAGCACCATGAACAGGCTCGACCGCGTCGAGCGCGCGAGGCCGACGAGGTCCCGGTGCAGGCGGGCGCCGAGTTCGACCGTGACGAGTCCGCCGCGGTAGGAGGCGACGTCGGGGCGCACGCGGTCGACGGGGAGGGTCAACTCGTCCGGCAGGCCGTCCAGTACGTCGCGCCAGTACGCCAACTGCCCGGCGATGGGCGAGTTCTCGTCGTCCTCGCCGCCCAGCACATTCCGCTGCCACAGCGCGAAGTCCGCGTACTGCACCGGCAGCGGCTCCCACTCGGGAGCGGCGCCGGCCACCCGGGCCCGGTAGGCCACGCCCAGGTCGCGCGCCAGCGGGGCCTGCGACCAGCCGTCACCGGCGATGTGGTGCACCACGACGCACAGCACGTGCTCGGCGTCGGACACGCGGAACAGCCACGCCCGCACGGGAAGGTCGACGGCGAGGTCGAAGCCCGTGGACGCGGCCGACGCCAGGGCGCCCTCCAGGGCGTCCTCGGTGACCTCCACGACGCGGAAGGACAGCGTGACGTCCGAGGCAGGGACGATCCGCTGCCAGGGCTCGCCGTCCACGTCCGGGAACACCGTCCGCAGGGACTCGTGCCGGCCCACCACGTCGGCCAGCGCCGACTCCAGCGCGGGGACGTCGAGGGTGCCCGAGAGGCGCACCGCGAGCGGGATGTTGTAGGTGCCGCTCGGTCCCTCCATCCGGTTCAGGAACCACAGCCTGCGCTGCGCGAACGACAGCGGCACCCGCTCCGGGCGGTCCGCCGGGACCACCGGCGGACGGCCGCCGGTCGAGGAGTCCACGACGCGCTCCGCGAGCGCGGCCACGGTCTGCGCGTCGAACAGGGCGCGGACCGGCAGTTCGATCTCGAAGACGTTGCGGACGCGGCTGACCAGGCGGGTCGCGAGCAGCGAATGGCCGCCCAGGTCGAAGAAGTTGTCGTCGATGGAGACCGAGGGCACGCCGAGGGCCTCGGCGAAGAGGCCGCAGAGCACCTCCTCGTGCGGGGTGCGCGGGGCGCGGCCCTCGCCGGAGACGACGGTCAGGTCGGAGACCGAGCCTCCGCCGGTGGTCTCCCGCGCGGGGCGGGCGACGGTCCAGCCGTCGGGCAGGGCGATCGACGCGAGGGTGTCGGCCACGGGCCGGGAGTCGTCGGCGGCGACGGTCCCCAGCAGGTGCTGGAGGCCGGCCAGGAGGGCGCCCGCGGTGTCCTCGGTGAACAGGCCGCCCTGGTGGCCGAGGCGCAGCTGGATGCGCTCGCCGGGGACGACGATCAGGGTCAGCGGGTAGTGCGTGGCGTCGTCGCCACTGACGCCAGTGACGGTGAGGTCGCCGATGGAGGACTGGAGGGAGTCCGCGTCGACGGGGTAGCTCTCGAAGGCGACGAGGCTGTCGAAGAGGCGGCCGTGTCCGGCGGCGCGCTGCACCTCGGTGAGGCCGACGTAGTGGTGGTCGAGGAGCGCGGACTGTTCGTCCTGGATCCGCAGCAGCAGGTCGCGCAGGGACTCGCCGGCACCGGTCCGGACGCGGACCGGGACGGTGTTGATGAACAGGCCGACCATGGTCTCGACGCCGTCGATCTCGGGCGGGCGGCCGGAGACGGTCGCGCCGAAGACGACGTCCTCCCTGCCGGTGAGCCGGGACAGCAGCAGGCCCCAGGCCGTCTGGACCATGGTGTTGACGGTGATGCCGAGCCGGCGGGCGAGCGCGGCGAGGCGGGCGCTGGTGTCGGCGGGCAGGTCGAGGGTGATCCGGCCGGGCAGCGCGTCGACGCTGTCGTCGGCGTCGGGCGCGACGAGGGTGGCGCCGCCGAGCCCGTCGAGGGCCGCGCGCCAGGCGTCGAGGCTCGCCTGCTTGTCCTGCTTGCGCAGCCAGGCGAGGTACAGCTTGAAGGGCGTGGCGGGCGGCAGCGCGGAGGTGTCGCCGCGCGAGGCGTACAGGGTGAACAGTTCGCCGAGGACGATGGGCATGGACCAGCCGTCGAGCAGGATGTGGTGGCAGGCGAACATCAGCCGCCAGCCGCGCTCGGCGAGCCGCACCACGGTGAACCGCAGCAGCGGCGGGTTCGTCAGGTCGAACCGTACGGTCCGCTCCCCCGCGTCCAGTTCGGCGAGCCGCGCCGCCCGCTCCGCCTCGCCGAGGCCGGACAGGTCGTGCACGACGACGGGGGTGTCGAACTCGCGCGGGACGACCTGGACGGGCCGGCTCAGGTTCTCCGAGAGGAACCCGGCCCGCAGGTTGCCGCGGCGCACCAGCAGCGCGCGCACGGCGTCGCGGAACACGTCCACGTCGAAGGGGCCCTCGAAGTCGATGGCCAGCCGCACGGTGTAGACGTCCAGGGCGTCCCGGTCGTAGGTCGCGTGGAAGAGCATCCCTTCCTGCAGCGGTGCCAGGGGAAGGATGTCCTCGAAGAGTTCGTTGCTGGTCACTGGGTCTTCCTCCACTCTGTTTCCAGCACCCCGAGGTCGTCGAGTTCGAGGTCGATCAGTGACAGGTCCGAGGGGGTGAGCCCGGTGGGCTGTTCCTCGGCCGCGTGGTCCGCGAGGGCCGTGAGCGCGCGGAACCAGCCGTCGGCGAGCCGCCGCAGCTCGTCCGCCGCCAGCAGGCGCTTCGGCCAGGTCCAGTTGGCGACCAGGCGGGGTCCGTCGGCGCCGTCCTCGACGACGACGTTGAGGGAGACCGCGTGCGGTGCGGGCATCTCCGGGTCGCCGCCGCCCAGTTCGCGCAGCACCTCGCCGTCGGCCGACATGGTCCAGTCGTCGGAGGCGGCGGATTCGTCCGCGACCGCCGTCCGGCCCAGGTAGTTGAAGCCGAACTGGGGCGAGGGGTACGCGGCGAGTTCGTCGCGGGTGCGCGGGTTGAGGTGGCGCAGGAGGCCGAAGCCGATGCCCTCGTCGGGCATCTCGCGCAGCGTCTCCTTGACCCGGGAGAGGGCCTTGTGCAGCGCGGCGGAGTCGGTGAAGACGCCGCCCCACGACACGGGGCCGAGGTCGAGGCGCACCGGGGCGAGGCTGGTGAACCAGCCGACGGTGCGGGACACGTCGAGGTCGTGGCCGGGCGGGATCTGCCGGCCGTGCCGCTCGACGTCGACCAGGACGGAGGTGCCGGCGCCCAGTCCGCGCCGCCTGCGCCAGTCGGCGACGGCCAGGGCGAACGCGGTGAGGAACACGTCCTCCACGCCGCAGCGGGCGGCGGCGGGCACCGCGGTCAGCAGCCGCTCGGTGACGTGCTCGGGCAGGGTCACGGCGAGGGCTTCCTGGGTGCCCATGGTGTCGGTGGCGGGGTCGCGGGGCTGGTCGGTCACCAGCACGTCCTCGTCCCGCAGTTGCTCGGTCCACCAGGCGACCTGGGCGGCGCGGGCGGGCTGCGCGGCGAGTTCGCCGAGCCACTGCGCCCAGCGGCGCCACGCCGTGCCGACCGGTTCCAGCGCGGCGGGGGCGCCGGACGCGGCGGCCCGCCAGGCGGCGGCCAGGTCGGGCACGAGGATCCGCCAGGACACCCCGTCGACGACCAGGTGGTGGGCGACGAGCAGCAGCCTGCCGGGGGCGTCCGGTCCGGCGTCGAACCAGACGACGCGCAGCATCGCGCCGTCCGTCGGCGACAGCCGGGCGACCGCGTCCTCGGCGTGCTCGCCGATCGCGGCGCGCAGTTCGTCCGGTCCGGCGCCGGTCACGTCGACGCGGGTGACGCGGTCGGCGGCGGCCACGGCGCCGCGCGGCTGCACCTCGTACGACCAGGTGCTGTCGGTGTCGGTCAGGCGCAGCCGCAGCGCGTCGTGGTGGTCGAGCACGGTCTGCACGGCGCCGGTCAGCGGTTCGAGGCCGAGTCCGGCGGGCACCCGCAGCAGCACCGACTGGTGGAACCGCTCGGTGCGGCCGCCGAGTTCGCGCAGCCAGTGCGTCATCGGCGTGAGCGGCACCTCGCCGATGCCGGCGTCGGGGTCCTGCTCGGGCAGGTCGGCGACGCTGCGGGCGACGGCCGCGAGTCCGGCGACCGTCTTGTGCTCGAACACGTCGCGCGGGGTGATGACCAGGCCGCTCTTGCGGACCTGGCCGACCAGCTTGATGGAGACGATGCTGTCGCCGCCGAGTTCGAAGAAGCCCGCGTCGACGCCGACCTCGGGCAGCCCGAGGACCTCGCAGAACGCGTCGGCGATGACCTTCTCGGCGTCGGTCGCCGCCGCCCGGCCGCTGTCGGAGCCGTCGAACTCCGGTGCGGGCAGCGCGGCGACGTCGAGCTTGCCGTTGACGGTGAGCGGCAGGGCGTCCAGGACGACGAACGCCTGCGGGACCATGTACTCCGGCAGCCGCTCGGCCGCGTGGGCGCGCACGGCGTCGGGGTCGCAGCCGGTGCCGTCGCCGGGCACGAGGTAGGCGACGAGGCGGCGCACGCCGTTGTCCTCGCGGACGACGACCGCTGCGGACTCCACTCCGGCGCCGGCCGCCACGACCGTCTCGATCTCGCCGAGTTCGATGCGGAAGCCGCGCAGCTTGACCTGGTTGTCGCGGCGGCCGACGAACTCCAGGGCGCCGTCGGCGCGGCGGCGCACCACGTCGCCGGTGCGGTACAGGCGGGCGCCGGGCTCGCCGAACGGGTCGGCGACGAACCGCTCCGCGCTCAGTCCGGGCCGGCCCAGGTAGCCGCGGGCGAGACCGACACCGGCGACGTACAGCTCGCCGGCCACGCCGATCGGGCACGGGTTCAGCGCGCCGTCCAGGACGTGGACGCGGGTGTTGGCGATGGGCCCGCCGATGGGCGGGGTGACCGTGCCGTCCACCGGTGCGGACGCCGTGGCGCACACCGTGGTCTCGGTGGGGCCGTAGGCGTTGATGACGCGGCGGCCGGGCGCCCAGCGGGCGGCCAGCTCGCGGGGGCAGGCCTCGCCGGCGAGGACGAGGGTGAGGCCGGTCGGCGCGGTGTCCGGGTCGGCGCCGGACAGGGCCGTCGGCGTGAGGGTGGCGTGGGTGATCCGCTCGTCGCGCAGGAAGGCGGTGAGCGCGTCGCCGAGGACCGGGCCGTCGGCCGGGGTGAGCACGAGCGCGGCGCCGTTGAGCAGCGCCATGACCGTCTCCCAGGCGGCGGCGTCGAAGCTGGGCGCGGCGAACTGCCCGACCCGGGCGTGCTCGGTCACGCCGAGGTACTCCGCCTGCCAGGCGGCCAGGCTGCCCAGGCCCCGGTGGCCGACGACGACGCCCTTGGGGCGGCCCGTGGACCCGGACGTGTAGATCACGTAGGCCGGGTGGTCGACGGACAGCGGGGCGCGCCGGTCCGCGTCGGTGACCTCGGCGCCCGACAGCCCGGCCAGGGCCTCGGCGACGGCGGGGCTGTCCAGGAACAGCGGTTCGGCGACCTCCTCCGGCAGCCGGTCGGCGAGGCCGGTGAGGGTGACGACGAGGACCGGGTCGCTGTCGTGGAGCATGTAGTCGATGCGGTCGGCCGGGTGGTTCGGGTCGACCGGCACGTACGCGGCGCCCGCGGTCATCACCGCGAGCAGGGCGGTGGTGAGTTCCACCGACCGCGGCAGGACCAGCGCGACGCGGTCCTCGGGTCCGGCGCCGCGCTCGACGAGCAGCCGGGCGAGCCGGTTGGCCCGGTCGGCGAGGCCGGCGTAGTCGACGCGTCCGCCGCCGCCGACGACGGCGGGCCGGTCCGCGTGGGCGGCGGCGCGCTCGGCGAACAGCTCGGGGACGGTGCCGGCGGGCACCGGGCGGGCGGTGTCGTTCCAGCCGGTCAGCAACTGCTCGCGCTGCGCCGGGGGCAGGATCTCCAGGGCGCGCACCGGGCGGGTCGGGTCGGCGACGGCGGCCCGCAGCAGCGTCACCAGGTGCTCGGCGATGCGCTCGGCGCTGCTCCGGTCGAACAGGTCGGTGCTGTAGTTGAGCAGGCCGGAGATGCCGCCGCCGCTGTTCTCGACGAGGGTGAGCTCCAGGTCCACCTTGGACACCGGCAGCAGCATCTCGTGCGGGGTGACCCGCAGGCCGGGCAGCTCGACCTCGCGCAGGTCGTTGTTCTGGTAGGCGAGCAGCACCTGGAACAGCGGGTTGTGCGACAGCGAGCGGTCGGCGCCGACGAGGTCGACGAGCCGCTCGAACGGCAGGTCCTGGTGGGCGTAGGCGCCCAGCGCGGTGGCGCGGGCCCGGCGCAGGAGTTCGACGAAGCTGGGGTCGCCGGAGACGTCGGTGCGCAGCACCAGCGTGTTGACGAAGAAGCCGATCAGGTCGTCGGCCGCGGCGTCGGTCCGGCCGGCGACGGGGGTGCCGATCGGGATGTCGTGGCCGGCGCCCAGCCGGGACAGCAGGGCGGCGAGAGCGGCCTGGAACACCATGAAGGGCGTGGTGTCGGTCTTCGCGGCGAGCGCCCGCAGGCTCTCGTGGAGCGCGGGGTCGAGGGTCACCGGGACGGCGCCGCCGTCGTGGCCGGCGACGGCGGGCCGGGGCCGGTCGGTGGGCAGTTCGAGCTCCTGCGGGGAGCCGTCGAGCTGCTCCTTCCAGTACGCCAGCTGCGCGGCGGCCGGGCTGGTGTCGTCCTGTTCGTCGCCGAGGAGGTCGCGCTGCCACAGCGTGTAGTCGGCGTACTGGACGGGCAGCGGGCGCCAGTCGGGGGCGGTCCCGGCGAGGCGGGCGCGGTAGGCGGCGGACAGGTCGCGGACCAGCGGGGCCTGGGACCAGCCGTCGCCGGCGATGTGGTGGACGACGACGCACAGCACGTGCTCGCCGGCGGCGACGCGGAACAGCCAGGCCCGCACGGGCAGGTCGACGGCGAGGTCGAAGCCCGCCGTGCCGGCCGCGTGCAGGGCGGCGGACAGTCCGGCGCGGGCGACGTCGGACACCTCGATGTCGACGACGGCCCGCTCGGCGGGGACGACCTGCTGCCAGGGCTCGCCGTCCACGTCCGGGAAGACGGTGCGCAGCGCCTCGTGGCGGCCGACGACGTCGTTGAACGCGGCGGTCAGCGCGGCGACGTCCAGGGCGCCGGACAGCCGGACGGCGAACGGGATGTTGTAGGTGGCGCTGGGGCCCTCCATGCGGTTGAGGAACCACAGCCTGCGCTGCGCGAAGGACAGCGGCACCCGCTCCGGGCGGTCGGCCGGGCGCAGCGCGGGACGCGCGGCCGCCGGGGAGTCGGTGAGCCGGGCCGCGAGCGCGGCGACGGTCGGCTCCTCGAAGACGCGGCGGATGGGCAGTTCGACGCCGAGCACGGCGCGGACCCGGCTGACGAGCCGGGTGGCGAGCAGGGAGTGGCCGCCCAGTTCGAAGAAGTTGTCGTGCGCGGACACCGATTCGAGGCCGAGGACCTCGGCGAACAGTCCGGCGAGCAGCTCCTCGTGCGGGGTGCGCGGCTCGCGGCTCTCCTCCGCGGTGTGCTCGGGCGCGGGCAGGGCCTTGACGTCGAGCTTGCCGTTGGTGGTCAGCGGCAGCGCGTCCAGGGCGACGATCGGCCGCGGCACCATGTAGTCGGGCAGCCGCTCGGCGGCCCAGGCGCGCAGGTCCTCGGTGTCCAGGCGGGCGCCCGCGGCGGGCACGGCGTAGCCGACGAGGTGCCGGACGCCGGGGCGGTCCTCGCGGACGACGACGGCGATCTGGCCGACGGCGTCGTGGCCGGCGAGGACGGCCTCGATCTCGCCGAGTTCGATGCGGAAGCCGCGCAGCTTGACCTGGTTGTCGCGGCGGCCGACGAACTCCAGCAGGCCGTCCGGGCGCCAGCGCACGACGTCGCCGGTGCGGTACAGGCGGGCGCCGGGCTCGCCGTAGGGGTCGGCGACGAAGCGTTCGGCGGTCAGGTCGGCGCGGCCGACGTAGCCGCGGGCGAGGCCGACGCCGGCGACGTACAGCTCGCCCGCGACGCCGACCGGGCAGAGCCGCAGTTCGCTGTCGAGGACGAGGACGCGCTTGCCGTCGAGCGGACGGCCGATCGGGACCGGCTCCGGGACCGGCCGGCCGGCGGGCAGGTCGTGCGCGGCGGCCATGACGGTGACCTCGGTCGGCCCGTAGGCGTTGACGACCGTGAGGTCGGGGCAGGCGTCGAGGACCTGGCGTGCCGCGGCGGCGGGCAGGGCCTCGCCGCCGGTCCACACCTCGCGGAGCGGCCGGAACGTCTCGGGCGCCTCGGCGGCGATGAGCCGGAACAGGCCGGTGGTGAACAGGGTGGCGGTGATGCGGTCCTCGGCGAGGACGCGGCCGATGGTGGCGATGTCCAGGTCGCCGGGCGGGCCGACGACGAGCGTCCCGCCGTTCAGCAGCGGGATCCACATCTGGTACGTGGAGGCGTCGAAGGCGTGCGCCGACTGGAGCAGCACCCGCTCCTGGGCGCCGTTCGCGAACCGGCTGTCGGCGGCGAGGTCGGCGATGCCGCGGTGGGTGACGGCGACGCCCTTGGGCCGGCCGGTGGAGCCGGAGGTGTACATGATGTACGCGACGCGGTCGGCGCCGGGCGGCATCGGCACGCCGCCCTCGGGCAGCGGGTGGGTCTCCGGCAGGTCGCCCTGCTCCAGGACCAGCCGCACGCCGCTGTCGCCGAGGACGTGGTCGCGCCGGGCCTCGGGCCAGCGGTGGTCGACGGGCACGTAGACGGCGCCCGCGCGGATCACGCCGAGCACGGCGAGGACGTACTCGGCGGAGCGGTCCATCGAGATGCCGACGGGTTCCTCGGGGCGCACCCCGTGCTCGTCGCGCAGCCAGGCGGCGACGCGCTCGACGCGGTCGGCGAGTTCGGCGTAGGTGAGCGTCAGGTCGCCGCAGACCAGCGCCTCGTGGTCCGGGGTCTCGGCGGCGCGCCGCGCGAGGAGTTCCGGCAGGGTGTGCGCGGCGCCGGGGGTGGGGCGGGGGCTCCACTCGTCGAGGAGCCGGGTCCGCTCGGCCGCGTCGAGGACGTCGACCTCGCCCGCGCCGGCCTCCGGGTCGGCGACGAACGACTCCAGGATGACGGAGAGCTGGCGGCTGAAGGCCTCGATGCGGGTGCGGTCGAAGGCGTCGGCGCGGTAGGTGAAGCGGAGTTCGAGCTCCGAGCCGGGGATGACCATGAGGGCGAGCGGGTAGTGCGCGCCGTCGGTGGAGAAGACCCCGGCGACGGTCAGTCCGCCGGGGAGGGTGAGGGCCTCCGGGTCGACGGGGAAGTTCTCCAGCACCGTGAGGGTGTCGAAGAGGTCGCCGTGGCCGGCGGCCCGCTGGATCTCGGCGAGGCCCAGGAACTGGTGGGCCATCAGCCGGCTCTGCTCCTCCTGGAGCCGGCGGCACAGCGCGAGCAGCGTCTCGCCGCGCTCGACGCGGACGCGCACCGGCACGGTGTTGAGGAACAGGCCGACCATGGTGTGCACGCCGGGGATCTCCGGCGGGCGGCCGGCGAGCGTCATGCCGAAGGTGACGTCCGTGCGGTCGGTGAGCCGGCCGAGCAGCAGGCCCCAGGCGGCCTGCACCACGCTGTTGAGGGTGAGGCCGAGTTCGCGGACGCGCCGCGTCAGGCGGTCGGTGGTCTCGGCGGGCAGGTGGACGCTGACCTTGCTGGGCAGCACCGACGCGGACCGGTCGTCGGGCATGGCGGCCAGCATCGTCGGCCCGTCGAGGCCGTCGAGCGCGGAGCGCCAGGCCGCGACGGCGGCGCCCCGGTCCCGCTTGGCGAGCCACGCCAGGTGGTAGCGGTACGGCGTGACCGGGGGCAGCGCGGCGGGGTCGCCGCCCGCCGCGTACAGCTCGAACAGCTCGCGCACCAGGACCGGCGCCGACCAGCCGTCCAGCAGGATGTGGTGGTTGGTCAGCAGCAGCCGGTGCCGGGCGGGCGCGGTGCGGACGACGGTGAACCGCAGCAGGGGCGGCTTGCGCATGTCGAAGCGCGCGGCCCGGTCCCGTTCGGTGACCTCGGTGAGCGCCGCGTCCCGCTCCTCGTCGGGCAGGCCGGTCAGGTCGACCTCCCGCCAGGGCAGTTCGACGGAGGGCGGGATGAACTGCAGGGGGCGTGCGCCCTCGTCGCGGAAGCCCGCGCGCAGGTTGCCGTGCCGGTCCAGCAGGGCGCGGGCGGCGGCGTGCAGCGCGGGGACGTCCAGCGGGCCGTCGATGTCCATGCCGAGCTGCATGACATAGACGTCGGGGCCGTCCTGGTCGTCGTACTGGGCGTGGAAGAGCAGGCCTTCCTGCAGCGGGGTGAGCGGCAGCACTTCCGGCGACGGTGGCTTGGTGCTCATTGACTAAACGCTCCAATCCGATGCGAACTGGTCCAGCTCGTCCTGCGAGACCAGGGGGACGTCCCACTCGTCGCCTGCTGCCGGATCCGTCCGTCCGGTGTCGTCGGTGACCTTCGTGGCCGCCGCCGCGATGCCGCGCACGGTGCGGTGCGCGAACACGTCCTGGGGGGTGAGGCCGAGCCCCGCGGCCCGCGCCTTGCTGACCAACTGGATGGAGACGATGCTGTCGCCGCCCTGCTTGAAGAAGTCGTCGTCGGCGCCGACCCTGGGCAGCCCGAGGACCTCGGCGAAGATCCGCGCGACGGTCTCCTCCTCGGGCGTGGCGGGCTGGGCCTGGGAGGTGGAGGCCGCCAGGTCGGGGGCGGGCAGGGCCCGCTGGTCGAGCTTGCCGTTCGGGGTGACCGGCAGCGCGTCCAGCACGACCAGCGCGGCGGGCACCATGTAGTCGGGCAGGCGCGCGGCGAGCGCGTCGCGCAGCGCGGTGACCAGGGCGCCGTCCTTGCGGCCCGCGAGCGGGTCGTTGGCGTACCGCTCGGGTGCCGTGCCCGGCAGGTACAGGTCCCGGTAGGCGGGCAGCGGTTCGTCAGCGCCGGTGTCCGGCACGAACACGGCGTCGAGGCGGCCGTCGGCGACGTCGGGCGTCCAGGTGACCAGGGCCCGGTAGCCGCTGCGGGAGCCGGCCTCGGTCAGGGCGGTGACGTCCACGCCGTCGGGCACCTGCACGCCGTCGATCTCGGCGACCGCCGCCAGGTCGGGGGCGAGCCGGCCGTTGGGGACGCCGGTGACGCGGACCGCGGCGGGGCGCTCCTCGCGCAGCCGGGCGGCGATGCCGTCCAGGCCGCCGGTCTCCTCCCAGTACACGACGGGCACGTCGGCGAGGGAGACCGCGGCGCCGGGCCGCTTGTGCAGCACCACGTCGTAGCGGTAGCGGCTCAGCTCGTTGTCGTACGTGGCCTGCTTGATCCGGACGTCGGCGCCGCCGAAGCCGTCCAGGACGTCGGCGAGGGTGTCGAACAGGCCCGGGTCGACGAGGAGTTCGATCTCCCGCTCGACCGCCCGGTCCACCGCGAAGCGCGCGGCGGCGGGGCTGTCGCCGGGGTTCTCGACGCGGTGCACGCCGGCCCGCATGCAGCGCAGCAGCCGCAGGTCGCGGATGTCGCCGAGGAAGACCGCGCCGGTGTCGCCGAGCAGGCTGAACGCCTTGGCGATGACGTCGGTGAGGTAGTCGACGCTCGGGAAGTACTGCGCAACGGAGTTGATGACGACCGTGTCGAACGTCCCGGCGGGCACCCCGTCGAGTAGGTGCGCGGGGCTCGCGGTGAACCGGGTCCGGTCGGCGAGCACCGGGTCGGCGGCGGTCTGCCGGCGCAGCGTCTCGATGACCGTGCCGGACAGGTCGGTGCCCCAGTACAGGTCCACGTGGGGCGCGACCGGCGCCATGATCAGGCCGGCGCCGACGCCGATCTCCAGGACCTTGCGCGGCCGGAGTTCCATGATCCGCTCGACGGTGGCGGCGCGCCAGGCGCGCATGTCCTCCTCGGGCAGCACGGAGCCGTCGTAACTGCTGTGCCAGCCCGCGAAGTTCTCGCCGAGCGGCGGGCCGTCCTGCTCGGTGGCGCCGTACACCTCGTCGTTGATGACCTGCCACTTGTCGACCTGGTCGGTCTCCAGGCCGACGTCGCGGCCCTCGCCGTCGGCCTGGGCGGGCACGACGTAGCCGACGAGCTTGCGGTCGCCGGGCCGGTCCTCGCGGATGACGACGGCGGCCGAGGCGACCTCCGGGCGGTCGGTGAGGACGCCGGCGATCTCGTCGAGTTCCACGCGGAAGCCGCGCAGCTTGACCTGGTCGTCGGCGCGGCCGACGAACTCCAGCTGCCCGTCGGGGCGTCGGCGCACGACGTCGCCGGTGCGGTACATCCGCTCCCCCGGCGCGCCGAACGGCGCGGCGACGAAGCGCTCGGCGGTCAGTCCGGGCCGGCCCAGGTAGCCCCGGGCGAGGCCGGTGCCGGCCACGTACAGCTCGCCGGCCACACCGACCGGGACCGGGCTGAGCCGGGCGTCCAGGACGTAGACCCGCATGTTGGAGATGGGGGTGCCGATGGGCGGGACGGCCGCGCCGGAGAGCGGCTCGCTCATCGTGGCGCACACGGTGGTCTCGGTCGGGCCGTAGGCGTTGATCATGCGACGGTCGCGGGACCACGTCCCGGCCAGCTCCGCCGGGCACGCCTCGCCGGCGACCGTGAGCACCAGGCCGGCCGGCACCGCGGCCGGGTCGAGGCCGGTCAGCGCGACGGGCGCGATGGTGGCGTGGGTGACGCGGTGTTCGGTGAGGAACGCGGCCAGCGCGTCGCCGAGCAGCAGGCCGGCCTCGACCGGCAGCACCAGGGCGGCGCCGCGCAGCAGCGCGATGCAGGTCTCGGAGACCGCGGCGTCGAAGCTCGGCGTCGCGTACTGCATGACGCGGCTGTCGGGTTCGATGGCGAACCGCTCGATCTGCGCGTCGGCCAGGTTGCCGATGCCCCGGTGGGTGACGACGACGCCCTTGGGGCGGCCCGTCGAACCGGAGGTGTAGATGATGTAGGCGGCGTGGTCGACGCAGGCGGGCCGCAGCCGGTCGGCGTCGGTCAGCGGCCCGGCGGGCAGCGCGGCGATCCGGGCCGCGGACTCGGCGTCGTCGACGACGACGCGTGGCGTGTCCGGCAGCACCTCCCGCGCCATGTCCGCCACGGCGGCGCAGGTCAGCAGCAGGGCGGGCGCGCAGTCCTCGGCCATGAAGGCGACCCGCTCGTGCGGATAGCTCGGGTCGACCGGGACGAACGCGGCGCCCGCGGTGACCACGGCGAGCTCCGCGACGACCAGGTCCACGGACTTCGGCAGGACCAGCAGCACCCGGTCCTCGGCGCCGATGCCCCGCGCGACGAGGTCCCGGGCCAGCCGGTTGACCCGCGCGTCGAGTTCGGCGTACGTCAGCTCCTCGGCGCCGGCGACGAGGGCGACGGCGTCGGGGGTGCGGGCGGCCTGCTCCGCGAACATCTCGGGCAGCGTGCCGGTGCGGACGGCGCGCGCGGTGTCGTTCCAGTCGGTGAGGACGCGGCGGCGCTCGTCGGCGTCGAGGGCGTCCAGCTCGCTCAGGCGGCTGCCGGGCCGGCCGGTGGCCGCGTCGAGCATCCGGACCAGGCGGCTGATGAGCAGTTCGACGGTGGAGCGGTCGTACAGGTCGGTCGCGTATTCGACGGCGCACACCATGTGGTCGTCGGTGTCGCCCTCGCCGCGCACCTCGCGGAAGTCGAAGAGGAGGTCCAGCTTGGCGGTGTGGGTGATGGCCGGCTCGATCCAGGCGTCGAGTCCGGGCAGGTCCAGGACGGGCGTCTCGTTGTTCTGGAAGCCGAGGCCGATCTGGATGAGCGGGTGCCGGCCGGCCGACCGCTCCGGGTTGACCGCCTCGACGAGCCGCTCGAACGGCAGGTCCTGGTTGGCGAACGCGGCGAGGCCGTCCGCGCGGGCCTTGCCGAGCAGGTCGGCGAACTCGGGGTCGCCGCTGAGGTCGGTGCGCATCACGAGGGTGTTGACGAGGAAGCCGACCAGGTCGTCGAGGGCCTCGTCGGTGCGGCCCGCGATGGAGATGCCGAGCGGCACGTCGTCGCCGGCGCCGAGCTTGCTGAGCAGCGCGGCGAGCGCGGTCTGCACGACCATGAACGGGCTGACGTCGTACTCGCGGGAGCAGCGCAGCAGTTGGCGGTAGACGTGCGGCGGCAGTTCGAAGCGCAGGGTCTCGCCCCGGTAGGAGGCGACGGCCGGCCGGGGCCGGTCCGGCGGCAGGGTGACCTCCTCGGGCAGCCCGGCGAGGTACTGCTTCCAGTGGGCGAGCTGGCCGGAGATCGCCGAGTTCGGGTCGTCCTCGTCGCCGAGGATCTCCCGCTGCCACAGCGTGTAGTCCGCGTACTGCACCGGCAGCGGCCGCCAGTCGGGCGCCTTGCCCTGGGCGCGCGCGGTGTACGCGGTCTGCAGGTCGCGGGTGAGCGGCACCAGGGACCAGCCGTCGCCGGCGATGTGGTGCACGGGCATGAGCAGCGCGTGGTCGTCCTCGGCGACGCTGTACAGGTGGGCGCGCACGGGCGCCTCGGTGGCCAGGTCGAAGCCGATGCCGGCGCGTTCGGCCATGGCGTCGGCGAGGTCCGCGGCGGCGATCTCGGTGACGCCCATGACGGGCGTCGCCTCCTCGGGCGTGAGGACGTGCTGGCGCGGGGTGCCGTCGCGGTCGGGGAAGACGGTGCGCAGGCTCTCGTGCCGGGTGATGACGTCGCCGATGGCGGCCTGCAGCGCCTCCCGGTCGAGGGAGCCCTTCAGCCGTACGACGAGCGGGATGTTGTACGTGCCCGCGCCGCCGTCGATCTTGTCGACGAACCACAGCCGCAGCTGGGCGAAGGACAGCGGGATCTCCTCCGGCTTGTCCATCACGGTCAGCGGGCGCCGGGCCTGGGGCACGTTGCCGGTGCCGGCGAGCCAGGCGATCAGCCCGGCGGGGGTGGGCGCCTCGAAGACGGTGCGGATGGCCAGTTCGACGCCGAAGGCCGCGCGGATGCGGCTGACGAGCCGGGTCGCGAGCAGGGAGTGGCCGCCCAGGTCGAAGAAGTTGTCGTCCATGGAGACGGACGGCAGGCCGAGGATCTCCGCGAACAGGCCGCAGAAGATCTCCTCTTCGGGGGTGCGCGGGGCCCGGCCGCCGGTTCCCGCCGCGAGGTCGGGGGCGGGCAGGGCGCGGGTGTCGAGCTTGCCGTTGGTGGTCAGCGGCAGCGCGTCGAGCTCCACGAACCAGGACGGCACCATGTGGTCGGGCAGTTCGGCGGCGGCGTGCTTGCGCAGCTCGGCCGCGTCCGGGACGCGGGCGCCGACGACGTACGCCACGATGCGCTTGTCGCCGGGGGTGTCCTCGCGGACGGTGACGGCGGCCTGCCGGACGTCGGGGTGGCGCAGCACCGCGGACTCGATCTCGCCGAGTTCGATGCGGTAGCCGCGGATCTTGACCTGGAAGTCGGAGCGGCCGAGGTACTCCAGTTCGGCCGAGCCGTCGATGGGCCAGCGGACCACGTCGCCGGAGCGGTACATGCGCTGTCCGGCCGGGCCGAACGGGTCGGCGACGAACCGGGTGGAGGTGAGGTCGGGGCGGCCGAGGTAGCCGTCGGCGCAGCCGGGTCCGGAGACGTACAGCTCGCCGGGGACGCCGGGCGGGACGGGGCGCAGCGCGGAGTCGAGGACGTACAGGCGCAGGTCGTCGATGCCGAGGCCGATCATGCTGCCGCTGCCGGCGGTGGCGTCGGCGGCGGTCAGCATCCGCTCGGTGGTGTGCACCGTGGTCTCGGTGATGCCGTACATGTTGACCAGGCGCGGTGCGTCCTCGGCGTGCCGCTCGTACCACTGGGCGAGCCGGCCGAACTCCAGGGCCTCGCCGCCGAAGATCACGAACCGCAGGGCGAGCCGGTCGCCGGTCGCGGGGTCGTCCTGGTCGGCCTGGATGAGCTGGTAGAAGGCGGACGGCGTCTGGTTGAGGACGGTGACGCGCTCGTCGGCGAGGCACTTGAGGAACTCGTGCGGGGAGCGGCTGACGTCGTAGGGGGTGACGACGAGGCCGCCGCCGGTGAGCAGCGCGCCGAAGATCTCCCACACGGAGAAGTCGAAGGCGTACGAGTGGAACAGCGCCCACACGTCGTCGGGTCCGAAGCCGCTCCACTTCTCGGTGCGGTCCAGGAGCCGGATGACGTTCTGGTGGGCGACGACGACGCCCTTGGGGCGGCCGGTGGAGCCGGAGGTGTAGATGACGTAGGCGGCCTGGTCGGGCAGCGGGGCGCCGCCGCGCTCGTCGTCGGTGACGGGTGTGGCGGGCAGGGCGGCGAGGGCGGCCGCGGTGTCGGGGTCGTCGAGGACGACGGAGGCGACGTCGCCGCGGGGGCGGGCGAGGATGTCGGAGTTCGCGGTGACCATCGCGCTGGGCGCGGCGTCGCCGAGGATGTAGGCGACGCGGTCGGCGGGCGAGTCCGGGTCGATCGGCAGGTAGGCGGCGCCGGCCTTGAGGGCGCCGAGGACGGCGACGGGCAGGTCGACGGTGCGGCGCATGGCGAGCGCGACGAGGTCGCCGCGCTTCACGCCGCGCGCGATCAGCAGCCGGGCCAGGCGGTTGGAGCGCTCGTCCAGTTCCCGGTAGGTCAGGGTGCGGCGGTCGCCGGGCAGGGGCGAGATCACCGCGGTGCGGTCGGGGTGGGCGGCGGCCGTGGCGGCGAACCGCCGGGTGATCGTGGACCGTTCGCCCTGCGGGGGTTCGGCGGCGACGCCGCCCCACTGGTCCACGAGCCGGGTGCGCGTCTCGTCGTCCACCACGTCGAGGGCGCCGATGGGGCGGTCCGGGTCGGCGGCGAGTTCGCCGAGCAGCCGGGTGACGAAGGCGTGGTGCATCTCGGCGGCGCCGGAGCCGTACACGTCCGGGTTGGCCGACAGGTCGAGGCGGAAGCCGCCGTCCGGCTCGCCGACCACGATGAGGGAGAAGTCGTCGTCGTGACCGGCCGTCAGCGGGTGCAGGGTGGCGGCGAGTCCGGCGAAGGTGACCGGCGCGGAGACGACGTGCAGGTTGACGCGCGGGCCGAGGAGGCGGCCGTCGGAGCCCAGCAGCTTCAGGTCGCGGCGCAGGTCCTCGTAGCGGTAGCGCTTGTGCTTGGACGTCTCGCGCATGCGGCGGTGGGCGTGCCGGATGAGTTCGCCCGCGGTCATGTCGGGGCGGACGTTCAGGCGGACGCCGATCACGTTGGAGACCATGCCGGGCACGGTGCGGCCGGCGGCGCTGGAGCGGGCGGCGACGGACAGCGCGATGACGACGTCGGTGCTGCCGGTGACGCGGCTGGTGTACGCGGCGAGGGCGGCCAGGACGGCGGCGGGCCAGCCGACGCCGACGGTGCGGGCGGCGTCGCGGACGGCCGCGCCGGTCTCGGGGGACACGTGCCGGCTGCCGCGCACCTGGCGGTGGGGCAGCGCGGTGGGCCGGTCGCCGAGGCTGCCGACGGCCGGGGTGTCGGCGAACTCCTTGGTCCAGAAGGCCCGGTCGGCCTCGAACTGGGCGGACTGCCGGTAGGCGTTCTCGTCGTCGATCAGGTCGCGCAGCGGGGGCAGCGGCTCACCGGTGCTCTCCTCGCCGGCGACGAGCCGGGTGTAGATCTCCGCGACGCGGGAGGCAACGAGGTTGGCGCCGAAGGCGTCCATCACCACGTGGTGGTAGCGGTAGTAGAACAGGGTGCGGTCGTCGGCGACCTTGATGAGCGCGAACCGGTACAGAGGCCCTTCGAGCACGTCGACGGGGGTGTCGGCGTCGGCCCACATCCAGGCGTCGGCCTCGGCCTGCGGGTCGTCGGCGGCGGAGAAGTCGAGGACGTGGAGCGGCTGCGTGTCCCAGTCGCCGACCGGCTCGACGGTCTGCACCGGGCCGGTGCCGTCGTCGGTGAACCGGGCGCGCAGGGCCTCGGTCTCGGTGACGACCTGGCGCATGGCGGACACGAACAGCGGCTGGTCGACTGCTCCCGCGATGTCCAGGTAGAGGGCGGCGTGGAAGGTCGCGTTGGGGCCGCTCAGGCTCTGTGCGTACCAGATTCCGGCCTGGCCGGCGGTCAGTGGCAGAACCGTGGCTGACGAGTCAGACATCTGTCCTCTGTTTTCTTCGGGCCAGGCCGATCCGGGGTTCGGTCAGGGCATGAATGGCCGGCACAGCGGCTTAGCTCAACTGGGGTTCAGCGACTGGTGTTCGACGTACTGGCTCAACGGATACACGACCCGATAAACGTTGTCGCGGGCCGGTGCATTTTCCGGAAACCCCGCTCATCCAAGAGAATTCAGGTTCTTCGAATCGACTCGTCTGCAGCTAGCGGCAAGCAGCTCCGTCCATTGCGGGCCGGTACCTAGGATCGGCCCGCAGGAAATGACCTCGTACAGATAAAGGGGTAACGTCATGACGGACGCTGTGGACAAGGTGGCGACGTGCCCCGTCGCCCCTCGCGGCTGGCCCAACCCGCTGCTGCCCGAGTACGACCAACTGCCGGAGGGTCGCCCGCTGACGCAGGTGACCATGCCGTCCGGCAGCAAGGCGTGGCTGGTCGCGCAGCACGACCACATCCAGCGTCTGCTGGCCGACAACCGCTTCAGCGTCGAGCCGCACCCGACGTTCCCCATCCGGTTCCCGGCGCCGCAGGAACTGCTCGACATGATCGCGCGGGACGCCAAGAACCTGCTGGTGACGATGGACCCGCCGCGTCACACCCGGGTCCGTCAGATGGCGCTGCCGGACTTCACCATCAAGGCCACCGAGAAGCTCAAGCCGCGCATGCAGGAGCTGATCGACTACTACCTGGACAAGATGGAGGCCGAGGGCGCGCCCGCCGACCTCGTCCAGGCGCTGGCGCTGCCCTTCCCCGCCCAGGTCATCTGTGAGCTGGCCGGCATCCCCGAGGGCGACCGGGAGATCTTCACCCGGAACGCGGCCATCATGGTGGGCACCCGCCACTCGTACACGATGGACCAGAAGCTCGCCGCCAACGAAGAGCTGATGAAGTACTTCGCGGTGCTGGTCACCGAGAAGCAGAACAACCCGACCGACGACATGCTCGGCAACTTCATCACGCGTGCGGGCAAGACGGACGAGTTCGACCACCACGGTCTGACTCTGATGACGAAGATGCTGCTCCTCGCGGGCTACGAGTTCATCGTGAACCGCATCGCGCTCGGCATCCAGGCGCTGGTGGAGAACCCGGACCAGCTCGCGGAGCTGCGCGCCGACATGCCGGGCCTGATGCCCAAGACCGTGGACGAGGTGCTGCGTTACTACAGCCTCGTCGACGAGATCATCGCCCGTGTCGCCCTGGAGGACGTCGAGATCGACGGCGTCACCATCAAGGCGGGCGAGGGCATCCTGGTCCTCAAGGGCCTCGCCGACCGCGACCCGTCGAAGTACGAGAACCCGGACGTCTTCGACATCCACCGCGACGCCCGCGACCACCTCGCGTTCGGCTACGGCGTCCACCAGTGCCTCGGCCAGCACGTGGCGCGCGCGATGCTGGAGCTGTGTCTGACCAGCCTGGTCGAGCGCTTCCCGAACCTGCACCTGGTCGAGAGCGACGAGCCGATCGAGCTCATCGACGGCCTGCCCCCGGTGCACAAGCTGAACATCGGCTGGTGAGCGGCATGAAGCTGATCGCCGAACGGGACCGCTGCATCGGGGCGGGGCTGTGCACGCTGCACGCCCCGACGGTCTTCGACCAGGAGGACGACGGTCTGGTCGTGCTCCTGGACGAGACGCCGTCCGGCCCGGCCGCGGACGACGCCCGCAAGGTCGTCGAGTACCTGTGCCCGTCGAAGGCCATCCGGATGATCGACGGCTAGCCCGACCCCGTCCCCCGGGCCGCGGGTCCGGCATCCCCTTCCCGGGGGTGCCGGACCCGCGGCCGTTGAGGGCCCGTACGGCGCCCTCGCACCTCGCACCTCGCAGCTCGCGCCTCGCACCGAACCGCGCACCGACCGACCGGAGTGGACAGCCCACATGACCCAGCTCAGCGGATGGAAAGTACTCAACCCCGGCGGCCAGGGCGGCGACCTGGTGCTCGCCGTCGACTTCGCCACCACGGGGCGGTCCGACTCGGACTTCTCCGACCTCGCCAAGGCTCTCGACCCGGCGTTCGCCCTGTGGGAGACCCGGCAGCCGCCGGGCGCCACCGGCCGTCCGGCCGAGGACTACCTCGCGCTGTGGGACGGCGAGGCCGCGAGCAGCGGCCGTACCGTGCGGGCCGTGCTCGGCTACTGCGCGGGCAGCGTGTTCGCCGGTGAGCTCGCCGCGCGGATCGCCGCCCGGCAGGGCGAGGCGCCCCGCCTCGTGCTGTTCGAGCCCGAGGTGCCCGCCCCGGCCGGTCTGTACCGGGACTTCGCCGCCATGATGAACCAGTTCGCCTCGGTGCTGACGCCCGACGAGGTGACCGCCGCCCAGCAGGAGGCCGACGCGGCACGCGCGGACGCCGGTAACTTCGCCGCCTACGGCGACGTGCTGGTCCGGATCTTCATGGAGCGGGCCGGCGCGGCCTTCGAGCGGGAGGAGCTGGACACCGAGCTGCTGGACGAGTTCGTAGCCGTGTTCCGGTCCTACGTCTCCTATCTGAACGCCGCCCGGCAGATCGACCCGTCCGTCGCCTGGCGCGCCGGCACCGCCATCAGCTCCCGGACGCCCTCCGAGGGCGCGGCGCTGGCCGGGCGGAACGTCGACGTCGACGTCGAGCACGCCGAGATGCTGCGCGACGGCCGGGTCGCCGAGGTGGTCAGCGGGATCATCGGCGCGTACGTGACGTCCTGACCTCACGCGCACACAGGTCCGGCCCCCGCCGGGAGGTGGGCGGGGGCCGGGGCTGGGGAGGTTCCTGGGGTGGTGTCAGACGGTGACGGCCATCGTGCGGTCGACCTGCGCGCGGGGCCGGCTGGAGCCGATGAGGGCGCCGACCGTCATCACGCACCGGTCGCCGTCCCAGGTCCGGCCCGACACGAAGACGTTGTCGGCCATCAGCCGGTCGATCCGGGACTCGTGCCGCAGCACGGCACCGGGACGCACCTCGCCGAAGAACCGGCAGTCGCGGAAGGCCGCGGCCACGCGCACGCCCTCGGCGGCGGCGCCGGAGGACAGCCACAGCAGCACGGAGGCCTGGCCGAAGGACTCCAGCATCAGGGACCTCGGATACATGTAGCGCGACAGCGGCAGCCCGTCGTCAAGGCCCTGGTAGCAGGGCTCGGAGCCGGACACCGCCTTGGCCACGGTGATGGCGCGGCCGGGGTCGAGGGACTCCACCCGGTCCACCAGGAGCATCGGATGACGCACCGGCAGCAGGTCCAGGATGCCGGTGTAGTCGGGCCCGGTTCCTCCGGCGGGCCCGACCGCACCGGCCGGCTCGGGGGCACGTTCACCGGCGGACGGGCCGGACGGCTCCCGGTGCGCCTCCTCGGCGGACGGGCCCGCGGCGAGCACCGCGTCCCGGTCGCCGAGCGTCACCTTCACCGCCGCGACGCGCGTGCCGTCCTGCCGGGTGCCGTCGGCGGTCACCTTCCAGCGGCCCGGGCCGTCGGGGGCCGCGGTGACGTCCAGGCGGATCTCGTCACCGCCCTGCATCGGCGCCAGCCAGCGCCCGGAGCGGACCTCCAGCAGGTTCAGCGGCTCGTCGGCGCCGACCAGGGAGGTGACCGCCTGCCGCAGCCCCTCCAGGACGAACACGGCAGGCAGCAGCGTGAGCCCGGGGAAGTGCCCGGCCATGTACGGGTCTTCGGGGTCGACGGTCTTGAACAGCGCGAAACGCAGCTCGGGACCGTCGGCGCCCGCCTCGATCCGGTCCACCGCCCGCAGCGGCGCCGCGAACGTGCGCGGACCGGACGCGGGAACCCCGCCCGGGGTCACGGAGGCGGCGCCGGTCATACGAACCACACCTGGTCGTACTCGGGCCAGCGCAGCGCCAGTTCGGCGGAGTCGAGGCACACGGTCCCCGGCACGAGCTGCTCCGGCGAGAAGCCGAGGGCCGTCACCGCGGCCCGGTCCACGAAGACGGTGAAGTCCTCGGCGAGCAGGTCGCGCACGGAGCCGCGGTAGTCGGGCAGCGTGTCGAGCTCCATCGTGCCGAGCCGCACCGACGGCCGGTACACGTCCTCCTCGACGGCCATCGTGACCGCCGCGCCGCGCAGCGCGACGTCCACCCGCTCGAACTGGTCGTGCAGGTCGAGCAGTCCGTACAGGGCGTGGAAGAACTGCGCCTCGACCGCGCCCCGGTAGGCGCGGTCCAGGACGCACAGCACAGGCGGGCCCTGCCGGGTGCGGGCGGTGGTGGTCATCAGGCCCCTCCGAGGTAAAGGGTCTGCCGGGCGCCGGCGATGGTCGCCGCGAGCCGCAGCGGGGAGCGGTGCCGGACCTGCGGGACGTGGTGGACGGCGCCGCGCTCTTCGGTGCACGCGGTGCAGCCGATCCAGGCGAAGCGGCCCCCGGCGTCGGTGATCATCCGCTGGACGATCGCCGACGGGGACGGGTAATGGCCCTGCGGGTCACGCGTGTTGGGCAGCTTGGTGTCCCCGAAGGTGTCCTGGGTCAGCATCGTGGCGTAGCCGCACGCCCAGATGCGCACCGAGCCGCCCCGGTCGAGCGTCGCCTGGGACAGGCGCAGCGCCGAGGTGACGACGTCGCTGGAGTGCGGGGCGGCCGTCAGGATCAGCAGCAGGTCCCACATGCGGCGTTCCATGCCGGCCATCAGTGCCACACCCCCCGGCAGTCGTCCTCGGCGAGCGCGGCGGCGACGACGTCCATGCCGACGATCTTGGCGTGCGGGGACAGCGTGGTGGCGGACAGCGCGCGCTGCGCCGCCGAGAAGTCGTCGACGAGGATCTCGGCGCCGGCCGCGGCCAGCCGCTCGATCTCGGCGGACGCGGTGCCCACGGCGGTCAGCACGCCGTCCTCCACGAGGAAGACCCGCACGTGGTGGCCGGCCTCGGCGAGCACCGCGGCGTCCAGGAGAAAGGTGCCCGCGTTGGGCCCCGCCCAGTTCCCCTTGCTCTCGATCATGAGGTAGGAGAGGCGGGGCGTGGTGCCGCGGGTGGCCGGCGCGGTCATCAACCGCCCAGCTTCCGGCTCAGCAGGTCGAGGATGTCGGGGAAGCGGCGGACCGTGCCCAGCTCCTCCTCGGGGATCTTGATCCCGAAGCGCTGCTCCAGGGTGACCGCGAGCTCCAGGGCCACGACGGAGTCGACGCCCAGTTCCTCGATGAGGAGGATGTCGTCGGTCAGCGTCGACTCCTCGACATCCAGCGTGTCCGCCACCAGCTCCCGAAGCTCCGACACATCCAGCGTGGTTTCGGCACTCACCGGAATTCCCTTTCCTCGGGCCAATTCACGCGATGTGTTTCGAGGCGCTCGGAGACGCTCGTTCTTCGAGCCCCGGAAATCGCGTGAAAACTCTTGAGCTCACATGAAACTTCTGAGCCTCGGCGATGCTAGGTCAGCGTTCCGGACGTGACGAGGCGCCGGGCTGATTGCTGCAGGTACTTGCAAGGGTCGCGGGGCCCGTTCTTTCGTGAATGCATCCTGAAAGGCGTCGGCCATTGTGCCGCGCGTCGGTAAAGAGCGAACAGCGAGGTGCACAGGTGACGGTGGTGGTCACGGGGCTGGGCGCGGTGAGCTGCTTCGGCAGCGGAACCGACGCCCTGTGGGAGGGGCTGCTGCGCGCCGACCGGCGCCCGGAGCCCGCGCCGGAGATGTGCGGCCTGCCGACCCGGCCGCATCTGTACGCGGTGTCCGGCGACGCCGACCCGGCGGGCGCCGACGGCACGCCGCCCGGGCGGACCAGCGCGCTGGTGACGGCCGCGGTCGCGGAGGCCGTGGCGGAGGCGGGACTGAGCCGCGACGACCTGTTCGACGCCGGGCTGAGCGTGGGCACCTCGCTGGGCGACATCGACCTTGCCGAGCGCCCCGGCGCCGGGGACCCGCGCCCCGCCACCCATCACGTCGCCGCCTCGGTCGCGGCGCGGTTCGGCATCGGCGGACCCGGCCAGACCCTTTCCACCGCCTGCTCCGCGGGCGCCTACGCCGTCGGCTGGGCCGTCGAGCTGATCGAGACGGGCCAGGCCGACGTCGTCGTCGCGTGCGGCGGAGACGCCTTCTCGCGCGTCGCCGTCGGCACGCTCCAGCGGTTCGGGCTGCTGGACGGCGAGTGCTGCCGGCCCTTCGACACCGACCGCGCGGGCATGGTCACCGGTGAGGGAGCCGCCGCCCTGGTGCTGGAGTCCGCCGACTCCGCCCGGCGGCGCGGCAGGCCCGCGCTGGCCGAACTCGCCGGGCAGGGCTGGACCTGCGACGCCCACCACCCGATGGCCCCGGAGCCGTCCGGTGAGCAGCTGCGCCGGTCGGCGGCCCAGGCCCTGGCCGGCGCCGCCGAGGCGCCGGGCGCCGCCGTGCTGCACCGGGCCGGCGTGGCGGGCAACGACGCCGTGGAGGCCACCGCGATCGGCGCGGCCGTGACCGCCGCCTGCGGGGACGGCGGCGCGGTCCCCGGCTACGCGCCGAAGGCGGTCACCGGCCACACGGCGGGCGCGGCCGGGGTGTTCGGCTGCGTGATCGCCACACTCATCCTGCGCCACGGTCTCGTGCCGCCCAACGCCCATGTCGCCACCCTCGACCCCGACTGCCCGCTGACGGTCCCGCTGCACGCCCCCGTGCCGCTGGCCCGTCCTTCGGTGCTGGTCAGCGGCACGGGCTTCGGCGGGAACAACGCGGTGCTCGCCTGGCGGGCCGCCGCATGACGATCCTGATCACGGCGGCCGCCGCCGTCACCGAGGAGCCCGTGCCCACCGCGGCCGACGCCCCGCACTGGTTCGACCCGGCCGCCCATCTGGGCCGGCGCGGCTGGAAGTACTTCAGCCCGGCCACCCGGTACCTGCTGGCAGCCGGCAACCAGGCGCTCGGCCGACGGCACGACGACCCGCCGCTGGCCGGTGCGGAAGCCGAGCGGTTCGGCGTGGTCACCGGCACGCAGTACGCGATCACCCGCGTGCACCGGCGGATGGACGCCGTGCTGACCACCGACGGCGTGCACGGCATCAGCCCCGCCGAGGTGCCGGGCTTCTCGATGAACACGCCGGGCAGCCAGCTCGCCATCAGCACCGGGGCCCGCGCGTTCTCGGTGACGCTGACCAACCCGGTGACGGCCGGTCTGGAGGCCGTGCAGTTCGCGGTGACCGCGCTGCGCACCGGCCGCGCCGACCGGGTGGTGGCCGCCGCGACCGACCAGGCGCCGCGGGACCACGGCGCCGCCGGGGAGTACGACGCCGCCGCGGCGCTCGTCCTGCGCGCGGCCGACAGCGCGAACGGCAACGTGAACGGCAGCGCGGCCGAGGGCCCGGGCGAGGGCCCGGCCGACGGCCCCGGCCCGCTCGCCGTGGTCACCGGGGCGCTGTCCCGCTTCCTCGCGCCGGGCCCCGACGGCGTGCCCGACCCGGCCGCGCTCGCCGCGACCGGGACGCGGGTCGCCGCGCTGGCCCGCGGCGCGGACACCGTACGGCTGGTGGTCGGCGGACCGGCCGCCGCCGTGCCGCTCGCGGCAGCGGTCGGCGACATCGTCGCGAAGGCCCTCGCCGACGCCGGGGTCGCGGTGCGCAACTCGGCCGCCGAGATCCGGGAGGCGCGGCACTGCGCGGTGTCGGGAGTGCTCGACCTCGTCGGCGCGGCCCGCGCGGGCGGACCCGCACTGGTGATATCCGTATCGGAAACCGGGCATCTCACCGCAATAGGCCTGGGAGAGCCCGTTGGGCGGGAATTCATCTGAGTGCCGGGTATTCGCAGCGATACCCGGAGCACTTTGACCGGCCGAGCGACGCCCCGATATCGTGCTTGACATGACAGTCAGGGCAGAACAGCCGACCGACCGATTGACCAGGTTCCGCAGAATCGGCGGGCTCGGAGCCGCGATAGCGGTGACCCCGTACCTGCTTATCAAAATCGTCTGGACTTTCGGTTTCTTCATTCCGACCGAGGAAATGGGCGGCGCGGACTGGCGGGCGATCAACGCGGCGACCGCGTTCCTCGCCGCCGTCGGCATCGTGCTGGCCATGGCGTTCTCCCGGCCCTGGGGCGAGCGGCTGCCCGCCTGGCTGGTGGCCCTGCCGGTGTGGGTGGGCACCGGGCTGCTGGTGCCGATGCTGCTGCTGGCGCCGGTGCTCGGCCCGGCCGCCATGAACCGCGACCAGGAGGCCGGCTCCCCGGACTTCTGGATCTACGAGCAGATCCTCGTGATGATCTCGCTGGTCGGCGTCGGCGTCGGCCTGCCGGTCGCCCTCGCCGGCTACGCCAAGGCGCGCTGGCCGGAGGCCCTCGGCGGCCCGCTCGCCTGTCCCGAACCGGTCGGCGGGACACGGCAGTTGCAGACGACGCTGGCCAGGCTGGCCGCCGTCGGCTGTGTCCTGCTCGCCTGCGTCAAGATCTTCTGGGCGGCGGGCGGCACCCTCGGCCTGGACTCCGGCGAGCTGGACCGCCGCGACCTGTGGTGGCACATGCTGTCGGTGAGCACGGCCGTCTGGGCGCTCGCCGGGGCGTGGGGCCTCCTCGTGCTCACCTCGCAGCGCGGCGCGCGCGGCTTCCTCGCGCCGATGGCCGCGGCGTGGGTGTCGTCGGGAATGCTGTTCTCGTACGCCGTCTACAACCTGCTCACCCTCACCGACATGCAGCAGCCCTCCCCCGAACTCCCCATCGCGGGCGCGCTGGCGCGGGACGTCAGCGCGGTCCTCGGCGTGCTGATGGGCACGGTGCTGCTGCTGGTCCTGCACGACCGCCGGCGCGCGCTGCGCGACCAGGACTGACGCGGTCCCACCCGGCCGGACGTGCCCCAACGAAGCGGCACCGCCGTGCGGTTGCCTCCCCGGGAAGTGGAGGAAGCCGCACGGCGGTGCCGTTCGCGGGACGAGCGGGTGGCCTCAGGGGCCCGCGCCCGGGACGGGCAGGGTGCACCACTCGGGCAGCCTGGACCACACGTCGGGCGTGTAGAAGTGCCCGCCGGGCAGTTCCACCGCCTGGAACGGACCCTCCGTCAGGGGCCGCCAGTGCCGCTCGACGTCGGCGAACGGCGCGGCGTCCTCGGTGCCGTAGAGCACCCGCAGCGGGATGGACACCCGCGAGCCCTCGGCGTACTTGTAGGACTCGGACACCGCGAGGTCCGCCCGCAGCAGATCCACGGCGATCTTCACGAGTTCCGGTTCGTTGGCGACGACCGCGGACATCTGCCCGAGGTCACGCATCCACCGCACCAGCGCGTCGGCGCTGTCGTCCGAGCGCGGGACGGTGTCGCGCACCTCGTGGCGCTTGCCCGGCGCCACACCGCCCGACACGACCAGCGCCGACGGCACGGCGAGGCCGAGGCGTTCGAGTTCCGCCGCGGTCTCGAAGGCCACCCACGACCCCATGCTGTGACCGAACAGGATGTAGGGACGGTCGGCGAGGCACCGGACGGCGGCCCGCACCACGTCGTCGCGCAGGTCCCTCCAGTCCCGGGCGAACGGGGTGTTGAAGCGGGACTCCCGGCCGGGATAGCAGATCAGCGCCAGTTCCACGTCGTCCGGCAGGACGTCCGCCCACTGCCGGAAGGGCGCCGTGCCGCCGCCGCAGTAGCTGAGGCACACCAGGACCCGCTCGGCATGCGGCCGGGGCCGCGGCCGGTGCACGGCGGCACCGGCCTCCGTCTGTACGATCGTCGCCCTCACCGGCCTACTTGGCGCCTTCCATCTGGCGGACCAGGCTGAGCGGACGCATGTCGGTCCAGTGCTCGTTGACGTAGTCGAGGCAGGCCTGGCGGCTGTCCTCGGGGTGCGCCACCGTCCAGCCCGCCGGGACCTCGGCGAACGCCGGCCACAGCGAGTGCTGGCCCTCGTCGTTGACCAGCACGCGGTACTGGGCGTCGTTGTCCTCGAAAGGATTGGTGCTCATCGTCCACTCTCCAAGCAAGGTCGCATGTCGTTCCCTGACCGGCGTCGTCAGGCGCTGTACTGCCCGAGGACGGGCAGAGCTTTCTCTTCCGGAATTTCCTGGTCGCCGCATTCGCCGGGCAGGCTCTGCGTCTCACGAATGCTCTCGATCAGCAGGAGCACCGCACGGACCGACGGCAGGATCATCCGCCCGTTCGCGGTCAGCCGCACACCACTGGGATGCCGGGTGAACAGCTTGAAACCGAGGGACTCTTCCAGACGCTTTACCTGATAGGTGATGGCGGGCTGGGAATAACCCAGTTTCCGCGCCGCGACATCCATGCGCCCGGTTTCCGCGATCACAACAAATGCCCGGAACTCGCGCTCGTGCATCCTGCCCCCACGTGTGGTCATTCCACGGCAGAACCCGACCACAAAACCGCCGTACGCAGCACGCTACCTATCCCCAACTCGCCCTCCCCCGGGTCTTTCAGGAAGCTGCACGGGCCACGGGGGTCCTCCACCGGGTCGGGCCTGTAGCCGAACCGTTGCCGTTCCATCGGAAGTCCCCCACAGCGACCGCATAGTGTGTGGGCCGTTCCGATCCACATCAGGGGGAGTCAGCACCATGCGTTCCATACGGCCGTCCGTCACACCGCGCAGAGGAAGCGGCGGTCGCCGCCGGACCTCTCCCGCCCTGGGCGCGCTCGCGCTCGCCTCGGCCCTCGTGCTCACCGCCACGGCCTGCGAGTCGGGCGACGCCGACGCGAGCGCCGCGGCCTCCGCCTCCGCCTCCGCCGCCGCGGACGACGGCAAGATCAAGATCCCGGACGACCTGAAGGACCGTCTCAAGGAACACGGGATCGATCTCGACAAGTGGCGGGACGGCGCCTGGAAGAACTGGGACAAGGACGACTGGCTCCGCGAGGCGCAGGACTACGTCAACCCCATCATCGAGGACCTCTGGGACCCGGACCGCATGCGGGACGCGGAGGAGCCCGACCAGAGCGTCGACGACGGTGACATCTCCGGCGACCAGGGCGTGACCGACCCCGAGCCGGACCCCGTGCGCGCGTCCGCCGTGCAGCCGTCGTACCACGCCGGCGTCCCGACCGCGGGCAAGGTCTTCTTCGACTCCCCCAAGGGCACGATGGTCTGCTCCGCGACCGTCGTCGCGGACCCGGCCAACCCCGGCAAGTCCAACATGGTGTGGACGGCCGGCCACTGCGTGCACGCCGGCAAGGAGGGCGGCTGGTACCGCAACATCGCCTTCGTGCCGTCGTACAACGACGCGGGCAAGTCGGCCGAGGAACTCCAGAACGCCAAGAAGGAGGAGGTCGCTCCCTACGGCGTCTGGTGGGGCGACTGGGCGCAGACCTCCGACCAGTGGATCGAGCAGGGCGGCGCGACCGGCGGCGACGGCGCCGCGTACGACTTCGCGGTCATCCACGTCACGCCGGAGAAGGGCGGCAACGGCAAGTCCCTGGAGGAGACGGTCGGTTCGGCCCTCCCGGTGGACTTCAAGGCCCCGGCCGTGCCGGAGATCGAGAGCCTGACGGCGACCGGCTACCCGGCGGCGGCGCCCTACGACGGCCAGAAGCTGTACCAGTGCCAGGACAAGCCGGGCCGGCTGTCGCTGACCGCTTCCGACCCGACGATGTACCGCATCGGCTGCACCATGACCGGCGGTTCGTCCGGCGGCGGCTGGGTCGCCACGGGCTCGGACGGCAGGCCCGCCCTGGTGTCCAACACCTCGATCGGCCCGATCACCGGCGGCTGGCTGGCCGGACCGCGGCTCGGCGACGAGGCGAAGGGCGTCTTCGACTCCGTCAGCGGCAAGTTCGCGGGCCGCTAGGCCCTTTCGTACGGCCGCACGCCGGCCGTCGCACCGAAGCAACCACCACAGCACACACGCACGCTCCAACGGGGGTCATCTCACGATGCGTTCCACACGTACGTCCGTCGCCACCGGGCGCGGGCGGCGCTCCGTCCTCACCGCCGCCGGGCTCGTCGCGGCCCTGGCGCTCACCGCGACCGCCTGCGGCGGCACCGAGGACTCGGCGAGCGGCAAGCCCGACGCCACCACCTCGCAGGCCGCCGACGCCGGCGACGGCAAGGCCGAGCTGCCGGCCGACCTCGCGGACCGGCTCAAGGAGCACGGCATCGACGCCGACCAGTGGAAGGACGGCGGCTGGAAGGACTGGGACAAGGACAAGTGGCTCAGTGAGGCCAAGGACTTCGTCAACCCGGTGATCGAAGGGCTGTGGAAGCCCGACCGGATGAAGTCCGCGAAGGAGGCCGACAAGACGATCTCGACGAAGGACACCGCCGCGGACCAGGGCGTCAGCGACCCCGACCCGGCGCCCGTCGAGGCCACGCCCGAGAAGACGCCGTACCACGACCACGCGGCGCCTGTCGGGAAGGTCTTCTTCGACGGCCCGCAGGGCTCGATGGTCTGCTCCGGCACCGTCATCAAGGACGTCAACCACCCGGGCAAGTCCAACCTGGTGTGGACGGCCGGCCACTGCGTGCACGCCGGCGGCAACGGCGGCTGGTACCGCAACATCGTCTTCGTGCCGGCGTACAACGACCTCGGCAAGTCCGAGGCGGACCTCGGCAACGCGAACTCCGCCGAGATCGCCCCGTACGGCAACTGGTGGGCGGACTGGGCCTCGACGTCGAACGGCTGGATCGAGGGCGGCTCGGAGACGGGCGGCGCGGGCGCCGCGTACGACTACGCCGTGCTGCACGTGAAGCCGGAGCAGGGCGCCAAGTCCCTGGAGGAGACGGTCGGCAACGCGCTGGACGTCGACTTCACCGCTCCGTCGGCCACCGAGGCCGGCCAGATGGGCGCCTGGGGCTACCCGGCGGCGCCGCCGTACAACGGCCTGAAGATGTTCAAGTGCGTCGACCGGCCGGGCCGCTTCTCGCTGAGCCCGAGCCTGCCGACGATGTACCGCATCGGCTGCACCATGACCGGCGGTTCGTCCGGCGGCGGCTGGTTCCGGGTGGTGGACGGCGAGACGAAGCTGGTCTCGAACACGTCGATCGGCCCGGCCGACAACACCTGGCTCGCCGGCCCGCAGCTGGGCCGCGACGCCGAGTCGCTCTACCAGAACATGAGCAAGACCTACGGCGGCCAGTGACCGCACGCGCCACGGGAAAGGCCCGCTCCCTGCTCGGCAGGGGGCGGGCCTTTCCCGTGTGTGCGGTGGCCGGTCAGGCGAGCGGCGCCGGGACGTACGGCGTGAGGTCCGCCGCCAGTTCCTCGTGCACCCGCGCCTTGAGCAGGGTGCCCTCCGGGGTGTGCTCCTCGGAGATCACCTCGCCCTCGTCGTGGGCGCGCGCGACCAGCTTGCCCTGCGTGTACGGCACGAGCGCCTCGATCTCGACCGACGGGCGGGGCAGTTCGTTGTCGATCAGGGCGAGGAGTTCCTCGATGCCCTGGCCGGTGCGGGCCGACACCGCGATCGAGCGCTTCTCGATCCGCATCAGCCGCTGGAGCGTCAGCGGGTCCGCCGCGTCGGCCTTGTTGATCACGACGATCTCGGGCACGCCGGTGGCGCCGACGTCCCTGATCACCTCGCGCACGGCCGCCAGCTGCTCCTCCGGGTCGGGGTGCGAGCCGTCCACCACGTGCAGGATCAGGTCGGAGTCGCCGACCTCCTCCATCGTGGAGCGGAACGCCTCGACCAGGTGGTGCGGCAGATGGCGCACGAAGCCGACCGTGTCGGCCAGCGTGTAGAGCCGTCCGCTCGGCGTCTCGGCCCGGCGCACGGTCGGGTCGAGGGTCGCGAACAGGGCGTTCTCCACCAGGACGCCCGCGCCCGTGAGGCGGTTGAGCAGCGAGGACTTCCCGGCGTTGGTGTAGCCGGCGATGGCCACCGAGGGCACCTTGTTGCGCCGGCGCTCCTGGCGCTTGATGTCGCGGCCGGTCTTCATGTCCGCGATCTCCCGGCGCATCTTCGCCATCTTCTCGCGGATCCGGCGCCGGTCCGTCTCGATCTTGGTCTCACCGGGACCACGGGTGGCGAGGCCGCCGCCCTTGCCGCCGCCCATCTGCCGGGACAGCGACTGACCCCAGCCGCGCAGCCTCGGCAGCATGTACTGCATCTGCGCGAGGGCGACCTGCGCCTTGCCCTCACGGGACTTGGCGTGCTGGGCGAAGATGTCCAGGATCAGGGCCGTGCGGTCGATGACCTTGACCTTGACGACGTCCTCGAGGTGGATCAGCTGGCCGGGGCTGAGCTCACCGTCGCAGATGACGGTGTCCGCGCCCGTCTCGAGCACGATGTCGCGCAGCTCGACGGCCTTGCCGGAGCCGATGTAGGTGGCCGCGTCGGGCTCGCTGCGACGCTGGATCACGCCGTCGAGCACGAGGGCGCCGGCGGTCTCCGCGAGGGCGGCGAGCTCCGCGAGGGAGTTGTCCGCGTCGCGCGCGGTGCCCGTGGTCCAGACGCCGACGAGCACGACGCGCTCCAGGCGGAGCTGCCGGTACTCGACCTCGGTGACGTCCTCGAGCTCGGTGGAGAGGCCCGCCACGCGGCGCAGAGCCGCGCGCTCGGAGCGGTCGAGCTGGTCGCCGTCCCGCTCTCCGTCGATCTCGTGGCTCCAGGCGACGTCCTCTTCCATCAGGGCATCGGCCCGAAGACCTTCGGGGTGGTCGTGCGCGAGGCGCTTGGTGTCCTGGGAAGGGGAAGAAGAGGAGGTCATTGGGTCCTTACGTCGATGGGGATCTACACGTCACAACGTACGGGTACCCCGGGAGATTCCCGGCACCCGCGGGGCGCGGTCCGGCCGCGCCGCCGACCTGACGATGGTCGCACGGCACGGCCCGTCTCGTCATCGTCTTATTGCGGTGCCGCCTTCTCGGGCGCCGCGCTCTTCCAGTCGGGGTGGCCGGGCATCGGCGGGGTCTTCTCGCCGTACAGCCAGCCCTGGAAGAAGTCCCCGAGGTCGCGTCCGGCGATGTCGGAGGCCAGCCGGACGAAGTCTGCGGTGCTCGCGGTGCCGTCCTGGTGTCGGGTGACCCAGGCGCGCTCCAGGCGTTCGAAGGCGGGGCGGCCGATCTCCTGGCGCAGCGCGTACAGCACGAGCGCGGCCCCGTCGTAGACGTTGGGGCGGAAGATGCTGATCTTGCGGCCGGGGTCGGGCGCCTTGATCGCGGCGGGCGGTCCGCCGGCGGCGCGCCAGCGGTCGGAGGCGCTGTAGGCGGCCTTCATCCGCTCGGCGAGCGGCCGGTCGGCCTTCTCCTCCGCGTACAGGGCCTCGTACCACGTGGCGTGGCCCTCGTTGAGCCACAGGTCGGACCAGGTGCGCGGGCTGACGCTGTTGCCGAACCACTGGTGGGCCAGCTCGTGCACCATGATCGACTCGACGTACCACGCGGGGTAGGCGGGCTCGGTGAACAGCTCCCGCTCGAACAGGGAGAGGGTCTGCGTCTCCAGTTCGAAGCCGGTCGAGACGTCCGCCATGAGCACGCCGTAGGTCTCGAAGGGGTAGCGGCCGACCTTGTCCTCCATCCAGGAGATCTGGTCGGGGGTCTTCTCCAGCCACGGCTCCAGCGCCTTGCGGTGCTTCGTGGGCACGACGTCCCGCAGGGGCAGGCCGTGCGGGCCGGTGCGGTGCAGCACAGTGGAGCGGCCGATGGACACCTGGGCCAGCTCGGTGGCCATGGGGTGCCGGGTGCGGTACGTCCACGTGGTCGACCCGCGTGAGCGGTCGGCGCCGGCGGGCAGCCCGTTGGCGACGGCGGTGTAGCCGTCGGGCGCGGTGATCCGGAAGGTGAACTGGGCCTTGTCGGAGGGGTGGTCGTTGCAGGGGAAGACCAGGTGGGCGACGTCGGCCTGGTTGGCCATGGCGAGGCCGTCCTTGGTTCGCACCCAGCCGCCCTCGCGCCCGGTGCCGTACACGGGGTCGCTGGTGTGCCGCACGGTGATCCGCGTCCAGCTCCCCCGCGGCAGCGGGTCGTGCGGCGTGACGACGAGGTCCTCGCCCGCACTGGTGTACGTGGCGGGCTCGCCGTCGACCTCCACGGACTCGACCTCGCTGTGCGCGAAGTCGAGGTTGACGCGGTCCAGCGCGCTCGTGGTCCAGGCGTCGATGGTGGTGACGGCCTTGAGCGGCTTGTCGTTGGCGCCGGAGTAGGTCAGGGCGAGGTCGTAGGACGCGACGTCGTAGCCGGGGTTGCCGAGGTGCGGGAAGAGGCGGTCGCCGACGCCGAGCGGCTCGGCGGGGGCGCTCGCGGCGACGAGGCAGACGCAGACGGCGGAGGCGAGGAGCGCCGCGGACGTCCGCCGTCGGCGGGTGCGCGGTGCCGGGTGGCGGGGGGTGTGCAGCATGCCCCACCGCTATCAGCGCGACGGCGCGTGGCGTGGGCGGCGCGCGACCGGCCCACCCGAACGGGTCGGCCGGGGCGTCCGGTGGGCCCCGGCCGGGGCCGGCTGCCGTCGTCCGGCGCCAGTGGCGCGGCCCCTAGGCCCGGCCGACGTCGTAGACGCCGGGGACGTTGCGCATGGCGCGCATGAGGGTGGGCAGCCGGGCGGCGTCCGGGAGCTGCACGGTGTAGGTGTGCCGCACCCGCTGCTGGCTGGGCGGTTCGACGGTCGCGGAGACGATCTCGGCGCCCTCGACGGCCATGGCCTCGGTGAGGTCGGCGAGCAGGTGGGGCCGGACGAACGATTCGGCGACCAGCGTGACCCGGCAGTCGGCGGTGTCGCCCCAGCGCACGCCGATCTCCGGGCGTCCCGCGTCCTTCATGCGCGCGACGGCGGCGCACTCGACGCGGTGCACGGTCACCGCTCCCCCGCGCACGGCGAAGCCGGTGACCTCGTCGGGCGGTACGGGCGTGCAGCAGCCGGCGAGCCGTGCGCTCGCGCCGGGCCGGTCCACGACCGCGCTGGCCGCGGGCCGGGCGGCGGGCCCGTCGGCCGCGGGCCGGGGGGCGGCCGGTGCTCTCTCCGGCTCGTGCTCGGTGTCACCGGCCGTCGGATGGGCCGCGAGCCAGCGCTGGATGGCGATGCGCGCGGCGGGCGTGGTGGCGTGCTCCAGCCACTCCCTGGAGGGCTCGGACGCCGGGTCCTGGCCCATCAGGAGCTGCACGGTGTCGCCGTCGGTGAGGACGGTGCTGAGGGTGGCGAGGCGTCCGTTGACGCGGGCGCCGATGCACGCGTGCGCGTCCTCGCCGTACTGCGCGTAGGCCGCGTCGACGCAGGTCGCGCCCTCGGGCAGGCCGAGGGTGCCGCCGTCGGGGCGGAAAACGGTGATCTCGTGGTCCTGCGCGAGGTCCTCGCGCAGGGTGGACCAGAAGGTGTCGGGGTCGGGGGCGCCGCGCTGCCAGTCGAGGAGGCGGGAGAGCCAGCCGGGGCGGGTGGGGTCCGCGCGCTCGCCGTCGTCCTGTTCCTCCGAGGGCGGCGCGTACGGGTTGCCGAGCGCGACGACGCCTGCCTCGGCGACCCGGTGCATCTGGTGGGTGCGGATGAGGACCTCGACGACCTGGCCGTCCTCGCGCGCCACGGCGGTGTGCAGCGACTGGTACAGGTTGAACTTCGGTACGGCGATGAAGTCCTTGAACTCGGAGACGACGGGCGTCAGACACGTGTGCAGCTCGCCCAGCACGCCGTAGCAGTCGGCGTCCTCGTTCACCAGCACCAGCAGCCGCCCGAAGTCGGCGCCGCGCAGCCGGCCGCGCTTGCGGGCGACGCGGTGCACGGACACGAAGTGCCGGGGTCTGATGAGGACTTCGGCGGCGATGTCCGCGTCGCGCAGCACGGCGCGCACCTCGTCGGCGGCCTCGGCGAGGGGGTCGTCGGTGCGGGAGGCGTTGCCGACGATCAACTCGCGCGTGTGCTGGTAGTCCTCGGGGTGCAGGATCGCGAAGACCAGGTCCTCGAGTTCGGTCTTGAGGGCCTGCACGCCGAGGCGTTCGGCGAGCGGGATGAGGACGTCGCGGGTCACCTTGGCGATGCGGGCCTGTTTCTCGGGGCGCATCACGCCGAGGGTGCGCATGTTGTGCAGCCGGTCGGCGAGTTTGATCGACATCACGCGGACGTCGTTGCCGGTGGCGACGAGCATCTTGCGGAAGGTCTCGGGCTCGGCGGCGGCGCCGTAGTCGACCTTCTCCAACTTCGTGACGCCGTCGACGAGATAGCGGACCTCCTCGCCGAACTGCTCGCGGACCTGATCCAGCGTCACGTCCGTGTCCTCGACGGTGTCGTGGAGCAGGGAGGCGGTCAACGTCGTGGTCTCGGCGCCGAGTTCGGCGAGGATGAGGGTGACCGCGAGGGGGTGCGTGATGTACGGCTCGCCGCTCTTGCGCATCTGTCCGCGGTGCGAGGACTCGGCCAGCACGTAGGCGCGGCGCAGGGGTTCGAGGTCGGCGTCGGGGTGGTGGGCGCGGTGCGCCTCGACGACGTGGCTGATGGCGTCGGGCAGCCGGTCGCGGGTGGCGGAGCCGAGCAGGGCGGCGCGGCCGAGCCGGCGCAGGTCGATCCGGGGGCGGGCCTTTCTGCGCGGCGCCGTGGGCGTGACGGCGCCGACAGCGATCGGCGTCACCGGGCCTGGGCTCGCGGGATTCGCGGCCTCCGCGTTCATGGGCACCTCCGGCTGCGTGGACCGGCGGACGGGGTGCCCCAGGGCGGACACGGCTCAGGGGGCGGCGTCGGTCCCCCGTCCGGGCCGGTGCTTGATGCTATCGAGCCCACCACGCGTGGTTGACCGCCTCTCGCCGAGCGTGAAACGGATCACCCATTCGAGCGAAGGTCCCCGGCTCCTCGGTTTGGCACGGCGTGCCCGGAATGCCGGAACGTCCGCCGTCGGGCGTCGCGACCGGCCTGTCCGTGGTCAGGCTCCTCGCCGGGCGGTGGCCCGCGCGAGCCACTCCGGGTCGATCCCGCCCTCGGCGACGATCACCGCGGGGCCGGTCATCTCGATCTCGCCGTCGGGGTGTTCGGTGATCACCAGCCGCCCGCCGGGCACGTCGACGGTGTACGTCACGGGGGTGCCGGTGCGGGCCGGGTCGGCTCCGTCGCGGCGGGCGGCGGCCACGGCGACCGCGCACGCGCCGGTGCCGCAGGACCGCGTCTCGCCGGAGCCCCGCTCGTGCACGCGCAGCGCGACGTGCCGGGGGCCGCGGTCGACCACGAACTCCACGTTCACGCCGTCCGGATAGGCGGAGGCCGGGCTGAACGGCGGCGGGGTGCGCAGGTCCCCGGCGTCGGCGAGGTCGGTCACGAAGGCGACCGCGTGCGGGTTGCCCATGTTCACGTTCCGCGCGGGCCAGCTGCGCTCGCCGACGCTCACCGTGACGTCGCCCTCGGGCAGCAGCGCCCGGCCCATGCCGACGGTGATGTCGCCGTCCTTGGCGAGGTGCACCTTCTTCACGCCGCCGCGCGTGGCCACGGCGAGGTCGCCCTCGGCCACGTGTCCGGCGCGGTGGAGGTAGTGGGCGAAGACGCGGACGCCGTTGCCGCACATCTCGGCGACGGAGCCGTCGCCGTTGCGGTAGTCCATGAACCACTCGGCCTCGGCCGCCATCTCCCGGGCCTCCGGGTGCGCGGCGGACCGCACGACGTGCAGCAGCCCGTCCCCGCCGATGCCGGCGCGGCGGTCGCACAGGGCGGAGACGGCGGCGGGCGGCAGGTCGAGGGCGTTGTCGGGGTCCGGGACGATCACGAAGTCGTTCTCGGTGCCGTGCCCCTTGAGGAAGGCGATCCGCGTGCTCATTCCTCGATCGTACGGGGTGACGGAAACCCGGTCGTACGGGGTGAGGGCGGCGCCGCCGGTCAGCGCAGCCGGGCCACGCGCCACACGGCGAGGACGACCACCGCGCCGACGACCAGCACGTAGGCGAGGACGACCCGCCAGTCCGGGCGGCGTCCCGAGCCGCGCTGCGGCAGGCCGGGCCAGGTGTGGCCGACGCGGCGGGCGGCCATCATGCCCCAGCCGGCCGCGCAGGAGCAGATCAGCAGGCCCAGCATGGCGATCACGGCGCCGCTGTCGCCGAAGTCGAAGGCCAGCGGGAAGGCGAACATCAGCGAGCCGACCGCGGCCAGGCCGACGATGGGCGCGAGTTGCCAGATCCGCAGGCGGCGCTGGGGGCGCAGCTCGACCTCGACCTCGTCGCCGCCCGCGTACATCTCGTCGGCGGCGGGGCCGTCGTCCGTCACGCCGCCGGGGGTGTCGTCGTCGGGTCCGTCGGGGCTCAGCTCTGCCCCGTCCGGCTCCCTTTCGCCCTGGTCAGCGGTGAGGTGCTCGGTGTCCTGTGCGGTGTCGCGAGGGCCGGCCTCCATCGCCACGCGCCCTCCCAACTCGGCTCCACTTGGTCGATCGAAGCTCGATGATGGCACGGTCCCGAAGGCCGGGATGACGGCCTGGGCGTCCCGATGCCATGACGTGATCAGGCTGTAACCGGTCGTTCGACCAACGACAGCGCGAGCCGCGGAAGTTCCGTGACGTCCGCCGCGGCCCCACTCAACCAGTGCACCCGCGGATCCCGCCTGAACCACGAATCCTGACGGCGCGCGAAGCGCTTGGTGGCACGCACGGTCTCGGCCCGCGCCTCCTCCAGGGTGCACTCCCCGGTGAACGCCGCGAGGACCTGCTGGTAGCCGAGGGCGCGGGACGCCGTACGCCCCTCGCGCAGCCCTTGCGCCTCCAGTGCGCGCACCTCGTCGACGAGGCCCGCCTCCCACATCCGGTCGACCCGGCGGGCGATGCGCTCGTCGAGTTCGGGGCGGGCCACGTCGACGCCGATCTGGAGGGTGTCGTAGACGGCGTCGTGGCCGGGGAGGTTGGCGGTGAAGGGGCGGCCGGTGATCTCGATCACCTCGAGGGCGCGGACGACGCGGCGGCCGTTGCTCGGCAGGATCGCGCGCGCGGCCTCCGGGTCGGCGGCGGCCAGGCGGGCGTGCAGCGCGCCCGAGCCGCGCAGGACGAGTTCCGCCTCCAGGCGGGCGCGGACGTCGGGGTCGGTGCCGGGGAACTCCAGGTTGTCGACGGCGCCGCGGACGTACAGCCCCGAGCCGCCGACCAGGACCGGCCAGCGGCCCTCGGCGAGCAGCGCGTCGATCCGCTCCCGCGCGAGCCGCTGGTACTCGGCGACGGACGCCGTCACCGTCACGTCCCAGATGTCCAGCAGGTGGTGCGGGACGCCGCCGCGCTCCTCGGTCGTCAGCTTGGCGGTGCCGATGTCCATGCCCCGGTAGAGCTGCATGGAGTCGGCGTTGATCACCTCGCCACCGAGCCGTTGGGCCAGGAACACACCCAGATCGGACTTTCCGGCCGCGGTCGGTCCGACGACGGCGATGACGCGGGGGGCGGGGGCTGCGCTGCTCACTGCCCCAGTCTCGCAAATCCCGGCGCCCGCACTCGCACGAGTTGGGCGACGCGGCATTTTCCTGACAGAGGTAGCGTTGCGACTGATGTGGGCTTTGCGCCCATGACTGCCCCCGGTGAAAGGTGAACGATGGGTCTCCTGGACAATCTGAAGGGCAAGCTGGGTCCGGCCAAGGGCAAGGTCTCCGGGCTCGCGCAGCAGCACGGCGACAAGATCCAGCACGGCATCGACAAGGCCGCGAAGGCCGTGGACGAGCGGACCAAGGGCAAGTACAGCAAGGGAATCCAGTCGGGTTCCGGCAAGGCCAAGGAGGCCATGGACCGCCTCGCCCACAAGGAAGCCCCGCAGGGCGGCACGGGCGGCCCCGGTGAGCCGGGCGGCACGGGCGGCACGACGCCCCCGGCCGGTCCCCCGCCCACTTCCTGAACTCTCACTGAGACAACTGGCACGACCGGTATCGCGGCGGACGGCCGGAGCGCACGACGCTCCGGCCGTCCGCCGTCCGCCCTCCGCCGTCGCGGGTGAGCCGAAGGCAGCCCTACGACCAGGCCGCCACGAAGTACCCCACCCCGTACGGCGCGTCCTCGTACAGCAGCGCCCCGCCCAGTCGCGCGCCCTCGGCCGCGCCGGCCAGAACCTGCCAGGGGGCCCGGCCCGCGGCCTGGAGCTCACCGGCGAGGACGGGGTCCAGCGCGGCGAGCGCGGTGACGTCCGCCGAGCCGAGCGCACGCGCGATGCCCGCGTCGAAGGGCTCCGCCCGCTCGTCGAAGTAGCCGGGCGCCTTGAGCGTGCGGCACGCGCTGCCGTCGCCCATCACGAGCAGCGCGACCCGCTCGGCACCGGCGGCGACGCCCCGCCCCGCGTCCAGGCACCGCTCAGTGGAGAGCGCGTCGCCCACGGCGATGCCCTCGACGGGTACGTCCGGCCCGCCCGACCACCGCTGAAGCAGCCAGGCCGCCACGGCGAGCGACGCCGGCAGCGCGCGCCCGCCGTCCGGGCCGTCGCCCCGGCCCAGCCGTACGCCGAGGTCCACGCCGAAGCCCCGGAAGGAGCCCGGCGTCCCCTCCGGCCAGTGGTCGGTCGCCTCGCCCCGGCCTGGGGCGACGACCACGAGCCGGTCGGGACGGGCGGCGGCGAGCACGCCCAGCGCGTCCGAGCACGCGGCGCGCGCGGCGTCCAGCTCCGGAGCGGCGCCCGCGGCGACCTCGGGCACGAGCAGCGGCGGGCAGGGGCAGACTGCGGCGGCGACAAGCATGATCGGCAGCGTAACCCCGGCGGTGCCGGTGTGCGCGGCCCGGTCAGTCGCAGCCGCAGCCGCTGCCCGTGGCGACCGGCTGCGGGGCGGGCGCGCCCACCTTGGGCAGACCCAGCAGGACGCCCTTCGGCTTGGGCGCCTGCGCGGCGTTCCGCTTCTCCCAGGCGTCGCCCGCGCGCGTGCGGCGCACGTCGAGGACGGGGCCCTCGGCGAGCAGGTGGTGCGGGGCGGCGTAGGTGATCTCGACGGTGACGACGTCGCCGGGGCGGACGTCCTGGTCGGGCTTGGTGAAGTGCACCAGGCGGTTGTCGGGGGCGCGGCCGGACAGGCGGTGCGTGGCGTCGTCCTTGCGGCCCTCGCCCTCGGCGACCATCAGTTCCAGCGTGCGGCCGACCTGCTTCTTGTTCTCCTCCCAGGAGATCTCCTCCTGGAGGGCGACGAGGCGCTCGTACCGCTCCTGGACGACCTTCTTGGGGATCTGGCCGTCCATCTCGGCCGCCGGGGTGCCGGGCCGCTTGGAGTACTGGAAGGTGAACGCCTGCGCGAAGCGGGCCTCCCGCACGACGTGCAGGGTCTGCTCGAAGTCCTCCTCGGTCTCGCCGGGGAAGCCCACGATGATGTCGGTGGTGATCGCCGCGTGCGGGATCGCGGCCCGCACCTTCTCGATGATCCCGAGGTAGCGCTCCTGGCGGTAGGAGCGGCGCATCGCCTTCAGGACCGTGTCCGAGCCGGACTGGAGCGGCATGTGCAGCTGGGGCATCACGTTCGGCGTCTCGGCCATCGCCGCGATCACGTCGTCGGTGAAGTCGCGCGGGTGCGGGGAGGTGAAGCGGACGCGCTCCAGGCCGTCGATCCTGCCGCAGGCGCGCAGCAGCTTGCTGAAGGCCTCGCGGTCGCCGATGTCCGAGCCGTACGCGTTCACGTTCTGGCCGAGGAGGGTGATCTCGCTGACGCCCTCGGCGACCAGGGCCTCGACCTCGGCGAGGATGTCGCCGGGCCGGCGGTCCTTCTCCTTGCCGCGCAGGGCCGGGACGATGCAGAACGTGCAGGTGTTGTTGCAGCCGACGGAGATGGAGACCCAGGCCGCGTAGGCGCTCTCGCGGCGGGTCGGCAGCGTCGACGGGAACGCCTCCAGGGACTCGGCGATCTCGACCTGCGCCTCCTCCTGGACGCGGGCGCGCTCCAGCAGGACGGGCAGCTTGCCGATGTTGTGCGTGCCGAAGACGACGTCGACCCAGGGGGCGCGCTTGACGATGGTGTCGCGGTCCTTCTGCGCCAGGCAGCCGCCGACGGCGATCTGCATGCCGGGGCGCCGCGCCTTCTTGGGGGCGAGGTGGCCGAGGTTGCCGTACAGCTTGTTGTCCGCGTTCTCCCGGACGGCGCACGTGTTGAACACGACGACGTCGGCCTCGCCGTCGGCGCCCTCGGGGGCGCGGACGTAGCCCGCGTCCTCCAGCAGACCGGCCAATCGCTCTGAGTCGTGGACGTTCATCTGGCACCCGTAGGTGCGTACCTCGTACGTGCGTGTGCCGCCCACTGACTGGCCCTGGTCGATGCTGCTCATGAACACAAGAGTAGGCGGTCCGCGGAAGTGGTCCGGCCGCCTGTGGACAACCGCGCTCAGGGCTCGATGAGGCCGGCGCGGATCGCGTAGCGGGTGAGTTCCAGGCGGTCGCGCATGCCGAGTTTCTGGAGGAGGTTGGCGCGGTGGCGTTCGACCGTCTTGGCGCTGATGAACAGCAGTTCGCCGATCTCCTTCGAGGTGTGGCCCTCGGCGACGAGCTTGAGGATCTCCTCCTCGCGCTCGGTGACGGCCCGCTCGGGCAGCCCGTCGCCCCGGTGCAGCCGCTCCAGGTAGGAGCGGACGAGGGCGCGCTCGGCGCCCGGGTAGATGAACGGTTCGTCGCGCACGGCGGCCCGGCACGCCTCGACCAGGTCGCGGTCGGCGACGGACTTCAGGACGTAGCCCGAGGCCCCGGCCCGCAGCGCCTCGAAGAAGTACTGCTCGTTGTCGTACATCGTGAGGACGAGGATGCGCAGGCCCGGCAGCCGGCGGGACAGTTCGCGGGCGGCCTGGAGGCCGGTCATGCGGGGCATGGCGATGTCCAGGACGGCCAGGTCGACCTGCGTCTCGCGGGCGCGGGCGACCGCCTCGGCGCCGTCCCCGGCCTCGGCGACGACCGTCAGGTCCGGCTCGCCGTCCAGGATGAGGCGTACGCCGCGGCGTACGAGGGTGTGGTCGTCGGCGAGCAGGACACGGATCGGTGCCGTCATGGGGAGCCTCCGGGCGGTGCCGGTACGCGCAGGCGTACGTCGGTGCCCCGCGCGGGGGCCGGTTCGAGGGTGAGGGCGGCGCCGGCCAGCAGGGCCCGTTCGCGCATGCCGCGGATTCCGGCGCCCTCGGGTGCCGTGCCGGGGCCGGTGCCGTCGTCGCGGACGAGGAGTTCGACGCCGCCGGGCACGGGGCGCAGCCGGACCTCGGCGTGGCCTGCGGCGGCGTGCCGCGCGGTGTTCGTCAGGGCCTCCTGGGCGACGCGGTAGACGACGAGTTCGGCCTCGGCGGTCAGCGGGGGCAGCACGGCGGCCACGTCGTGGCGCACGGTCAGGCCGGGTCCGGTGAACTCCGTCGCCAGCGAGCGCAGCGCGCTGACCAGGCCGAGTTCCTCCAGGACTGCGGGGCGCAGCCGGCGGGCGATCCGGCGGACCTCGTCGAGACCCGCGCGGGTGGCCTCCTGCGCCTGGCCGACCTCCTCGCGCAGGTCCTCCGGCACCAGGCCGGCGACGCGTTTGAGCTGGAGGAGCACGGCGGTGAGGGTCTGGCCGACCTCGTCGTGCAGTTCCCGGGCGACGCGGTGGCGTTCGCGTTCCTGCGCGTGCAGGGCGCGTGCGGCACCGGCGGCGCGCTCGGCACGCAGCCGGTCGAGCATCGTGTTGTACGTGGTGATCAGCTCGGCCGTCTCGGCGGGGCCGGCGGCGACCGCGGGCGCGTCCGGCCGGAGCAGGTCGGCGGTGGCCATGGCCCGCCCGAGGCGCTTCAGCGGGGCGAGGCCGACGCGCAGCACGACGGCGTTGCCGGCCAGCAGCGCGGCGAGCCCGGCGAGGATCACGAGGGCCTCGCCCGGCAGGACGGGCGTCGACACGGTGACCGGGCCGAGCAGCAGCGCGGCGGCGACGACCAATCCGGTGGCATTGAGGGAGAAGATCCGCCAGAACAGCGACAAGGTCCCGCTGCCGCCCCTTCCCGTTCCGGCTCCGGTCGGTCCGGCGGCGACCGCGCACGGCTCCGCCGCGTCCAGCCTGGCCCGGGCCCGCCGGTGCCGTATATCCGTGACAACACCCATGTCGCCACCGTACGGCGGGATGACAGCATGACGGGGCCGCGCAGACGCGCGCGGAGACGGGGGGCGGGACCCTCCGACCTGGCGGAAGTGCCGACGAACGAGGTGAAGAAACGTGTCCGCTCCACGCCTGAGGACGACGCCGCTGCCGGGCATCGGGGTCCAGTACGACCTCGTCACCCGGGAACGCCGCCATCTGTCGGTGGTGGCGCACCGCGACGGCACCCGCACGGTGAACCTGTACCGGGCCGACGACCCGGACTCGTGCGCCCAGTCGCTGCACCTGACGGCCGCCGAGGCGAGTTCGCTGACCGACGCGCTGATGCCGTCCCACCACAGCCCGAGCCTGCTGTACACCACCGACCTCGGGCTGGTGGCCGAGCGGATCGAGATCGCGGCGACCTCGCACTGGAACGGGCGCGTGCTGGGCGAGACCCGGATGCGGACGGAGACGGGCGTCTCGGTCGTGGCGGTGCTGCGGCGGGCCGAGGCGATTCCGTCGCCGGCGCCGGACTTCCGGCTGGCCGGAGGCGACACGGTCATCGTGATCGGCACGCGCGAGGGTGTCGACGCGGCCGCGGCGATCCTCGGTCGGGAGTGAGCCGGTGCACTCCGCGGTCCTGCTCATCGAGTTCGGTTCGATCATCCTGGCCCTGGGTCTGCTCGGCCGGTTCGCCGGCCGCTACCGGCTGTCGCCGATCCCGCTGTACCTGCTCGCCGGTCTCGCGTTCGGGGAGGGCGGGCTGCTGCCGCTCGGCGCGAGCGAGGAGTTCATCGCCACCGGCGCCGAGATCGGCGTCATCCTGTTGCTGCTCATGCTGGGTCTGGAGTACACGGCGAGCGACCTCGTCTCCAATCTCAAGGCGCACTATCCGTCCGGCCTGGTCGACTGCGCGCTGAACGCGGTGCCGGGCGCGGCGGCGGCCCTGCTGCTGGGCTGGGGCCCGGTGGCGGCCGTGGTGCTGGCGGGCGTCACGTGGATCTCGTCGTCCGGGGTCATCGCGAAGGTGCTCGGCGATCTGGGGCGGGTCGGCAACCGGGAGACGCCGGTGATCCTCAGCGTGCTGGTGCTGGAGGACCTGGCGATGGCGGTGTACCTGCCGATCGTCACCGCGCTGGTGGCGGGCGCCGGGCTGCTGGCGGGCAGCGTGACCCTGGCCGTGGCGCTGGCCGCCGCGAGCGCCGTGCTGTTCGTGGCGCTGCGCTACGGGCGGGTCATCTCGCGGTTCGTCTCCAGCGACGACCCGGAGAAGCTGCTGCTGGTGGTGCTGGGCCTGACGATCCTGGTCGCGGGCGTGGCGCAGCAGTTGCAGGTGTCGGCGGCGGTCGGCGCGTTCCTGGTGGGCATCGCGCTGTCCGGGGAGGTCGCGGAGGGCGCGCACACGCTGCTGAGCCCGCTGCGGGACCTGTTCGCCGCGGTGTTCTTCGTCTTCTTCGGCCTGCACACCGACCCGGCGAGCATCCCGCCGGTGCTGCTGCCCGCGCTCGCGCTCGCGCTGGTCACGGCGGCGACGAAGATCGCGACCGGCTACTGGGCGGCCCGCCGCGCCGGCATCTCCGTCAAGGGCCGCTGGCGCGCGGGCGGCGCGCTGGTGGCGCGCGGCGAGTTCTCCATCGTGATCGCCGGCCTCGCGGTCTCGGCAGGCATCGAGCCGTCCCTGGGCCCCCTGGCCACGGCATACGTCCTGATCCTGGTCGTCCTGGGCCCCCTGACGGCCCGCTACACGGAGCCTCTGGCAACGTGGTGGACGAACCGCCGCGGAAGCGACGACACCCCCCACCCCTCCCCCGACGGCACACCCCAGCCGGCGGGAACGACGCCGCACGACTGACGGCGGCGGGGGGACGGCGTCCGACCGGGCAGGGGACGGGATAGGGCCAAGGCACGGGACGGCATACGGCCGGGGCACGGGACGGCATACGGCCGGGGCACGGGACGGCATACGGCCGGGGCACGGGACGGCATACGGCCGGGGCACGGGAACGACATACGGCCGGGGTACGGCCGCGGGCTCACACACGGCGGCCCGCCCCACGCTCGTACCGGCCTCGGCCCGGGCCCGCCACCCCGCTCAGCACCGCGTCCCGGCGTCAGGCACGGGCGGTGGACGCACACGGCGGGGCGTCCGCGCCTCGCTTCGGGCCACGGCCCAGCACGGCATCCGGCAGGGACGCGGCGTCCGGCGCGTGCGCGGCACGGGCTACGGGCCACGCCCGGCGGCCGGTCCCAGCAGCCCGTCGGCCGCGCCCGCCTCGGCCCCGCGCCGACCGCCCACCCGGCCCGCCCTGGTCCGCGTCCCGGCGTCCGCGCGGGTGGGCACAGCGCGGCGTCCAGCGGGACCCGACGCGGCCCGGGCCCACCTCCCACCGGGTCCCGCCCAGGTGGGCGCCCCCACCCCCGCCCTGGTCAGCACCGCGCCCCGGCTGGCAGGATCGCGCGCATGTCCAACCTCGTGTCCCGTTTCGCCGGTCGCCGGGCCCTTCAGGCCGGGGCGGCCGGTGTCGTCGTCCTCGGGCTGCTGCTGTGGTGGCTGCTGCCGCTGGGCGACGCTCCGCCGAGCGGGACGATGACGCTGAGCACCGGCACGCGCGCCGGCGTGTACCAGAAGTACGGCGCGCTGCTGCGGGCCGAACTGGACGAGGACATGCCGGACCTGAACGTGCGGCTGCTGACCAGCGCCGGTTCGCAGCAGAACGTGAAGCGGGTGGCGACCGGCCAGGCCGACTTCGCGATCGCGGCGGCCGACGCGGTGGAGACGTACCGTCTGCTCGGCCGCCCCGGCGCCGGGAAACTGCGCGGCGTGGCCCGGCTGTACGACGACTACGTGCAGCTCGTGGTGCCGCCGGGCTCGGACGTCCACGCGGTCGCGGACCTGCGGGGCAAGCGCGTCGCGATAGGGCCGCCCAACTCGGGCGTCCGGCTGATCGCCGACCGCGTGCTGCGCGCGGCGGGCATCGACCCGGAGAAGGACATCACCCCGCAGGCGGACGGCATCGACACCGGCCCGGAGCGGCTCGGCAAGGGCCTCGACGCGTTCTTCTGGTCGGGCGGCCTGCCGACGGACGGTCTGAACACGCTGGCCGAACGGTCCGCGCTGCGCTTCGTGCCGATCGAGGACGAACTCGTCGCCAAGCTGCACCGGCAGGGCGGCGCCACGCGCTACTACCGCGCGCGGAACATGCCCGAGTCCGCGTACCCCGTCATCCAGAACGGCACCTCCGTGCCGACGATGGCCGTGTCCAACGTCCTGATCACCCGCGCCGACCTCGACCCCCGCCTCATCGAGTGGGTGACCCGGACCGTCATCCAGAGCCGCGACGGCATCGGCCGGGACGTCCACTCCGCCCAGCTCGTCGACGTGCGCACCGCGATCTACACCGACCCGCTGCCCCTGCACGAGGGCGCCCGCCGCTACTACCGCTCGGTCAAGCCGTAACTCACTCCCACGACCCTCACGGCCGATGCGACAGTGCCGCCGGTGCCGTCCGCGGCACCGTGACCGTCACCTCCAGGCCGTGCGGCTCGTGGTGGTCGTAGGTGATCGTGCCGCCGCCCGCCGCGAGCAGCGCGCGCGAGATGGACAGCCCGAGGCCGGAGCCCTTGACGTTCTGGTGCCGGCCGCTGCGCCAGAAGCGGTCGCCGACCCGGGCGAGTTCGTCGTCGGTCAGGCCGGGCCCGTGGTCGGCGACGACGACGCGCGAGCTCTCGGCGACGGAGGAGACGGTGACCCGCACGCTCTCCCCGCTCGGCGTGAACTTCACCGCGTTGTCGATGACCGCGTCCAGCGCGCTGGACAGCGTGACCGGGTCGGCCCAGGCCGTGGTGGCCGGGCAGTCGCCCTCCAGCCGTACGCCCTTGGCCTCGGCGGTCGGCGCCCACGCCGCGACGCGCTCGGCCGTCAGCGCGCCGATGTCGGTGACCTTCAGCTCCACCTTGGAGTGCTCGGCGAGCGCCAGGTCGAGCAGGTCGTCCAGCACCCGCGCCAGCCGCTTGCCCTCGGCCTGCACCGAGGCGATCTCCTCGTTGCCCTCCGGCAGTTCCAGGGCAAGCAGTTCGATGCGCAGCAGCAGCGCCGAGAGCGGGTTGCGCAGCTGGTGGGAGGCGTCGGCGACGAAGGCGCGCTGCTGCTCCAGCACGTTCTCGACGTTGTCCGCCATCTCGTTGAACGACCGGGCCAGGCGCTGGAGTTCCGGCGGCCCCCCGGTGGCCGCGACCCGCGACTTCAGACGCCCGGTCGCGATGTCGTGCGTCGTGGCGTCGAGGACGCGCACGGGCCGGAGCACCCAGCCCGTCAGCCGCAGCGCCGCGCCGACCGCCAGCAGCATCGCGGTGACCTCGCCCGCGCCGATGATCAGCCAGCCGTGCAGGATGCGCGAACGCATGGGCCCGGTGGGCGAGTCGATGACGACGACCGCGACGACGTCGCCGTCCCGGATGACGGGCGAGGCGACGACGAGGCTGTGCCGCTGCCAGGGCCAGACCTGCTCCGGGTCGTGGCTGCGGCGGCTGAGCAGCGCCTCCTCGAAGGCGTCGCGCACCTCGCCGGACCGCGGCAGGAACCACGTCTCCGGGGCGTGCGCCATGGGGGTGTCGGTGCGGTAGAACACTCCGGCCCGGATGCCGTAGACCCGGTGGTAGCTGCTCAGTTCGCGGCTCAGCGTGTCCAGGCGTTCGTCCTTGGCCGTCGGATCGTCGGCGACGAACTGCGCGAGGGCCGCGAACCGCGCGGTGTCGTCGATGCGGTCGACGACGACGTCCTGCTGCTGCGCGGCGGCGACGCTGACGGCGAGCGGCACGCCGAGGGCCAGCAGCACGGCCGCCATCAGGACGATCAGCAGCGGCAGGAGTCGCGTGCGCACCCCGGCCCGCTACGCGCCCGGGGCGACGAGCCGGTAGCCCACGCCGCGTACGGTCTCGATGAGCGCCGGCATGCGCAGCTTGGCGCGCAGCGACGCGACGTGCACCTCCAGGGTGCGCCCGGTCCCCTCCCAGCTGGTCCGCCACACCTCGCTGATGATCTGCTCCCGGCGGAACACGACGCCGGGCCGCTGGGCGAGCAGCGCGAGGAGGTCGAACTCCTTGCGGGTGAGCTGGACGACCGTGCCGTCCACGCTGACCTGCCGGGTCGGCAGCTCGATCCGCACGGGGCCGAGCCGTACGGCCGTCTCGATGCCGCTCGACGTGTCCTCGTGCGCGGTGCGCCGGCTGACGGCGTGGATGCGGGCGAGGAGCTCCCCGGTGTCGTAGGGCTTCACGACGTAGTCGTCGGCGCCGAGGTTCAGGCCGTGGATGCGGGAGCGGACGTCGGAGCGGGCGGTGACCATGATGACCGGGGTGGCGGTGCGCTTGCGGATCTTGCTGCACACCTCGTAGCCGTCCTGGTCGGGCAGGCCGAGGTCGAGGAGGACGACACCGAAGCCGTCGCCCTCGGGCACGAGCGCCTGGAGGGCCTCCTCACCACTGCGCGCGTGCGTCACGTCGAAGCCGTGTCGGGCCAGGATCGCGGACAGAGCTGCGGCGACGTGGTTGTCGTCCTCGACGAGCAGCAGTCTCATCCGGGCCCCTTTCGGTTCATCGGCCGTACCATTTTGAGGTGTAGAGATGGGTGGAACAGTGCGAGCACACGCACGCGTGCGTCGTGTGCAGTCACGCTGATGGACGAGGACGGCGTCAAGAGGGTTCCGGTTGCGGGCACCTACCGTTACGGGGCCGATATGCGCGCTGCTCACAAGTGCTACGACACGTGTCTGATTGCTATCGGATCGTGATCCTCAGATTCCCCTCAGATGTAATGACGCTGGTCGTGGTGCGTTACTACTGTCCTCCGAAACCGAGGAGGACGGAGCCTGAGAGCGATGACCGAAGTATCGGTGGCCAAGGAAGACGTGGCCGCAACCGGCGAACTGGTCGTCCTGAAGAGCGTCAACAAGCACTTCGGCGCGTTGCACGTACTCCAGGACATCGATCTGACAATCGCCCGCGGCGAGGTCGTCGTGGTCATCGGGCCCTCCGGGTCCGGTAAGTCCACGCTGTGCCGCACCATCAACCGCCTGGAGACCATCGACTCCGGCACGATCGCGATCGACGGCAAGCCGCTGCCGCAGGAGGGCAAGGCGCTGGCCCGGCTGCGCGCCGACGTCGGCATGGTCTTCCAGTCCTTCAACCTCTTCGCGCACAAGACGGTGCTCGAGAACGTGATGCTGGGCCAGATCAAGGTCCGCAGGGCCGACCGGAAGCAGGCCGAGGCGAAGGCCCGTCAGCTGCTCGACCGCGTCGGCGTGGCCACGCAGGCGGACAAGTACCCGGCGCAGCTCTCCGGCGGCCAGCAGCAGCGCGTCGCCATCGCGCGCGCTCTGGCCATGGACCCGAAGGTGATGCTCTTCGACGAGCCGACCTCGGCCCTCGACCCGGAGATGATCAACGAGGTCCTGGAGGTCATGCAGCAGCTCGCCCGCGACGGCATGACCATGATCGTCGTCACCCACGAGATGGGTTTCGCACGATCGGCGGCAAACCGCGTGGTGTTCATGGCGGACGGCCGGATTGTCGAGGAGGCTGCGCCCGACCAATTCTTCAGCAACCCGCGCAGCGATCGCGCCAAGGATTTCCTGTCGAAGATCCTGCATCACTGACCGGTGACCCTGTACCACTGATCAGCGCACCGTACCGTCACGGACGGCCCGCATCCGTTACTCACACCGAAGGATGTTCACCATGAGGCTCCGCAACATCACCGCCGCTACGGCCGTGGCGCTCACGCTCGCCCTGACCGCCACCGCCTGCGGTGGCGAGGACAAGGACAGCGACTCGGGCAGCGGCTCGGGCGGCGGCGACAAGATCAAGATCGGCATCAAGTACGACCAGCCCGGTCTGGGCCTGAAGGAGCCCGACGGTTCCTTCTCCGGCTTCGACGTCGACGTCGCCACTTACGTCGCCAAGGAGCTCGGCTTCAAGGAAGACCAGATCGAGTGGGTCGAGACCAAGAGCGCCGACCGCGAGAACGCGCTGGCGCGCGGTGACGTGAAGTTCATCGCCGCCACGTACTCGATCACCGACGAGCGCAAGCAGAAGGTCGACTTCGCCGGCCCGTACCTGCTGGCCCACCAGGACCTGCTGGTCAAGGCGGACTCGGACATCAGCAAGGGCACCGACCTCAACGGCAAGAAGCTGTGCTCGGTGACCGGTTCCACCTCGGCGCAGAACGTCAAGGACACGATCGCCCCGAAGGCGCAGCTGCGTGAGTACGGCGGCTACTCGGAGTGCCTCGCCGGCCTCCAGAGCGGTGCCGTCGACGCGCTGACCACGGACGACTCGATCCTCGCGGGCTTCGCCGCGCAGGACAAGTACAAGGGTCAGTTCAAGCTCGCCGGGCTCAAGCTCAGCAACGAGAACTACGGCATCGGCGTCAAGAAGGGCGACTCCGCGACCGTCGACAAGATCAACAAGGCCCTGGAGAAGATGGTTTCCGACGGCACGTGGGAGAAGGCCGTCAAGGACAACTTCGGCCCGGCCAACTACAAGAACGAGCCGGCCCCGAAGATCGGCCAGATCGTCAAGTAGCGCGGAACTCCGCTGACGCAGGAATCCGGCAGGTAACGCAGGGTTCCACAGGCACGCCGCCGTCCACGCCTCCCCGGGCGGCGGCGTGCCACGCCCTCCACGTACGCCACACACCCGGAAGCGCGGGAGATCGTGTTCGACTTTCTTGAAGGCTACGACGTCCTAGGGGCGTTCTGGATGACGGTGAAACTCACCGTCCTCTCCGCAGTCGGCTCCCTGATCCTGGGCACTGTGCTGGCCGCCATGCGGGTCAGTCCGGTCCCGCTGATGCGCGGATTCGGCACCGCCTACGTCAACATCGTCCGGAACATCCCGCTGACGGTCATCATCGTCTTCTCATCCCTCGGCCTCGCCGACATCTTCGGTATGACGATGGGTGTGCCCGACGACTTCGACGCGCTGGGCTTCCGGCTCGCCGTGTTCAGCCTGGTCGCCTACACCGCGGCCTTCGTCTGCGAGGCGATCCGCTCCGGCATCAACACCGTGCCTCTCGGCCAGGCCGAGGCGGCCCGCGCGATCGGCCTGAGCTTCAGCCAGACCCTGCGGCTCATCGTGCTGCCGCAGGCCTTCCGATCGGTCATCGGCCCGCTGGCCAATGTCCTGATCGCCCTGACCAAGAACACCACCGTGGCCGCCGCCATCGGCGTCGCCGAGGCCGCACTCCTGATGAAGGAGATGATCGAGAACGAGGCCCAGGTGCTGGCCATCGGCGCGATCTTCGCCCTCGGGTTCGTGGTGCTGACCCTTCCCACGGGCCTGTTCTTCGGCTGGCTCAGCAAGCGACTGGCGGTGAAGCGATGAGCTCCGTTCTCTACGACACTCCGGGCCCCCGCGCCAAGCGGCGCAACGTGCTCATCTCCGTCGCCTTCTTCGTCCTGCTCGCCCTGTTCCTGTGGTGGATCTGGCAGACGATGGACGAGAAGGGCCAGCTGCGGTGGGCCCTGTGGGAGCCATTCACGACCTCCCAGGCCTGGACGACGTATCTGCTGCCCGGCCTCGGCAACACCCTCAAGGCCGCGGCCCTCGCCGTGGTCATCGCCCTTCCGCTGGGCGCGGTCCTCGGCATCGCCCGCCTGTCCGACCACCGCTGGGTACGAGTCCCCGCCGGGGCCGTGGTCGAGTTCTTCCGCGCCATCCCGGTGCTGCTGCTGATGCTGTTCGCGGCCCAGGTGTACGTCGAGTACACGAACATCTCCAGCGACGACCGGCCGCTCTACGCGGTCGTCACCGGCCTGGTGCTCTACAACGCCTCGGTGCTCGCCGAGGTCGTCCGGGCCGGCATCCTCTCCCTGCCGAAGGGCCAGTCCGAGGCGGCGTACGCCATCGGTCTGCGCAAGGGCCAGACGATGCAGACGATCCTGCTGCCGCAGGCCGTCACCGCCATGCTGCCGGCCATCGTCAGCCAGCTCGTGGTCATCGTGAAGGACACCGCGCTGGGTGGCGTGATGCTCAACTTCACCGAGCTGCTGAACGCGCGCAGCACCCTCGCGGCCAACTACGCGAACGTCATCCAGAGCTTCATCGTGGTGGCGATCGTCTACATCGTGCTCAACTTCATCCTCACGTCGTTCGCCTCCTGGCTGGAGGGCAAGCTGCGCAAGAGCAAGCGCGGCACGGGCGCGGTCGTCGGCGCGGACGAGGTCGAGGAGCTGAACGCGGCGGAGATCGGCGCCCCGCAGAAGACGGACGGCGCTCCCTGACGCTCCCTCACCCCGTATGACCCGCACGGAGGCAGTGGCATGATCGCCGCTGCCTCCGTCACTTGACGCAAGCAGCGGCAATGGGTTGCATACGTTCTGTGATCGTGCACCCTGCTCCACCTTCCTGTTCATCCAGCTCTCTCAGGTCACTCACGCGGGCAGGGGGCGCCGCGCCGTGGACCCGGTGATCGTCGTCGGAGCGGGGCCCGTCGGGCTCACGCTCGCCCTGGGGCTGGCGCGTCAGGACGTGCCCTGCGTCGTCCTGGACGAGGGACCGGGCAAGGACGAACCGCGCCCCGCGCGCACCGTCGTGCTGCGCGAGGACACCGCGGCGCTGCTGGAGCGGCTGACCGGTGTGCCGCTCGCGCGGGCCGGCGCCCATTGGGCCGGATGGCGGTCGATGCGGCGCAAGCAGGTGATGCGCGAGGTCTCTTTCGACGACACCGAACCCGCCCCCCTGCACATCGCGCAGCACGTGCTGACCGGCGCCCTGCGCGCGGCCCTCGCACGCGAGTCACGGGTGAGGGTCGCCGTGGACAGCAGGGTCGACGGTGTGGAGCAGGAGGCCTCCGGCGTCACGGCCCACACCCGCGGCCCCAAGGGCACGTGGTGGCGGGGCAGTTACCTGGTCGGCTGCGACGGTCCCCGCTCGACCGTCCGCAAGCTCCAGGACATCCGCTTCCCCGGCCGCACGGCCGTGGAGCGGCATGCCGTCGCCGCCCTGCGCACCGAACTCCCCTGGCCCGGCGAGGCCCTGCTGCACCGTCTGCCGCCGTGGCGCACGTCCGGCCCGTCGGCCGGCGAGATCATCGCCCGCCCGCTTCCCGACGGGGTGTGGCGGCTGGACTGGCTGCTCCCGCCGGGCAAGGACCTCGTCACGCCCGAGCTGCTGGTGACCCGCGTCCGGGAGACGCTGGCCGGCTGGGCCGGCGGCTCGACCCCGCCGTACGAGCTGCTCGACACCGGGGTGCACACCGTCCACCACCGGCTCGCCCGGCGCTGGCGGGTCGGCCGGGTCTTCCTCGCCGGGGACGCGGCGCATCTGCTCGGCGCGCTCGGCACGCACGGCTTGGACGAAGGGCTCCGGGACGCCGACAACCTCGCCTGGAAGCTGGCGCTGGCCTGGCACCACGGCCCCCAGGAGGCACTCCTCGACAGCTACCAGGAGGAGCGGCGCGGCGCCGTCGCCGCCCGGCTGCGCGCCGCCGACCAGGCCCTGCCGATACTGCGCGGCGGTTCCGGAGGCCTGCGCTCCTTCGTGCCCGGCGCGGCCCGCGGCCACGACGCGCTGCTCACCGACGGTCACCTGGGACGCGGGGCGCTCGGCGCGCCCGGCACGTACGCCGACTCGCCTCTCGCGCCCCGGCACCTGGAGGGCGAGGTGCCGGTCGACACGCCGCCCGGGGCGCAGGTCGCCGACGTGCTGGTGACGGCGGAGGACGGCACGTTCGTGCGGCTGCGGGACCAGCTCGGGCGCGGCGCGCTGCTCGTGGTGCTCGTCGCGCCGGGCACGGGCGTGTGGGAGCGCAAGCACTGGGTGACGGCCGGCATCATGCCCCGGCTGGTGGCCGCGGTGACGGCGCTGCCGCACACCGCCGAACTCCTCGTCGCCGAGAGCTATCCGGGCGCGGCCGCCCACACGGTGCTCCTGGTCCGTCCCGACGGTCACCTGGTCACCGCCCTGAGCGGGGTCCGCCCGGCCGACCTGTACGCGGCCGCCGAAGCCGCCCTGGGCGGCGCGGCCGAGGCCGATGCCGACGCGGACGCCGAGGCACCGGCCGGCTCCCGCTGACGTGAGCGCCCGCCGTCGCCGCGGCGTCCGCGGCCCGCTTTCCGCATCCGCGTTCCGCATGGTGACGGCGAGTTGACCGGTTCTGGCGGCCGTGGTGTACTCCCGACCGTGACCGACACCTCTACGCGCCTGTGGCGGAGGGTCCACATGGACCTCGTCCGCTACGCGGGCTGCGTGTGTCGTCCGTCCTGCTGAATTCGCCTCTTCTCTCCCGCGCGCAGCGCCGTCCCCTCGGCCGCACGCGCCTCCGCGAACGCTCTCCAGGACGGTTCCATGTCTGCCTCCCCCGCCTCTCCGGCCCCGGTGCCGGCCGCCGTCGGCTCCGCTCCCACGCAGGCCGACCTGCTCGACTTCGTACGGCGGACCGCCGCCGACACCGAACTGATCGCCTCCCTCCCCCTCGACCCCGAGGGCCGCACCTGGCTGCGGCTGGACGGGCCCGGCGGCAGCGAGGCCTGGCTGATCGGCTGGCCGCCCGGCACGGGCACCGGCTGGCACGACCACGCCGACTCGGTCGGCGCCTTCTTCACCGCGTCCGGGGAGCTGCGGGAGTTCTCCCTCGCCGCCCGCCTGCCCACCGACGGCTGGAAGACCCTGGAGCTCACCGACGGCGTGGACCGCGAACGGCGGCTGACCGCCGGGCAGGGCCGCGCCTTCGGACGCCACCATGTGCACGAGGTCCTCAACGACTCCCCCGACCACCACGCGATCTCCGTCCACGCCTACTACCCGCCCCTGCCGCGCATCCGCCGCTACAGCCGCGCCGGCCAGGTACTGCGGCTGGAGCAGGTGGAGCGCCCGGAGGACTGGCAGTGAGCGGCACCGAGCGACGGCCCGAAGGGTCCCCACGCGCCCAGGACGCCCAAGGGCCCCTGGGCATCGACGAGTTGCTGGAGCGGGTGCGGGACGGCTACGAGCGCGTCGAGCCGCGGGAGGTCTACGAGGCCGCCCGCGCCGGGGACGCGCTGCTCGTGGACATCCGGTACGCGGCGCTGCGCGAGCGGGACGGGCTGATCCCGGGCGCCCTCGTCGTGGAACGCAACGAACTGGAGTGGCGCCTCGATCCGCGCGGCAGCCACCGCGCCCCCGAGGCGACGAGTCACGACCTGCGGATCGTCGTGATCTGCAACGAGGGGTACGCCTCCAGCCTGGCCGCCGAGTCCCTGCACCGGCTGGGACTGCGCCGGGCGACCGATCTGGTGGGGGGCTTCCAGGCGTGGCGGGCGGCGGGGCTGCCGGTGACGGCGGCGTAGACCCTGCGCCCGCGTCTGCTCAGAACCCGTCCTCCGGCAGGAACTCCGTGTCCTCGCCCTCCTCCTCCAGCGCCTGGCGGACCACTCTCAGGGCCATGCCCTCGGGGTAGCCCTTGCGCGCGAGCATGCCCGCGAGGCGGCGCAGGCGCTTGTCGCGGTCGAGGCCGCGGGTGGCGCGCAGCTTGCGGTCCACGAGTTCGCGCGCCGTGGCCTCCTCCTGCTCGGAGTCGAGCTGGGAGACGGCCGCGTCGATCAGTGTGGAGTCGACGCCCTTCGTGCGCAGCTCCCGGGCGAGCGCACGTCGGGCCAGGCCCCGGCCGTGGTGCCGTGACTCCACCCACGCGTCGGCGAACGCGCTGTCGTTGATCAGCCCGACCTCCTCGAACCGCGACAGCACCTCCTCCGCGGCCTCGTCCGGGATCTCCCGCTTGCGCAGGGCGTCCGCGAGCTGCTTCCGCGTGCGCGGGGTCCCGGTGAGCAGGCGCAGGCAGATCGCCCGTGCCTGCTCCACCGGGTCCCCCGGAGGCTCCCCCTTCTCGGCCCTCGACGAGGAGGAGGCACCCCCGTCCTCACCGGACGGCTCCCCGCGGCCCCGTCGGCGGCTCCCCCGTGAGCCACCCGTGCCGCGGGCACCGCGGGTCCCGCCCGGGCGTCTGCCGCCGGGGCCGCCCGTGCCGTACGGCCGGTCCTCGTGCCCCGGCCCGTCGCCGTACGGCTCCCCCGTGCCGTACGGCGCCGCGCCGCGGTACTCCCCGTGTCCGCCGTACTCGCCGTGTCCCCCGTACGCGTCGTCGCCCGGTCCGGCGGAGCCTTCGTACTCGGCCCAGTCGGTTCGTCGTGTCACGGTCAGCTCTTGGCTGCCGCGGCCTTGGACTTGGTGGCCTTGGCCGCGGGAGCGGGCACCGCCGTGGCGGCGTCGGCCGGAGCCGGCGTGGCCGCGGCGTCCGGGCCCGGCTCGGTGGCCGGTTCCTCGGGACGCACGCCGACGCCCAGCTTCTCCTTGATCTTCCGCTCGATCTCGTTGGCCAGGTCGGGGTTGTCCTTCAGGAAGTTGCGCGCGTTCTCCTTGCCCTGGCCGAGCTGGTCGCCCTCGTACGTGTACCAGGCGCCGGCCTTGCGGACGAAGCCGTGCTCCACGCCCATGTCGATCAGGCCGCCCTCGCGGCTGATGCCGTGGCCGTAGAGGATGTCGAACTCGGCCTGCTTGAAGGGGGGCGCGACCTTGTTCTTGACGACCTTGCAGCGGGTGCGGTTGCCGACCGCCTCCGTGCCGTCCTTCAGGGTCTCGATGCGGCGGATGTCGATGCGCACCGAGGCGTAGAACTTCAGCGCGCGGCCACCGGTCGTGGTCTCCGGGGAGCCGAACATCACGCCGATCTTCTCGCGGAGCTGGTTGATGAAGATCGCGGTGGTCTTGGACTGGTTGAGCGCGCTGGTGATCTTCCGCAGGGCCTGGCTCATCAGGCGGGCCTGCAGACCGACGTGGCTGTCGCCCATCTCGCCCTCGATCTCCGCGCGCGGGACGAGCGCGGCGACGGAGTCGATGACGATCAGGTCGAGGGCACCGGAGCGGACCAGCATGTCCACGATCTCCAGGGCCTGTTCGCCGTTGTCGGGCTGGGAGAGGATCAGGTTGTCGATGTCGACGCCGAGCTTCTTCGCGTACTCGGGGTCGAGGGCGTGCTCCGCGTCCACGAACGCGACCTGGCCGCCGGCCTTCTGCGCGTTGGCCACGGCGTGCAGCGTCAGCGTCGTCTTGCCGGAGGACTCCGGTCCGTAGATCTCGACGACGCGGCCGCGCGGCAGGCCGCCGACGCCGAGCGCCACGTCGAGAGCGGTCGACCCGGTCGGGATGACCTCGATGGGCTCCTTCGTGCGGTCGCCCATGCGCATGACCGCGCCCTTGCCGAATTGCCGTTCAATCTGTGCGAGCGCGGCATCCAGGGCCTTCTCGCGGTCGGTTCCTGCCATGGGTTCCACCCGATTTGCTTGTGTCGATCGCTTCACGTCAAAGACGCTAACGCCTGCCACTGACAATGCGCCCCGACGCACGTCCGGCCTGTGGATAACTCGGGTGCATCTCCGTCGAAACCGGGGTGAAGCACCCGTCCAGAGCCTGGCCGGAGCCTCCATAAGAATGGATGTTCGATTTTCGTGTCAAGCGCACCACGCGGGCCCCGGAGGGGTCCTCACGACCGCCGCTCCGAGTCCGGCGGCCCCGGACGCTCCGGCCTCGGACGCTCGGCCTCCGGACGCTCCGTCTCCGGTCGCCGCGCCCACGCCCGCCAGGCACGGGTGAGCGCCCGGGGCCCGCCGGGACCGCGCCGGTGGCCGTGCACACGTGGGTCGTCCGTGACGTCGTACCGCTTCACGTACGCGCCCAGGAACGCCTGGAGCGTGGCGACGGCGGGGATGGCGACCAGGGCGCCGACCGCACCGAGGAGGGCCGTCCCGGCGATGACCGACCCGAAGGCGACCGCCGGGTGGATGTCGACGGTCTTCGCGGTCAGCTTGGGCTGGAGCACGTAGTTCTCGAACTGCTGGTAGAACACGACGAAGATCAGCACCCACAGCGCGTACCAGGGGTCGACCGTGAAGGCGATCAGCATGGGCAGGGCGCCCGCGAGGTACGTGCCGATGGTGGGGATGAACTGCGACACCAGGCCCACCCACACCGCGAGCACGGGCGCGTAGGGCACGTTCAGGAACTCCAGCAGCACGAAGTGCGCCGCGCCCGAGATGAGCGCCATCAGTCCGCGCGAGTACAGGTAGCCGCCGGTCTTGTTGACGGCGATCTCCCACGCGCGCAGCACCTCCGCCTGCCGCGCGGGCGGCAGCACCGAGCACAGGGCACGGCGCAGCCGGGGGCCGTCGGCGGCGAAGTAGAACGAGAACAGGGCGACCGTCAGCAGCTGGAAGAGGCCGCCGAGGACCTGGGCGGACACGTCGAGGACGCCGGTGGCGCTGTTCTGGACGTAGTTGCGCAGCCAGTCGGAGCGCAGCAGGCCCTCCTGGACGTCCACGCGCCGCAGCTCGGTGCGGAAGTGCGTGTTGATCCAGTTGATGACGGAGTCGATGTACTCGGGGAAGCCCTCGACCATCTTGATCAGCTGGCCCGCGAGCATGGAGCCGAGCAGGGTGACGAAGCCCGCGGCCACGACGATCACGGTGAGGAAGACCAGAGCCGTGGCCAGTCCTCTGCGCAGTCCGCGCGAGGCCATCCAGCTCACCGCGGGTTCCACGGCGAGGGCCAGGAAGAACGCGATGAGGACGTTGATCAGCAGACCGGTGAGCTGGTGGAACGCCCAGCTGCCCAGCTGGAACACGGCGACGAGGGCGAGCGCGAGGACCATCGCGCGCGGCAGCCAGCGCGGCATGCCGGCACCGTCCACCGGCGTCGGCGGGCCGGGTGGCCTCGGGCCGGACGGGGGCGCGTGCCGGGCCGTCTGCCCGGTCTCGTCAGTGGATGCCACGGTGCAAGTCTCGCCCACACCGCAGGTCGCCCGCCGACCCGCCCCCGCGTGCCTCGCGGCTCAGCGCTTCTCGCTCGGCACGTCCATCACCGCGCAGACCACCCGCCACACGTCCTTGGCCTCCCAGCCGGCGGCCAGCGCCTCGTGCACCGTGCGCCCGCCGAGCTCCGACATCACGTGGTCGCGCGCGAACATTTCGGCGTGGCCCGGACCGAAGTGATCCGCCATCCGCTCCCAGAAGACCGTCAACCGCATGACGTCAGTATCCCGCCCCCGGGGGTGGGCCCGCGAAGGGACCACTCACCGCCGCCGCTTTCCGCCTACGGTCTGACGCATGGCCGAAACAGGAGCTTCCCCACTCCCCCCGACGCCCCCGGCGCGGTCCCCGCTCGCCCGCGCCGAACGCTTCGTGTGGCTCACCGCGCGCGTGCTGGAACAGCATCTCTTCGCGTACCACTTCCGGGGTGGCGCCGCCGACCCGGTGGAGACCGCACTGGACGCCTACCGCAACGACGACGGCGGTTACGGCCACGCGCTGGAACCCGATCTGCGCGGCCCCGTGAGCCAGCCCCTGCACACCGCCCGCGCCCTGCGCGTCCTGGACGAGGTGGGGCGCTGCGGCGGTCTGCGCGTGGAGCGCGTGTGCCGCTACCTGACGTCCGTCTCCACGGCGGACGGCGCGCTTCCGGCGATCCATCCCAGCCAGCGCGGCTACCCGGCGGCGCCCTTCGTGCCGGTCGTGGACGACCCGCCCAGCGAACTGCTCGCCACCGGGCCCGTGGTGGGGCTGCTGCACCGGAACGAGGTGTGGCACGCCTGGCTGTTCAGGGCCACGGACTTCTGCTGGCAGGCGGTCGAGTCCCTGGAGAAGTCCCATCCGTACGAGGTGGAGGCCGCGGTCGCCTTCCTGGACTCCGCGCCGGACCGCACACGCGCGCGTACGGCGGCCGAGCGACTGGGCCGCCTGGTGCGCGAGCAGCGCCTCGCCGCCCTGGACCCGGACCACCTGGACGCGTTTCCCGTGTCCCCCGGCTACGCGCCGCGCGAGCACCACTTCCCGCACGACTACGCACGCACGCCCGACTCCCTCGCGCGCGCGTGGTTCACGGACGCCGAGATGGAACGCTCCCTGGACTTCCTGGCGGCCGAGCAGGAGGAGGACGGCGGCTGGCCGATCCGCTGGCGCCGGTGGGCGCCGGCCCCCGCCCTGGAGGCGCGCCCCCTGGTGACTCTGGAGGCCCTGCGCACGCTGCGCGCGTACGGCCGCGCCATCGACTGACGGCGGCCGCCTCGCGGGAAGTCGTTCACCCGCCCAGTGCCCTCACCCCCGCGGTCACGGCGACGGCCGCCGCGACGACGACCAGGAACGGCGCACGCAGCACGAGCGCGACGGCGGCAGCGGCGACTCCCGCGGCACGCGCGTCCAGGACGAGCGCCTGCCCGTCGGCGAAGGTCTGCTGGGCGGTGAGGGCGGCGAGCAGGGCGACCGGCAACAGCGCGGCCAGCCGCCGCACGAGCGGTCGTTCCAGGGCGCCCGCGGGCACCATCAGTCCGGCGAGCTTGACGGCGTAGCAGCCGAGGGCGGTCACACCGATCGCGATCCAGATGTTCAACGGTCTTCCTCGGACGGGTCGTGGGGAACGCCGGCCGTGCGGCCGGGGTCGCCGGGCTCGCGGCCGTGCGCGTCGGGCGCGGTGGTGTCGCGCTCGCCGCTGCGGCGACCGTGCGCCCACAGGACGGCCGGGGCGGCGAGCGCGGCGACCAGGACGGGCACGCCGGCCGGCAGTACGGGCAGCAGGCCGAGCCCCAGCAGGACGGCGAGTCCGGCGACGGCCCGCTCGACCCCGGTCTTGAGCATCGGCGCGAGCAGCGCCAGGAAGGCGGCGGGACCGGCGGCGTCCAGGCCCCACGCGTCGGTGTCGCCCATGGCCTCGGCGCCCAGCGCGCCGAGCAGGGTGGTGAGGTTCCACAGCAAGTACAGGGTGAGCCCGGTGACGGCGAATCCGATCCGGGCGCTGCGCCGGGTCGGCTGGGCCAGCGAGACGGCGGCGGTCTCGTCGATGACCCACTGGGCGGCGAACGGCCGCACCGCGCGCGGGAGGGCGAGCAGCTGCGACAGGCGCAGCCCGTAGAAGGCGTTGCGTACGCCCAGGAAGAAGGCCCCGGCCGCCGCCGTGAAGGGGCTGCCCCCGGCCGCGAGCGCCCCGACAAGGGCGAACTGGGAGGCGCCTGTGAACACGAGCAGGCTGAGCGCGCAGGTCTGCAGGAGCGAGAGCCCGCTGCCGGCCGAGGTCACGCCGAAGGCGAACCCGGACAGCCCGACGGCGATCCCGACACCGAGGGCGTCCCGCACGACAGCCCTGTCCGGCTTCCCTCCGCCTTCTTCAGATATGTCCGCTATTGCTGTCTGTTCTGCCACGCGTCGGACGGTACGTGGAGTCGTCGCCGCACGTCTTGTACGTTCTTGCGCTCCCGCTGGTAGGCGCCCGGGGGCACCCCGACGATGCGGGTGAAGTGCCGGTTCAGGTGCGGCTGGTCGGTGAACCCGACGGCGGCCGCCGCCTCCGCGGGCGTCGTCCCCGCGTCGAGCAGCCGTCGCGCGTGGCGGACGCGGGCGTCGGTGAGCCAGGTGTGGGGCGGCATGCCGTAGGCGTCCCGGAACGCCCTGAGCAGCGCGAACGGGCTGGTGCCGAGATCCGCGGCGAGCTGTTCCAGCGTGGGCGGCGCGGCCATCCGGTCCTCCAGCACGGCACGCGCGCGTGCGGCGATCCGGGCCCCGGCCGTCCGGACCTCCCGCTGCGGCAGGGGCCCGCCGTTCAGCCGCAGCAGCCGCGTCACGGCGACCCGCAGCAGGGTGTCGGCGGCGAGCGCGTTGCCCTCGTCGGTGGCCCGCAGCACGCGGTGCACCATGGCCACGGCGTACGGATCGTCCAGCACCGGCCGTACGAACCCGGGCGTGCCCCGCAGTGTGGTCGTCTCGGCGGCTATCGCGGTCACGACCTCGGGCGACGGGTACACCGCCCCGTACCGCCAGCCCTCGGGCACCCCGGCCCGGCCGGTGTGCGGTGTGTCCGGATTGACCAGCGCGAGCGCGCCGGCCCCCGCGTACTGGTCGCCGCCACCGTGGTGGAACACCTCGACGCCGTCGGCGATGGCGGCGATCACGAAGTGCTCGTGGGTGTGCCGTACGAAGGTCTTGCGGATGTAGCGGGCGCGCAGCAGGTCGACCCCCGGCAGATCGGCGTACTGCCAGTGCCGTGCCCGCTCGCCGGATACCGCCATGTCCTCATTGTCGGCCATACGAGTGCGCCGCCGCCCTGCCGGGGCCGAGCGGGCAGGTCCGGGTCCTGCGGCGTTCGCGCCGCCGGGTCCGTCAGCGTTCCCGCAGCTCAGGCGCATTGTCAGTGCCGGGGTGCACGATGGACGCATGGTCAGCTCCGCACACCGAGCCCTGGACGGCTTCTCCCCCGCGACCCGCGGCTGGTTCTCGGGGGCCTTCTCCGCGCCCACCGCGGCCCAGGCGGGCGCGTGGCAGGCCATCCGCGAGGGCTCGGACGTGCTGGTCGTGGCCCCGACCGGTTCCGGCAAGACACTGGCCGCGTTCCTCGCCGCCCTGGACCAGCTCGCCTCGACCCCGCCGCCGGCCGACCCGAAGAAGCGCTGCCGCGTCCTGTACGTCTCCCCGCTCAAGGCCCTGGCCGTCGACGTGGAGCGCAACCTCCGCAGCCCTTTGACCGGCATCCGCCAGGAGTCCGTGCGCCTCGGCCTGCCCGAGCCGCAGGTGAAGGTCGGCATCCGCTCGGGCGACACCCCGCCCGCCGAGCGCCGTGCCCTGTCCACCCGCCCGCCGGACATCCTGATCACGACGCCGGAGTCGCTGTTCCTGATGCTGACGTCCGCGACGCGCGACGCGCTGACCGGCGTGGAGACGGTGATCCTGGACGAGGTGCACGCGGTCGCGGGCACCAAGCGCGGCGCGCACCTCGCGCTGTCCCTGGAGCGGCTGGACGAGCTCCTGCCGAAGCCGGCCCGCCGCATCGGCCTGTCGGCGACGGTCCGTCCCGTCGACGAGGTGGCCCGCTTCCTGTCCCCGCGCCGCAAGGTGGAGATCGTCCAGCCGGAGTCGGGCAAGGAGTTCGACCTGTCCGTCGTCGTCCCGGTGGAGGACCTGGGCGAGCTGGGCGGCTCCCCCGTCGCCGACGGCTCCGAGGGCCAGGAGCGCCCCTCGATCTGGCCGCACGTCGAGGAGCGCATCACCGACCTCGTCCAGTCCCACCGCTCGACGATCGTGTTCGCGAACTCCCGCCGCCTCGCGGAGCGCCTGTGCAACAGGCTCAACGAGATCGCGTACGAGCGCGCCACCGGCGAGACCCTGGACGAGCACCACGCCCCCGCCGAGCTGATGGGCGGTTCCGGGGCGGCCCAGGGCGCCCCGCCGGTCATCGCCCGCGCGCACCACGGCTCGGTGTCCAAGGAGCAGCGCGCCCTCGTGGAGGAGGACCTGAAGGCGGGCCGGCTCCCGGCGGTGGTGGCCACGTCCAGCCTGGAGCTGGGCATCGACATGGGCGCGGTCGACCTCGTCGTCCAGGTCGAGTCGCCGCCGTCCGTCGCCTCGGGTCTCCAGCGCGTGGGGCGCGCGGGCCACCAGGTCGGCGCAGTCTCCACGGGCGTGGTCTTCCCCAAGTACCGCGGCGACCTCGTGCAGGCGGCCGTGGTCACCGAGCGGATGCGCACCGGCGCCATCGAGTCCCTGAGGGTCCCGGCCAACCCGCTGGACGTGCTCGCCCAGCAGCTCGTCGCGATGACGGCGCTGGACACCTGGCAGGTCGACGACCTCCTTGCCACGGTCCGCCGCGCCGCCCCGTTCGCCTCGCTGCCGGAGTCGGCGTTCACGGCCGTCCTGGACATGCTCGCGGGCCGCTACCCGTCCGACGCGTTCGCGGAGTTGCGCCCGCGCGTGGTGTGGGACCGGGTGGCGGGCACGGTCACCGGCCGCCCGGGCGCGCAGCGCCTCGCCGTCACCTCCGGGGGCACGATCCCCGACCGCGGCCTGTTCGGGGTGTTCCTCGCGGGCGCCGACCCGAAGAAGGGCGGCGGCCGGGTCGGCGAGCTGGACGAGGAGATGGTGTACGAGTCCCGCGTCGGGGACGTGTTCACGCTGGGCACCAGCTCGTGGCGCATCGAGGACATCACGCGCGACCGCGTCCTGGTCTCCCCGGCGCCGGGCGTGCCGGGCCGGCTGCCGTTCTGGAAGGGCGACCAGCTGGGCCGCCCGCTCGAACTGGGCCGCGCGCTGGGCGCGTTCCTGCGCGAGGTCGGCTCGCTGCCCAAGGAGGACGCCCGCCTGCGCCTGCTGGCCGCAGGGCTGGACGCCTGGGCCGCCGACAACGTCCTTGCGTACCTGGACGAGCAGCGCGAGGCCTGCGGTCACGTCCCGGACGACCGCACGATCGTCGTCGAGCGGTTCCGTGACGAGCTGGGCGACTGGCGGGTCGTCGTGCACTCCCCGTTCGGCGCCCAGGTGCACGCCCCGTGGGCGCTCGCGCTGGGCGCCAAGCTCTCCGAGCGGTACGGCATGGACGCGCAGGTCATGCACGCCGACGACGGCATCGTGCTGCGCCTGCCCGACGCGGACCTGATGGGCCTGGACCTGCTCGACCAGGAGCCCAGGAAGGCCGGCACGGAGTACGACGCCGACCAGGCCCCGGTCGGCGCGGCGGACGTCGTCTTCGACAAGGGCGAGGTCGACCAGGTCGTCACCGACCAGGTGGGCAGCTCGGCGCTGTTCGCGGCCCGCTTCCGCGAGTGCGCCGCCCGCGCGCTGCTGCTGCCGCGCCGCAACCCCGGCAAGCGCACGCCCCTGTGGCAGCAGCGCCAGCGGGCCTCCCAGCTCCTCGAAGTGGCCAGCGAGTTCGGCTCGTTCCCGATCGTCCTCGAAGCGGTCCGCGAGTGCCTCCAGGACGTCTTCGACGTCCCCGGGCTCGTGGAGCTGATGGGCGACCTGGAGGCCCGCAAGGTGCGCCTCGTCGAGGTGACCACCCCCGAGCCGTCCCCGTTCGCGCGTTCCCTCCTCTTCGGCTACGTCGCCCAGTTCCTGTACGAGGGCGACTCCCCGCTCGCCGAGCGCCGCGCCGCCGCCCTGTCGCTGGACTCGCGGCTGCTGGCCGAGCTGCTGGGCCAGGCGGAGCTGCGCGAACTGCTGGACGCCGAGGTCCTCACGGAACTGGAGCGCGAGCTGCAGTGGCTCACCGAGGACCGCCGCGTCAAGGACGTCGAGGGCGTCGCCGACCTGCTGCGGATGCTGGGCCCGCTCACCGACGCCGAACTCGCCGCGCGGGGCGCCGATCTGCAGTGGGCACAGGAACTGGCCGCCGCCCGCCGCGCGATCCGCGTCCGGGTCGCGGGCGCCGACCACTGGGCGGCGATCGAGGACGCCGGCCGCCTGCGCGACGCGCTCGGCACGGCCCTGCCGGTCGGCGTGCCGGAGGCGTTCACCGAGCCGGTCAAGGACCCGCTCGGCGATCTCCTCGCGCGCTTCGCCCGCACCCACGGCCCGTTCACGTCGGCCACGGCCGCGGCCCGCTTCGGCCTGGGCGTGGCCGTCACCGAGGGCGCGCTGCAACGGCTGTCGGCCGCGGGCAGGATCGTCCAGGGCGAGTTCCACCCGGCGGGCATCGGGCAGGAGTGGTGCGACGCCGCGGTGCTGCGCCGCCTGCGCCGCCGTTCGCTGGCCGCGCTGCGGCACGAGCTGGAGCCGGTGCCGCCGCCGGCGCTCGCCCAGTTCCTCCCCCAGTGGCAGCACATCGGCAAGGGCCACACCCTGCGGGGCGTGGACGGACTGGTGCGCGCGGTCGAGCAGTTGCAGGGCGCCTCCGTACCGGCGTCCGCCCTGGAGAAGCTGGTCCTGCCGTCCCGCGTGGCGAACTACACCCCGGCGATGCTCGACGAACTCACCGCCGCCGGAGAGCTGGTGTGGGCCGGGGCGGGCGCGCTGCCCGGCAAGGACGGCTGGATCTCCCTGTACCTGGCGGACGCGGCGCCCCTGCTGCTGCCGCCCCCGCACCCGTTGGAGCTGACGGCCCTTCACCAGTCGGTGCTGGACGCCCTGTCCGGCGGATACGGTCTGTTCTTCCGCCAGATCGCCGACCAGGTACGCGCCACCACCCACCCCGACGTCACGGACCCCCAACTGGCCGACGCCCTCTGGGACCTGGCCTGGTCGGGTCGGCTCACGAACGACACGCTCGCGCCGCTGCGCTCTCTGCTGGGCTCGGGGCGCACGGCGGGTTCCACGGCCCACCGCGCCAAGCGCGCTGTCCCGCGCGGCCGTTACGGCTCCTTGACGGCCGCCGCCCGCCCCGCATCGCGCAGCGGCCCGCCGACCGTCGCCGGCCGCTGGGCGCTGCTGCCCGACCGCGAGCCGGACCCCACGGTCCGCGCCCACGCGCTCGCGCGCACGCTTCTCGACCGGCACGGCGTCGTGACCCGGGGTGCCGTGTCGGCGGAGGGCGTCGAGGGCGGCTTCTCGGCGACGTACCGCATCCTGTCGGCCTTCGAGGACAGCGGCCAGGCCCGTCGCGGCTACGTGGTGGAGGGCCTCGGTGCCGCGCAGTTCGCGATGGACGGCGCCGTGGACCGGCTGCGCGCGGTGGCCAACGCCCGCGAACGCGGCGAGACGGGCCCGACCGCCCCCTTCCCCGGCACCCAGGGCGCCCAGGGCCACGGCGGCCACGGCGGCCACGGCGGCCACGGCGGCCACGGCGGCCACGGCGGCCACGGCGGCCACGGCGCAGCATCCGGCTTCCCTCCCGGTCCCTTCGACCCCACAGCCCTCGACTCCCCCGACAGCTTCGATTCCCCCGACGGCTTCGATCCCGCCGATCCGTTCGCCTCGTTCGGCGGCTCCCCCGGCTTCGACATCCCGGACTTCCCACCGGGCCCCGGCGACTACGTCTCCCCCCGGGACTTCGACACCCCGGGCGCCGGTGGCCCCCGTGGCGGCGGCTCCGGCCGGCCCTACGGCGCGGGCTCCGGCAACGGCACGTACGACCGCGCCCCCGGCCCCGGTACCGGACCCGCCTTCGGCGACCGCCGTACCCGCGGCGCCGGCGCCACCCGCGCCGTCGTCCTGGCCGCCGCCGACCCGGCGAACGCGTACGGCGCCGCGCTCCCCTGGCCCGAGCCGCCGACCGGCGCCGGACACAAGCCGGGGCGCAAGGCGGGCGCCCTGGTGGTCGTGGTCGACGGCGAGCTGACGCTCTACATGGAGCGCGGCGGCAAGACCTTGCTGGCCTGGCCCTCCACCCCCGACGGCGACGCCACCGACGACCCCCGGCTGCGCGCCGCGGCGGACGCCCTGGCCGGCGCGGCCCGCGCCGGTTCCCTCGGCACGGTCACGGTCGAGCGGGTCAACGGCGCCTCGGCCCTGACCTCCCCGCTCGGCACCCTGCTGGAGGCGGCGGGCTTCATCGCCACCCCGCGCGGCCTGCGCCTGCGGGCGTGAGGGCCCGTGTCCGCGCCACCGCCCGAGGACCGCGCGTGGGCCGACCCGTGACCCGGCGCCCCGCCACGCGCCGCCACCGCCCGAGGACCGGCGCGTGGGCCAGCCCGTGACCCGGCGCCCCGCCACGCGCAGACCCAGGCGCCCTCCGGCCACGCGCAGACCCGGCCGCCGTCCGACCGTGCCACCCTGGACCCATGCCCGAAGGTGACACGGTCTGGCAGGCCGCGAGGCGGCTGCACGTCGCCCTCGCGGGAAGGGTGCTGACCCGCAGCGACCTCCGCGTGCCCAAGCTCGCCACCGCCGACCTCACCGGCCGCGCGGTGCTGAACGTCACCCCGCGCGGCAAGCACCTCCTCACCCGCGTCGAGGGCGGCATCACGCTGCACTCGCACCTGAGGATGGACGGCGCGTGGAAGGTGTACGCGCCCGGTGAGCGCTGGAGCGGCGGCCCCGCGCACCAGATCCGCGCGATCCTCGGCACCGCCGACACCACGGCCGTCGGCTACCGCCTCCCCGTCCTCGAACTGCTGCGCACCAGCGACGAGCAGCGCGCCGTCGGCCACCTCGGCCCCGACCTGCTGGGCCCCGACTGGGACGCCGAGCGGGCCTTGGCCAACCTCCTGCGGGACCCGGCCCGCCCCCTCGGCGAGGCCCTGCTCGACCAGCGCAATCTCGCGGGCATCGGCAACGTCTACAAGTGCGAGCTCTGCTTCCTGCTCGGCGTCACCCCGTGGCTCCCCGTCGGCGACCTGCCCGCCGAGCGGGCGGCGAAGCTGCCCGAACTCGCGCGACGGCTCCTGGAGGTCAACCGCGACCGCCCGATCCGGGCGACGACGGGCCGCCGCGGCCAGGACCTCTTCGTGTACGGCCGGGCCCCTCGGCCCTGTCTGCGCTGCCAGACGTCCATCCGCGTGGCCGACCAGGGCGACGGCTCGCGCGAGCGCCCCACCTACTGGTGCCCCACCTGCCAGACCGGCCCGAGCCCGCGCCCCGCCGCTCCCTCGGCGTTCCGCACCCGTCCGCGTCCCTCCCGCTGACGACCCGGGGATGCCGCGGATCCAGTGCTGTGACCGGAAAGGTTCACCGGCTCGCGGCGCCCGGCACGGCACCTCGCCGCGTTGTCGCATCAACCCAGTACATCCAGTACGCGGCCCATGCTCCGCCTTGCGATGCACCGGACGCGGCGAGCTTCCCGGCAGACCTCCCCGGCCACGGCACTAGAGCCCCGCGTCGGTCTCCGGCCCCACCCGCCCCGCACCCCCGCGCCAAGCGGCCCGCCACCGCCCCGGGCCCAGCGCCCCCGCCGCCCGCGACTTGGGCACACAGTGCACCGGCAGCAGACTCAGTCCCCACCCGCCCGCCGCGACCGCCCCCTCCAGCACCCCCGCGTCGGGCACCAGCGCGAGCCGCAGCACGGCCCACCACCACAGCGCCCCCGCCCCGAGCACGGCCCACCGGCGCACCGTCCGCCCCGCCATGGCAGCCACCTCCAGCCCGACGCTATGGGGCCGACACAGCCCACCGGAAGGGCGCACCGAGGGCACACGAACGCACCGCACGCCCCGGACACACCACGAGCAAGGACGGCACCGAGGACACGAGAACACCGCGCGCCCGGGCGCCGACAGGGGTCAGCCGTTCTCGGCCTGGAACATCCAGCGCTGCTTCTCGAGGTCGGCCGCGATCTGGATGAAGATGTCCTGGCTGACGGGGTCCGGCTCGGCGGTCGCGTCGATCCGCGCCCGCATCCGCTCGATCACCGCCGTCAGCGCCTCCACGAGCGCCCGCACGGCGGCCGTGTCGTCGACCCATCCCTCCGGCGTCACGCCGATGCCGCTGCCGACGGCCACGGTCGCGGCCCGGCCGTCCGGCGGCACACCGAGGGCGGCGGCCCGCTCGGCGACGGTGTCGGAGTGCGTACGGGCGAGGTCCACGACCTCGTCCAGCTGGAGATGCACGGAACGGAAGCGCGGCCCGACCACGTTCCAGTGGATCTGCTTCGCCACCAGGCCGAGATCCACCAGGTCCACGAGGCCGCCCTGCAGCGCCTCGGACACGGTCTTCAGGTTCGCGTCGGACAACGGGCTCTTCACGACGTACATCCGCACCTCCGTGGCTCAACCCCCGCGATGTCCCCTCCACGATGACCGCCACAACCCATACCGGCAAATGGGACTCAGCGGATGTTCCCCATGGCTCCGGGCACGCGAAAACCCCGACCGCACCCTCCGGACCGGGTGATCGCTCGATCACCCCGGAGGGCCCCCGGCCGGGGCCTCGGACTTCCTGCCGGCGTCGGCCGACGCCTCGCGGCTCGCCCGCTCACGCGGGCACGGCTCACGCGGCGACGACGTCCACGGCTTCGCTGGGCGCCTTGATGGTCACCCGTTCCGGTGGCACACCGGTCACCGATACGGAGCCCAGCATCGGACGAACCGGCGCCGGGACGGGCTCGCTGGGCGTGGCCGCAGCAGACTGGGCCAGCTCGGCGAGGGCGAGCTCGTCGCTCACTTCGCGCATGAGCTCGGACATCCGTACGTCCAGCGCGTCGCAGATGGCGGAGAGCAGCTCGGAGGAAGCCTCCTTCTGCCCCCGCTCCACCTCGGAGAGATAGCCGAGTGAGACTCGGGCGGACGAGGAGACTTCGCGCAGAGTACGGCCCTGGCGCTGGCGCTGCCGACGCAGCACGTCACCCAGCAGGCGACGGAGCAGAATCATCGGTGGCTCCCTCCTCGGACCGCGTAGCCGCATCCTTCTCGCCCCACCGTACCGCCTCGCGCCGCGGCCGTGCGGGGAGCGATGTCGTGTTCACTCAGGGCTGCAAACATCAAAACCCCCCGTTCCGTTCCGTATCCTGTGCCCGCTCATTCCCGGTCTGTTCGCTCGCGAGCTCCTCGACGAGGAGGGCGAGCACGCTCCGTACACTCTCCATACGAATTTCCGCGCGGTCGCCGTTCAACCGCAACGAGGTCACTTTCCCGCCACCGGCTGCGCCCGGCCCGGCTCCGAAGGGGCCGTCGACGGCCACGAAAACCGTCCCGACGGGCTTGCCGTCCTGGGGTTCGGGGCCGGCGACACCGGTGGTCGCGATGCCCCAGTCGGTGCCGAGCGCCTTGCGCACTCCGGCCGCCATCTGGGCCGCCACCTGCGCGTCCACCGCTCCGTGCGCTGCGAGCAGGGCGGGGTCGACCCCGAGCAGTTCCCGCTTGAGTTCGGTGGCGTAGGCGGTCACCGAACCGCGGAACACCTTGGACGCCCCGGGGATCGAGGTGATCTCCGCGGCCACCAGCCCACCGGTGAGCGACTCGGCGACGGCGAGCGTCTCACCCTTCACCGTCAGTAGTCGCACCGCTTGGGCGGCCGGGGAACTCACGCTTCCTTCTCCTCCAACGCCGCCTTGCGCTCGGCGATTCCCTGCCGCCGCAGCACAATGGCCTGTCTCACATAGTCCAGCCCGGTCACGACGGTCAGCACGACCGCCGCCGCCATCACCCAGAACCTGAGGGTGGCGAGCCACCCGGTCAGCGCCAGCACGTACATCCCGACGGCGACGCCCTGGGTGAGGGTCTTCAGCTTGCCGCCGCGGCTCGCCGGGATGACGCCGTAGCGAATGACCAGAAAACGCAGCAGGGTGATGCCGAGTTCCCGTCCGAGGATGACGCCCGTCACCCACCAGGGCAGATCGCCGAGCGCCGACAGACAGATCAGCGCCGCGCCCATGATCGCCTTGTCGGCGATGGGGTCGGCGATCTTCCCGAAGTCCGTGACGAGGTTGTAGGCGCGCGCCAGATGGCCGTCGAACAGGTCGGTGATCATGGCGATGGCGAACGCGGCCCAGGCGAGCGAACGCCACGCCGGGTCGTAGCCGCCGTCGGCGAGCATCAGCGCGACGAAAGCCGGCACGAGGATCAGCCGGAGCATGGTGAGCAGGTTGGCGATGTTCCACACGCTGGCCTGGTTCACGGCCGCGGCCGCCAGCTTCCCGCCCCGCGCCGGCTGCGTCTCACCGCTTTCGGCGGCGGCACGTCCCCCGGCGGCACCGGATCCCTCACGCGCGGGCGTGCTCCCCGCGGCCCTCCGCGCGCCGGAGGAGCCTCCCGCCGCGGACGCCGGTACTCCGGTCATGTGCCCGCCTCCTCACTGCACGCGAGCGAGCCCTGGAGCGGCTCGGCCACCAGGTCGACACCCTCCGTACCGACCACCTTCGCCTCGACCATACGGCCCACCCCCAGGCCCGCGCCGCTCGTGAGCAGCACCTGACCGTCCGTCTCGGGGGCCTGGTGCGCGGCGCGGCCGTACACGCCCTCCGCCTCGTCGACCGACTCGACCAGGACGTGCAGGGTCTCGCCGAGCCGTTCCTCGGCGCGCTGCGAGACGAGTTCCTCCGCGAGCCGGGAGACGCGGGCCAGCCGCTCGGCGACGAGGTCCTCGGGGAGCTTGTTGTCGTACGTCGCGGCCTCGGTGCCCTCCTCGTCGGAGTAGCCGAAGACGCCGATGGCGTCCAGGCGGGCGTGGTTCAGGAACCGCTCCAGCTCGGCCAGGTCGGCCTCGGACTCGCCGGGGAAGCCCACGATGAAGTTGGAGCGCACGCCGGCCTCGGGCGCCTTGCTCCGGATGGTGTCGAGAAGTTCCAGGAAGCGGTCGGTGTCGCCGAAGCGGCGCATGGCGCGCAGCACGTCGGGCGCGGAGTGCTGGAAGGAGAGGTCGAAGTAGGGCGCGACCTTCGGCGTGGAGGTGAGGACGTCGATGAGGCCGGGCCGCATCTCGGCCGGCTGGAGGTAGCTGACGCGCACCCGCTCGATGCCGTCGACCTCGGCGAGCTCGGGCAGCAGGGCCTCCAGCAGGCGGATGTCACCGAGGTCCTTGCCGTAGCTGGTGTTGTTCTCGGAGACCAGCATGATCTCCTTGACGCCCTGCTCGGCCAGCCACCGCGTCTCGTTCAGCACGTCGCTGGGGCGGCGGGAGATGAAGGAGCCGCGGAAGGACGGGATGGCGCAGAAGGAGCAGCGCCGGTCGCAGCCGGAGGCGAGCTTCACGGAGGCGACCGGGGAGCCGTCCAGCCGGCGGCGCAGCGGGGCGCGCGGGCCGGACTCGGGGGCGAGGCCCTCGGGCAGGTCCGTGGGCGCGCCGTGTCCGGGCAGGGCCACGTCGGTCGCCGACTGGCGCTCGGCGGGGGAGATCGGCAGCAGCTTGCGCCGGTCGCGCGGGGTGTGGGCGGCGTGGATGCCGCCGTTCAGGATGGTCTGCAGTCGGTCGGAGATGTTCGCGTAGTCGTCGAAGCCGAGCACGCCGTCGGCCTCGGGGAGGGCTTCGGCGAGTTCCTTGCCGTACCGCTCGGCCATGCAGCCAACGGCGACGACGGCCTGGGTGCGGCCGTGGCCCTTGAGGTCGTTGGCCTCGAGGAGGGCGTCGACGGAGTCCTTCTTGGCGGCCTCGACGAATCCGCAGGTGTTGACGACGGCGACGTCCGCTTCTTCGGCGTCCTCGACGAGCTGCCAGCCGTCCGCCTCCAAACGGCCTGCGAGCTCCTCCGAGTCCACCTCGTTACGGGCGCAGCCAAGGGTGACGAGTGCGACGGTACGGCGTTCAGGCATGGGCTCAAGACTACTTCGTCCGGCGGACACCCCACGTCGACGGGGCGGACCGATCACGGCCCGCCCCGCAGTGGCTCTTCCCCTCGGCGCCGCTCTAGCCGACCTCGGGGTCGCCCTTGGTGTAGGTGAGCCGCTCGACGGCGCCCGGGCGGAAGTCGTCGTCGATCTTCTTGCCGTTCACGTACAGCTGGATCGCGCCGGCGTCGCCGAGCACCAGGTTGATCTTGGAGCTGTCCTGGAAGGTCTTGGACTCGCCCTGCTTGAGGAGTCCGTCGAACAGGAGCCGGCCGTTGTGGTCCTTGGCGGAGATCCAGCTGCGGCCGTCGGTGGCGCTGACCTTGACGGTCACCTTGTCCTGGGGCGCGGCGGCGATGGCGCTGTCGGAGGGTTCCGGCTTGGGGTCGGTGGGCTTGCTGTCGCGGGGGGTGGGCGAGGCGGTCTTGCCGGTGGACGACGTGGCGCCCTCGGCGACCTGGCCCGTGGAGTCGTCGCCCTCGCCGCCGCCCACGAGCGTGAAGCCGGCGAAGCCGATCACGACGACGATCGCGGCGACCATGGCCGCGGTCCAGTTCGGCCCGCGCCGCTCGGGGCGGATACGTTCCGCCTCGAACAGGGGCGCGGCCGGGGTCGGGGCGGGACGGCCGCCGTGGTCGGCGTCGTACTGTTCGAGCAGCGGCGCCGGGTCGAGGCGGACGGCCTTGGCCAGGGTCCGGATGTGGCCGCGGGCGTAGACGTCGCCGCCGCAGGGGGCGAAGTCGTCGGCCTCGATGGCGTGGACGATGGGCAGGCGGACGCGGGTGGCGGTACTGACGTCGTCGACGGTCAGCCCGGCCGCGATGCGCGCCTGCTGCAGGGCACGGCCGATGGAGGGGCGGGCTTCCTCGGAAACGTCTTCGAACGGACGCTCGTCTTCAGGGGAGTTGCCGATGGACACGGGGGCGCCTTTCGAGCGTGTAGCCGCCTGTGCTGGGGGTTCAGTCTAGGGGGGGTGCAAAAGGGTGGGGCAACCGGGCGGTAGGACTTTGTACGCCATCGGAATGGGCCCGACGTCCCGATGGTGGGGCAGGTGGTTTTCGCTTCCCTCAACTTGACGTACGCCAAAGGGAAACGGTTGCTCAATGATCCCTTACGGATGCGTCACGATCGAACACCCGATTGCCGTACGGCGCGCACGGCGATCACCGTGTACCGCTCCCTACCCCTCAGACTCCCCACGGATCAGCGCGAGCACGCCATCCAGCTCGTCAGGCTTCACAAGAACATCACGAGCCTTCGACCCCTCGCTTGGTCCGACGATGTTCCGCGACTCCATGAGGTCCATCAGCCGGCCGGCCTTGGCGAAGCCGACGCGCAGCTTGCGCTGGAGCATCGACGTGGAGCCGAACTGTGTGGAAACGACCAGCTCGGCGGCCTGGCACAGCAGGTCGAGGTCGTCGCCGATGTCCTCGTCGATCTCCTTCTTCTGCTTGGTGCCGACGACGACGTCGTCCCGGAAGACGGGCGCCATCTGGTCCTTGCAGTGCTGGACGACGACCGCGACCTCCTCCTCGGTCACGAAGGCGCCCTGCATGCGGGTGGGCTTGTTCGCGCCCATCGGCAGGAAGAGGCCGTCGCCCTTGCCGATCAGCTTCTCGGCGCCGGGCTGGTCGAGGATGACGCGGGAGTCGGCGAGCGAGGAGGTGGCGAACGCCAGCCGCGACGGCACGTTCGCCTTGATCAGGCCGGTGACGACGTCGACGGAGGGGCGCTGCGTGGCGAGCACGAGGTGGATGCCGGCGGCGCGCGCGAGCTGCGTGATGCGCACGATGGCGTCCTCGACGTCACGCGGCGCGACCATCATCAGGTCGGCGAGCTCGTCCACGATGACCAGCAGGTACGGGTAGGGCTGGAGCTCGCGCTCGCTGCCCTCGGGGGTCTTCAGCTTGCCGGTGCGGACGGCCTGGTTGAAGTCGTCGATGTGCCGGTAGCCGAAGGCGGCGAGGTCGTCGTAGCGCAGGTCCATCTCGCGCACGACCCACTGGAGCGCCTCGGCGGCCCGCTTCGGGTTGGTGATGATCGGCGTGATCAGGTGCGGGATGCCCTCGTACGCGGTGAGCTCGACGCGCTTGGGGTCCACCAGCACCATGCGGACGTCCTCGGGGGTGGCCCGCATCATGACCGAGGTGATCAGGCAGTTGATGCAGGACGACTTGCCGGAGCCGGTGGCGCCGGCGACGAGGATGTGCGGCATCTTCGCGATGTTCGCCATCACGTAGCCGCCCTCGACGTCCTTGCCGAGCGCGACGAGCATCGGGTGGTCGTCCTCGGCGGCGGCCGCGAGCCGCAGCACGTCGCCGAGGTTGACCATCTCGCGGTCGGTGTTCGGGATCTCGATGCCGACCGCGGACTTGCCGGGGATCGGGCTGATGATCCGCACGTCGGGGCTGGCGACGGCGTACGCGATGTTCTTGGTGAGCGCCGTGATCCGCTCGACCTTCACGGCGGGGCCGAGCTCGACCTCGTAGCGCGTGACCGTCGGGCCGCGCGTGAAGCCGGTGACGGCGGCGTCGACCTTGAACTCGGTGAAGACCGTGGTGAGCGAGGCGACGACGGCGTCGTTGGCGGCGCTGCGGGACTTGCCGGGGCCGCCGCGCGTGAGGAGGTCCAGGGACGGCAGGGCGTACGTGATGTCGCCGGACAGCTGGAGCTGTTCGGCGCGCGGCGGCAGGTCGCGCGGCTCGGCCGGCGGCGACTTGGTGAGGTCCGGGACGTCGCCGGTGTCCTCCGCGCCGCCCTTGGCGCCCCGGTCGCTCTTGCCGGCCCGGTCGCTGGTCGCGGGCAGCCGCTCCTGCTGGGGGCGGGCGGCCGGCACGGGCGTCGGGGTGGTCGGCTCGCGGTCGCCGACGCTGACGCCCTGGGTGAGGTCGGCGACGATCGGCGACGGCGGCATGCCGTGCAGCACGGCACCGTCGAGCGCCGCCGCGGCGGCGGCCGCGACGTCCACGGCGTCCGGCTGCCGGTCCATGTCGGGCTGGGGCACCGCGGAGCGCCGGGGCCGCCCGCGACGCCGCGTGAGGGCCTCCTGCTCGGCGCTGTCGGGGTCGTACGCCTCGGGGGCGGGCCCGCGTCGGCGACGGCGCGCGGGAAGCTCCTCGCGCCACTGGTCGTCGTAGCGTTCGTCGTCCTCGGTGCGGGCGTCCGGCGCGGGGTCGGCCACCAGGCCGAGCCGCACGCCGAGCTGCCGCAGTCGCTGCGGGATCGCGTTGACCGGGGTGGCCGTGACGACGAGCAGCCCGAACACGGTGAGCAGCGCGAGCAGCGGTACGGCGAGCACCTCGGTCATGGTGTACGTCAGCGGCGTCGCGGCCCCCCAGCCGATGAGGCCGCCGGCGTCCCTTATGGCCTGCATGCCGTCGCCGCGCGCGGGTGAGCCGACGGCGATGTGCACCTGGCCGAGCACGCCGACGACGAGGGCGGACAGGCCGATGACGATGCGGCCGTTGGCCTCGGGCTTCTCGGGGTGGCGGATGAAGCGCACGGCGACGACCGCGAGCAGTATCGGCACGAGCAGGTCGAGACGGCCGAAGGCGCCGGTCACCAGGATCTCGACCAGATCGCCGACGGGGCCCTTCAGGTCGGCCCACGTACCGGCGGCGACGATCAGCGCGATGCCGAACAGCAGCAGCGCGACGCCGTCCTTGCGGTGCGCGGGGTCGAGGTTCCGGGCGCCCTGCCCTATGCCGCGGAACACGGCCCCCACGGCGTGGGCGACGCCGAGCCAGAGGGCTCGCACCAGACGGTAGATGCCTCCGGTGGGACTGGGTGCCGGTTTGGGCGGCACCTTCTTCGCCGGGGCCTTCTTGGCGGGCGCCCTCTTCGCGGGGGCCCTTCTGGCAGCGGCCTTCGCCGGAGCCTTCGCTGAAGCGGCCGCCTTCTTCGCGGGCGGCTTCTTGGCTGCGGAGGGACGTGAGGCCATGGGTGTGAGGTTACCGGTGCGGACGAGAACCGACACGTGTGCCCACTGCTTCACCCGTTCGTGTCGTCCTTGAACGGGCCGGGAACTGACACGGTCTCACGCTCAAGGGCCCGGCACGCGCGCCGTGTTCGCGGGCCTCGGGTGCCGGGTGCGGTCAGTTCTGCGGGACCGAGGGCGGGCTGCCCGTACCGGGCTCCAGCGCGTCCAGGGCCCGCCTGAGGCCGGTGAGTTTGCGCTCCAGGTGGGCCGCCGTGGCGACCGCTCCCGCGTCCGTGGACTCGTCGCCCAGTTGCTTCGACAGCGCCTCGGCCTGCTCCTCGACGGCCGCGAGCCGGGCCGACAGCTCGGCGAGCAGCCCGGCCGACTCCTTGGAGTCGTCACCGGACGCCTTGCCGCCGTTGCCCTCCAACTGGAGCCGGAGCAGCGCGGCCTGCTCACGCAGCTGGCAGTTCTTCATGTAGAGCTCGACGAAGACGGAGACCTTCGCGCGCAGCACCCACGGGTCGAACGGCTTGGAGATGTAGTCCACCGCACCGGCCGCGTAACCCCGGAAGGTGTGGTGCGGGCCGTGGTTGATCGCGGTGAGGAAGATGATCGGGATGTCCCGGGTCCGCTCCCGCCGCTTGATGTGCGCCGCCGTCTCGAAGCCGTCCATGCCCGGCATCTGGACGTCCAGCAGAATGACCGCGAAATCGTCCGTGAGCAGTGCTTTGAGCGCTTCCTCCCCGGACGATGCCCGCACCAGTGTCTGATCGAGCGCAGAGAGGATCGCCTCCAGCGCCAGCAGATTCTCCGGCCGGTCATCGACCAGGAGGATCTTGGCCTTCTGCACCATGGCCCGCCCTCCTCGCCCCGGCAGTCCACCGGGCTCCGCCCCAGGGGACGGCTCCCTTGCGCCGCCCGTCCTCGTGCCGGTCATCGTAGCCGCACCCTGCCCGTCGCCACACCCTGTCACCGTGATGTCACTGTGCACACACCGGGAACGCGGCGCGGGTTCGGAAGGTTCCCCGAATCCCGTGCCGCCACACTCCTGCGACGCAGGCAGAATCGGCAATTCCGTTTGAACACCCTAGGTTACCGACGCGTTCGACTGAACCCCGTACGGCTCCCTCATTCCTCCCGCATCCACTGTTCCATCACCGTCAGCAGGTGATCGGGGTCGACCGGCTTGGTGACGTAGTCGGAGGCGCCCGACTCGATCGCCTTCTCCCGGTCGCCCTTCATCGCCTTCGCGGTGAGCGCGATGATCGGCAGGCCCGCGAACTGCGGCATCCGGCGGATCGCCGTCGTCGTCGCGTACCCGTCCATCTCGGGCATCATGATGTCCATCAGGACGACCGCGACGTCGTCGTGCTGCTCCAGGACCTCGATGCCCTCACGTCCGTTCTCGGCGTACAGCACGGACAGGCCGTGCTGCTCCAGGACGCTGGTCAGCGCGAACACGTTGCGGATGTCGTCGTCGACGATCAGGACCTTGTGCCCGCCGAACCGGATGCCCCGGTGCGAGCGCGGCGCCGGGGCCGGCTCCGCGGCCTGCCACTGCTCCGGCTGCGCGGCCTCCTGCTCGGCCTGGGCCGCCACGGCCCGGCGCCGGCGCCGGAACAGGGCGGCGGGCCCGTTCTGGGTCTCCTGGTACGACTTCACCTCGGCCGGCGTCTCGATCTCCACGTCGGACAGCTCCGAGGAGGCCTCGGTCGCCGACGCCACCAGCTCCTTGGCGGCCAGCGCGGGCAACTGCTGGTAGCCCTGCGGCGGCAGCTCGCTCGGGTACAGCGGCAGGTACAGCGTGAACGTCGAGCCGCGTCCCGGTTCGCTCTGCGCGTGGATCTCACCGCCGAGCAGCTGCGCGATCTCCCGCGAGATGGACAGCCCGAGTCCGGTGCCGCCGTACTTGCGGCTGGTCGTGCCGTCGGCCTGCTTGAACGCCTCGAAGATCACCCGCATCTTGCTCGCCGCGATGCCGATGCCCGTGTCGGTCACGGAGAACGCGATCAGGTCCGCGTCCGGCGCCGTCAGCGAACCGGTCTCCAGCAACTGCTCCCGGATCTTCTGCGGCACGTCGTCCCGCGCGGGCCTGATGACCAGCTCGACGGAGCCGGAATCGGTGAACTTCACCGCGTTGGACAGCAGGTTGCGCAGCACCTGGAGGAGGCGCTGCTCGTCGGTGTGCAGCGTGGCGGGCAGCTCCGGCGACACCCTGACCGACAGGTCGAGGCCCTTCTCCGCGGTCAGCGGGCGGAAGGTGGCCTCCACGTAGTCGACGAGCTGGACGAGCGCGATGCGCGTCGGGGAGACGTCCATCTTGCCCGCCTCGACCTTCGACAGATCGAGGATGTCGTTGATGAGCTGGAGCAGGTCGGAGCCGGCGCCGTGGATGGTCTCGGCGAACTCGACCTGCTTCGGCGTGAGGTTGCCGTCCGCGTTGTCGGCGAGCAACTTGGCCAGAATCAGCAGGGAGTTGAGCGGCGTACGCAGCTCGTGCGACATGTTGGCGAGGAACTCGCTCTTGTAGCGCATGGAGACCGCGAGCTGCTCGGCGCGCTCCTCCAGGACCTGCCGGGCCTCCTCGATCTCGGTGTTCTTCACCTCGATGTCGCGGTTCTGCTGGGCCAGCAGCTCGGCCTTCTCCTCCAGTTCGGCGTTGGACGCCTGGAGTGCCTTCTGCCGCTGCTCCAACTCCGCCGACCGCTCGCGCAGTTGCTCGGTCAGCTCCTGCGACTGCTTCAGCAGCTGCTCGGTCTTGGTGTTGACGGAGATGGTGTTGACGCTCGTCGCGATCATCTCCGCGATCTGGTTCAGGAAGTCCTTCTGGATCTGCGTGAACGGCGTGAACGACGCCAGCTCGATCACGCCGAGCACGGTCCCCTCGAACAGCACGGGCAGCACGATGACCTGCGCGGGCGGCGCCTCGCCGAGCCCGGAGGAGATCTTCAGATAGCCGCTGGGCGCGTTCTCCACGAGGATCGTGCGCTTCTCCTCTGCGGCCGTCCCGATCAGCGCCTCACCGGGCCGGAACGACGTCGGCATCGAGCCCATCGAGTAGCCGTACGAGCCCAGCATGCGCAGCTCGTAGTCGTCGTCGTTCTCCGCGCCCAGGTCCTTGCCGTCGAGCAGCGGCATCGCCACGAAGAACGCGCCGTGCTGCGCGGAGACCACCGGCGTCAGCTCGCTCATGATCAGCGACGCCACGTCCTCCAGGTCGCGGCGGCCCTGCATCAGGGCGGAGATGCGCGCCAGGTTGCCCTTCAGCCAGTCCTGCTCCTTGTTGGCGATCGTGGTGTCGCGCAGGTTGGCGATCATCTTGTTGATGTAGTCCTGAAGTTCCTGGATCTCCCCGGAGGCGTCCACGTCGATCTTCAGGTTGAGGTCGCCGCGGGTCACCGCGGTCGCCACGCGCGCGATGGCACGCACCTGCCGGGTGAGGTTCCCGGCCATCTCGTTCACGGACTCGGTGAGGTCGCGCCAGGTGCCGTCCACGTCACGCACGCGTGCCTGGCCGCCGAGCTGGCCCTCCGTGCCCACCTCGCGGGCGACGCGGGTGACCTCCTCGGCGAACGAGGACAGCTGGTCGACCATCGTGTTGATGGTCGTCTTCAGCTCCAGGATCTCGCCGCGCGCGTCGATGTCGATCTTCTTCGTCAGGTCGCCCTTGGCGATGGCGGTGGTGACCATGGCGATGTTGCGCACCTGACCGGTCAGGTTGGACGCCATCTGGTTCACCGACTCGGTGAGGTCCTTCCACGTGCCCGCCACGCCCGGCACGTGCGCCTGCCCGCCGAGGATGCCGTCCGTGCCCACCTCGCGGGCCACCTTGGTGACCTGGTCGGCGAACGAACTCAGCGTCCGCACCATCGTGTTGAACGTGTCGGCGAGCTGCGCGACCTCGCCGCGCGCCTCGATCGTCACCGTCCGCGTCAGGTCGCCGTTGGCGACGGCCGCCGCGACCTGCGAGATGTTGCGCACCTGGACGGTCAGGTTGTTGGCCATCAGGTTGACGTTGTCGCTGAGGTCCTTCCAGATGCCGGTGACGCCCGGCACGTGCGCCTGGCCGCCCAGGATGCCCTCGGTGCCCACCTCACGGGCCACCCGGGTCACCTGCTCGGCGAACGAGGACAGCTGGTCGACCATCGTGTTGACGGTGGTGACCAGTTCGAGGATCTCGCCCTTGGCGTTGACCGTGATCTTCTTCGACAGGTCGCCCTTGGCGACCGCGGTGGTGACCTCGGCGATGTTGCGGACCTGACTGGTCAGGTTGTTCGCCATGCCGTTCACGGACTGCGTGAGGTCCTTCCAGGTGCCGGAGACCCCCTGCACCTCGGCCTGGCCGCCGAGGATGCCCTCGGTGCCGACCTCCCGGGCCACGCGCGTGACCTCCTCGGCGAACGACGACAGCTGGTCCACCATCGTGTTCAGCGTGTTCTTCAGCTCCAGGATCTCCCCGCGCGCGTCCACGGTGATCTTCTGGGAGAGGTCACCGCGGGCCACGGCCGTGGCGACCTGCGCGATGTTGCGGACCTGGGCCGTCAGGTTGCCGGCCATGAAGTTGACGGAGTCCGTCAGCTCCTTCCAGGTGCCCGACACCCCGTCCACCCGCGCCTGACCACCCAGGCGGCCGTCCGTGCCCACCTCACGGGCCACCCGCGTCACCTGGTCCGCGAACGACGACAGCTGGTCCACCATCGTGTTCAGCGTGTTCTTCAGCTCCAGGATCTCCCCGCGCGCGTCCAGGGTGACCTTCTGCGACAGGTCACCCCGCGCGACCGCCGTGGTGACCTGGGCGATCTGCCGCACCTGCGAGGTGAGGTTGCCGGCCATGAAGTTGACGGAGTCCGTCAGCTCCTTCCAGGTGCCCGACACCCCGTCCACCCGCGCCTGACCACCCAGGCGGCCCTCGGTGCCCACCTCACGGGCCACCCGCGTCACCTGGTCCGCGAACGACGACAGCTGGTCCACCATCGTGTTGATGGTTTCCTTCAGCTCGAGCATCTCGCCCGCGACGTCGACGGTGACCTTCTGCGTCAGGTCGCCGTTGGCCACCGCGGTCGTGACCTCCGCGATGTTCCTCACCTGTCCGGTGAGATTCCGGAACGCGGTGTTGACGGAGTCCGTCAGGTCCTTCCAGGCACCGGCGGCCCCCGGCACGGTCGCCTGACCGCCCAGCCGGCCCTCCGCGCCGACCTCGTTGGCCACGCGCGTGACCTCGGCACCGAAGGCGGACAGCTGGTCCACCATGGTGTTCACGGTGTTCTTCAGTTCGAGCATCTCGCCCGCGACGTCGACGGTGACCTTCTGCGACAGGTCACCGTTGGCCACGGCCGTCGTCACGGCCGCGATGTCCCGCACCTGCGTCGTGAGGTTCCGGAAGACCGTGTTGACGGAGTCCGTCAGGTCCTTCCAGGTACCGGCCGCGCCCGGCACGTTCGCCTGACCGCCCAGCCGGCCCTCCGCGCCGACCTCGTTCGCCACGCGCGTGACCTCGTTGGCGAAGATCCGCAGCGTCTCGGTCATCTGGTTGATCGTCTCGGCGAGCTGCGCGACCTCACCACGCGCCGGGACGGTCACCTTCCGCGACAGATCACCGTTGGCGACCGCCGTCGTCACCTCGGAGATCCCGCGCACCTGGGCCGTCAGGTTCCCGGCCATGGTGTTCACCGAGTCGGTGAGCTCCTTCCACACGCCGGCCACCCCGGGCACCTGCGCCTGCCCGCCCAGGGCGCCCTCCGTGCCCACCTCGCGCGCGACCCGCGTCACCTCGGAGGAGAACGCCGACAGCTGGTCCACCATCGTGTTGACGGTGTTCTTCAGCTCCAGCATCTCGCCGGCCACGTGCACCGTGACCTTGCGCGACAGATCGCCCTTGGCCACCGCCGTCGTCACCAGCGCGATGTCCCGCACCTGCGCCGTCAGCCGGTACGCCATGGTGTTGACGGACTCGGTGAGGTCCTTCCAGGAGCCGGACATGCCGCGCACCCGCGCCTGACCGCCCAGCTTGCCCTCGGTACCGACCTCACTGGCCACGCGCGTGACCTCGTCGGTGAACGTCGACAACTGGTCGACCAGGTTGTTGACGGTCCGCCCGACCTTCAGGAACTCGCCCCGCAGCGGCTGCCCCGGCCCGTCCGTCCCCTGCGTACGCAGCTCCATGCGCGGCGACAGATCACCCTCCGCCACCGCGGACAGCACCCGGCCGACCTCGGAGACGGGCCGTACGAGGTCGTCGACCAGGGCGTTGGAATTGTCGATCGCGGCCGACCAGGAGCCCTCGCAGGCACCGGTCTCCAGCCGCTCCGTGAGCTTGCCCTCGCGGCCCACCATGCGCCGCACCCGGGCCAGCTCGCCCGTCAGGTGCAGATTGCGGTCGGCCACCTCGTTGAAGACGGCCGCGATCTCGGACATCACGCCGTCGCCGGACACCGTGAGCCGCTTCCGGAAGTTCCCGTCCCGCATGGACACGAGGGCTGCCAGCAGCCGGTTCAGCGCGGCGGTGTCCACCACGGTGGTCCCATTGCGCGGTTTGCGCTGGTTACTCAGGGACTGTCCGCCTTTCGCGCGCGTCTTCGTGCCCCGCGTCGCTGCGCCAGACTCCACTGTGTCCCTCCCGCAGGGATCGACCGTTACTGCTGTGCCCGGATACAACCGCTCGGCGTACCCGTACTACTGCGCATTCCTGTGACTACTGCTGACTACTGCGTATGCCTGCCCGGAATACCAAGCCCGTCCCAGGGCTGCTGTCCGCGATACGCGATTGACACCCAGCATGCCTGGACCTTCACAACAAGCTTGCCCAGTGTTTCACCCCGGCCGAACCAGGCCATAACAGTTCGGCAGCTTCGCACATCGTCCGCACACCCTGGGGACGGAAACACTGCAGACCGGCATCCGCACGGACCGCGAAGGTAAGTAACCTTGCATGCGGCTGTCCAGCCACGCCGGTCCGTCCGGCCTGGGCGGTGGCACGAGTACGAGCGGGCATCGGAGGGCGGCCGCACACATGACCACCGGACTGATCCCGGGGGACCAGCCCCCGGACCCGCTGCCGACGGGTGGCCTGCCGCAGCAGCGGCGCGAGCCGGTCGGCCATGAAGTCCTGCACGTCGACGACCGGTCGAGGAGTTCTGTGATCACCGCGCGCGCGGCCGCCAGCTTCGAGCCCGTAGGGCGATCGGTCGCGAGCGCCCGCTCCTTCGTCCGCGACACCCTCCAGGGCTGGGGCTTCGCCGACATCGTCGACGACGCCGTCGTCCTCACGAGCGAGCTCGTGACCAACGCCGTCGTGCACGCCGGCACCGCGGCGGACGTCCTCTGCCTGCGCTGCGACGACGGCGTACGCATCGAGGTCGCCGACCGCTACCCGGAGCGCGAGGTCCCCCTCCAGGGCTCCCCCGCCACCATGGGCAGCCCCGACCGCGAGGGCGGCCGCGGCCTCCAGCTGTGCGCGGCACTGGCCGCCGGCTGGGGCGTCGAGTACACACCCACCCACAAAACGGTCTGGTTCCGTCTCGACCTGCCCGAACGCGCGGTCGGCACCCGCACGGCCGGTCCCTCCCTCCCCGCCGCGCTGCTGCCGCTCGCCGACGGCCGCGTCCGCGTCGCCGTCGTCCAGATCGACCGCACCGGCGCCATCACGGCGTGGAACGAGGACGCCGAGGAACTCTTCGGCTACCAGGCCGAGCAGGTCACCGGCAAGCCGCTCACCGACCTCGCCGCCTGGCCCCACACGCCGGGCACGAGCACCGGCATCGTGGAGGCCCTCCAGCTCTCCCGCTGGGAAGGCAGCTACGGCATCAGGGGCGCCAACGGCCGCGTCACCCCCGTCTACGCCTCCCACCTGCGCGTCCGCGACACCGGCGGCGAGCCCTCCACGGTCTGCCTGCTGGTGCGCGACCACGAGCGGGCCGTGCTGCAGACACCGCTGCGCATGTCGTCGTCGGAATCCGGCGGCTCCGGCGAGGGCGGCCAGAACACCGACCCGTTCGAGGTGTTCATCGGCTCGCCCGCCCCCGACGACCTCGACGGCCTCCTCCAGCGCACGGTGGAGCGCGCCCGCGACATGCTCGACGCCGACTCCGCGTTCCTGCTCCTCGCGACCGACGACGAGACCGAACTGGAGGTCCGCGCCTCCACCGGCCTGCCCTCGGCCCGCCAGCGCTTCGCCCGTGTCCCCGTCGAAGCCGGCCCCGGCCGCTACGGCTCGGCCCGCATGCCCGCCGTGCACGACGACCTGGCCGCCGTACCGGGCGCCGTCCCGCTCCTCAACGGCACGGGCATGCGCTCGGTCGTCACGGTCCCGCTGAAGGTGGAGGGCCGCCTCACCGGCTCCCTCGGCGTCGCCGCCGAGGCACCCGGCCGGTACTCCAACGAGGAGGCACTGCGCCTGCAGTTCGCCGCGGACCGCATCGCCCTGGCCGTCGAGTCGGCCCGCCTGGGCGAGCTGGAGCGCCTGCGCCGCGGCTCGCTCAGCTTCCTCGTCGAGGCGTCCGACCTGCTGGCCGGCACCCTGGACCGCGACCAGACGCTGGCCCTCATGGCACAGATGACGGTCCCGACCCTGGCCACCTGGTGCGCCGTCTACACGATCGCCGACCAGGCCTCGGAGCCGTATCTGTCGTACGTCCTGCACGAGGACGAGGAACTCATCGACGGAATCAAGTCACTTCTGTCGAAGGTCCCGCCGCCGGACCCGGTACCGACGCCCGGCGCCCGCGTCTGGACGGCCCCGGCCGAGGTCGCCCACCAGGCGGCCCTGCGCACCTCCATGCGCAGCCTCGGCCTGAGCGGCGGCCCCACCCGCCAGGTCACCACCGGCATCGGCCCGACCCTCACCACGGCCCACGCGGTGGGCGGCGAGACGGTGGTCCTGCCGCTGGTCGCCCGCAACCGCGTCATCGGCATGCTGACGCTGGGCAAGCCGACCGACGAGCACTTCCGCCAGGAGATCCTGGAGCTGGCCGAGGACCTGTCCCGCCGTGCCGCCCTGGCCCTGGACAACGCCCGGCTGTACTCGGAGCGCACGGCCATCAGCCAGTCCCTCCAGCGCAGCCTCCTGCCGCCGGACGTCCCCCAGATCGAGGGCGTCGAGGTCGAGGTCATCTACCGCGCGGCCGGCGAGGGCAACGAGGTCGGCGGCGACTTCTACGACGTCTTCCCGATCCGCGACAACGCCTACGGCTTCGCCATCGGCGACGTCTGCGGTACGGGCCCGGAGGCGGCGGCGGTCACGGGCCTCGCCCGGCACGCGCTCAGGCTGCTGGCCCGCGAGGGCTTCGGCGGCCCGGCGGTCCTGGAGCGCCTGAACTCGGCGATCCTCGACGAGGGCGCCCGCAGCCGCTTCCTCACGCTGCTGTACGGCGAGTTGTGGCCGCAGGAGGACGGCAGCGCGGTGCTGAAGGTGGTGTGCGCCGGTCATCCGCTGCCGCTGCGCCTGCGCCAGGACGGCACGGTCGAACCGGCCGCCGAACCGCAGCCGCTGCTCGGCGTCATGGACGACCTGGAGCTCTACGAGCAGACGGTCACGCTCGATCCGGGCGACGTCCTGCTGTGCGTCACGGACGGCGTCACGGAGCGCCGCGAGGGGCCGCGCATGCTGGGCGACGACGGTCTCGCCGACGTCCTGACGACGTGCACGGGCCTGACGGCGGGCGCGGTCGCGGCGCGCATCATGCGCGCGGTGGAACGCTTCGCGTCGGACGCCCCGTCGGACGACATGGCGATCCTGGCGATGCGCGTCACGGGCCACCACAAGGACTAGGACCCGGAACACGGGCATGCGAAAGGCCCCCCGCCCGGAAGGGCGAGGGGCCTTTTCTGCTGGAGCCCCCAAACGGAATCGAACCGTTGACCTTCTCCTTACCATGGAGACGCTCTGCCGACTGAGCTATAGGGGCTTGTCGCTTTCGAGGGCTTTCCCTCGCGGCAACGGAATAGATCATACCCCGAACAGACCGGTGCTCCCAACCTCCGCCGGCGACTCAGAACGCCGGCTGGAGGAGCCCTCCGAGCGCGTTGCACGCGGACACGATCCGCTGCATGTCCCGCTTGGTCAGCGCGGCGTCGACCGGCAGCGCGAGCGTCTCGTCGGCGGCCCGCTCGGTCTCCGGCAGGGACACGCACCGCCGGAATTCCGGCAGCCGGTGCACGGGCGTCTTCACCGGCACCCGGCAGTCAACTCCCCTGCCGCGCACGGCCCGGGCGAAGGCGTCCCGGTCCGGCCGGCCGTTGCCCGGCACGCGCACGACGTACTGCTGGTAGGTGTGCCCGTCGCCACCGTCCGGCGTCCGCACGCCACGCAGTTTGGCGTCGAGGAACGCGGCCCGCTGGCGACGCTGGGCTATCTCGTCGTACGGCGCCTCCGACTCCCCCTGCTGCAGCACGAGAAGACCGTGCCGCTGCCCAACTCCGTGCAGCCGGGCCATGTCGGCGGGCCGGCCGAAGCGGTGCACGGCGACGACGGCCGCCGTCCGCGGGGTGATCGCCGCCTCGACGGCGACCGCGTCCAGGCAGTACGTCACCGGATCTATGTCGGCGAACACCGGCAGCGCGCCCGCCAGGGCCACGGCCCCGGCAACCTCGACGTTCCCGAACGCCGGCACGACGACCTCGTCACCGACTCCGACACCGGCGGCCCTGAGCATTGCAGCAGTACCCATGTAGCGGATGGTGGGTGCGCAACGTGAACTTCACGTGACGCACAACAAAAAAGGGTTGGACCCCGAACCGAAGTTCAGGGTCCAACCCATTCAATGATTGTTCGGCGGTGTCCTACTCTCCCACAGGGTCCCCCCTGCAGTACCATCGGCGCTGTAAGGCTTAGCTTCCGGGTTCGGAATGTAAC
>NZ_JBVJSJ010000010.1:0-306249 GCF_055606745.1 Streptomyces sp. NPDC037054 | reverse complement strand
GAAAGGAATAATCTCCTCGCACACAGCGTCCTCGCTGTGTTTTTTCAAAGGAACCTCAACCCGATCGAACCGATCAGGTCGGGGTATCAACATATGGCGTTGACTTTTGGCACGCTGTTGAGTTCTCAAGGAACGGACGCTTCCTTTGTACTCACCGCAGTAATCTCTGCGGCTTTCCTCCGGGCGCTTCCCTTCGGTGTTTCCAACTCTACCAGTGTTTTTCCGTCCCCCTGACCACCGTTCTGCGAGCACGCAGAAAGTGACCCCGAGATAGGATCCGCTGAGTTGGTTGCTGCCGGGCCGGACGCCGGCTGGCGTTGCTCAGCCCCAGGCAGGTCTACGACTGTACATCGGGCCCCGGAGCAGGCGCAAATCGCTGTGGGCCGTCGCTAGGCCGCGAAGCGGAACCTCTCATGCGGAACCGGCACTTCATATGACATACGCTGCTGCACAGTGCGCCGCCCGGGACAGGCAGTGACGGCGCTCATCTCCATCTCCACCTCTGGGAGGCTTCCCATGACCACCGTGACGTCCCCGCTGGCAGGACGCGCCATCGGACTGGCCGCCGTGCCGGATCCGGTCTTCTCCGGGGCCATGGTCGGCCCGGGTACGGCGATCGACCCCGTGCGTGAGCCGTCGGAGGCTGTCTCACCCGTCGACGGAGTCATCGTCTCCCTTCATCCGCACGCCTTCGTCGTCGTCGACGAGCAGGGACACGGTGTGCTCACCCACCTCGGCATCGACACGGTGCAGCTCAACGGCGAGGGCTTCGAGCTGCTCGTGAACAAGGGCGACAACGTGACGCGCGGCCAGAGCGTCGTGCGCTGGAATCCGGCCGAGGTCGAGGCCAGGGGCAAGTCCCCGGTGTGCCCGGTCGTGGCGCTCGAGGCCACGGCGGAGGCCCTCTCCGAGCTGCGTGAGGACGGCGACGCGAAGGCCGGCGACACGCTCTTCGTCTGGAAGTGACGTCAGTGCCGCCGTGACGGCGGCGAGCAGGACAACCAACGCGGCGGCGGGACCCGCCGCTTCTATCGGAGACGGGTGAGATGGAGACAACGCTGCGAGGCGTCGGGGTCAGCCACGGTGTGGCGATCGGCGAGGTTCGGCACATGGGAACGGCGGTGCTCGAACCGCCGGCCAAGCAGATTCCGGCCGAGGACGCGGAGCGTGAACAGGGGCGCGCCCGCAAGGCCGTGGAAGCTGTGGCGGCCGACCTGATGGCGCGCGGCAACCTGGCGGGCGGCGAGGCCCAGGCGGTGCTGGAGGCGCAGGCCATGATGGCCCAGGACCCCGAGCTGATGGCGGACGTGGAGCGGCGTATCGCCGTGGGCAGCACCGCCGAGCGCGCGGTGTACGACGCCTTCGCCGCGTACCGGGCGCTGCTGGCCGGTGCCGGGGAGTACCTCGCCGGGCGGGTGGCCGACCTGGACGACGTGCGGAATCGTATCGTCGCGCGCCTGCTGGGGGTGCCGATGCCGGGTGTCCCGGACAGCGACGAGCCGTACGTCCTCATCGCGCGCGATCTGGCCCCCGCCGACACGGCCCTGCTGGATCCCGCGCTGGTCCTCGGTTTCGTGACCGAGGAAGGCGGTCCGACCAGTCACAGCGCGATCCTCGCGCGGGCCCTCGGGGTGCCGGCGGTCGTGGCGCTGCCCGGTGCCGGGGAGCTGGCCGAGGGCACGGTGATCGCCGTGGACGGCAGCACGGGTGAGATCTTCGTGAACCCGAGCGAGGAGAAGAAGGCGCGGATGGAGGCGGCGGCCGCCGAGCGGCGCGCCGCGCTCGCGGCGTCGACGGGGCCGGGTGCCACGTCGGACGGTCACAAGGTGCCGCTGCTGGCGAACGTGGGCGGGCCCGCGGACGTGGCCGCCGCTGTCGAGGCCGGGGCCGAGGGTGTCGGCCTGTTCCGTACCGAGTTCCTCTTCCTGGACGACAGCAAGCAGGCGCCGTCCGAGGAGAAGCAGGTCGCCGCCTACCGTCAGGTGCTGGAGGCGTTCCCCGAGGGCCGGGTCGTGGTGCGCGTGCTGGACGCCGGTGCCGACAAGCCGCTGGACTTCCTGACGCCGGCCGACGAGCCGAACCCGGCGCTGGGCGTGCGTGGTCTGCGGACGCTGCTGGACCACCCGGAGGTGCTGCGCACGCAGCTGACCGCGCTGGCGAAGGCGGCGGAGGGTCTGCCGGTGTACCTCGAGGTCATGGCACCGATGGTGGCGGACCGTACGGACGCCAAGGCGTTCGCGGACGCCTGCCGCGCGGCCGGGCTGCGGGCGAAGTTCGGCGCGATGGTGGAGATCCCGTCGGCCGCGCTGCGGGCGCGTTCGATCCTTCAGGAGGTCGAGTTCCTGTCGCTCGGCACCAACGACCTGGCGCAGTACACGTTCGCGGCTGACCGTCAGGTGGGCGCGGTGTCGCGGTTGCAGGATCCGTGGCAGCCCGCGCTGCTCGACCTGGTCGCGCTGTCGGCCGAGTCGGCGAAGGCCGAGGGCAAGAGCTGTGGTGTCTGCGGCGAGGCCGCGTCCGACCCGCTGCTGGCGTGTGTGCTGGCCGGTCTGGGTGTCACCTCCCTGTCCATGGGTGCGGCGTCGATCCCGTATGTGCGGGCGACGCTGGCGAAGTACACGCTGGCGCAGTGCGAGCGGGCCGCCGCGGCGGCGCGGGCAGCCGACACCGCCGAGGAGGCGCGGAGCGCGGCTCGGGCGGTGCTGTCCGGCGAGTGAGGCGGTCGGTTAGCTGATCGGGCCGTGGTGAGGGGCGCTCCGCCTTCGGGTGGGGCGCCCCTTCCTGCGTTCAGTCCTCGCCGTGGTGGTGTCCCGGCGCTGCCGGTCCGGTGTCGGCGAGGTCGGGCGGCTCGCAGTAGTCGACGCCGGATTCGGGGCCGATCAGGTCTCCGGTCTCGATGTCGGTGCAGTAGGCGTCGAAGACCTCGCCCGCGGTGAGTGGTTCGAGGCCGTTGCCGCGCAGGCGCCAGCCGTAGATGTGGTCGGGCGTGCCGGGGGCGCTGGTGCGCATGACGATTCCGCCCGGGTGGTGGGTGGCCAGGCCGAGGGCCAGGACCGTGGTGAATTCGAGGGCCTCGGCCTCGTCGAACCGGGTGACGCCGTCGGTGTCGTCGTCGGCGTGCAGGACGGCGAGGAGGGGTTCCGGTGGTCCCGAGACGCTGCACACGAGGTGTCGGTTGCCGTTGCGGGACGTTTCGAGGATGCGGAGGAGCAGTTCCGAGGCGCGGGTGAAGGCAGCCCGGCCGATGTCCTCGCCGCAGGTGGCGCAGGTGCCGAGGCGGGCCAGGAGCGTGCTCGCGTACTCCCAGGTGGCCTGGCGTACGGCCGCGTCGACCAGGTGGGGCAGGAGGTCGGTGAGCGGCTGGCCCTCGTAGGGCACGGACGGGCCGGTGGTGGCGAGTTCGGCGGTGAAGCGGGCGCGGCTGGTGGGTCGGTCGGGGTCGAGGCCGGTCTCCTCGCAGAACTGCTCGTAGTCGGCCGGGTCGAAGAGGGTGACCGTGGTGACGGCGCCCTGGGTGGCGCGGGCCCTGAGGAGGGCCTCGACTTCTCGCAGGTAGGTCTGGTGGTCGTCGAAGGTGAAGGTGCGGTAGCGCCGCATGGCACGGAAGTCGTGCTCGTCGGTCAGCAGGCCGATGGTGCCGGCGATTTCGCGGCGCAGAACGCGTCGCATGGTCCGGCGGTCGGTGTGCGCCATGTTTCCCCCTGTGCGCAGTCGATCAATGCTCACTCACAGTAATCGGCCGCACTGACAACGGCGTCCGGGCCGGGTGGTCCCCGGGCCGGACGCGGCTGCGCGGAGGGGTCGCGGACTTCGCCGGTCGTGTGGCGAAGTCCGTTTATCTGTAAGGCAGTTGAGCGTCAGCGGGGTGGTCAGGAGCGCTTGCGGGCCAGGTCCTCATAGAAGTGCAGGAGGTCGAGGTTGTCGATGGATCCCGGGTTGACCGCCTTCTCCATGGGGGTGCCCTGGAGAAGGCGCTTGACGGGGACCTCGATGCGTTTGCCGGTGAGGGTGTGCGGGACTCCGGGGACCTCGATGACCTCGTCGGGGACGTGGCGGGGTGAGAGCTGTTCGCGGATGGTCTGCTTGATGCGGTTCAGGAGTGCCTCGTCGAGGACGGCGCCTGGGGCGAGGTGCACGAACAGGGGCATCCAGTAGCCGCCGTCGGGCTGCTCGATGCCGATGACGAGGGACTCCTTGATCTCGGGGAGGCGCTCGACGGCTTCGTAAATGTCGGCGGAGCCCATGCGGACGCCCTGGCGGTTGAGCGTGGAGTCGGAGCGTCCGTGGATGACGACGGAGCCGCGGGGGGTGACGGTGATCCAGTCGCCGTGGCGCCAGACACCGGGGTAGGTGTCGAAGTAGCTGTCGTGGTAGCGGCTGCCGTCGGGGTCGTTCCAGAAGTGGATCGGCATGGACGGCATGGGGTTGGTGACGACCAGTTCCCCGACCTCGTCGACGAGCGGCTCGCCGGCGGCGTCCCAGGACTGGAGGTCGGTGCCCAGGCAGGGGGCCTGGAGTTCACCGACGTGCACGGGGAGGGTCGGGACGGCTCCGGCGAAGCAGGAGCAGACGTCCGTGCCGCCGCTGACGGAGGCGATCCACATGTCGTCGCGGACCTCGTCGTGCAGCCAGCGGAAGCCGTCGGGCGGCAGGGGCGAGCCGGTGGTGGCCACGCAGCGCACCTTGCCGAGGTCGTGGTCGCGCGCGGGGTGGACGCCGGCCTTGCGGCAGGCCATGACGTACGCGGCCGAGGTCCCGTAGAGGGTGGCTCCGGTGCGTTCGGCGACGCGCCACTGGGCGCCGGTGTCGGGGTAGCCGGGGCTGCCGTCGTAGAGGACGACCGTGGTGCCGGTGAGCAGGCCGGAGACGAGGAAGTTCCACATCATCCAGCCGGTGGAGGTGTACCAGAAGAAGGTGTCCTCGGGGCCGAGGTCGCAGTGCAGGCCGAGTTGCTTGAGGTGCTCGACCAGGATGCCGCCCTGGGACTGCACGATGGCCTTGGGCAGGCCGGTGGTGCCGGAGGAGTAGAGCACCCACAGGGGGTGGTCGAAGGGCACCTGCTCGTAGACGGGGTCGGCGTCCGCCGACGTCAGTGCCGACCACTCCAGCGCGCCCTCGGGGGCCTCGGTGCCGAGGAGGGGGACGTGGACGACGGCGCGCAGGGTGGGCAGTTCGCGGCGCAGTTCGGCGACGGTGTCGCGGCGGTCGTGTTCCTTGCCGCCGTAGCGGTAGCCGTCGACGGTGAACAGGACGACCGGTTCGACCTGCTGGAAGCGGTCGAGGACGCTGCGGGCGCCGAAGTCGGGTGAGCAGGACGTCCACACGGCGCCGACGGCGGCCGTGGCGAGCAGGGCGACCGCGGCCTGCGGAATGTTCGGGAGGTAGCCGCTGACGCGGTCTCCGGGGCGTACGCCGAGGGCGCGCAGTTCGGCGGCGAGGGAGCCGACCTGGCGGCGCAGTTCCGCCCAGGTGACGGGGCGGGGTTCGTGGGTTTCGTCGACGTACAGGAGGGCCGGTTCGTCCGCGCGGGTGTCGGCGGCGCGCAGGGCGTGCTCGGCGTAGTTCAGGGTGGCGCCGGGGAACCACTGGGCGCCGGGCATCGAGCGGTCGCCGAGCACGCGCGCGTAGGGCGTGGCGAAGCGGACGTCGAACCACTCCGTGACGGCTTTCCAGAAGGTTTCCAGCTCGTCGACGGACCAGCGGTGCAGTGCCGCGTAGCCGCCCTCGGCGGGGGCGCCGTGGTGTTCGGCCGCCCAGCTCTGGAATCTGGTGATCTGTGCCTGGGCGATGCGTTCCGGATCGGGCTGCCAGAGCGGCTGGGGGTTCTCGGTCGACATGGGGCGGCTCCCGGACTGTGCGCGTCGTGTGCGTCCTCCGCGCACGTGCTGGGGTGTGCGCGTGACGCGGCTACACGGACGATGCCATGTGATCGACTTCAACACCAGGGCGCGCCGCACATAGTCCGTGTCGTGAAGATGTGGCCCGGACACGAGTGAACGGAAGTTGAACGACCCGCGGGCGCGGGCCGCGCGGTGGCAGGCTGAGCAGCATGGACGGTCGTGACCTGGTGCGTTCGGTGAAGGCGGTCGGTTCCGCGGGGGTGGCTCAGGGATTGCGTACCGTGCGGGCGGCGTGGCGCAGGAGGCGTGCGGACGCCGCCGGGCTGCCGCCCCGGGGGCCCGAGCGGGCCCGCGTGCCGGGTTCGGTGCGGGCCGTGGAACCGGGGCCGGGCGGTGGTGTGCTGCGGTTCGACCGGTCGGAGCTGCGGATCGTCGTCGCCGGGAACGGGGCCGTGTTCTGGGGGTGGGACGGGGCGGGTCCCGAGCCGTCGTACGCGCTCGCCGGACCGTGTCCGGAGCCGGATCCGCGGGCTCTGCTGGAGCCGGACAAGGACGGCGGCTGGCGGGTGGTGTCGGAGCGGATGACGGTGGTGGTGTCCCGGCACGGGGCGATCGAGGTGCGGACGCCCGGGGGTGTGACGCTGCGCCGTGATCAGCCGCCGCGCTGGTGGGAGCCGGTGGGGGGCGGTCCGGCGCGGTGGATGCAGCGGTCGCGGGTCCCGGCGGACGCGCGGTTCTTCGGGCTGGGGGGCCGCTCGTCGGGGCCGCGGCTGCGGGACGGGACGTACCGGCTGTGGAACACCGACCCTGGTGGGGCCTTCGGTCCCGGGGACGATCCGTTGTACATCACGATGCCGGTGCAGGTGGTCGTGGCGGACGCCGGGACGCATCTCGTCTTCCACGACACGACGTGGGACGGCACGGTGACGATCCGGGAGGGCGAGGAGGGCGCCGGTTCCGGGCACGACCGGATGGGGACGAGCGAGCTGCGCGTGGACGGTGGTCCGCTGCGGTGCTGGGTCATGGTGGGCACTCCCGCGCGCGTGCTGCTCGCCTGGGCCTCTCTCACGGGGGCCGCCGCGGTGCCGCCCGCGTGGGCCCTCGGGTACCAGCACGCGCGGTGGGGCTTCGGCACCGAGCAGGAGGTGCGGCGGGTCGTCGCGGGGTATCAGGAGCGGGGGCTGCCGCTCGACGCCGTGCACCTGGACATCGACCACTACGACGAGCACCAGGTGTTCACCGTCGACGAGGACCGCTTTCCGAAGCTGCAGCAGATGGCGGACGATCTGCGGGCGGACGGGATCCGGCTGGTGTCGATCGTCGACCCGGCGGTGCGGGCCGCGCCCGGCAACGCGGTGTACGACGCCGGGTCGGCCTTGGACGCGTTCGTGCGGGACGCCTCGGGGCGGGTCGTGCGGGGTCTGGTGTGGCCCGGGGAGGCGGTGTTCCCGGACTTCACGCACGCGCGTGTGCGTGAGTGGTGGGGCGCGCTGTACGAGGAGCGGCTCACGCGGGGGTTCGCCGGTTTCTGGCACGACATGAACGAGCCGACGTCGTTCGCCGCGTTCGGGGAGACGACGTTGCCGCGCTCGGCACGGCACAGTCTGGAGGGGCGGGGCGGCGACCATCGCGAGGCGCACAACGTGTACGCGTTGTGCATGGCGAGGGCGGCCCACGAGGCGCTGCGCACCCTGGAGCCGGACCGGCGGCCGTTCGTGTTCTCGCGCTCCGGCTGGGCCGGCATGCAGCGGTACGGCGGGACGTGGTCGGGTGACGTCGCCACGGGCTGGCCGGGGCTGCGGGCGTCGCTGGCTCTCGTGCTGGGGCTGGGGCTGTGCGGGGTGCCGTACTCGGGGCCGGACGTGGGCGGCTTCGACGGGAGTCCGTCGCCCGAGCTGTATCTGCGGTGGTTCCAGCTCGGTGCGCATCTGCCGTTGTTCCGCACGCACTCGAGTCTGTCGGCGGGGCGCCGGGAGCCGTGGGAGTTCGGTGCCGAGGTGCTCGAGCACGCGCGCGTGGCGTTGTCGGAGCGCCGGCGGCTGCTGCCGTACTTCGTGACGCTGGCGCGGTTGGCCCGGCGCACGGGGGCGCCCTATGTGCGGCCGCTGTGGTGGTCGGCGCCGGAGGAGCGTGCCCTGCGCGACTGCGAGGACGCGTTCCTGCTGGGTGACTGTCTGCTGGTGGCGCCGGTGCTCGTGCCGGGCGCCGACCGGCGTGCGGTGCAGTTGCCGCGCGGCCGGTGGTACGACACCGCGACGGAGCGGGCGTACGAGGGGCCGGGGCAGGTGCTGGTGGAGGCGCCGCTGTCCCGTATCCCGGTGTTCGCGCGCGCGGGTGCCGTGATTCCGGTGCGCGGGCCGGAGGGTGAGCTGCAGCTGGAGGTGTGGGCGCCCGCCCCTGGGCGGTTCGGGGGCGGGCTGGTCGTGGCGGACGCGGGGGACGGCTGGGACGAGCCGGAGATCGAGCGGTACGCCGTCCGCCGGGAGGGTCGGACGGTGGTCGTCGAGCGGGAGGGCGAGGTCGGCGTGTGCGAGCCGCCCCACCCGGTCCGCGTGCGCGGCCTCGAGCCGGCCTGACCGCGCTCCGTCGGCTCAGTAACGGCCCTCGAACCAGGCCCGCACGGCCACCGTGTGCAGCGGGAAGGCGAGTTCGTCGGGCCTGCGCAGCAGGTGCCAGCCCTCCGTCTCGTCGGTGGCGGCGGAGGGCGGCAGGCTGTCGACGGGGCGCTCCGGCAGCAGACCGAACAGCAGCAGGTGGCCGTCGGGCGAGCTGATCGCGTCGGCGAGCCGCACGTCGCGTGCCGCCGCGTCGATGCCGGTCTCCTCCTTGAGTTCGCGGACGACCGCGTGCTGCCAGTCCTCCCCGTGGTCGACGTAGCCGCCGGGCAGGGCGGTGCCGCCGAGGGCGGGAGCGACGGTGCGCGTGATGACGACCAGGGCGGTGCCGTCGGTGTCGTACACGGGCTGGAGGGCCACCGCGACGGGCAGCGGGTTGCGATGGGCCACGGTGCCGCATGCGGGGCAGGTGCGGGGCCAGCCGGAGACGCCCTCTCCGTAGGGTGCGCCGCATCCCGAACAGTGGGATCCCGGCGCCGAGTTGGGGGTTGAGGTGTGGGTTTCGGACACGCGGCGGACTGTATCCGATCACCGGGAGGGCGTCTCCGGGGGGCGGCTCAGTGCCTGCCGGTCAGCGACGTGGCGGACACGGGGAAGTCGAAGAACGTGTCCGGGTACGGCTCGGGTTTGAAGGTGAAGTGCCACCACTCCTCGGCCAGGTTCACGTAGCCGAGGTCCTCCAGGGTGCTCTTCAGGAGCAGCCGGTTGGCGCGCTGTTCGCCCTGGACGCGGGGGTCGAGGGTGTGGGAGAGGGTGTCGAAGCAGTCGTAGCCGGTGGCCATGTCGACGGAGTTGTCGGGGAAACGCTCGTCCTGGGGCGCGTAGCAGGGCACGAGGGGCTGACCGGGGTGGTAGGGCCTGGTCGGCTTCGCGGGGAGCCGGACGAGGGTGAGGTCGACGGTCGAGCCGCGGCTGTGGCCGGACTTCTCCGCGATGTAACCGTCGGCGAACAGGCGGGACTTGTCGACGTTCGGGTAGAACTCCGCCTTCATCGCCTGGTCGTCGAGGTCCTTGGCCCAGCGGACGAAGTGGTCCACGGCGCGCTGCGGCCGGTAGCAGTCGTAGACCTTGAGGCTGTAGCCCTGGCGCAGCAGTTTCGTCTGGGCGGCGTGGAGGGCTTCGGCGGCGGGGCGGGTGAGGATGCACATCGGCTGCCGGTAGCCGTCGATGCGCTCGCCGACGAAGTTGTGCGGCGTGAAGTAGCGCATCTCCTGGATGATCGTCCGGTCGACGTCCCGGAGGGCGACGAAGCCCTCGGGCGCCTTGGGTTCGGGTCCCGCGTGGGCGGTGCCGGCCGCCGTCGTCACGGCGAGCAGGGTGATGAGTGCCGTGGCCAGAGCGCGTACGGCTGTCGAGAGTCGTGTCATGTCTCCTGCATCTATCAGGAGTGGGCTCCGCCGGGGAAGCGATCGCATGTGGTCGGGTCCGTCCGCGCGTGACGCTGCGAAGGCCGGGCCAAGGCATTCACACGCTGTGCCACCGCCCCGGAAGGCTGCGTGAACGTCTCATGAACTGGCCCTGGGCGGGCGTCGGCGGCGCCATCATGCTCCCGTGCCCTCCTGGACGGATAGTCTTCGGTTCGCCTTCCAGCCGGTGGTCAATCTGACCACCGGCGGCGTCGCCGGGCTGGAGATACTCGCCCGCCCGGAGACCGGCGACGTCCTCGCCGAGGCGCGTCGCGACCCGGAGCTCGACGGGCGGCTCGCGGTGGCCGCGGTGCGTGCGGCGGTGCGCCACGAGACGCTGCTGCCGCTGCACGTCAACGTGTTCGCGGGCACCCTGGCCGACCTCGGCGGCCTCTCCGCCCTGCACGACGCGGTCCGGGAGGCCGGGCGGTTGCCGTGGGAGGTCACGGTCGACATCTGTCCGCCGTACACGCACGTGCCGCAGCGGGCCCTGCTGGAGGCCGTGCACACCGTCCAGGAGCAGGGCTTCCGGATCTGCGCGGACGGCGTCGGGGACGGTGACGTACCGCTGCGGCTGCTCGCCGACATGGCGCCCGGCCTGGTGAAACTCGACGCGGCGCTGCTGGCGCGGCCGGCCGCCGTGCGCGCGATGCGCACGCTGTGCGACGAGTTGGGGGCGCTGCTGTCCGTCGAGGGCGTGGAGACCGAGCTGCAGTGCGGGGCGGCGCTGGCGGCCGGCGCGCAGCTCGCGCAGGGTGAGCTGTTCGCGCCGCCCGCGCGGCTGCCCGCCGCGGACGTATACGTTCCGCCCCGCTCCCCCGGACTCGTGGCGGTGCCGCGGTCCGGACCGTCGGTGCGCGAGTTCGTGCGGCCCGCGGCGCTGCTGGCCGCCACGGCGTCCGCCGGCCAGGTGCGCGCGCTGCTGACCGGCTCTCCCGAGGTCTCGGGGGTGCTGCTCGTGGACCGGGCCGGGGTGCCGGTGCGCTCGGTGCACCGGTCGCGCTTCCTGCTGTCGATGTCGGCGCGCTACGGGCACGCCCTGTACGCGGACCGGCCCGCGGCCAAGCTGGGGGACGCGCCCCGACGGTCGGCGTCGACGCGACGGCGTGGGAGGTGCTGGACGTGGTGGCGGTCGGCGAGCGTGACCGCACGTCGGACGACGTGGCCGTCGTGGACCGGTACGGGCGCTGTGTGGGCGTCGTGCGGCTCGCGGACCTGGTGCGGGCGCTCGCCGAGAGCCGGGTGGAGGAGGCGGCCGGGCTCAATCCGCTGACCCGGTTGCCGGGTTCCGACGCGATCACCGGTGAGGTGGACCGGCGGATCGCCGCGGGGCGTCCGTTCGCGCTGAGCTGGCTGGACGTCGACCACTTCAAGCAGGTCAACGACGGGGCCGGGTTCGCGGCCGGCGACGAGCTGATCCGCTCGGTGGGGCGGGCGCTGCAGCAGGCCGCGGCGGGCCCCACGCGCGTCGGGCACATCGGCGGGGACGACTTCCTGGTGCTGACGGACCCGGAAGGGCTGGAGCCGCTGGCCTCGTCCGTGCTGGACGTGCCCTGGTCGGCGGGCGGCAGGCCGGTCACGCTGTCGCTGGCGACGGTGCTGTGCGCGCCGGGCGGCGTCTCGGATCACCGGCAGGCCGCGGCCTTCCTGGCACCGCTGAAGAAGGCCGCGAAGGCCCTGCGGGGCGCGAGCTGGGTGCTGGGCCGCGCGGGGTCGCCCGCGTTCGAGATCCGGCGGGGCGTGGAGGGCACGTCGGCGCCCACGGGGTTCGCGGTGGCGGAGCCGGGAGGGGTGTGACGGGGTCTGCGGGGCTCGTGGTGATGGAGCCGGGAGAGGTGTGACACGGCACCCGCGGGGCTCGTGGTGATGGAGCCGGGAAAGGTGTGACAGGGCCTGCCGGACTCGTACGGCGCGCGTGCCCTGCCCACTCTCAACCGGTGCCGTCGGCGACCTTGACGCCCCCTGGGCGCCGGTGAACACTTCCCGTGTCGGTCGACATCGCGCTCCATCTCGGCGCATACCGGTACTGCGCCGCGCGGCCCCGCTGCGCCTCGGGCCACTCCCCCACGGGCGATTCGGCTGCGCCGACACCACCCCTCTCGGACCCCGGTCAGGGACGCTGAACTCCTGCCACCGGGCGAGACCGCCATGGGAAACGCACCATGGGAGAACGAACCCACCCGCACGGAGCGCCGGGGCCGATCGTCCCGGAACCCGGGCCTAGGAGTCGCCATGAGCAACGGAGACATATTCGTCGGCGAGATCATCGGCACGGCGATCCTCATTCTGTTCGGCGCCGGAGTCTGCGCCGCCGTCACCCTGAGATTCTCGAAAGCCCAGGCATCGGGCTGGATCGTGATCGCGTTCGGATGGGGCTTCGCCGTGCTGGCGGGCGCCTACACCGCCGCCCCCCTGTCGGGCGGACACATCAATCCGGCCGTCACCATCGCCATCGCCATCGACACGGGCGAGTGGGGCAAGGTCTGGGTCTACCTGCTGGGCCAGCTCGTCGGCGCCATGCTCGGCGCCGTGTTGTGCTATCTGGTGTACTTCGCGCAGTTCCAGGCCAACGTGCGCGAGACGGGCACCACGGAGGGCACCGTGGACGAGCCGGTTCCGACGCTGGGGATCTTCTCCACCATCCCCGAGATACGGAACCCGGTCGCCAACCTGATGACGGAGATCATCGCGACCATCGGGCTCGTGCTGCCGATCCTCGCGTTCGGCCTCACCAAGGGCCTCGGCGAGTCCGGCATGCTCGTGCTGATCGTCGCGCTCCTCGTCGTCGGCATCGGTCTGTCCCTGGGCGGCCCGACCGGCTACGCCATCAACCCCGCGCGCGACCTCGGCCCGCGGATCGTGCACACCTTCCTGCCGATCCCGAACAAGGGCACCTCGGACTGGGGCTACGCGTGGATCCCGGTCGTCGGCCCGCTGATCGGCGGATCGCTCGCGGCCCTCATCTACAACGCAGCCTTCTGACCTCCGAGCCCAAGGGGTAGCCATGACGGACAACTCCGAGAAGTACGTCGCCGCAATCGACCAGGGCACCACGTCGAGCCGCTGCATCGTCTTCGACCACAGCGGCGCGATCGTCGCCGTCGACCAGCGCGAGCACCGCCAGATCTTCCCCAAGCCCGGCTGGGTGGAGCACGACGCCACCGAGATCTGGTCCAAGGTGCAGGCGGTGGTGGCGGGGGCCGTCGCCAAGGCGGGTCTGCGCGCGGACCAGCTCAGTGCCCTCGGCATCACCAACCAGCGCGAGACGACGGTCCTGTGGGACCGCGCGACGGGCAAGCCCGTGCACAACGCGATCGTCTGGCAGGACACCCGTACCGCCGCCCTGTGCAACCAGTTGGGCGGCTCGGACGGCCAGGACCGGTTCCGCGAGCAGACCGGGCTGCCGCTGGCCAGCTACTTCTCCGGCCCCAAGGCGGCCTGGCTGCTGGACAACGTGCCCGGCCTCAGGGACCGCGCGGAGCGCGGCGAGATCGCCTTCGGCACGATCGACTCCTGGCTGATCTGGAACCTGACCGGCGGCACGGACGGCGGGCGGCACGTCACCGACGTGACGAACGCCGGGCGCACCATGCTGATGAACCTGGAGACCCTCCAGTGGGACCCGTCCATCCTGTCCGCGATGAACGTCCCCGAGTCGATGCTCCCCGAGATCAGGTCGTCCTCGGAGGTCTACGGCAGGGCCGTCGGGCAGCTGTCCGGGGTGCCCGTCGCGTCGGCGCTCGGCGACCAGCAGGCCGCGGTGTTCGGGCAGGCCTGCTACGACGTGGGCAACGCGAAGAACACCTACGGCACCGGCAGCTTCCTGCTGCTCAACACCGGCAACCGGCCCGTGCCGTCGAAGAACGGGCTGCTGACGACGATGGGCTACAAGATCGGCGACGAGGCGCCCGTGTACTGCCTTGAGGGCGCGATCGCGATCACGGGCGCCCTGGTGCAGTGGTTCCGCGACCAGCTCGGCATCATCCGCACCGCCGACGAGATCGAGCCGCTGGCGGCGAGCGTGGAGGACAACGGCGGCGCGTACATCGTGCCCGCGTTCTCCGGTCTGTTCGCGCCGTACTGGCGGTCGGACGCGCGCGGTGTCGTCACCGGGCTCACCCGGTACGTCACCAAGGCGCATCTCGCGCGGGCGGTGCTGGAGGCGACGAGCTGGCAGACCCGTGAGGTCGTGGACGCCATGTACCAGGACTCCGGTGTGGAGATCACGACCCTGAAGGTCGACGGCGGCATGACGAAGAACAACCTGCTCATGCAGCACCAGGCGGACGTGCTGGGCGTGCCGGTGATCCGGCCGAAGGTGTCCGAGACGACCTGCCTGGGCGCCGCCTACGCGGCCGGGCTGGCCACGGGCGTGTGGAACGACCTGGACGAGCTCAAGGCGCACTGGCAGGAGGACGCCGAGTGGCGGCCGGCCATGGAGGAGTCGGTGCGTGACCGCGAGTACCACAACTGGCGGAAGGCGGTGGAGAAGAGCTTCGGCTGGCTGGAGGACGGCGAGTAGCCGGCGGCCGGTACGCACGCGTGCGTGTGCAGGTGAGTGCTCATGCACGCGTGCGTGTGCGTGTCAGGTGGTGACGGTGTGGCGGTGGTCCGACGCGAACCTCATCGCGTGCTGGACGACGCCGACGAGGATGTCCTTGACGGACTCGCGGTCGCGCGCGTCGCACATCACGACGGGGACGTAGTCGTCGAGGTCGAGGGCGTCCCGGACGTCCTGCTCGGGGTAACGGGCCGCTCCCTCGAAGCAGTTGACGCCGACGAGGAACGGAATGGACCGCCGCTCGAAGTAGTCGATCGCGGCGAAGCAGTCCTCCAGGCGGCGCGTGTCGGCGAGCACGACGGCGCCGAGGGCGCCCTCGGAGAGCTCGTCCCACATGAACCAGAACCGCTCCTGGCCGGGCGTCCCGAAGAGGTACAGCACCAGGTCCTCGCGGAGCGTGATCCGCCCGAAGTCCATGGCCACGGTGGTGGTGTGCTTGCCTTCCACACCGCTGGTGTCGTCGACGGGGCGCCCGGCCTCCGTGAGCACTTCCTCGGTGCGCAGCGGCCTGATCTCGCTGACCGCGCCGACCAGCGTGGTCTTGCCCACGCCGAAGCCGCCGGCCACCAGGATCTTGAGCGTGACGGGCTCAACGGGGGGCTTGCCGCGCTCAGAGCGCCCGAAGATCATCGGTCTTTTCTCCTGCGTGATGGGGGTCGGACGGCGGTGGGCCGTAGCCTCCGCCGCCAGGGGTTTCGATGACGAGCACGTCCCCGGTGCCGACGTCCGCGAAGTCGCTTCCGCCGAGTTCGGTGACCGTGCCGTCGGCGCGCTCCACCCGGTTGGTACCGAGCGCGCCGGGCGCTCCGCCGGCCATGCCGTACGGCGGGACCCTGCGGTGCTGGGACAGCGTGGAGGCCGTCATGGGTTCCAGGAACCGGATGCGGCGTACGGCGCCGTCCCCGCCGCGCCACCGTCCGGCGCCGCCGCTGCCGCGCCGGACCGCGAACTCCTCCAGCCGGACGGGCAGTCGCCACTCCAGGACCTCGGGGTCGGTGAGCCGCGAGTTCGTCATGTGGGTCTGGACGACGGGCGCGCCGGGGAAGCCGTCACCGGCGCCCGATCCGGACGCGACGGTCTCGTAGTACTGGTGGCGTTCGTTGCCGAAGGTGACGTTGTTCATGGTGCCGGAGCCCTCGGCCTGGACGCCCAGGGCAGCGTACAGGGCGCCGGTGATGGCCTGTGACGTCTCGACGTTGCCCGCGACGACGGCGGCGGGCGGCTCGGGGGCGAGCAGGGAGCCGGACGGCACGACGATGTCCAGGGGGCGCAGGCAGCCGTCGTTGAGGGGGATGTCGTCCGCGACCAGGGTGCGGAAGACGTACAGCACCGCGGCGTTGACCACCGAGTAGGGGGCGTTGAAGTTGGTGGGGAGCTGCGCCGAGGTGCCGGTGAAGTCGATGGTCGCTGAGCGGTTGTCGCGGTCCACGCGCACGCGTACCCGGATGATCGCGCCGGAGTCGGTCTCGTAGGCGTACGCGCCGTCGTCCAGGGCGTCGATGACGCGGCGGACGGCTTCCTCGGCGTTGTCCTGGACGTGCCGCATGTAGGCCTGGACGACGTCGAGGCCGAAGTTCTCGATCATGCGGCCGACTTCGTCGACGCCCTTCTGGTTGGCGGCGATCTGGGCGCGCAGGTCGGCGAGGTTGGTCTCCGGGTTGCGGGAGGGGTACGGCGCCTCGGTGAGCAGGCGGAGGGTCTCGGCCTCGCGGAAGCGGCCGTTCTCGGCCAGCAGCCAGTTGTCGAGGAGGACGCCCTCCTCCTCGATGGTGCGGCTGTTGGCGGGCATGGAGCCGGGGGCGATGCCGCCGATCTCCGCGTGGTGGCCGCGGGAGGCGACGTAGAACAGGATCCGGTCACTGTCCGTGTCGGCGTCGGGGGTCGCGGCGCGGCCGGTGCCGAAGACCGGGGTGATCACCGTGACGTCGGGAAGGTGGGTGCCGCCGTGGTAGGGGTCGTTGACCGCGTAGGTGTCGCCCGGGCGCATGCGCGTGCCGCGGCGCCGGATGACCTCTTTGACGCTGGTGCCCATGGAGCCCAGGTGGACGGGGATGTGCGGGGCGTTGGCCACCAGGTTCCCGTCCGGGTCGAAGAGGGCGCAGGAGAAGTCGAGCCGTTCCTTGATGTTGACGGACTGGGCGGTGGACTCCAGCCGGGCGCCCATCTGTTCGGCGATGGACATGAACAGGTTGTTGAAGACCTCGAGGAGAACCGGATCGGCTTTCGTGTCGAGGTCGGAACTCTGCGTAACCGCGACGCGTTCCATGACCAGATGCCCGTCGTCGGTCGTCGCGGCCCGCCAGCCGTCGTCGACGACGGTCGTGGAGCCGGCCTCGGCGATGATCGCGGGGCCGGTGACGGTCTCGCCGGGGGGCATGTGCTCCCGGCGGTGGAGGGGTACGTCGCGCCAGGTGCCGCCGGTGTGGAGGCGGACGGTGCCGGGCGCGGCGCGGTGGCCTTCGTAGCGGGCGAGGGCGGACAGATCGGGGGGTTCGGTGATGCCGGTGGCTTCGACGGAGAGGGCTTCGACGACGATCGGTCGGTCGAGCGTGAAGGAGTACGTGGCGCGATGACGTTCTTCGAAGGTGCGCCGCATCGTGCCGGGGTCGGTCAGCTCGACGGTGAGGGTGGTGTCGGTGCCGTCGTAGCGGAGTTCGGCGCGCCGGGTGATCCGGATGCGGTCGTCGGGGACGTCCTCGGCGAGGAGTTGGGCGCGGGCGGCGGTGGCCAGGTCGTCGGCGGTCTTGTGGACGCCGGGCATCGCCGCGGGTTCCAGGGGCGCTTCGACGGACTGTTCGCGCATGGCGGTGGTGTCGGCGAGGCCGATGCCGAGCGCGGACAGCACTCCGGCCATGGGCGGCACGAGCACGGTGCGGATGCCGAGGGAGTCGGCGACCATGCACGCGTGCTGGCCACCCGCGCCGCCGAAGGTGGTGAGGGCGTAGCGGGTGACGTCGTGGCCCTTCTGGACGGAGATCCGCTTCACGGCGTTGGCGATGTTGGCGACGGCGATCCGGAGGTAGCCCTCGGCGACCTCCTCGGGGCCGCGGTCGTCGCCGGTCTGGTCACGGATCTCGCGCGCGAGGGCGGTGAAGCGGTCCCGGACGAGTTCCGCGTCGAGCGGCTGGTCGCCGCCTGGGCCGAACACCCGGGGGAAGTGGGCGGGTTGGATGCGACCGAGCATGACGTTGGCGTCGGTGACGGTGAGCGGGCCACCGGCCCGGTAGCAGGCGGGGCCGGGGTCCGCGCCCGCCGAGTCCGGGCCCACGCGGTAGCGGGCGCCGTCGAAGTGGAGGACCGAGCCGCCGCCGGCCGCGACGGTGTGGATGTCCAGCATGGGCGCGCGCAGCCGGACTCCGGCGATGCGGGTGGTGAGGACGCGTTCGTAGCCGCCGGCGAAGTGCGAGACGTCGGTGGAGGTGCCGCCCATGTCGAAGCCGATGACGCGGTCGAATCCCGCGCGCTGCGACATGCGGGCCATGCCGACGATGCCGCCGGCCGGGCCGGACAGGATGGCGTCCTTCCCGCGGAACTGCCCGGCCTCCGTGAGTCCGCCGTTGGACTGCATGAACATCAGGCGCACGCCGTCGAGCCGGTCGGCGACCTGCCGCACGTAGCGGCGCAGCACGGGCGACAGGTAGGCGTCGACGACGGCCGTGTCCCCGCGCGGGACGAGCTTCATCAGCGGGCTGACCTCGCTGGACAGCGAGATCTGCGGGAATCCGATCCGTGCGGCGAGCGCTCCCACGGCCTGTTCGTGCGCGGGATGCCGGTGGCTGTGCAGGCACACGACGGCGACGGCGCGGATCCCGTCGTCGTACGCGGCCCGGAGCGGCTCGGCGAGGGCGTCCAGGTCGGGTGCGCGCAGGACGGTGCCGTCGGCGGCGATGCGTTCGTCGACCTCGACGACCCGTTCGTAGAGCAGCTCGGGCAGTTCGATGCGCCGGGCGAAGATGGCGGGGCGGTTCTGGTAGGCGATGCGCAGCGCGTCGCGGAAGCCGCGGGTGATGACGAGCAGGGTCCGTTCGCCCTTGCGTTCCAGCAGGGCGTTGGTGGCGACGGTGGTCCCCATCCGGACGACGTCGACGGGGTCGTCGGCGCCGTCGAGCAGGCCCTGGACGCCCGCCACCGCCGCGTCGGGGTACCTGGCCGGGTTGTCCGACAGCAGCTTGTGGGTCAGCAGCCGGCCGTCGGGGCGACGCGCGACGATGTCGGTGAACGTGCCGCCCCGGTCGATCCAGAACTGCCAGCCTGTCACGTCAGTACTCCGCTTCCGCACCGCTCACAGCGCCCGCAGGCCGTTGATCACGTCGCGCAGAATGCTCTCGTCGGGCAGTTCGGCCGGCGGTACCGGCCGGTTGACGTGGACGAGTTCCGCGGCGACGAGGTCCCCGACCAGGACCCGCACCACGCCGATGGGCAGGTCCAGGTCGGCGGCGAGTTCGGCGACCGACTGCGGGACGTCCCGGCACAGCTCGACGATGTCGACGTGTTCCGGGGACAGCGTGGGGTCGGCCTCCGGGTCGTCCGCGTGGGGTTCCGTGACGACCACCGCGATCACGTCGAGGCGGTGCTGGGCCGCACTCGTGGTGCGGCCACGCGTCATGGCGTACGGACGGACGACGGGCCCGGCCTCGTCGTCGAACCAGTGGCTTCTTCCCTGACCGTCTGCGCTCATGTCATCCCACTACCCGCCTGGGTGCAGATCGGTGCGCGGAGCGGTGCCCAGATGCACGCCGACCCGCTTGACCAGCAGTGTCATCTCGTAGGCGACCTGCCCGACGTCCGAGTCCGCGTCCGAGAGGACGGCGAGGCAACTGCCGTCGCCGGCGGCCGTCACGAACAGGAACGCGTCGTCGAGTTCGACGACGGTCTGCCGGACGCTGCCCGCCTCGAAGTGCCGGCCCACGCCCTTGGCGAGGCTGTGGAAGCCCGAGGCGACGGCGGCCAGGTGCTCGCTGTCCTCACGGGTGAGGTCCTTGGACGCTCCCGTCGCCAGACCGTCGCCGGAGAGCACAACCGCTTTCCGGATGCTCGCGACCCGGTCCACGAGGTCGTCGAGGAGCCAGTTCAGCTCTCCGGAGTTGGTCGCGGTGTGGCCGGTCGTCCTTGGTGCGGTCATCGACCGTCCCCCTTGTTCGTTCCCTGTGGTGCTTGGCCGCTGTCGGCTTCGTCGCCCGCGGCGTTCTCCTCACGGCCGCGCTGCCAGCCGCGCTGGAGCGAGGCCATACGGCTGCGTACCTCGTCGGCGTCCCGGTCGGCGGACTCGGCGGCCCGGCCGGTGGTGCGCCGTTGTTCCCGTTTCAGCTGGGGCGCCAGGTTGGCCTGCCGGACGCGCCTGGGCAGTCCTCCCGTCGGGCCCGTGCCGCCGGTCCGCGGCGTCGTGCCCGTCCCCGTGCCGGGGCCGCCGGGACCGGGTACCCCGTCGGCCCGGTTCGGTGCCGCGTCGCTCCGGGCCGCCGGGGTGCCCGTGCGCCCCGAGGTTTCGGCCGGGCCTTCGGTGCCCTCGGGCCGCCGGCCGCGCCTGGGCAGGGCGGGCGCCTCGGCCCCGTCGGCGGGGGCGGCGTCCCAGGGGCCGCCGCCGGCCGGGGGCGCGGTCGGCCCGTCGGTCCGGGCCTCCGGGTCGGTGTCCCAGCGGGCGGGCGTCGTGCCGCGTCGACGGGCGGGCAGTGGCGGAGCGGCCTCGGTCTGCGGGCGGCTCGGTCCGGAGGCGGGTTCGGGGCCGCGGCGGCGGGTGGGCAGCGTGCGCGTGCTCTCCTCCGCCTGCTCCGAGCCGCTCGCCTGCGCCGTGGCGTCGGCTTCGCCGCGACGGCCGCGCTGGCCGGCGACCGGGCGGCCGTGCGAGCTGACCAGCTTGGGCGTGTGGCGCCGGGGCAGCGGGACGGGGGCGTCGAACGCGCCATCGGTGTCGTCGCCGTCGGCCGTGCCTTGGGCGTCGGAGGCCTGGTGGTGACGGTCGCGGCGGCGTGCCGCCGTGTCATCGGTGCGGGGAGCTCCGCCGCGCCGGCGGAAGATGCCGCCGCGTTCGCTGTCCTCGTCGCCGAGCACGCCCGGGAAGTCGCCGAGGCCGTCGAGGTCGGCGGGCGCCTCCAGTTCGACGGGGCCGTCCAGCACGGAGACCGGCAGGCCGGGCAGTTGCGCGGGCACCTTGGTCAGGGCGCGGTGGCCGTCCTCGGACTCGCCGGCCTTCGGGCGCCGGGGCCGGTCGAGGCGGAAGCCGACGCCGTTGGTGTCGGGGGCGTCGTCCGTGAGCAGCGCGTCGGGGATGAACACGACGGCGGTGGTGCCGCCGTAGGGCGAGGGCTGGAGGGAGACGCGGACGTTCTGCCGCTGGGCGAGGCGGCTCACGACGAACAGGCCGAGCCGGTCGGTGTCGGACAGTTCGAACTCGGGGGTCTCGGCGAGCCGGAGGTTGGCGTCGAGCAGCACGTCGGCCGCCATGCCGAGGCCCCGGTCGTGGATCTCCAGCGTGAAGCCGTTGGCGACCCGCTCGCCGAGGACCTGCACGGCGGTGTGCGGCGGGGAGAACACGGTGGCGTTCTCCAGGAGTTCCGCCACGAGGTGGGTGAGGTCGGCGACCGCGGGGCCGGTGACGGCGACCCGGGGCAGGCGGCGGACCTCGATGCGCTCGTAGTCCTCGACCTCGGCGACGGAGGCGCGGACGACGTCCATCAGCTGGACGGGCTTGCGCCACTGCCGGGAGGGGGCGGCGCCGGAGAGGATCACCAGGCCCTCGGCGTGCCGGCGCATGCGGGTGGTCAGGTGGTCCAGGCGGAACAGGTCGGCGAGTTCCTCGGTGTCCTCGGTCCGCCGCTCCATGCTGTCGAGCAGGGTGAGCTGCTTGTGCAGCAGGACCTGGCTGCGGCGGGCGAGGTTGACGAAGACCTCGGAGACGCCGGCCCGGAGTTCGGCCTGCTTGACGGCGGCCTCGACGGCGGCACGCTGGAGGGTGTTGAGGGCCTGCCCGACGTCGCCGATCTCGTTCTTGTCGTACTCCAGGCGCGGGACCTCGGTCTCCACGTCGACCTGCTCGCCCGCCGAGAGGCGGCGCATCACGCTGGGCAGCCGCACCCCGGACGCCTCGTGGGCCTCCAGGCGCAGCTGGCGCAGGTCGCGGATGAGGCCGCGGCCGATGCGGACGGACAGGAAGAGGGACAGGAGCAGGGCGATGAGGCCGAGGACGCCGGCCACGGCCGCCTGGGCGATGACGTGCACCGCGGCCGGGCTGACGCGGTCCTGATAGCGGTTGCCCGCCTGGTCGTTGAGGGTGGCGAGCTCGTCGAGCGCGTTGCCGGCCGCGGCGTCCCAGCTCTTGGCGTCGACTCCGCCGGGCCTGCCGGTCTCGGAGGTGACGGCCGCTTCCTCGGCCACGCGCACCGGGGCGGAGGAGGCGTTCTTCCAGAAGCTCTCGAAGCGGTCCCGCTCCGAGGAGGGCAGCAGCGGCAGGTTCACCTCGTACATCAGGGTGCGCTGGGCCACCAGGTCGGAGATGTCGCGCATCTCGCCCCGCGTGATCCGTCCGACCATCAGGGCGGAACCGAGCAGGGCGTCCTCGCGGGAGAGCAGTTCGCGGGCCCGGGCGAGATTGACGAGCGCCCGGTACTGCTTCTCCAGTTCACCGTCGTCGACGACGGTGAGGCCGGAGAGCAGCACGTAGCAGGGGTCGACGAGCCGGTTGTAGAGGTCGAGGGCCTGGGCGCGGTTGACGGTGCCCTCCTCGACGCTGCGGCGCAGGGAGGCGATGCCTTCGAAAGCGTCCAGTACGGCGGTCAGCCGGTCGTTGGAGCCGCCGAGGGCGTCCCGCACATCGGTGTTCCTGGCGTTGGCTCGAATCTGGGCGACGGCCTTGTCGGTGGCCGTGCGGCTGCGTCGGAGATCGGCCAGTCCCTCGGAGGCGCGCGGGTCGGCGAGGTAGACGAGGGTCTGGCGGCGCTCCTGCTGGAGCACGCGGACGGTGTCCTCGACGGGGTAGCCGATCTTCTCGACCACGGCCGACACATTGAACAGCCGGCCCGCCTCGCGCCCCGTGAGTACCGTGGCGAAAGCCCAGATCGCGGTGAGCGACACCAGCGGCACGAGAAGCAGCGCCACGATCTTCCGGCGGATCGACTTCCCGCGAAAGCGCATGGCCTCCCCCAGCTCGACCCCCGTCAACACGGGAGTTCGCATGTGCGTCAACAAACGGCGCGAGCCTACTACCGACGCCGGGCGAACTCGAAGAGTCTTCCGGAAGCTGAACTTCCGTACCGGCGGCGAGAGATACGGAGTTGTCCGGTCATTGGGGTAGATTGCCTCCCCGATTCCGGCAGCGCCCAGGTCCGTCGATCACCGCGCGCCGCAGGTCAATTGGCCGGTTTTTATCGCTGCTCGGGAATCTTCCCGACGTGTCGTTCGTCCTACTCCATGGGACATGGGGGCGGAATCGGCCACAGGAGCCGTGCCCTGCCCCGGGGCGGCGTAAAACAGCGCAAGCCGGGCAGCCAGTGGGAGTCGGGTTCTCGGACCCGGGGCGAGCGGACTGCTGGGGATGGGAAGTGACACGTTGATGGGCACGGCGGAGCGGCTGGAGTCTTCCGTTGACGACGGGGCGGGACGTGTGACGGCGCCACGCGGCACGGAGGCGCCGGATCTCGACATTCCGGCAGCCGGGCAGGAGAAGAAGCGCGAGGGCGCCGCCGAGGGGACCGATGCGCGAGCGCCTCGCGTCACCGGCACGGACATAGGGGAGGACGGCGGTCCGGTAGCACCGAAGCGGGAGCAGGCGGCCTACCGGCCGCTGTGGATCGAGGAGCCCGCGCGGCGGCGCCGGCTGCCGGATCCGGTGCGTACGGCGGCGGTGCGGGCGGTCATCATCATCGCGGTGACGCTGGTTCAGGCGGTGGTGGCCTTCCTGTGCACCATGGCCGGTTCGTGGCTCGCGTTCCCGATGGTGCTCAGCAGCGTGGCGAGCACGGTGGTGGCCACGTGGGGCGTGCTGGACGTCTGGGTGACCCGCCAGGTGTGGAACCAGCGCAACGGGGTGGTGTCCTCTCCGAGCAGTACGGCGCGCGCCCTGCGGCGGGAGCGGCGCCGGGCCCGCAGGCAGGCGCGGGCCGCCGAGCGTGCGCAGGAGCGGATACGCAGGCAGGGCGGCGCGGGCCGGCTGTCGCATTCGTGACAGCCGGGTCGCCGTCAGCCCTGCCCGTGCCCGCGCCGCATCCAGGTGCGCCTCAGAGTGCCGCCGGTTCCGGCCGGTCCGCCTCTCTCCTCAGCTCGCGCCGCGCCCGCGTGAAGGGGCGGGGCCGGTCCACCGAGAGCACGGCGGTCGGGCGGCCGTCCCGCTCGTAGCGGGCGAGGAAGCCGCCTTCGGCCGGGGCGCCGTCGGTGATCTCCCCCTCGGTGACGGTGACGGTGTCGCCGTCCTGGCGTCGGCCGGCGAACTGGATGCGGGCCCCGTACTGGTCGGACCAGAAGTACGGCAGTGACCATGCGGTGGCGAGGGTGCGTCCGGCGAGCAGGTTGGCCACGGCGACGCGGGGCTGCTCCGTGGCGGAGGTCCAGTGTTCGGCACGGACGCCTCCGACGCGGGCGACATCTCCGACGGCGACGACCTGCGGCAGCGCGGTGACGCAGCCGTCGTCGCACAGGACACCGTCGTGCAGGGCAAGGCGGTATCCGGCGAGCCAGCCGGTGTTGGGGGTGGCGCCGACTCCGACGATCACGACGTCGGCGGGGAGGGTGCGGCCGTCGGTGAGGTCGACGCCGGTGACGGCGAGCGTGCCGCGCAGCCCGGCGACCCCGGTTCCGCTGATCAGTTCCACGCCGCCGCGCCGGTGGAGGCCGGCGCACACGGCGGCCATCTCGGCGCCGAACTGCCGCTCCAAAGGCAGCGGGGCGGCCTCGACCACGGTGACGGTGTGACCGAGCGCGGCGCAGGACGACGCGGTGTCGGCGCCGATGAAGCCGGCTCCGATGACGACGATCCGGCGCGGGGCGGAGACGAGTTCCTCGCGCAGGGCCAGGGCGTCGTCGAGGGTGCGCAGGGTGTGCACCCCGGCCTGGCCCGCGCCGGGGAGGCGACGGGCGCAGGCGCCGGTGGGGATGACGACGCCGTCGGTGGACACGGCGCGGCCGTCGTCGAGCGGGACGGAGCGGCCGCGGGTGTCGAGGCCCCGGGCCCGGACGCCGAGGAGCTTCATGGAGTGCTACCACTGCGCGACGATCCACCCCGAACTGACCGAGGTGCTCCCGGAGTTCGGCGACGGCTACGCGGCCCAGTACCTACGTGGGCCACGGCGCCGAGTTCGGCGAGGGCGTCAAGGGGTTCACCGTCGACGGCAGCGAGGGCTTCGGCAGGCTGCCGGACGTCACCGCCGACCAGGACCGGCGCTACTACGCCATCACCGTGAAGCCGACGGTGTTCGTGAACCTCGTGCCGGACCACGTGATCCTGCACCGCATGTTCCCGCTCGCCGCGGACCGCACGGTCGTCGAGTGCGACTGGCTGTACGCGCCGGACGTGGTGGCGTCGGGCGCGGACGTGTCGAAGTCGGTGGAGCTGTTCCACCGGGTCAACGCGCAGGACTTCGAGGCCTGCGAGCGGACCCAGCCGGCCATGTCGTCCCGGGCGTACCGCCGGGGCGGGGTGCTGGTGCCGAACGAGCACCACATCGGGGTCTTCCACGAGTGGCTGCGGGACCGGCTCGCGGCCGACGGCTGAGCCCCGGGAAGGCCCGGCGTCCGGGCACGACGGGCGCGCGGGCCGGCCCCGCTACGGCGTACTGGCCGCCGGCCTCTTGTACATCCGCGTCGCCGTGATCTCGCTGTGCCCGCCCTCCGCACCGGAGGTCTCCTTCGGCAGTCCGGGCCTCAGGTGCTCCTCCACGCTGATGTACTTCAGCCCGGCGCGCAGGTCGGCGTCGTTGCGCAGCCGGATGACCAGCGGGAATTCGGCCAGGGCGGTCGTGTCGAACAGGCCGGTGGTGTAGAGGAGCTGGACGCCGAGGGCGTCGGACACGGCGCGCTGGAGCTCCAGGAGGTACGTCGCGTTGGCGCGGCCGATGGGGTTGTCCAGGAACAGCGTGCCGGCGTGCCGGTGCTTGTCGCGGCCCCGGTCGTTCGAGCGCAGGGCGGCCATCGTGCAGTACAGGGCGATGGCCGCCGTGAGCAGCTGGCCGCCCGAGAACACGTCGCCCATCTGGCCGACCGGTACCCGCTCGGCGCGCAGCACGGCGTCCGGCTTGAGGATCTCGACCGCCACGCCCTTCGGCTGGAGCGCCGCCGCGACTCCCCGCAGCAGCAGGGACATGCCGTCGCGCCGCAGGTCGGAGTTCTTCTTCACGGCCGCGCGGGTCGCCTCGTCGACGACCTCGCCGAGCCGCTCGGTGAGCGTGGCCTGGTCGGGCTCCTCGAAGCGGATGCGCAGGAACTCCTGCCCGGACCACTCGCCGAGTCCTTCCGGCAGCCGGGACAGCCGCTGCGCGGACCGCAGCGTGGCGAGGGCCGACTCCACGAGCCCGCGCAGCCGGTCCACGATCGAGTCGCGGTTGCGCTCCAGCTGCTCCAACTCGTCGGTGAGGACCCGCAGTCGGGGCGCGAAGGCGTCCGCCCACTTCTGGGCGTGCTCGGGCAGCGCCGCGGCGGGCAGTTCGCGGATCTGCTGCCGGGCCGGGGTGCGCACCTGCTCGTAGCGCGTGGAGTTGGCGTGCCGGACGAGGACGTCGCTCGCCTCGCGGACGGCTGCCTCGGCGGCCGACAGGTCGGCGGCGCAGCCGCGCAGCGACCGGCGCGCCTCGGCCGCCGAGTGCCGCGCCTCCTCGGGGCTGCCCGGGTAGGGCTCCGGCTCGTCCTGGTCCTCCTCGGAGGTGTGCTCGCGCAGCAGGTCGCGGAGCATGGCGGCGATCTCGTCGAAGCCGCCGGCGGCGTCCTCGGCGGCGCGGTGGGCGTCGAGGAGTTCGGCGTGCGCCTCGCGGGCCTGCGCCAACGCCTCGGTGCGGGAGGCGAGTTCGGCCGTGGCCGTGCGCAGCAGCGCCTGGGCGTGCTCGGCGTCGCGCGGGACGAGCTCCTCGGGGAGTCCGGTGTGGGCGTCGCCGTCCTCGGGCGCGTGCCGCTCGGCCTCGCCGCGCAGCCGGCCGAGCTGCTCGCTGGCGCTGGACATGCGGGTCTCGAGCAGGTGCACGAGTTCCTCGGCGCGGGCGGCGGCGGCCTGCCGGGAGGGCCCGTCGGAGCCGTCCGGGGACTGGAGCAGTTGCTCCGCGCGGGTGCGGACCTTGTTGCTCAGGCGGTCCAGTTCGGCGCGGGCGGCGCTCTCGTCGCTCTCCGCGCGTGCCTGCTCGGCGCGCAGGTCGGCGCCGACGCCGACCTTCTCGTACACCTGGGAGGCGGCCCGGTAGGCCTCGCGGAGCGCGGGCAGGGACGACTTCGGGGCGGCGTCGTCCTCCGGTACGTCGTCGGGGGCTCCGGCGATCTCGGAGCGCTCGGCGCGCAGCGCACGCGCGGTGCGGCGGGCGTCGTCGGCGGCGCGCTGGGCGGCGCGCCGGTCCTCGTCGGCGGCGCGGGCGCGTTCCAGACAGGACTGGGCGCGGGCCTCCGCCTCGGTGGCCTCGTCGGCGAGTTCCCGCAACTTGGCCTGCCAGGCAGCCCGTTCACGCAGCCGGAAGGCGAGCCCGGCGAGGGCGTCGGCGGCGCGCCGGGCCTTCTGCGCGGCCTCCTGCCGTTCGTCGCGGACCTGGGTGGCCTCGGCGGCGGCCTCCTCGGCCTCCGCCCGCACGGTCCGTGCCTCGGCGAGTTCGGCCTCGGCCTCCGCGGCGAAGGCGCGGGCCTCCTCCGCGGTCCGGGCCAGTTCGGCGAGCCGCCCGGCGGGGCAGCCGGTGCGCCAGGAGGCGAGGCGGGCGGCCAGTTCGCGGTCCTTGGCGAGGCGCGCGGCGAGCGCGCGGATCTCCTCGTCGCGCTCGGTGGCCCGGGCGCGCAGCGCCTGCCGCTCCTCGTCGGCGGCGTGCTCGTCGTGCATGGCCGGGTTCGGCGGTACGAGGAACACGTCGGCGGTGTCGGTTCCGGCGCCCGGGGTGGGGGCGAGCAGTGCGGCGGCCGTGCCGACGGCGACGGCCGACCTGGGCAGCAGGGCCGCGTCGCCCAGCGCCTCCCGGGCGCGGGCGTGCGAGTCGGGGTCGGTGATGATCACGCCGTCGACGAGTTCGGGCCGGGCGGCCAGCACGCGCGCGTGGTCGGCGGGGTCGACGGCCTGGGCGAGGTAGCGCCAGCCGGGCAGGGCCGGGATGCCGTGCTCGCCGAGGAACTCGACGGTGGCCAGCACGTCGGGTCCCGGCGGGAGGAGTCCGCCGTCGCCGAGGGCGCCGAGGATCCGGGAGTCGTCGGCAGCGGCGGTGCGCAGGTCGAACAGCTGGCGCTCGGCGAAGGAGACGGCGTCGTCGAGCAGTTCGCGCAGGGGCTCGGCGAAGCGGTCGAGTTCCTCGGGGGTGAGGACGCCGTCGGCGGTGGGGCGCGGCGCGCCGGGCCGTGTGCCGGCTGCGCCGTCGGTGCCGGTGCGGGGCCCGGGGACGCCGGCCCGCGCGGTGCCCGGCGCACCGGGCAGGCCGAGCAGTTCGGCGAGCCGTTCCTCGGCCGCGAGGGCCTCGGCGGTGCGGCGTTCCGCCTGGTGGGCGCGTTCCGCCGCGGACGCGGCGTCGGAGGCGCGGGCGGCGGTCAGTTCGGCGCGGGTCTCGGCGGCGGCGGCCTCGCGCGCGTGCTCGGTGGCCCGGCGGGCGGCTTCGCGGGCGGTGTCCCAGGCGGCGACCGCGGTCTTCTCGGCGTCGCTGGCGGCGAGGGCGGCGCGGGCCGGGTCGGCGTCGGGCGCGCTGTCGTCGAGCCAGCCGGCGCGGACGGCCTCGGCGGTTTCCTGCTCGACCTCTGCGAGGCGCTGGCGCAGGTGCCCGATCTCGCTGCGGGCGCGCTGGGCCTCCGTGGCGGCGGCCGTGGAGTCCCGGTACGCGGCGTCGCCGGTCTCCTGGAGGGCGGCGGAGCGCTCCTCCTCCTCGTTGGCGAGGTTCTCGGCGTTCTGCGCGGCGGCGTGCAGGGCCCGTACGAGGTCGACGGCGGCCCTGGTGCGCGCGGCGAGGGCGGGGGCGGCGTCCCGCTCGGCCTCCTGGATCGCGGCGGACACGCGCGCGACGCGGTCGGCGGCGGCGCGGTGGCGCAGCACGGCCTCGGCGGCCTGCCAGGCGGCGTGCAGGGTGCGGGCGTCGGCCAGTTCGCGTTTCTGGGCGGCGGCGGCCTTCTCGGCGGCGGCGAGGGCCAGTGAGGCGTGCCGGTAGGCGAGTTCGGCGGCGATGAGGGAGCTGCGCTCGCGTGCGGACTCGGCGTGGGTGACGGCGTAGGCGGCGGCGGTGACCCGCTGGGCGAGGTCGGCGGCCCGCGCCCGCTCCCGCACGCCGCGGGCGGACAGCCGGCGGGCGAGGGTCCTGGTGCGGCGCTCGGCGGCGGTGTGGATGTCCCGCGCGCGTGCGCGGGCGTCGGCGGCCTCCACGATGCGGCCGAGCAGGTCGACGGAGCCGGCGGTGAAGTCGCGTTCGGCGATGAGTTCGGCGCGGCGGCCGAGTTTGTTGCCGAAGCCGCTGACGAGGTCGGCGAGGCCGTCGGTGTCCCGGGTGTCGGTGACGGCGCGCAGCAGCAGGTCGGTGAAGTCGGAGTCCTTCTTGACGGCGAACAGGCCGGCGGCCTCGCCCTCGTCGGCGTTCATCTCGCGCTGGTAGCGGAAGAGTTCGGGGTCGAGGCCGAGTTCGCCGAGGTGTTCGGTCCAGCGTTCGTGGATCTCCTCCCAGTGCACCTCCAGGTGCGGGTAGGCCTTGTGGGCCTCGGTGAGGGCGTCGCGGAAGCCCTTCATGGTGCGGCGCCGGCCCTGGGCTCCGGAGACGCCTTCGACGGGCGGGCGGACGGCGGTCGACTCGGCGACGGGGAGGTTGTCGAGGCTGAGTCCGGGGCCGGGCCGGAAGGAGTACCAGGCCTCGGCGAACTTCCGCGGGTCGTTGGAGACCTGGCGGCCGCGCCACTCGCTGACCTTGCCGACGACGACGCACTCGCCGGTCAGGACGTGCTGCCACTCCAGCGCGACGTGGCCGCAGTCGTCGGCGAGCAGGAACTTGCGCAGCACGCCGGAGCTGGCTCCGCCGAGGGTGTTGCGGTGGCCGGGCAGCATGACGGAGAAGATCAGCTTGAGCAGCACCGACTTGCCGCCGCCGTTCTCCAGGAAGAGCACGCCGGCGGGCGCGGGGCGGCGCGGCGGGCCGACGGGCTCCTCCTCGAAGAACTCCGCCTGCGTGGGCGCGGGGTCGGGCACGGGCTCGCCCACGCCGCGCAGGTCAAGCACGGTGTCGGCGTAGCGCGCACCGGCGGGCCCGATGGAGTAGAGGCGGACCCGGGACAGCTCGTACATGGCGGACTCTCGTAAGTCTTCTTCGGTGGGGGTGGGGGCGCTTCAGGAGGAGTGGAACGGCAGGCCCGCGTCGGCCACCAGGTCCAGGTCGTCGGCCTCGTCCGGCGGCAGCAGCGTCGGGGTGCCGTCGGTCACCGGGACGACGCCGAGTTCCAGCAGTTCGGCCATGGCGGCGCTGCCGGCCATGTCGCGCACCTGGAGCTGGTAGCGGGCGGTGGTGCGGTACGTGCCGCCGTTGTCGTCGCCGGTGCGCTGGAGGAAGCCGGAATCGGTGAGGAAGGCGACGGCCTTGCCGACGATGCCGGTGGTGGAGCCGGCGAGGCGGCGCGCGTCCTTGGTCGCGCCGGTGGCGGTGCGTCTGGCCCAGATCCGCCAGGCGGTCTCCAGGCCGGGCGCGTCGGTGGCCGGGTCGGTGTTCTCGCCCTGTTCCTCGGCGCGCTCCTCCAGGCGCCGGCAGGCCTGGCGGACGAACGCGTCGACGCCGTTGACGGTGACGCGCCCGATGTAGCCGTCGTCGGCGAGGTCCTCGGGGCGCGGGAACGCCAGGGCGGCGACCGCGAGGTGGGCGAGGCCGTGCAGGAAGCGGTCGCCGGAGTCGGCGGAGGTGCGGCGCGCGTACTCGCCCATGCGGACGGCGAACACCGAGTCCTCGGCGGCCGTCACGGCCATGCCCGCGCGCGGGGACACCTCCAGGACGACGAGGCCGAGCCCGGCGGCGACGGCGTCGGCGAGCCGCGCGAACGGCGGGTCGTCGCGGTAGCGGCGCAGCAGGTCCGCGTACTCCTGGTCGCGGGCGGGCTGCAGCTTGGGCTGGAGGCCGAAGGCGACGAGCCGTGCCGCGTCGGCGGCGTCGGCGGGGGTGACGGCGGCGCTCGCCGACGGGGCCGCGGGTTCGGCCTCGCTCCACTCGACGTGCTCGGTCACGGTCGGTGCTCCTTGCTGCGCTGGTGCTCACTCATGCTGCTTCGGTCCTGTCGGCCGCCATCCCCGCCGCGTCCAGCAGCGCGGTGCCGACGACGAGGTCGGCGCCGCCGAACTCGGGGTCGTCGAGCTCGGTGCCGTCGTCCACGGCGAAGAGCAGTCTCTGCTCGCCCTGGCGGTAGGCCGTGCCGACCGGCGGGCTGGCCGCGTGGACCGCCAGCAGGGCGACCAGGTACGGCAGTTCGGGGTCGCGGCGGCGGGCCTCGGCGAGGAGGCCGGACAGCCGGCGCGGCGCGTCGTGCGGCAGGTCGAGGAGTTCCATGGCGGCGGCCATCTGCTCCTCGCTGAACCGGCTGTCGTCCGGGGTGGCGATCAGGTCGGGCTCGGGCATCTCGGCGCCGAGGTGCTCGCGCTCCACGGGCGGGGTGAGGAGCAGGTCCACGAGGTCCCCGACGCGGACGGACACGGGAGTGCGCAGTCCGGTGCCGCGGGCGAAGAAGGCGTCGGTGACGCGGATCGCCTGTTCCAGCGGCAGCGGCAGGACGGGGGCGACGAGCTGGCCGTAGAGGTCCAGTCCGGCGGTGCCCGTGGGGGTGGCGAAGGCCTGCCGGTCCTGCTCGGCGCGGAACAGGGGGCCGGCCTCCAGCAGCCGGGACTGGAGCTGGGTGTGGCGGCGGATGCAGTCCTTGACGATGTCGACGAGTTCGGCGGCGCGGCGCTTGTGCTCGGGGTCCTCCGACTCGTCGCGTGCCTTGCGGATGTTGGTGAGGATCGCGTTCTCGTGGCGGTAGCGGTCGGCCACGTGGTCGAGGGCCTCGGCGATCATGTCGGGGACGGCGCTGAGCCAGTCGACCGCGCGGACGTTGCGCCGGGTGGCGTCGAGGGCCCTGCGGAGTGTCTCGGAGTACTGCACGGTGCGGTAGCGGGCCTGTTCGGCGGCGAGCTGGGCGTCGGCGAGCCGGCCGCGGCTGATCAGCACCTCCAGCTTGACCTCGGCGGCGATCTGCGCGCTGGTGACATCGGTGTCGAGGGCGCCGACGAGGACGTTGACCGCTTCGTCCGTCGTGCGGAGGTAGACGGTGCCGCCGGGGCCGGGGACCTCCTCGATCAGCTTGAAGTCGTAGTCCCGGCGCACGTAGGAGCCGTCGGGTCCGAAGGTGCCGTAGACGGCGCGGAAGCCGCGGTCGACACTGCCGACGTTGATCAGGTTCTCCAGGACCCAGCGGGCCACGCGCTCGTGCTCGGCGGCGGGGCGCCGCGGGGCCTGGGCGGCGACGCGAGGGACGAGGCGGGCCACTATCTGGTCGTGGTCGGCGCCCGTGTCGAAGTCCATGTTGAGCGTGACGAGGTCGATGGCGGCGAGGGCTACCTCCGCCATGCCGTACACCGAGTACTCGCCCGCGAGGTTGGCCTTGCGGGTGTCCAGGTCGTGCAGGGGGGCGGTGCAGGCGAGCGCGCGCAGGCGCCGCGCCAGTCCTTCGTCGGCGGCCGGGCCCGGCGCGGGCCGCGGCCCCGCGCTGAGCTGGGGCGGAACGCTGTCCGTCGGTGCAGGCGAAGTCACGGTGCACAGACTAGGTCCTCGGTCTGACAACGACCCAAACGACGCAGATGGGCCCCGGCGCGACGGCCGTCGCCCGGGGGTCGGCCCGACCTGCGCCGGGCACCGCGCGGTAGCTCCAAGTCACGCCCATAGCACGCTAAGTTGAGTAGAGTTCGAAGTTCATTCAAAGGGGGAGCGTGTGTCTGAATTACTGACGGCCGCCGCCGTCATCGCCCCGGTCGTCAGCACCGCGGCCACGTCCTTCGCGGGAGCCGTGGTCGACTCGGCGCGGACCAGGCTGGCGGACAGCGCGGTCGAAAGGGGCCGGGTCCTGCTCGGCAGAGTGCTGCACAGGACCGCCGACGACCCGGCGCGGACCGAGCAGGACGCCGTCGCGGCCACGGCGATCGAGGAGCTGCCCGCCCGGGAGCGCGAGATCCTGGAGGCGGCGATCGGCGACTGGCTGGCCAGTGGGAGCGACCTGAGCACCGAGTCCCTGCGCACCCGGATCGAGCAGGCGGCCCACCGCACGACGCACAGCGCCGACCGGTTCGAGGTCACGTCGCACGGAGACGGCTCGCCGGCGATCGGCAAGCTGGAGACCGCGAACTTCTACTTCAACCCGCCCCCCGCCCGGGAGGACGGCAGTTGACCGGTGACCACCCGGTCGACAGCCGCGCGAGCACGAGTGGCGACCAGTCCCCCGCGATCGGGTTCGTGAGCAAGCTGTTCCTCAGTGTGTTCGTCGGGGACGTCGTCGAGTTCGCCGACAAGGCCAGGCGCTGGGGCGGCTGGAACTGGCCGCCGTTCCTGCTGGTGGTGTCGCTCGGCGGCGTCGCCCTGCTGACCGCGCCCGACGGGCCCCTGCGCCAGTTCGTGTGGGTGTACGCCGCGATCGGCACGGCCACGCTGCTGGCGCTGGCGCGGCTGATAGCCCCGGCGTCCGAGGACAGGGGGCGGCACTGGCGGGTGCTCGTGTCGGCGACGGCCGTGATCTGCGCGGTCGCCGGCACCATCGGCATGGACCATCTCGCGGAGCACGGCGAGATCGACGTCACGGGACGCACCAGTCTCACCCCCGACACCGCCACCGACGGTTCGCGGCTGCGCCTCGTCGTGGACAGCCCGGCCGACCGCTCGCGGCTGCGGCTGACGCTGAGCATCCGGGACGCGGACCCCGAGCTGGGGTTCTGCGAACCCGACACCAGGTACACCGCCGAGCTGCCGGGCAACGCGCACACCCGGGTCGAAGGCGTGCGCAGCGGCGAGGCCGTGGAGTTCGCCCTGGGCGGGCTCCGGGGCCCGATCGAGGCGCGGATCACGCTGACGACCGACGAGAACTGCCTCATGCGACTGTCCGTCGCGAACGTCGTACTGCATGACTGAGTCGTACTTCATGACTGAGAGGACATCGTGTCCGAATTCTCGGATTCCCGGCGTCGCGGGACGCGCGCGGCGAGACGGCTGACGGGTCTGGCGATCGCTCTCGCCACGCTGGTGAGCCTGGCGGCATGCTCGGACGACGAACCGGAACCGACGTTCCTCGGCCTGACCCGGGTCACCGTCGCGATGCACAACGACCTGCCGGGCCTGTCGTACTCCTCGAACTACGACCGTTCCGGCCTCGACGTCCTCCTGCTCAAACACATCGAGGACGAGATCGACGTCGCGTTCAGCGAGCCCGTCGACGTCTCCTCCAGTGAGCGGGTGACCCAACTCCTGGACAAGAAGGCGGACATGACGATCGCCTCGTTCTCCATCACCAAGGAGCGGATGGCCGACATCCACTTCGTCGGCCCCTATCTCACCACCCGGCAGGGTTTCCTCGTCGGCCCGGCGAGCGGCGACGTGACCGACAAGAAGGACCTGCGCGGCGGCACGGTCTGCGTCTGGGACGGCACCACGTCCAGGAAGACGCTGGACAACATCGAGAAGGTCCTCGGGGTGGAGACGGTCACCCTCGACGACGCGTCCGACTGCATCAGCGACCTCATCGCCGGAAAGGTCGAGGCGCTCTCCACCGACCAGGCGATCCTTTACGGCTTCGCCGAGCTCCACCGCGAGGACGGCCTGCGCGTCCTGCCGGGGGTGACGATAGGGCAGCCCCAGCACTACGGCATCGGGCTGCGCAAGGGGCACACAGCCGACTGCAACCGGCTCAAGGACTGGTTGAAGAAGCACGTGGGGACGAGCACGTGGACGCGTGACGTCGAGACGTCCCTGCCGAGGCTCGTGGCCGAGAACCCCGGCTGGATCAGCACCCACAAGCCGAGCGGCACCGAGATCGAGGACCGGTCGTGCCGGGACGACGTGAGCCCTTGAACCGGCCGGGCCGGTGGCGTGATCAGCCGGTCGAAGCCTGGTCGTCCTCGCCGACCCGCCGCCGGTAGACGTCCACGACCCGTTCCAGGGAGTCGCCGAGGTAGCCCGCGAGCAGCCGTTCGGCCCCGTCGCGGTCGCCGGCCCGCAGGGCGTCGAGGAGTTCGACGTTGCGGGCGATGTACGGCTCGTGCAGGGCGCGCGGGTCGTCCACGACGTGGAAGGCGAGGCGCAGTTCGGCGAAGACGCTGCGCATCAGCTCGTCGGTGCGCTCGCTGCCGGCGAGGGCGACCAGTTCCCGGTGGAAGTGGATATTGGCCGTACCCACCGCTTTCCAGTCACCTTCGCGCGCCGCGCGCCGCCCCCCTTCGACGGCCTCGGCGAGAGCGGCCAGGCCGTAGGGCGGCTCGCCCAGGCCGCGGACGACGGCGCACTCGACGAGGGCGCGGGTGCGGTAGATGTCCTCGACGTCCTCGACGGTCAGGACCCGGACGAACACGCCCCGGTTGAGCTCGTGGACGAGCAGGCGTTCGTGGGTGAGCAGCCGGAACGCCTCGCGCAGCGTGTTGCGGGAGACGCCGAGCGCGCCGCCGATGCTGTCCTCCGACAGCCGGGTGCCGGGCGGGAAGAACCCTTCGGCGATACGGCTCCTGAGGATGTCCGAGACCCGCTCGGCGGTGCTCGTGCGGCCCAGGAGGGCACGGTCGTCGGCCAGTCCGCTCAACTGCTCTGCCATGCCCGGAATTCAACCGCAGACCCGAGGGCGAAACAACAGGGGTATTGAGGGATCGTTCAACGATCCTCTACCTTGCTGCGTACGGCGCCGCATCCCGCACCGCGGCGCCGGTCGCTTCCGCACGGCACGGCTCAGTCCCAGCACCCTCCGTCCTCCCACTGCGAGGTGCCCATGAGCACGACCCCTCCGCCGCAGGCCCTGACAACCGCCGGCCCGCCCGGCCCGGACGGGGGCGCGTCCGACGACGGCCCCCTGGGCTGGCTGCGCGCCCTGGGCCCGCGTGGCCGGCGCGCCTTCGCGGGCGCGTTCGGCGGCTATGCCCTGGACTCCTACGACTACTTCACGCTGCCGCTGAGCATGGTCGCCCTGGCCGCGTACTTCGGCCTGGACAGCGGCCAGACCGGCCTGTTCACCACCGTCACGCTGGTGGTCTCGGCGGTGGGCGGCGCGCTCGCGGGTGTGCTGGCCGACCGGATCGGCCGGGTGAAGGCGCTGCTGATCACGGTGATCACGTACGCCGTCTTCACCGTGGCGTGCGGCTTCGCGCCCAACTACGAGACGCTGCTGGTGTTCCGCGCCCTCCAGGGCCTCGGTTTCGGCGGCGAGTGGGCCGTCGGCGCGATCCTCGTCGCCGAGTACGCGAGCGCCAAGCACCGCGGGCGGACGCTCGGCGCGATCCAGAGCTCCTGGGCCGTCGGCTGGGGTCTGGCCGCGATCGTGTACACCGTGGTCTTCTCGCTGGTCGACGAGGACCTGGCCTGGCGGATCATGTTCTGGACCGGCGCGCTGCCCGCGCTGCTGGTGGTCTGGGTGCGGCGCAGCGTCCAGGACGCCCCGCAGGCAGCCCTGGCGCGCGAACGCAGCACCGAGAAGGGCTCGTTCGCGGCGATCTTCCGCCCCGGCACGGCCGCTTCGCCGGGCCTGCTGCGCACGACGCTGTTCGCGGTGCTGCTGTCCACCGGCGTCCAGGGCGGCTACTACACGCTCGCCACGTGGGTGCCGACGTACCTGAAGTCCGAGCGGGGCCTGTCGGTCGTCGGCACCGGCGGATATCTGACGTTCCTCATCTCGGGCGCCTTCGTCGGCTATCTGACCGGCGGCTACCTCACCGACCGGCTCGGCAGGCGCCGCAACATCTGGCTGTTCGCCCTGCTGTCGGCGGTGTGCATCCTGGCGTACGCGAACATCCCGAGCGGCGCCGACACCCTCGTGCTCGTGCTCGGCTTCCCCCTCGGGTTCTGCATGTCGGCGATCTTCAGCGGATTCGGTTCCTATCTGAGCGAGTTGTACCCGACGGCCGTGCGCGGCACGGGCCAGGGGTTCACCTACAACACCGGCCGCGCGGTCGGTGCCGTCTTCCCGACGACGGTCGGCTTCCTGGCCGACAGCTGGGGCGTGGGCGGGGCGCTGGTCTTCGGCGCGATCGGCTACGGGCTCGCGGCGCTGGCGCTGCTGGGCCTGCCGGAGACCCGCGGGAAGGAGCTGACGTGACCCGAACCGACGACGCGTCCCGAACCGACGCCGTGCGCCGTACCGACGCCGCGTCCCGTACCGGTGACGTGCCCCGCACGCACGACGCGACCGGCACGGGCGACCGCCCCCTGGTGCTCGTCGACGAGCACGCGCACGCGTGGAGCCCGGCGGCGGCACGCGCCCGGATCCGCGCCGGCCTGTCCGGTCCCACGGCCGGGGTCGCGGCGGGCCACACGCAGGCCAACCTGATCTCGGTGCCCGCCGACTGGGCGTACGACGTGCTGCTGTTCTGCACGCGCAATCCCAAGCCGTGTCCGGTGCTCGACGTCACGGACGCCGGGTCGTACCGGACGGCGCTCGCGCACGGCGCCGACCTGCGCACGGACCTGCCGCGCTACCGGGTGTGGCGGGACGGCGAACTGGTCGACGAGCCGCGGGACGTGCGCGCGTACTGGCGCGACGACCTGGTGTCGTTCCTCATCGGGTGCAGCTTCACCTTCGAGTGGGCGCTGGCCGAGGCGGGCGTGCCGCTGCGCCACATCGACCAGGGGCGCAACGTACCGATGTACCGGACGAGTTGGCAGTGCCGGACGGCGGGCCGGCTGCACGGGCCGCTGGTGGTGTCGATGCGTCCCGTACCCCCCGAGCACCTGTCGGCCGCGATCAGGGAGAGCAGTCTGCTCCCGGCGGTGCACGGCGGCCCGGTGCACTGCGGCGATCCCGCGGGGCTGGGCATCGCCGACCTCGGCCGCCCCGACTTCGGCGATCCGGTGGACCTCGAACCGGACGACATCCCGGTGTTCTGGGCCTGCGGCGTCACCCCGCAGGCCGCGGTGACGGCCTCGCGTCCGCCGTTCGCCATCACCCACGCGCCGGGACAGATGTTCATCGGCGACGCCCGCGACGAGCAGTACCGCGTGGCCTGAGAAGGAGACCCCAGGGAACCATGACCTCGATCGATCTCAACGCCGACCTCGGCGAGGGCTTCGGCCGCTGGCACCTGACCGACGACGAACAGCTGCTGTCCGTCGTCACCAGCGCCAACGTGGCCTGCGGCTTCCACGCCGGGGACGCGGCCACCATGCGCCGGGTGTGCGAGCAGGCGGCGGAGCGCGGGGTGCGGATCGGCGCCCAGGTCTCCTACCGGGACCTGGCCGGGTTCGGCCGGCGCGCGATGGACGTACCGGCCGGCGAACTGACCGCCGAAGTCGCCTACCAGATCGGCGCCCTGGAGGTGTTCGCCCGCGCCGCGGGCGCGCGCGTGGCCTACGTCAAGCCGCACGGCGCGCTCTACAACCGGGTCGTGCGCGACGAGGAGCAGGCCGGCGCGGTCGTGGACGGCGTGCTCCTCGCGGGCGCCGCGCTGCCCGTGCTGGGGCTGCCCGGGTCCCGCCTGCTGGAGCTGGCGGGCAAGGCCGGGCTGCCGGTCGTCACGGAGGCGTTCGCCGACCGCGCGTACACCGAGGAGGGCACGCTCGTGCCGCGCGGCCGGGACGGCGCCGTGGTCACCGACCCGGAGACCGTCGTGGAACGCTCGGTGAGCCTCGCCCGGTTCGGCGTGGTCACGTCGCACGCGGGGACGCCGATCGAGGTGCGCGCGCGTTCCCTGTGCCTGCACGGGGACACTCCGGGCGCGGTGGACCTGGCGCGGCGGGTCCGGGACCGGCTGGCGGCCTCGGGGGTCCGGGTGGAGGCCTTCGTATGAGGGTGCTGCCGGTCGGGGACGGCGCCCTGCTGGTGGAGGTCGGCTCGGGCGAGGAGGCACAGGCGCTCCACGCGGAGCTGCTGCGGCGGCGCGCGGAGGGCTCACTGACGGTCGGGGAGCTGGTGCCCGCGGCCCGTACGGTCCTCCTCGACGGCGTCGCCGACCCGGCCCGGCTGGCGTCCGAGCTGACCGCCGCCGAGGTGCCGCCCGCTCCCGCACGCGCGCGTGACGTGGTCGAACTCCCGGTCCGCTACGACGGTCCCGACCTGGCCGACGTCGCCGCGCTGTGGGGTGTGCCGGAGCGGGAGGTGGGGCGGATCCACGCGGGCACCGAGTTCCGCGTGGCGTTCTGCGGGTTCGCGCCCGGCTTCGGCTACCTCACGGGGCTGCCGGCGCGCTACGACGTGCCGCGCAGGGCCACACCGCGCACGGCCGTCCCGGCGGGTGCGGTGGCGCTGGCGGGGCCGTACACGGGCGTGTACCCGCGTTCGTCGCCGGGCGGCTGGCAGTTGATCGGCACGACGGACGCCGTGCTGTGGGACCACGCGCGCGTGCCGGCCGCGCTCCTGTCGCCCGGCACGCGCGTGCGTTTCGTGCCGGAGCGGGCGGGGGCGGCATGACCGACCGTGCGCTGTCCGTCGTGCGGGCCGGGGCGCTGACGACCGTTCAGGACCTCGGCAGGCCCGGGCACGCCCACCTCGGGGTGCCGCGCTCCGGGGTGCTGGACGGGCCCGCGGCGGCGCTCGTCAACCGGCTGGTCGGCAACCCGCCGGACGCGGCCGTGCTGGAGACCACGCTCAACGGCTGTGCGGTGCGGCCCCGTTCGGCGCTGACGGCGGCCGTGGGCGGCGCCCCCTGCCCGGTCTCCGTGGACGGCCGTCCGGTCGCCTGGGGCGCGCCCGTGCACGTCCCGGCCGGTGCGCTCCTGGACGTCGGTGCGTGTGTCGCGGGGGTGCGCAGCTATCTGGCCGTGTCCGGCGGGGTCGCCGTCGAACCCGTGCTCGGCAGCCGCTCCACCGACCTGCTGTCGGGCCTCGGCCCGGCCCCGCTGGCGGACGGCGCGGTCCTGCCGCTGGGCAGCCCTGCGGGCGGGCACGCGCGCGTGGACGTCGCGCCGCAGCCGGCGCCGCCCGCCGAACTGGTGCTGCGGGTGACACGGGGACCGCGCGACGAGTGGTTCACCCCGGAGGCGCTGCGGACGTTCACCTCGCGCGCGTACCGGGTGTCGGCGGCGAGCAACCGCATCGGCCTGCGCACCGAGGGCCCGGCCCTGGAGCGGGCCCGCGCGGGTGAACTTCCCAGCGAGGGCATGGTCCTCGGTGCGGTCCAGGTGCCGCCGGACGGCAGGCCGGTGGTGTTCCTCGCCGACCACCCCACCACCGGCGGGTACCCGGTGATCGCCGTCGTCCGCGCCGCAGACCTCCCGGCCGCCGCGCAGGCGGCACCGGGCACGCCGGTGCGGTTCGTTGCCGTGCGCCGCCGGTGAGGCGCACGGACGTCAACCGCTAGGCGGCGTCGGCCTGTTCCGGCAGGGGCAGGGCCGCGAGCGCCGCCGACACCGCTGCCGCCGTGCGCAGGTCGAGGCGCGCGCTCGTGCCCCGCGCGCGGTGCCTGACCTCGTCGGCGGCCAGCCGCAGCAGTTGCGGCAGCAGGTCGGTGCAGCGCCGGGCGACCCAGCCGGTGCCCGCGGTGGCCAGCCACCACAGGCTCTGCGTGGTGCTCGGTGCGGGCGCGGTCGGCTCCGGCGAGGGCGCGCGGCCGGTGGCCAGACCGCGCTCGGCGAGCATCGTGTGGAAGCGCAGGGCGAGTTGGCGGTGCCCGCGCTCGCCGGGGTGCAGCCGGTCCGCGCTCCACATCGCGCGGTCCGCGATCCAGTCGCCGTCGGCGGCGTGCAGGTGGACCGCGCCGTACCGGTCGGACAGCGCGTGGACGACGGTGTTGACGGCGCGCTGCCGCCGGGCCAGCGGACGGGCCAGCGCGCCGGGCAGCCCGAGCATGGCGCCGGGGTCGGGCAAGCACGCCGTCAGGAGCACCGTGCCCTGCCGGGTGAGGGCCGCGTACACCTCGTCGAGGCGGGCGGCCACGGCGTGGATGTCGAAGGTGCGGCGCAGGGTGTCGTTGACGCCGACGACGACGGAGGCGAGACCGGGCCGCAGGGCGAGCGCGGCGGGCAGTTGCCGTTCCAGTACGTCCCGCGTCTGGGCCCCGCTCTCGGCGAGGTTGGTGAAGTGGCCCGGGCCGCCGGGGCCCGCGTCGAGGCCGGGGGCGAGCAGCGCGGCCCAGCCGCGCCACCCGTCGCCGCAGGGGTCGCCCACACCGGCGGTCAGGGAGTCGCCGAGGGCCACGAACCGCGTGGGTCTCATGCCACGCCCTCCGGCACCACCGCCGGACGTGCGGTGCCCGGCACCGGCGCGTCGTGGGCGGCGAGGAACGCCGCGACGGCCGTGTCCCAGCCGAAGCACTCCGCACGCGCGCGTGCGGCCTCGCGCCGGTCGGTCTCCAGGCGTTCGAGCAGCATGTCGACGGCGTCCGCGAAGGCGTCCCCGTGGTCCGCGGCGACGGCCCCGGCCTCGCCGATGACCTCGGGCAGCGCGGACGAGGCGCTGGCGACGACGGGCGTTCCGCAGGCCATCGCCTCCAGCGCGGCGAGCCCGAACGTCTCGGCGGGCCCGGGCGCCAGGCAGACGTCGGCGGAGGCCTGGAGCGCACCGAGCAGCCCGCGGTCGGCGACGTGCCCGAGGAAGGCGACCGGCAGTCCGCGCTCTCGCGCCCGCTGTTCGAGCCGGGAGCGCAGCGGCCCGTCCCCGGCCATCACCAGCACCGCGCGCCGGCCTCGCCGCCGCAGCGACTCCAGGGCGTCGAGCGCGGTGCCGGGCCGCTTCTCGACGGACAGCCGGGAGCACATCACCAGCAGCGTCTCGTCCTCGCGCGCGTACCGGGCGCGCACCGCGGGGTCACGCAGGTCGGGACGGCGCGCCTCCAGGTCGACGCCGAGCGGGGCCCGTACGACGTTGCGCGCGCCGATGCGCACGAACTCCCGCTCGGCGAACTCGGTCGTGCACACCACGCGCGCGTAGGTGTGGGCGGTCCGGGTGTTGAGGCTGTCGGCGGCCCGCCGGGCGGCGGACTCGGGCAGGCCCCAGGTGCGCAGCACGCCGTCGGCGGTCTCGTGGGAGACCATCACGGCGGGCACCCGCGCGCGCCGCGCCCACTTGCCGGTCCAGCGCAGTGTGGTGCGGTCGGAGACCTCGAGCCGGTCGGGCGCGAGATCCTCCAGGAGCCGTGCGACACGTCGTTTGTCGGTGAGGACGCGGTAGCCGCCCGTGCCGGGCAGCAGCGGTCCGGGCAGGGTGATGACGCGGCCCTGCTCGGTGTCGCGGTCGTCGTGGCGTTCGCCGGGCACGACGAGGACGGGTTCGTGTCCGGCCGCTGCGAAGCCCTTGCCGAGTTCGCGCAGGGCGGTGCGCAGACCACCCGACGCGGGGGCGACGAAGTTGGCGAGCCGGACGATGCGCAGGGAGGGCGGGGAGGCGGTCACGCGGCCACCACCGACTTCCGCGCGGCGAGCACGTCCGCGTAGTGCCCGAGGAGCTGGTCGCCGACGGCGGCCCAGGTGCGGCCCTCGACCATGGCGCGTCCGGCGGCGCCGTAGGCGGCCCGCCGCGCGGGGTCGGCGGCGAGGGAGGCCACGGCGTCGCGTACGGCGTTCGCGTCGCGGGGCGGGACGAGCAGTCCGGTGCGGCCGTGGGCGACGAGGTCGAGGGGGCCTCCGGCGGCGGGCGCGACGACGGGCACGCCGCTGGCCATGGCTTCCTGCACGGTCTGGCAGAACGTCTCGAAGGGGCCGGTGTGCGCGAAGACGTCCAGGGAGGCGAAGACGCGGGCGAGGTCGTGGCCGGTGCGGCGGCCGAGGAAGACCGCGCCGGGCAGGGCCTGTTCGAGGCCGGGTCGGCTGGGTCCGTCGCCCACGACGACGACCCGTACGCCGGGCAGGCCGCAGACGCCGGCGAGCAGTTCGATCTGCTTCTCGGGGGCGAGCCGGCCGACGTAGCCGACGAGGACCTCGCCGTTCGGGGCGAGTTCGCGGCGCAGCGCCTCGTCGCGGTGGCCGGGGCGGAAGCGGACGGTGTCGACCCCGCGCGGCCACAGCCTGACCCGGGGCACGCCGTGCGTCTCCAGGTCGTTCAGGGCGGCGCTGGACGGGGCGAGGGTGAGGTCGGCGGCGGCGTGGACGGAGCGGATCCGGCGCCATGCGGCGGCCTCGCCCGCGCCCATGTAGGTGCGGGCGTATCCGGCGAGGTCGGTCTGGTAGACGGCGACGGCGGGGATGCCGAGCCGGGCGGCGGCGGCCATGCCGCGCACGCCGAGGACGAAGGGGCTGGCCAGGTGGACGACGTCGGCGCGGTGTTCGACGAGGGCCGCGGCGAGGCGCCGGCTGGGCAGCGCGACGCGGACCTGGGGGTAGCCGGGGAGCGGGAGGGAGGGGACGTGGCGGACGGGGCACGGCGCGAGGGCGTCGGGCCTGCTCCCGGGTGCGGGGGCCGGGGCGACGACGACGGGGGCGTGACCGCGTTCGACGAGGTGCCGCGCGGTCTGGAGCGCGCAGTGGGCCACGCCGTTCACGTCGGGGGGAAAGGATTCGGTCACGATGACGACACGCATACCGGTGTTGTCGCCGTGCTGGACGTGGCCGCGTCAACGTGGATCTTTCCGGCCGAGGAACGTCCCGTGAGCGTTGGATCGCACGCCCGCGCAGGTCAGGCGGCGGCCACGCGCTCCTGACCCGCGGGTCATCCCTCGTTCACCCGGCAGGCCTGAATCCGCCGTGCTCACGTGCCGAACGGGGGTCTGCGTGACGGGCGTGACGGGCGTGACGGGCGTGACGGGCGTGACGGGCGTGACAGGTGCGAGCGGCGGCGTGACGGGCACTACGTTGTGGCGGCGTCGGGTCCGATGCGACTGCGTACGGCCGTCTGGACCTCGGCCTCCTCGGCCGGGTCGGCGGCGAGCCGGCGCAGGCGTTCGACGACGCGGGCGTCTCCGGTCTCGGCGTGCCGGGCGGCCAGTTCTCGGGTGGTCTCCTCGCAGTCCCAGAGGCATTCGATCGCGAAGCCGGTGGCGAAGGAGGGATCGGTGGCGGCGAGGGCCCGGGCGGCCCGGCCGCGCAGATGGGAAGAGGCGGTCTCGCGGTAAATGTGGCGCAGGACGGGGGCGGCGCAGGTGATGCCGAGCCGTCCGGTGCCGTCCACGAGCGTCCACAGGGTGGGCGCGTCGGGGCCTTCGCCGCGCACGGCCTCGCGCAGGGCGGCGAGGACCAGGTCGCGGTCCTGTGCACCGCCGCGGCAGGCGAGAACGCGTCCGGCGGCGGCGCCGAGCGGGTCGGGCCGGTGCACCCAGCGGCGGGCGCGGTCGACGGCGGCGACGCTGCGCATGCGTTCGAAGGCGTCGACGGCGGCGTCCGCGACGGCGGTCGTCCCGGTGGTCACGGCGTTCTCGATGAGGTCGAGGGCACCGGGGTCGTTGCCGTCGGCGAGGTAGCGCAGGGCGGTGCAGCGGGCTCCGTCGCCGCCGGAGGCGGCGGCGGTGAGGATCTCGGCGCGGTCCTCGGGGCCGGCGACGGCGGCGAGGCAGCGGGCGGCCGGGACATGCAGCGCGGCGCCGCGCTCGAGGCCCTGCTGGGCCCAGTCGAAGACGGCCCGCACGCTCCACCCCGGGCGGGGTCCGGTGGGCCGCATCTGGCGCTGCCAGCGGTCGAAGCAGCCGGTCTCCTGAGCGGCACGCACGCGCGCGGCGACGGATTCGCGCGGATCGTCGGCCCACAGCCGCCAGGGCCGGGGCTCGAAGGCGTCGCGCACGGCGGCGGCCAGTTCGGCCTCGCCCTCGGGGCCGGCGGGGAAGCGGGCGAGCACGGGCGCCGCGAGGGCGCGCAGCCCGGCGTCGTCGTCCCGGAGGGCCAGTTCGTCGAGGGCCCAGGCCCAGTTGGTGCCGTGGGCGGCGTACCTGCGCAGCAGTTCCAGGGCGTCCCGCCTGCCGTAGGAGGCGAGGTGGCCGAGGACGGCCAGGGCGAGGCCGGTGCGCGACTCCTCGGTGTCGAGGATGTCCTCGGCGTCGAAGAGGTGGGCCTCGACGGCGTCGAGTTCGCCGTTCAGGTCGAGGTACAGGCGTGCGTAGTAGAGGGAGCGGTTCTCCACCTGCCAGTCGTGGCGGGGGTCGCGCAGCACACAGTGGTTGAGCGCCGCGAGCGCCTCGGCGCGGGGCGCGGTGAGCGCGTGCAGCGTGCCGTCGCCGCGGCCCCTCTGGAGCAGGCCGAGCAGCGTGCCGCTCGGCGCTATGACCGGATCGAACATGGGAAACAGCCTCACATCAAGCGTCGACGCAACCGGGGACGTGCCTTACCTGGCCGCGAGACAACACGTCGGGGCGCCCGCCGTTTCCTGCTTGCTGTAGACCATCTTCCTCTGCCTCTCGTCGGTGGCCCTCGCGGGCCGCGTCACGGCCCGCGCGGTGCGGCAACACCTGCCCAGCCATCGCGTCCGTGAACCACGACGTCATGATGACTCGGCGCGAAGACCTGCCGCGACCGATATTTCGGCGGCCCTGCACCGCCTCCCCCATTTTCCGTGTTTTTCCTGGTCAGGACGTACGGATCGACGCCGGACCGGCGCCGGACCAGTGGCGGATCACTGCTCGCCGAACAGCTGGAGCAGCTCGGTGCGGCCGAACATGCGCGCCGTGTCGACGGCCGACGGCGTGCCCGCGTGCGGGTCGGCGCCGCCCTCGAGAAGCGCACGGATCACTTCCGTCTCCCCCTTGAACACGGCTCCCGCGATCGGGGTCTGGCCGCGGTCGTTGATCCGGTCGGCGTCGGCGCCGCGGGCGAGGAGCGCGCGGACGGCGTCGGCGTGCCCGTGGTAGGCGGCGAGCATGACGAGGGAGTCGCCGCGGTCGTTGGTGAGGTCGGCCGGGACGCCGGCGTCGACGTACTCGACGAGTGCCTCCGTCCGCCCCTGCCGGGCCAGATCGAAGATCTTGGTCGCGAACTCCACGACCTCGGGGTCGGGCGCTTCACTCATCGGCGGGACCGCCTCTCACTGCGAACTCCGGGGACTGCGCGCACGGCGGCGAGCGGTGCGCCGTACGGGTGAATCGCCAGGGTACTGGTCTCGCGGGGCACATGACGGGACGCGCCCGAGGCAAAGATCACCCCGGCACCGGCCGGACGCGACCGCGCGCGGCGACAGGCCCGGGAAGGCTCCACCGAACGAGGGAAATCTCCCGAATTTCACTCAGTTGCACCTTTTATCGTATGGATACATGCTGTGAGCCTGGAAGTACTCATGGTGACTGTCCCCGCGAACCAGGAGAACTCACATGATCCTCTCCATCTCAGGCGTGGTCCTGCTCGGCATCATCGTCTTCCTCTTCTTCCGCAAGGACGGCCTGAAGGCGTCGCACGCGATCGTGGCCACGCTCTTCGGGTTCTACCTGGCCAGCACGGCCATCGCCCCGAGTATCAAGGCGGGCGGCGAGAGCCTCGCGAGCCTGCTCGGCGGTATCAAGTTCTGACGCCCGCCCGCCCCGCCCGTACGCACCACCCCGTACGCACTACCTGGAGGCAGCAGTGGCCCGGCGCCCCCTCCCCCGCATTCTGAGCAACGGCGGAGCGCAGCTCGCCCGCAGCCGGGAGCTGGCCCGGACGGCGGCCGACGGCGCCACCGACGTCCTCCACCCGCTGATCACGATCACCCGCGGGCTGCGCCGGCTGGCCTCGGCCGGCCGGCGCAAGTGGACCGACACCCCCAAGGACAAGCGCGGCGCGCTGCTCTTCCTGGTGGCGTCCGTGGTCCTGGTCGTGGCGCTGGTGCCCTACGGTCCGCTGCTCGCCGTCATCACCCTGATGGGCGCGGCGGCCTGGCAGGGCCGGGACCGCACACCGGCGGCGTCAGACGGCCCCGACGAGTCGCAGACCCAGCGGCTGCGGTCGCTCTACGAGGCCCTCGTCCCGTACTTCTCCGCCGCGGAGGACCCCGCCCCGCTGTACGCGCACGGCGGCGAGTGGGACAAGGCCTTCCCGGAGTACGAGTTCGACGGCACGGGCCGGTTCTCGCGGCTGGTGATCCGCTACCCGGCCTACTTCACCGACGGCGAGGCCGAGGCGCGCGCCCGCATCGAGCACCTGCTCGCCGCCAAGGCGGGACGCGGGCGCGAGTACCACTTCGCGTGGGACGAGGAGGGCAACCAGCTCGCCGTCACCGTCCTCGCGCCGCTGCCGACCGACATCGCCGCCCAGCGTTTCGTCACGGCCCCCGGCGAGACGGTCCTCGGCTTCACCGACCCCACGCTCGTGCAGCGCACGCTCCCCCTCACCCACGGGGACGAGCAGCGCGACGTGCCGCCGGTCGTGTGGCGCACCGGAATCCGCTCCACCGAGCCGCACCTGCTGGTGCTCGGCCAGCCGGGCAGCGGCACCTCGACGCTGCTGCGCTCGATCGCCCTCCAGGCGCTGCGGCACGGCGACGTCGTGATCGTCGACGGCGGCGGCACCGGCGAGTACGCGTGCCTGACCGGACGGGACGGCGTCCTGGCCGTCGAGCCCGGACTCGGCGGGGCGCTGGCGAGCCTGGAATGGGCCGCGCAGGAGACCGAGCGCCGGCTGATCGCCGCCAACCGCGCGCGTCAGGCGGGCCACCCGCCGCCGGAGGACACCAAGCGACCCCTGTGGATCCTCCTGGACCGGCCGAGCGCGTTCACGCACCTCGCCGCCGCGGACGGCGGCCGGGAGCCGCAGTCGCTGCTCCAGGTCCCGCTGCGGCACGGCCGCGCGGCCAACGTCACCGTGGTCGTCGCCGACCAGCTGGACGCCACGGAGACGCTGAGCGAGGCCGTACTGCAGCACACACGCGCGCGTGTCGTCCTCGGCCCGGCCGCGCCGGACCAGCTGGCGGCCGTGCTCGGCGCCGCGCCGCAGACCACGCCGGTGACGCAGGTCCCGGCCGGCCGGGGTTACGCCCGGCTGGGCGGCGGCCCGGTGCACCGGCTCCAGGTCCCGGCGACCCCGGACCCGTACGACGACGCGACCAGCGACGCGCACCGGCAGGCCGTCCTCGACCTGCTCCCGCCCCGCTCGACCCCGGCCGACGCGGTGGCCGCCGCGGAGTCCGCCGAGGAACCGCGCACGGACCAGGTGCGGGAACCGGACCCGGAACCGGAACACGAGCCACTGCCGGGGACTGCGCCTCCGAAGGCGGTGGCGGCGGAAACGTCCTGACCGCCGCGTCGCCTCACCCGCACGCCTCCCCCTCCGACTCACCCCTGTCTGTCCCCGAGCCCTGCCGCCCGGTCCCACCCGGGCGGCAGGGCTCATCGGTTCGACACTCCCGCGAGCCGTGCCCCGCCAGGGCCTGCCGGGCGTCGCGGGGCAGGCGCGATTTCCGGGGCTTTCACACCAGGCCCTAGGCCACGAACGTCCGAGGTGCCTCCGCGCCCGCCGTGCCGCCGCTCTCCACCAGGCGGGCCGCCGCCGCGAGCCGGCTCGCGGCCTCCTCGGCCACCGCCCCGCCGACCGTGAACGGCAGCCGCACATAACCCTCGAAGGCGCCGTCGACCCCGAAGCGGGGCCCCGACGGCACGCGGACACCGACGCGTTCGCCCGCCTCGGCGAGCCGCGAGCCCGACAGGCCGCCCGCGCGGACCCACAGCGTGAGGCCGCCGCTGGGCACCTCGAACTCCCAGCCGGGCAGCTCGCGCCGGACGGCGGCGACGAGCGCGTCCCGGTTCTCCCGGGCCTGACGGCGCCGCACCTCCACCGCCTGCGCCCAGCCGCCGGTGCTGAACAGCCAGTTCACGGCCAGCTGCTCCAGCACGGGCGTGCCCATGTCGGCGTAGGCGCGCGCGGCGACCAGGCTGCGGATGACGTCCGGGGCGGCCCGCACCCAGCCGATGCGCATGCCCGCCCAGAACGCCTTGCTGGCCGAGCCGACGGTGATCACGGTGGACCCGGCGGGGTCGAATCCGCACACCGGGCGCGGCATGGCGGCGCCGTCCAGGCCCTCGTCCAGCCACAGCTCGCTCATCGTCTCGTCGGCGACGACCACGGTGCCGGCCGAGCGGGCGGCTTCCACCAGCTGCCGCCGCTGCTCCTCGTCGGCGAGGGCGCCGGTCGGGTTGTGGAAGTCGGCGACCACGTACGCCAGCCGGGGCGCCGCCTCCCGCATGACCTGCCGCCAGCGGTCGAGGTCCCAGCCGGTCAGCCCCTCGGCCATCGCCACGGGCACGAGCCGGGCGCCGGCCTCCCGCATGAGCTGGAGGATGTTGGCGTAGGACGGCGACTCGACGGCGACGCGCTCCCCGCGCGGCGCGAAGAGGTGGCAGATGGCGTCGATGGCACCCATCGCGCCGGTCGTCACCATGATCTGTTCAGGCATGGTGGGGATGCCGCGCGCGGTGTAGCGCTCGGCGATCATCGCGCGCAGGGCGGGCAGCCCGGCGGGATAGTCGCCGTGCGTGTGCGCGTACGGCGGCAGCTCCTCCAGCGCGCCCTGCACGGCGCGGGTGAGCCACGGCTCGGGCGCGGGCAGCGAGGCGCAGCCCAGGTCGATCACGGAGCCGAGCGCCTCCGGGGGCAGCGGTTCGAGGCCGCGCGCCGGAAGCGGGTTGCCCGCCGGGACCGCGGTCCAACTGCCCGCGCCGCGCCGCGACTCCAGGAAGCCCTCGGTGCGCAGCGCCTCGTAGGCGGCGGCGACGGTGGTGCGGCTGACGGACAGGGACATGGCCAGTTCGCGCTCGGCGGGCAGCCGGGCGGCGACCGGCACGCGCCCTTCGAGGACCAGCAGCCGGATGCCGTCGGCGAGCGCGCGGTAGGCGGGCGGGCGGCGGGTGCCGGGGCCGGCCGGCCGGTCCTGCTGGGAGGTGAGCAGCCGGGCCAGCTGCGCGGCCCCGACCGCCGAGGTCCACTGCGGCATGGAAATCAGTCCACCTTCCCCGAATTGGCCATGGCTGGCACGTATCCCCGAGCCACAGGGTGTCATGCATCAGGCCACTACGACCACTGGGGGGCACGTCTTGTCCGCGAAGCGACATCTGGGACGGCGGTTGGTGCAGTTGTACGCGGGGCTCGCCCTGTACGGGGCCAGTTCCGCGCTGCTCGTCGAGGCGGGCCTGGGCCTGGAACCCTGGAACGTGCTCCACCAGGGCCTCGCCGAACTCACCGGCCTCACCATCGGCGTCGTGTCGATCGCCGTGGGCGCGGCGGTGCTGCTGCTGTGGATCCCGCTGCGCCAGCGCCCGGGCCTCGGCACCGTCTCCAACGTCTTCGTCGTGGGCATCGCCATGGACGGCACGCTCGCCCTGCTGCCCGCCGCGCACGGCATGGCCGTCCGCGTTCCGCTGCTCCTCGCGGGCGTCGTCCTCAACGGCGTCGCCACCGGCCTCTACATCGCCGCGCGCTTCGGCCCCGGACCCCGGGACGGGCTGATGACGGGGCTGCACCGGCGCACGGGCCGCTCGATCCGGCTGATGCGCACCGCCGTCGAGGTGGCGGTCGTCGTCACCGGCTTCGCCCTCGGCGGCACCGTCGGCGCCGGCACCCTGCTGTACGCGGTGTCGATCGGCCCGCTCGCCCAGCTCTTCCTGCGCGTCTTCGCCGTCCCGTCGGCATCGGACAGCAGCACGGTCGTTGCCACCGGGCAACCTCCGCGCGCGATACTGCGTCCGTGACCCCGCGGATACGCCATCCCTACCTCGACCATCCGGGACCCCTCGCCTTCGCCCACCGGGGCGGGGCGGCGGACGGCCTGGAGAACACCGTCCGGCAGTTCCGGAACGCCGTCGAGACGGGCTACCGGTACATCGAGACCGACGTGCACGCCACCCGGGACGGCAGGCTCGTCGCCTTCCACGACGCGACGCTGGACCGGGTGACGGACGGCGCCGGCCGCATCGCCGACCTGCCCTGGGCGGAGGTGGCGCAGGCCCGCGTGGCCGGTGCCGAGCCGGTGCCCCTGTTCGAGGACCTGCTCGAACTGTTCCCCGAGGTCCGGTGGAACGTCGACGTGAAGGCGGAGCCAGCCCTGCTGCCCTTCCTCGACCTGGTCGAGCGCACCGACTCCTGGGACCGGATCTGCCTCGGCTCGTTCTCCGAGGCGCGCGTGGTGCGCGCCCAGCGTCTCGCCGGGCCGCGCCTGGCCACGTCGTACGGCACGCGCGGGGTGCTCAATCTGCGGCTGCGCTCCTGGGGCGTGCCGGCCGCGCTGCGCCGGTCCGCCGTCGCCGCGCAGGTGCCCGAGTCGCAGTCGGGCATCCAGGTGGTGGACCACCGCTTCGTACGGACCGCACACGCGCGTGGACTGCACGTGCACGTGTGGACGGTCAACGATCCCGATCGCATCCACCGGCTCCTGGACCTGGGAGTGGATGGCATCATGACCGATCACATCGACACGTTGCGCAAGGTCATGGAGGAGCGCGGCGTCTGGGTCTGACCCGGCGCCGTCCGCCGCCCTCGCGCGGCACCTTCACGGGGAAGCGAGGGCACGGGTGGGCACCGACACCGTGCGGGCGGGGGAAGCCGACGAGGCCTCCGCGCGGCGCCGCGAACAGCGCGGCTGGTACTTCTACGACTGGGCGTGCTCGGTCTATTCGACGAGCGTGCTCACCGTGTTCCTGGGCCCGTATCTCACGTCCGTGGCGGAGGCGGCGGCGGACGCGGACGGCTTCGTGCATCCGCTGGGCATCCCGGTGCGCGCCGGTTCCTTCTTCGCGTACTCGGTGTCCCTGTCGGTGATCCTCGCGGTGCTGGCGATGCCGCTGGTGGGCGCCGCCGCCGACCGCACGGGCCGCAAGAAGCCGCTGCTCGGCGCCGCCGCCTACGTCGGGGCGGCGGCGACGGCGGGCATGTTCTTCCTCGACGGCGAGCGCTACCTGCTGGGCGGGCTGCTGCTGATCGTCGCGAACGCGGCCCAGTCCGTCGCGATGATGCTCTACAACTCCTACCTGCCGCAGATCGCGGGCCCCGAGGAGCGCGACGCGGTCTCCTCGCGCGGCTGGGCGTTCGGGTACGCGGCGGGCGCCCTGGTCCTCGTCGCGAACCTGATCCTCTACACCTCGCACGAGACCTTCGGGCTCTCCGAGGGCGAGGCGGTGCGGATCTGCCTGGCGTCGGCCGGTCTGTGGTGGGGGGCCTTCACGCTGGTGCCGCTGCGCCGGCTGCGCGACCGGCGGACCGCGACTCGCGAGCCCGGCGCGGCCGTGCCCGGCTTCAAACAACTGGCCGCCACCCTCCGGGACATGCGCCGGCACCCCCTGACGCTGTCGTTCCTGCTGGCCTACCTGGTCTACAACGACGGCATCCAGACGGTGATCTCCCAGGCCTCGGTGTACGGCTCGAAGGAGCTGGGGCTCGAACAGTCCACGCTGATCGTGGCCGTCCTGCTGGTCCAGGTGCTGGCGGTGGCGGGCGCCCTGGCCCTCGGCCGGCTGGCGCGGATCTACGGGGCGAAGCGCACGATCCTCGGATCACTGGTCGCCTGGACGGTGACGCTGGCGGCCGGGTACTTCCTTCCGGCGGGTGAACCGGTGTGGTTCTTCGTGCTCGCCGCCGGCATCGGGCTCGTGCTCGGCGGCAGCCAGGCGCTGTCCCGGTCCCTCTTCTCCCACCTGGTGCCGCCCGGCAAGGAGGCCGAGTACTTCTCGGCGTACGAGATCAGCGACCGAGGCATGAGCTGGCTGGGGCCGCTGCTGTTCGGGCTCACCTACCAGCTGACCGGCAGCTACCGGGACGCGATCATCTCGCTGGTGCTGTTCTTCGTGCTCGGTTTCGCGCTGCTCGCGCGGGTGCCGGTGCGGCGGGCGATCGGCGACGCGGGCAACCCCGTTCCCGAGCGGATTTAGCACTCGGAGCGAAAGCGCTGTAGTGTACGCGTTTGGCCTGCCTGGCGTACCGTTACTGCGCGTCAAAGGTGCCGAAACGCTGGGTCACATCTACTAGCAGATGTGACAAACCGGGCGCTGGTGGGTACAACAAGGGGCGGCTACGACGGCGACGCATGACCCGGAACGGGACTCGGAACGGGAATCTTTACCGCCGACCGGACGTTGACCGGATGACGACGACAGCGACACCTGTCCTGTGGGCGACAAGCCCGGGAGGCACGATTCATGAGTGAGCGAGCTCTTCGCGGCACGCGCCTCGTGGTGACCAGCTACGAGACGGACCGCGGCATCGACTTGGCCCCGCGCCAGGCCGTGGAGTACGCATGCGAGAAGGGGCACCGCTTCGAGATGCCCTTCTCGGTCGAGGCGGAGATCCCGCCGGAGTGGGAGTGCAAGGTCTGCGGGGCCCAGGCACTCCTCGTGGACGGCGACGGTCCGGAAGAGAAGAAGGCCAAGCCCGCGCGTACGCATTGGGACATGCTGATGGAGCGCCGCACCCGTGAGGAACTCGAAGAGGTCCTCGAGGAGCGGCTGGCCGTTCTGCGGTCCGGCGCAATGAACATCGCGGTGCATCCGCGGGACAGCCGCAAGAGCGCGTAGTCCCCGCAGGGGCTCCGGCGGCTGTTCGACACACGCCAGTGAACCGCGGGCGCCGTACGTCCAAGTGACGTACGGCGCCCGCGGTTTTCTGCTTTTTCTGTTGCCCGTCAGTGCGTCAGCGGCGGGCGCGGCTCCTCGCGCGGGGTGTCGCCCGGCTCGTCCCGGACGACCTCGCCCTGGACGACCTTGCCGTCGGGGCGGCGCATACGGGCCTGCTGGAAGGCGTCGCCCAGACTGCCCTGCGAGGCCTCGCGGAGCTTGCGCTCGAAGGTGCGCTCGGCGTACCGGCTCACCGCCTTCTGCACGGGAGGCACCAGCATGACCAGGCCCACGGCGTCGGAGATCACGCCGGGAAGGACCAGGAGCAGTCCGCCCAGCATCGTCAGGCCGTTGCCCTCGCTGTTCGGCCGGGGCGTCGGCGGTACGCCGCTCTGCTGCTGTTGCACGGTCTCGGTGAGGTTCTGGAAGGCCCGTCGGCCTGCCCGCTTGATCACCGCGGATCCGAGGACGAAGCCCGCCACCAGGATCAGCAGGACCACGAGCCCGCTCGACGCGCCCGCGATCACCGTCAGCAGCCAGATCTCCAGGACGAGCCACGCGGCGAGACCCAGCGGCAGGAAGGTGCGCAGCCGGGAGCGCCGGGGCCGGGTCGGATACCTGGGGGTCTGAGCGCCAGTCGTCATGCTCCCAGTGTGCCTGGGCCGGGCTCAGCGCGGGATAAGCGGGGCAAGACGGCCGCTGCCTCGCTTCACGACCCCGCGTGCTTCTCCGAGGGCTCCTCGGAGGACTTCTCGGAGGACTTCTCGAAGGACTTCTCCGAAGGTTTCTCCACGGGCTTCTCGGCCCGTCCCACCACCTTGCCGACGCGCTCCCCCACGCCCCACGCCGTGACCCGCCACAGCGCCTCCACGAGGATGTCCCGGCTCATCTTGGAGTCGCCGTGCTCGCGCTCCACGAACGTGATGGGCACCTCGACGACGTGGTAGCCGGCCTTGACGGCACGGCGGGCCAGGTCGACCTGGAAGCAGTAGCCCTGCGAGGCGACGTCGTCGAGGCCGAGGCCCTCCAGCGTCTCCCGGCGGAAGGCGCGGTAGCCGCCGGTGATGTCGCGCAGCGGCAAGTCGAGGGCGAGGCGCGAGTAGAGGCTGCCGCCGCGCGAGATGACCTCGCGGGACTTGGGCCAGTTCACCACCCGCCCGCCCGGCACCCAGCGCGAACCGAGCACCAGGTCGGCGCCCTTGAGGGCGGTGAGCAGCCGGGGCAGTTCCTCGGGCTGGTGGGAGCCGTCGGCGTCCATCTCGACCAGCACGCCGTAGCCGTGCTCCAGGCCCCAGCGGAAGCCCGCGAGATAGGCGGCGCCCAGGCCCTCCTTGCCCTTGCGGTGCAGCACCTGGACCTGGTCGTCGCGCGCGGCCAGCTCGTCGGCGAGCTTGCCCGTGCCGTCGGGGCTGTTGTCGTCGGCCACCAGGACGTGCGCCTCGGGGACGGCCTCGCGCACCCGGCCGACGATGGCCTTGATGTTCTCGGCCTCGTTGTAGGTCGGGATGATCACCAAGGCCGTGCCGAGCGGGCCGAACTGCCTCTCCTGGGCTCGTGCCGCGAGAGTCCCGTCGCCGTCGTTCACTGCTGCCCCTTCATGTCCGTACGCAGGGGACCACCATAGTGCGCCGGGCCTGCGCCGACGCGACGGCACGGACGACGGGCGGTGTGGATTCGGCGAGCGGCGGGTAGGCGCCCCGGTTTCGGCACCGGTCGCCGGGGGTGCCGCCGTGCGGCGGATGGGGGCCCGGCGCCCTTCGGGCCGACCTGGGACCCGCTGGCTGCGGATCGACCGAAAGCCGTTGTCTACTGAGCGCCCGGGCCCCACCCGGGGTCGCACCTCCCCGACCGGCCGTCCCCTCCTCGTCGCCGTGGCTGCGCTGAGCCTGGCTCCCAGTGGCGGTGCCCCGGTGCGGCACACCGCCCCTGACCCAGCGGCGCTCGCGACGCGTGCGCGGAGGTTCCCCGGTCGGGCGTCCGGTGGTGGACCCGGCAGAACCTACCGGCCCCCGGCCGCCGCCTGTCAACAGCCGTTTGACCTGCGCTTCGTCGGCAGACGGCCTGGTCGGCGCGGATTATGCGCAGGTCGCGCGACGGGAGCGGGGCCGACGGCCGGCAAGCGGGCGGCCCCGTAGATCACTCGCCCGGCCGTACGAAGACCGTCCGGCCGCCCACCACGGTGCGCAGGCAGACCGGCAGGTCACGGCCCGGCGTGAGGTCGGGCAGGCCGGGGGTGCCGGAGCGCGGGTCGGTGGACCAGCGCGCGACGCGGTCGTCGGGCGCCTGGACGACCAGCTCACCGGTACGCCACACGGCGTAGTCCGCGGGGGCGCCCGGTACCAGAACACCCGCGTCGTCGCGTCCGATCGCCCGCCAGCCGCCACGCGTGTGCGCGGTGAACGCGGCGCGCACGGAGACGCGGTGCTCGGGCGTGCGGTGGAACGCGGCGGCGCGCACGGTGCCCCAGGGGTCGAGCGGGGTGACCGGGCTGTCGGAGCCGAAGGCGAGCGGGACGCCGGCCTTCAGCAGGGCCGCGAACGGGTTCAGGGTGCGGGCCCGTTCGGCGCCGAGCCGCTGGGCGTACATGCCGTCCTCGCCGCCCCACAGCGCGTCGAACGCGGGCTGCACGGAGGCGGTCAGGCCGAGGTCGGCGAAGGCCGCGACGGTCTGCGGGGTGAGCATCTCGGCGTGCTCGACGCGGTGCCGGGCGGCGCGGACCCGGGCGAGGCCGACCTTGTCGGCGGCGGCGCGCACTCCCTCGGCCACGGCGGTCACGGCGGCGTCGCCGATCGCGTGGAACCCGGCCTGGAGGCCCGCCTCGGTGCAGGCGACCACGTGGGCGGCGACGGCGGCGGCGTCCAGGTAGGCGGTGCCGGTGTGGCCCGCGTCGCTGTACGGGTGGTGCAGGCAGGCGGTGTGCGAGCCGAGGGCGCCGTCCACGAAGAGGTCGCCGGCGGCGCCGGCCGCGCCGAGCTCACGGGCCCGGGCGATGCCCTCCTCGCCGTGCTCGGCCCAGTAGCCGACGACCCTCGGGCCCGGCTCCTCGGCGGCCAGCCGCAGCAGGCCCGCCAGATCGTCCTCGGAGGAGATCTCGGGCCCGGCGCACTCGTGGAGGGTGCCGATGCCCAGCGAGGCGGCGTGCGCGAGGGCCGTGCGCTGGGCCTCGGCGCGCTGCGTGGGGGTGATCGCGGCGAGGGCGGCGGCGCGGACGGCGTGGTGCGCGTCGGCGGTCAGCGGGCCGTCCTCGCGCGGCACGTCGCCGGGGACGAGGTCCAGCAGGGCGGTGGTGACGACGGCGGAGTGCACGTCGATGCGGCTCAGGTAGAGGGGCCGGCCGCCGGTGGCCGCGTCGAGTTCGGCCCGTGTCGGCGGCTGCCCGCCGGGCCAGCGGGAAGCGTCCCAGCCGTGCCCGAGGAGGACCCGGTCGGCGGGGCGGGCGGCGGCGAAGTCGCGTACGAGGTCGAGGGCCGCCTCGCGGGTGGCGGCGCCGGACAGGTCGAGGCCGGTGAGGGCCAGTCCGGTGGACGTCGTGTGCACGTGGGCGTCGGTGAACGCGGGGGTGACGAGCGCCCCGTCGAGGTCGACGACTTCGTCGACGCCGTCCGCGAAGGCGTCGGCGGCGCCCTCCGAGCCGACCCAGGCGACCTGGCCGCGCTCCACGACCATGGCGGTCGCGAAGGGGTCGGCGGGGCTGTGGACCTCTCCGCGGCGGAGCAGGACGGTGTGGGGCGGGGCGGTGCGTTCACTCATGACGGACAGTGTCGCGCCTGACGTCCCGGCCTGTGCACGCAGGTCCGGTCCCGCACCGCGCGTGCGGTCGGCGGGTGGTTCACACGCGCGGCGGCCTGGCCTCGTACGGCGTCGACAGGACGACCGTCGTCCGGGTCGACACGCCGGCCAGGGACCGCAGTCTGGCCAGCAGTTCCTCCAGTTCGTGCGGTGTGCCCACGCGCACCTTGAGGATGTAGTTCTCGTCGCCCGCGACGCTGTGGCAGGCCTCGATCTCCGGGACCCCGGCGAGCCGTTCGGCGATGTCGTCGGGGGCGCTGGGGTCGAACGGTTTCACCGAGATGAAGGCGGTGAGGGGCAGCCCGACGGCCTCGGGGTCGACGACCGCGGCGTAGCCGCGGATGACGCCCCGCTGTTCCAGGCGGCGCACCCGCTGGTGCACGGCCGACGTGGACAGGCCCGTGGCCTTGCCCAGGTCTGTGTAGCTCATCCGCCCGTCCTTGACGAGCAGCTGCACGATCTGACGGTCCAGCTCCTCCATGGCGCAAGAACCTACAGTGCGCGTGATCTCACGGGATACCGGAGCGCACAGGTCATAGCCGGTTCGTGATGTGACGGGCGGGCCTGCCGGGGCGTCGGGCGTGCCGCCTGCTGAGGGCCGGAATCGCGCCGCGACGGGCATCCGCGAGTGGCATGTGACGAACACCACAGGCTTGGAACCGTGTCCGTGATGTTCTCGTGATTACCCGCGAGAGCGGACGGGAAGTGCTTGCTGTGGTCGAGGCCGCAGTGCCTTCACGGCCCAGCCCGAGGGGGAGAATCCCATGCAGAGTCTCAAGCGCCCTGGACGTCTCGCGTCCAAGCGTCCGCAGCCCGTCGTCGAACCAGAGCCGGAGGGCGTCGAACCCGACGCCTTCGACGACGAGGAACTCGACACGTACGACACGTTCGAGATGTACCGGGTGATCTGCCCGGACTGCGCGCAGCCCATCGCCCTGCTGGCGGACGAGGAGGTCCTGCCGGAGCACGCGCTGTGCGCCTCGCCGTGGAACCCGTTCGGCCTCACGGTCTGCGCCGGTACGGGCCGCAGGGCCACCGAGGCCCGCGCCGCCGACGAGTCCGTGGAGCCCCAGGAGCAGGACACCGCCCTGCTGTTGACGCTCCCTCAGGGGCTCGACTGGCGCAAGCAGCCCTTCTCGCACGTCGGCGGCCCGGGCTCGCGCCCGATGCGCGTGCCGACGATGCGCCGGCACGCCGCCTGAGCGACGGCCGAAGCCGCCGGGCCGACGAGGAATTGACGGCGCGTCAACGCGCGACCGACGCGTCGTCTCCGCACCCCGGTCGGTGGTGAACTCACACTCGATTCCGCCGGCCGGTGACCTGCCCGCCGGGGCGCGCGTTGGCCGGGTATGACCCACACGCATTCGGCAGCCGGGCGTCCGCGCCGCGTGTTCGTCCCGCCGCCCTCGGGATCGGTGCCGCTCGGTCTTCCGCGGCTTCCGGACCCACCGATCTACCGCGACCTCATGCGCGCCTGGGCCGACCGCGGCCGGACCCTGCCGGGGCACCACGACCCGGAGTGGGTGCGGCTCGCGGCGCCCCTGCGCGGCCTCGGTCAGTTCAACGGGTCTCGGGACCCACGAGGTGACGGGCGATGACCATCCGCTGGATCTGGTTGGTGCCCTCCACGATCTGCAGCACCTTGGCCTCGCGCATGTAGCGCTCGGCCGGGAAGTCGGCGGTGTAGCCGTAGCCGCCGAGGATCTGCACGGCATCGGTGGTGACCTGCATGGCCGTGTCCGTGCAGTGCAGTTTGGCCATGGCCGCCTGCTTCGAGAAGGGCAGGCCGGCGTCGCGCAGCCGCGCCGCCGCCAGGTACAGCGCGCGGCCCGCCTCGATGCGGGTCGCCATGTCGGCGAGCATGAAGCGCAGGCCCTGGAAGTCGGCGATGGGCCGGTTGAACTGGCGGCGCTGGGTGGCGTACGCGACGGCCTCGTCCAGGGCCGCCTGGGCGACACCGATCGCGCAGGCGGCGATGCCGAGCCGTCCGGAGTCCAGCGCCGACAGGGCGATCGCGAAGCCCTGGCCCTCCTCGCCGAGGCGCCGGTCGTCGGCGACGCGTACGCCGTCGAAGTGCACCTGGGCGGTGGGCGAGCCCTTCATGCCCATCTTCTTCTCGGGCGCGGCGGCGCTCAGACCCTCCGCGTCGCCCGGCACGAGGAACGCCGTGATGCCGCGGTGGCCGTCCTCGCCGGTGCGGGCCATGACGGTGTAGAAGTCGGCGATGCCGCCGTGCGTGATCCAGGCCTTGGTGCCCGTGATGACCCACTCGTCGCCGTCCCGGACGGCCTTGGTGCGCAGGGACGCCGCGTCCGAGCCCGAGGACGGCTCGGAGAGGCAGTAGGCGCCGAGCAGGCCGCCGCCGAGCATCGCGGGCAGGTGCTCGACCTGCTGCTCCTTGGTGCCGTAGGCGGCGAGGCCGTAGGAGGCGAGGGTGTGGACGCTGGCGCCGAGGCCGACCGTGAGGCGGGCGGCGGCGAGTTCCTCGAGGACCTGGAGGTAGACCTCGTACGGCTGGTCGCCGCCGCCGTACTCGGAGTCGTAGGGCAGGCCGAGCAGGCCGGACTCGGAGAGCAGGGTGAAGACCTCGCGCGGGAAGCGGCCCGCGTCCTCCTCCTCGGCGGCCTTCGGCGCGATCTCGCGCTGGGCGATGTCGCGGACCAGCGAGATCAGGTCCCGGGCCTCGTCCGTGGGCAGTTGCCGGTCCACCGGCTGCGGGGCGCGGTCGGGCATGGCGACGCTCTCCTCCCTGTGGGGCACATCGACGGACGCGCCCTCGGTGTGGCCGCTCCGCCAGGTCGATCCGATGCTCGGCCGAGGTCCCGCCTCCGGGTCTCGGAAGCGGCTGACCAGCGGCTGTGCGCTGTGAGTATGCCCGATCACGGACTGCCAGTCACCAGTTAACGACCGCTTACTTCAAAGATATCGCCAACCTCACTCCGCGGCCATCGCCCGGGCGCGCCGGAGGCGTCGTCCCGCGGCAACCGGACGAACTTGGTCCGCACCATTGACGGGACTGGTCTAGTCCTCCTACGGTTTCGCTGCGAATCGATTCAACGCGTCCATGTCAATCGGCGCGTGTTCCCCTCTCCCCCACGAGGTGACACCCGATGCACCGTTCCCCCCACCCCCGTCCGCGCTTCCGGGGCCTCCTGGCGGCCGCCAGTTGCGTGGCACTCGGCGCCGGGCTCCTGGCCGGCGCGGGCTCCGCGACCGCCACCCCCACGACCGAGAGGTCCGAGGCCGCCGCCGGCTCCAAGGTCGTCGGCTACTTCACGGAATGGGGCACCTACGACCGCAAGTACTACGTCAAGAACATCGAGACGTCGGGCTCGGCGGACAGGCTCACGCACATCAACTACTCCTTCGGCAACGTCACCGGCGGCAAGTGCGCGATGGGCGACGCCTACGCGGCGACCGACCGGACGTACACCGCGGCCGAGTCCGTGGACGGCGTGGCCGACACCTGGGACCAGCCCCTGCGCGGCACCTTCAACCAGCTCCTCGAACTGAAGAAGCGGCACCCCGACCTCAAGGTCCTGTGGTCGTTCGGCGGCTGGACCTGGTCGGCCGGCTTCGCCGAGGCCGCCAAGGATCCGGCCGCGTTCGCGCAGTCCTGCTACGACCTCGTCGAGAACTCCAAGTGGGCCGACGTCTTCGACGGCATCGACATCGACTGGGAGTACCCGAACGCCTGCGGCGCGACCTGCGACACCAGCGGCCGCGAGGCCTTCCCGAAGCTGATGTCGGCGCTGCGCGCCAAGTTCGGCCCCGACTACCTCGTCACCGCGGCGATCACCGCCGACGCCACCGACGGCGGCAAGATCGACGCGGCGGACTACGCGGGCGCCGCGCAGTACGTCGACTGGTACAACCCGATGACGTACGACTACTTCGGCGCCTGGGACGCGGCCGGGCCGACCGCCCCGCACTCGCCGCTGACCTCGTACGACGGCATCCCGAAGCAGAAGTACGACACCTCGGCGACGATCGCCAAGCTCAAGGGCCTCGGCGTCCCGGCCGAGAAGCTGCTGCTCGGCATCGGGTTCTACGGGCGCGGCTGGACCGGCGTCACGCAGGACGCGCCCGGCGGCACCGCGACCGGCCCGGCGGCGGGCACGTACGAGCAGGGCATCGAGGACTACAAGGTGCTCAAGGACAAGTGCCCGGCGACCGGCACGGTGGGCGGCACCGCCTACGCCAAGTGCGGGAACGACTGGTGGAGTTACGACACCCCCGCGACGATCGCCGAGAAGATGACGTACAAGAACGAGCAGGGGCTCGGCGGCACGTTCTTCTGGGAGCTGAGCGGCGACACCGCGGACGGTGAGCTGATCAAGGCCATCGACTAGGGGCCCAGGCAGGACAGTTGAGGGGCGGGAGTCGATGACTCCCGCCCCTTCTCAGGTGGCCCTGCGGGTGAGGTCCGGGGCCGGGTGGGCGGGGTCGAGTTCCTCTATCGCGCGCAGGACGCCGCCGAGCACCTTCACCAGCAGGTCGCTCATCGTCTCGCGGGGCAGCCCGGGGCGGCCGATCCAGTCGAGGGTGGCGCCCTCGACGGCGCAGACCCAGCCGAGCAGGCCCATGCGCGCGAGCGGCGCGACGTCGCGGCGGCCGTACGCCCCTTCGGCGATGGTGGCGACGATCGCCTCCCGCACCCCGTCCCGGATGGACTGCACCTCGGTGTCGAAGCCGACGCCGCCGCTGACGATGGCGCGGTACGCGGCCTGGTTGTGCTCGGCGTAGCGCAGGTAGCTGTCGATCGTGCGGTACACCCGCTCGGCCGGGGGCAGTTCGACGCCGCTCGCCGCGAGGGTGACCAGACCGGCCACCGCGTCCTGGATGATCGCCAGGTAGTAGCCGCGCTTGGACTCGAAGTAGTAGTAGATCAGCCCCTTGGCGACATGCGCCTGGCGGGCGATGTCGTCCATGGAGAGCGCGTCGTAGGACGTGTCGGCGAACAACTTCCGCCCGATGGCGATGAGTTCGGCACGGCGCGCCACGGAACGCTCGGTGCCGCGTGCCCGGTGGGGACGCGCGGCGCCTTGTTGACTGATATTCAATTTCGACCCTGGTCTCAACGGGCGGTGGGACACCCGCAGTATGGCAGACCCGCGTCACCTGCTTGTTCGACGCGTATTCGACGAAATCCGCCGAAGCGCCCGGGAACCGTCAGAGCAGGCCGAGCTGGGTGACGAGCATCGCGACGACCACCACGAGGACCCACCCCATGGCGTGCTCGAGGATCTCGGGGCCGTCGTCCTTGGGGCCGCCGGTACGGACACGGACGGCTGCGGCTGAGTTCGCGGTCATGGCCTCTCGCTGGTGTTCGGCGTGCAGTGGACTCCCCCCACGGACTGTCCACCTTGCCACTCGTGGCGGCTTTTGCGGCGGAGACGTTGGTCACACGCCGAAGGGCCCCGGCGGAACCGGGGCCCTTCGGTCGCGGAGCGGGTTCAGCGCACGCCCACCGCGGCGAGCGCCTCGCGCTGGCGCGCGCTCGGGCGGGCCGGGAAGTACAGGTAGCAGACGCCGCCGGTGCCGGAGACGACCTTGCCGGTGGCGTTGTACCGCTTGGTCCTGAGCCAGATGTTCTCGAACTCGCGCCGCTTGTAGACGCGCCGCACCGCCTCGTTGCTGGGCGAGGCCGGGTCGTTGGCGATCACGTCGCCCTCGGGCGTGAATCCGATCACGGTCATCAGGTGCCCGGCGGTCCCGTAGCCGGCCCCGGTCAGCTCCTCCGCGCGGAAGGACTGCGACGTTATGGCCGGGATGCCCGCCGCGATCAGGGTCTCCAGGTCGGTGAGCGAGCCGAGCCGGGTGACGACGCCCTGGATGCCGTCGAAGGTGGCCGCATAGGCGGCGTTGAACGGCCAGTTCCCGCAGCCGGCGTACTGGTAGTCGTAGGTGTACCGGGCCGCGTGGCACACCTGCGGGTCGGCGAAGGCCGGGTCGACCCAGGAGAGCTGCTCGGGCGTGAGCCGGCCGCCCCAGTACTCGATGATCATCTGGGAGGACGTGGGGCTGCACCAGGCCTCGCCGCCGTTGTCGTACTCCGGGTACTGGCCCTTGTGGATCTCCTGCGAGTAGCGCGGCACGGCCAGCTCCCGGGCGACGCCGGGAGTGGTGGCCGGCACGGTGAAGCGGTCCGGGATGTCGGAGCCCATCGCGCCGAGCCGCCACACGGTGGGCGTGAGCGTCGTGCCGGGCCTGCGGTAGAGGGTGAGCCGCAGCCGGTAGGAGACCAGGCGGAGCCCGGAGGCCGCGTCGTCCACGGCGAAGGTGTCGGTCCACACGCTGCTCTTGCCGTCGCCCTGGTCGTCGACCGAGGTGCGCCGGATGTCCTTGTCGCCGGCGGCCCAGCGGCCCATGACGTACCAGGGCGTGTCCGTGCCGTCGGAGTAGGTGCCCTTCAACTCGACCTGGAGCCAGGTCCCTTCGGGCGTGTCGGCGTTCCAGGAGGCGATGGCCTCGGTGGCGGGGACTGTGAGCCGGTGGACGGGCGAGGTCCAGGTGGCGTAGTCCCACGCGGCGGTGGTGCCGGTGTGCGGATCGGTGTGGTCGACGGTGCCGAGGGGGCGGGCGATGGCGACGCCGGGCCGGGCACCGGCGACGACGCGCGTGCCCCTGGCGGTGCCGCCGCGCCAGTCGAGGTACGAGGTCCAGGCCCGGTTGTCGATGGGGTGGGCGGGTGTCCCGGCGGGGTCGGCGGCGTCGGCGCGCGGGGCGGCGACCGCGGTGCCCGCACCGCCGACGGCGACCGCCGCGACGAGGGCGGCGGTCAACACGCTTCTGCGGGACGGCTGTTCGGCTCTGCTCATGGGCGGGAGACCCCCTGGTGTCGGAGTCGGGCAGGTCCGGTTGCACGGCTGTGCGCCAACTATGGACGCCCGTCAGGGGGTCCGGCCAGCACTTCGGCCCATGCCACGCCGAGCAATATTGGCCTCGACCAGTGGCATGACCTGGCCCTCGGCACCCGGGAGGCCGTGCGGCGCATCCGCCGCGGCAGTGCAGCCCGCCGCTACAGTGCCGGGTGCCCGACTACAGTGCTGGGCGCCCCGACTCCCACGCCGGGTGCCCTGACTCCAGTGCTGGGCGCCCCGACCGCACCCCGCCCCAGGAACCCGCCATTCACGCTCTCGCCTCCCGGATCCGCCGCCTCCCGCCCTCCTGCGGGCCGGTCCGCCTGATCGGCGTCGACGGGCACGCCGGGTCCGGGAAGTCCACGTTCGCCGGGCAGTTGGCCGCGGCACTGGGCGACGTCCCGGTGCTGCGCCTCGACGACATCGCCAGCCACGACGAGCTGTTCGACTGGACGGGGCGACTGCGGGAACAGGTGATCGATCCGTTCGCACGCGGCGAGAGCGCGCGCTACGCCCCGTACGACTGGCGGGCCCGCCGCTTCGGCCCGCCCCGCGTGCTGCCGCCGGCGCCGGTGGTCCTCGTCGAGGGCGTCGGCGCGGGCCGCCGCGCGCTGCGCCCGTACCTGGCGCTGCTGCTGTGGATGGAGGTGCCGCGCGAGGAGGCGTGGCGCCGGGGCAGGGAGCGGGACGGCGAGGAGCAGCGGGAGTTCTGGGCCGGGTGGGTCGAGGCGGAGCGCCGGCACTTCGCGGCGGACCCCTCCAGGCCCTTCGCCGACGTTCTGGTGCGACAGCGACAGCGGGGATATGAGGTGCTTCCGGGCCCCTTGAGGACACCTGCCGCCGACCACCTCTTCACGCACGGTGACGACTCGAACCCGATGTGGTGAAAGTGTGAAAGCCCCGGTCGGGGGAACTTCTCCGAGTGCCTCAACTCGGCTTGACCGACGGGCCGTACAGGACTTACGTTCTGAATGTGCGGTCCTTCAACGACCGCCGACAGACGCGAAGCCCCCGGTTGTTCCCCCGTGATCGGGGGCTTCGTTCTGTCCTTTTCACCTTCCCGAAGCCCTTTCCGGACGCCGGGCGACCCGAATCGCTCACCCTCGGTCACCGTCCGGCGTGCGCCCCATGTGCTCCCACCTCGCCGAACGGCCTGTGCGGCACCCTTCGGCAGGGCGTGGCCCCGCGGGTACGATGCCCTCGGTGCGATCTACCGGACGGCTGCTCGCGCACCGGCAACTCCGTTCCGCAGCACAGTGGTTCGACCAAAGGCGGCCCTCGGGCGACGGCTCGGCGGCATACCGACGGGGGCACGGTTCGTGGGGGACGTGATGGACTTCGGCACCCGGGGCCCCGAGGGCCCGGCCGACCTCGCCTGGCTGAGAGGCATGGACGCCTACACCATGGGCGCGTATCCGCAGGCCGAGGAGGAGTTCCGGACGGCGGTGCGACTGGACCCGGCGATGGCGGACGGCTGGCTCGGGCTGCACGCGCTGCGCGTCGACACCACGACCGCGCTGCTGCGGATGCACCGGCACCGGGACCGCTTCGGGGAGCAGCGCGCCCGCCACCGCCGTTCCCTCAACTCCTGGTACTGGCTGGGCTGGTGGGTGCAGCCCGTGCTGGAGAGCCCGCGGGACCTGCTGCTGGCGCACGCCTCGCACTGGCTGGACGGACGGCACGTACCGGAGCTGGACCGGGCCCTCGCGGGCCTGCCGCCCGTCGACACCGACTCCCAGGTCCGCTTCCTGCACGCCTGCCGGGCCTACCTCGTCAAGGACTGGGAGCAGCTCGTCCGGCACACCGACCCGCTGCTCGACGACCCGATGCTCGGCATCGAGGCGGGCCTGTTCGGCGGCATGGCCCGGGTACGCCTGGAGATGTACGGCCAGGCCGAGCCGCTGCTGGCGGCGGCCCTGATGCGCTGCCGCAGCGAGCAGCCGCAGCGCAAGGAGCTGCGCTACTGGCTGGCCCGCGCCCACGAGGGCACCGGCCGGTCGGCGGCGGCGCTCCCGCTGTACCGCGCGGTGCACCGGGTCGACCCGGCGTTCATGGACACCTCGGCGCGGCTCGCGGCGATCTCCGAGGGCGACGGGTACGACGACTCCGCCGACCTCGCGGCGATCACCCTGACCGGCGCCGGGCAGGACATGGTGGACGGCCCCGACGTCCTCGACCCGCTGTACGGCACCGAGGGCCGCGACCTCAAGCTCGGCCCCGAGCCGCCGTCGTCCGCTCCCCCGCCGACGGCGGCGGACCGGACGGCGCGCGAGAAGACCGGCCCGCCCCCGCAGTCGCTGCCCTCCGGCCCCACCGACCCGGGCCTGCTGGAGGAGGCGCTCGCCGAACTGGAGCGCATGGTGGGTCTGGAACCCGTCAAGCGCCAGGTCAAGGCGCTGTCGGCGCAGTTGAACATGGCCAGGCTGCGGGCCGGGCAGGGCCTGCCGGTGCAGCCGCCCAAGAGGCACTTCGTCTTCTCCGGCCCGTCCGGCACCGGCAAGACCACGGTGGCCCGCATCCTGGGCCGGGTGTTCTACGCCCTCGGCCTGCTCGGCGGCGACCACCTCGTGGAGGCGCAGCGGGCCGATCTCGTCGGCGAGTACCTCGGTCAGACGGCCGTGAAGGCCAACGAGCTGATCGACTCCGCGCTCGGCGGCGTCCTCTTCGTCGACGAGGCGTACTCGCTGTCCAACTCCGGGTACGGCAAGGGCGACGCGTACGGCGACGAGGCGCTTCAGGTGCTGCTGAAGCGGGCCGAGGACAACCGCGACCACCTCGTGGTGATCCTCGCCGGGTACCCGGAGGGCATGGACCGGCTGCTGGCGGCCAACCCGGGGCTGTCGTCCCGTTTCACGACGCGCGTCGACTTCCCCTCGTACCGGCCGCCGGAGCTCACGGAGATCGGCAAGGTCCTCGCCGCGGAGAACGGCGACCAGTGGGACGAGGAGGCGCTGGACGAACTGCGGGCGCTGGCCGGGCACGTGGTGGACCAGGGCTGGATCGACGAGCTCGGCAACGGGCGGTTCCTGCGGACCCTGTACGAGAAGAGCTGCGCCTACCGGGACCTGCGGCTGTCCGCGTATCCGGGGGTGCTCACCCGGGAGGACCTGGCCACCCTGCGGCTGCCGGACCTGATGCAGGCGTACGGGGAAGTGCTGTCGGGGCGGGGGCCGCAGGATCCGTCGGCCCTGTGAACTGCCGCGGGACCCGTCGGCTCACCGAGCCGGCCGCCCGCCCCGAGCGGCGTCACGTCGTCGTCAGGGCCTCCCTGTGGGCCGGGTCGCGGACCTCTCCCACCAGCAGTTCCAGGACGTCCTCCAGGGCGACGAGGCCCAGGACCTTCCCTGAGGCGTCCGTCACCTGCGCCAGGTGGGTGGCGGCCCTGCGCATCACCGTCAGCGCGTCGTCCAGCGGGAGTTCGGGCCTGAGCGTCGTCATGCGCCGCCAGATGTGCTGGGGCACCGCCCGGTCGGAGTCCTCCAGGTCGAGGACGTCCTTGACGTGCAGGTAGCCCATGAAGGCGCCGCCCTCCGCGGCGATCGGGAAGCGGGAGTACCCGGTGCGGGCGGTGAGTTCCACGATCCGGCCCGGAGTGACCGACGGGCTGACCGTGACCAGCGACTCGCGCTTCAGCAGGACGTCCGTGACCGGGCGGGAGCCCAGTTCCAGGGCGTCCTCCAGGCGTTCCTGCTCCTCCGGGTCGAGGAGGCCGGCCTGACGGGAGTCCTCCACGAGCCGGTTGAGCTGCTCGCTGGTGAAGACCGCCTCGACCTCGTCCTTCGGCTCGACCCGGAACAGCCGCAGAACGCCCTGGGCGCAGGTGCCGAGGGCCGCCGTGACCGGCCCGCACAGCCGGGCGAAGCCGACCAGGCCGGGGCCGAGCCACAGCGCGGCCGTCTCCGGCGCCGCCATCGCCAGGTTCTTCGGGACCATCTCGCCGACGACGAGGTGGAAGAAGACGACGACGGCGAGGGCGATGACGTAGCCCAGCGGGTGGATCATCGCGTGCGGCAGGTGGATCCACTCGAAGAGCGGCTCCAGCAGGTGCGCCACCGTGGGTTCGGCGACCGCGCCGAGGGTCAGCGAGCAGACGGTGATGCCGAACTGCGCGGCGGCCATCATCTGCGGCAGGTTTTCCAGACCGTGGAGGACTCGGCGGGCACGTGCCGTGCCGAGCGGTTCGATCTGGCTGCGGCGCACGGAGACGAGCGCGAACTCGGCTCCCACGAAGAAGCCGTTGGCGAGCACGAGCAGCGCGGCGAAGAACAGTTGCAGGACACTGCTCATCGGGCGGCCTCCACGGCCGGGGCGGTCGACTCCACGACGGGTGCCGTCCGCACGATGCGCACGCGCTCGGCGCGGTAGTGGCCGACCTGGCGCACCGACAGCCGCCAGCCGGGCAGTTCGGCCCGGTCGCCGACGGCCGGGATCCGGCCGAGCAGGTCGGCGACCAGGCCGGCGACCGTCTCGTAGGGCCCGTCGGGGGCGGTGAGTCCGATGCGCCGGAGCACGTCGACGCGGCAGCCGCCGTCGGCGTCCCAGGCGGGCCTGCCCTCCTCCGGCGGTACGGCGGCGAGCTCGGGCAGGTCGTGGCCGTCGTGCTCGTCGCGGACCTCGCCGACGATCTCCTCGACGATGTCCTCCAGCGTGACGACGCCGGCCGTGCCGCCGTACTCGTCCACGACGACCGCGATGGGCTGTTCGCTGCGCAGCCGGGTGAGCAGGGGCCGCACGGGCAGCGTCTCGGGGACGAGGAGCGCCGGGCGGGCGATGCCGTCCACGGGGGTGCGCAGTCGCTCGCGCGCCGGGACGGCCAGGGCGTCCTTGAGGTGCGCCATGCCGACGATCTCGTCGATCTTCTCCCGGTAGACGGGGAAGCGCGACAGACCGGTGGCCCGGGTGAGGTTGACGACGTCCTCGGCGGTGGCCGACGACTGCAGGGCGCTGACCTTCACGCGCGGCGTCATCACGTGCTGCGCGGTCAGCTCCCCGAGGGACAGGGTGCGGACGAACAGGTCGGCCGTGTCCTGTTCCAGGGCGCCTGCCCGGGCGGAGTGCCGGGCCAGGGAGACCAGTTCGCCCGGGGTGCGGGCGGAGGCCAGTTCCTCGGCCGGCTCGAAGCCGAGGGCGCGGACGAGCCGGTTGGCGACCGCGTTGAGCCCGGCGATCACCGGGCGGAACAGGCGCGCGAAGGCGTGCTGCGGGCCGGCGACGAAGCGCGCGACCTGCATCGGCCGGGACACCGCCCAGTTCTTGGGCACGAGTTCGCCGATCACCATCTGCACGGCCGAGGCCAGCAGCATGCCGACGACCACGGCGACGCCGGCAACCGCGCCGTCGGGCACGCCGACGGCGGTGACGGGGCCGCTGAGCACGGCGGCGAGCGCCGGTTGGGCGAGCATGCCGACGACGAGGGAGGTGATGGTGATGCCGAGCTGGGTGCCGGAGAGCTGGAAGGACAGCTCCTTCAGCGACTCCACGACCCGGCGGGCCCGGCGGTCGCCGTCGGCCGCGGCCTGTTCGGCGTCGGGGCGTTCGACGGTCACCAGGCCGAACTCGGCCGCGACGAAGAAGCCGTTGGCGAGAATCAGGAGGAACGCGGCTGCCAGGAGCAGCAGGGGGATGGTCATGATGCCGCCGCCTCGGCGTGGGCGCGGAGGGAATCCGCGTCATGTCGGCAGGGGGCGGCGCAGGTACTGCAGGACGATCCGTCCATCGCCGGAGAGGGTCACTCCTCGGATAGCTGGGAGCCCCTGGGCACCGGGCGGGGCGACAGGGGCGGCGGCGCGACGACACGCCTGCCGCCCACAGAATATTCAAGACACGGGGCGACGCGGCAGAGTGCCGGGCCGCCCGGTTCGGGTCAGTCCCGCCCGGCCTCGGGACCGGCGACGGACCGGGCCTCGACGAGCGCCCTGAGGGCGCGCGCGTCGGCGATGGCGCGCTGCCGGGCGATGCCGGGCTGGATGCCGAGCGCGGGCAGGCTGGTGCCGTCGCTGAGGTTGAGGAACACCCACGGGTCGCCGGGCCGGAGGTTCACCGACACGATCTCCGCCCATGCCAGGCGCCGCTTGAGGGTGAGGTTGACGACGGTGACGCCGGACTCGTCGGCGACGACCCTGGGCCGGGCCAGCATGAGCATCGCACCGGCGAGCAGGGCCGCCGTCAGGACGAAGCTGGCGCGCTCCCCCGGTCCGAGCGGCTTCAGCAGCAGGCCGACGGCCGTGACGACCACGAAGATCGCGACGGCCGCGGTGAGCATGATGGCCCGCGTCCGGGCCGGGCGGAAGGTGACGGGCAGGTCGGGCAGATCGGACATGGCGGTGACCCTCAGAGCCGGCAGGCGTGGATGGCCGTCGTGAGAATGGCGCGGGCGCCGATCTCGTAGAGGTCGTCCATGATCCGCTGCGCCTCCTTGGAGGGGACCATCGCGCGGACGGCGACCCAGCCCTCGTTGTGCAGCGGGGACACGGTCGGCGACTCCAGGCCGGGGGTCAGGGCGACGGCCTTCTCCAGCTGCTCGACCCGGCAGTCGTAGTCCATCATCACGTACGTCCTGGCCACGAGGACGCCCTGGAGGCGGCGCAGGAACTGCTGCACCTTGGGCTCCTCGCCGTTCTCGCCGGTGCGGCGGACGACGACGGCCTCGGACTTCATGATCGGCTCGCCGATGACCTCGAGGCCCGCGTTGCGCAGCGAGGTGCCGGTCTCCACGACGTCGGCGATGACCTCGGCGACGCCCAGCTCGATCGCGGTCTCCACGGCGCCGTCGAGGTGGACGACGGAGGCGTCGATGCCGTTGTCGGCGAGGTGCTTGGCGACGATGCCCTCGTAGGAGGTGGCGACCGTCATGCCGTTGAGGTCCTTGACGCCGGTGGCGGTGCCGGGCTTGGTGGCGTAGCGGAACGTGGAGCGGGCGAAGCCGAGCGGGAGGATCTCCTCGGCCTCGGCGCCGGAGTCGATCAGCAGGTCGCGGCCGGTGATGCCGATGTCGAGCCTGCCGGAGGAGACGTAGATCGCGATGTCGCGGGGGCGGAGGTAGAAGAACTCGACCTCGTTCTCCGGGTCGACGATGCGCAGTTCCTTGGACTCGCGGCGCTGCTGGTAGCCGGCCTCATGCAGCATCTCCCCCGCAGGTCCGGACAGGGAACCCTTGTTGGGGATGGCGATGCGCAGCATGAGGTCGGCTTCCTTCGCGTGGTGTGGGCGGGAACGGGTGCGGCTCAGAGGTGGGCGTAGACGTCGTCGAGGGAAATGCCGCGGGCGACCATCATCACCTGGACGTGGTACAGCAGCTGCGAGATCTCCTCGGCGGCCGCTTCCTTGCCCTCGTACTCGGCGGCCATCCAGACCTCGGCGGCCTCTTCGACGACCTTCTTGCCGATGGCGTGTACGCCCTTGTCCACCAGTTCCGCGGTGCGGGAGGTGGCGGGATCGCCGTGGGCGGCCTTGTGCTGGAGCTCGGTGAAGAGCTCCTCGAACGTCTTCTTGGACATGGTGGGCCTAAGCCTACGCGCTCGCGGGGGTGTCTCAGCGCCAGGGTTCGGATACTGAACGCAGCGTGGCAGCGGTCGCCACGGCGGCCGTCACCGCCTCGTGTCCCTTGTCCTCGTTCGAGCCGGGCAGACCGGCGCGGTCCAGGGCCTGCTCCTCGGTGTCGCAGGTCAGCACGCCGAAGCCGACGGGGACGCCGGTCTCGATCGAGACCTGCATGAGGCCCTGGGTGACGCCCTGGCACACGTAGTCGAAGTGGGGGGTGCCGCCGCGGATGACGACGCCGAGGGCGACGATCGCGTCGTAGCCGCGGCCGGCGAGGACCTTGGCGACGACGGGAAGCTCGAAGCTGCCCGGGACGCGCAGCAGCGTCGGCTCGTCGATGCCGAGCTCGCGCAGGGCGCGCAGCGCGCCGTCCACCAGGCCGTCCATCACCTTGTCGTGCCACTGTGCCGCGATGACGGCGACTCTGAAGTCCCCGACGTTCTGTACGGACAGTTCCGGTGCGCCCTTGCCGCTCACGTTCTTCGTCTCCTCGGTGACTGGGGTGTGCCTGGGTGGTGCTGGGGTTGGTGGTGCCCGGGTGGTGTCACTGGTTGCCGCAGGCGGACACGGGGGCCGCCGTGTCCAGCCAGGGCAGGTCGTGGCCCATCCGGTCCCGCTTGGTGCGCAGGTAGCGCAGGTTGTGCTCGCCGGCGCTCACCGGCATCGCCTCGCGTCCGGTGACCTTGAGGCCGTGCCGGACGAGCGCGTCGGTCTTGTCGGGGTTGTTGGTCATCAGGCGGACGCTCGTGACCGCGAGGTCCTTCAGGATCTGGGCGCCCGCCGCGTAGTCCCGGGCGTCGGCGGGCAGGCCGAGTTCCAGGTTGGCGTCGAGGGTGTCCCGGCCGCGCTCCTGGAGTTCGTAGGCGCGCAGCTTGGACATCAGGCCGATGCCGCGGCCCTCGTGGCCGCGCAGGTAGACGACCACGCCCCGCCCCTCGGACTGGATGCGGGCGAGGGAGGCGTCCAGCTGGGGGCCGCAGTCGCAGCGCTGGGAGCCGAAGACGTCGCCGGTGAGGCACTCGGAGTGGACCCGGACGAGGACGTCCTCGCCGTCGCCGATGTCGCCGTGGACGAGGGCGACGTGCTCGACGCCGTCGACGGTGGAGCGGTAGCCGTACGCCGTGAAGGTGCCGTGCGCGGTGGGCAGGTGGACCTCGGCCTCGCGGCGGACGGTGGGCTCGGAGCTGCGGCGGTAGGCGATCAGGTCCTCGATGGAGATGATCGTCAGGCCGTGCTTGCGGGCGAACGGCACGAGTTCGGGCAGCCGGAGCATGCGGCCGTCCTCGCCGGCGATCTCCACGATCGCGCCGGCGGGGCGCAGTCCGGCGAGCCGGGCGAGGTCGACGGCGGCCTCGGTGTGGCCGTCGCGCACGAGGACGCCGCCGGTGCGGGCGCGCAGCGGGAAGATGTGGCCGGGGCGCACGAGGTCGTCGGCCTCGGCGGTGCCGCTCGCGAGGAGCTGGAGGGTGGTGGCGCGGTCGGCGGCGGAGATGCCGGTGGTGACGCCGTGGGCGCCGGAGGCGTCGACGGAGACCGTGAACGCGGTCTTCATCGACTCGGTGTTGTCGTCGACCATCTGCGGGAGGCGGAGCCGGTCGAGTTCATCGCCCTCCATGGGGGCGCAGATCAGGCCCCGGCACTCGCTCATCATGAACGCGATGATCTCGGGCGTGGCCTTCTCGGCGGCGATGACGAGGTCGCCCTCGTTCTCGCGGTCCTCGTCGTCGACGACCACGACCGGGCGGCCGGCCGCGATGTCGGCGATCGCCCGCTCGACCGGGTCGAGCGTGAGGTCCTCGAAACTGTCGGTGCTGTAGAGGACGGGTGCCGTGGTCATGCGGGCGCTCCTTCCGGGACGGGCCGCGCCGCTTCGCGGGAGCGCAGCCACCAGTCGCGCAGGCCCCACAGGACGAGCGCGCCGTAGATGATGTAGACGAAGCCGGAGAAGGCGAAGCCGTTGGCGAAGTTGAGGGGCACGCCGACGAGGTCGACGAGCAGCCACGCGAACCAGAACTCGACCATGCCGCGCGCCTGCGCGTACATGGCGACGACGGTGCCGACGAAGATGTAGGCGTCCGGCCAGGGGTCCCAGGACAGGGAGGGGTAGGCGGTGAACAGGCCGCCGACGGCGAGGGTGCCGAGGGCGGCGCCGCCGGCCAGCAGGCCGCGCTCGCGCCAGGTGGCGAACCGGACGGCGATGGTGCCGTCCTGGGCCTGCCGCCGGCCGCGGTTCCACTGCCAGAAGCCGTACGACGCGACGACCATGACGACGATCTGCTTGCCGGCGCTGCCGGAGAGGTGGGCGGTGGCGAAGGCCGCGAAGAGGATGAGGCCGGAGACGAACTGGGCCGGCCAGGTCCAGATCGAGCGCCGCCAGCCGAGCGCGAGGGCGATCAGACCGATCACGTTGCCGATCATGTCCGACCACTTGATGTGCTGGTCGAGGACGACGAAGGCCTCGGAGTTGAGCCAGTTCACCGGGCCACCCCCCGGTCGCCGAGGAGCCGCTCGACGTACTTGGCGATGACGTCCACCTCGAGGTTGACCGGGTCGCCGGGCTGCTTGAGCCCGAGCGTGGTCAGGGCGAGGGTGGTGGGGATGAGGCTGACGGTGAAGAAGTCGGGGCCGGCGTCGACGACGGTGAGGCTGATGCCGTCGACGGTGATGGAGCCCTTCTCCACGACGTAGCGGGCGAGGTCGGCGGGCAGGGAGATCCTGACGATCTCCCAGTGCTCGGAGGGCTTGCGCTCCAGGATCTCGCCGGTGCCGTCGACGTGGCCCTGCACGATGTGGCCGCCGAGGCGGGCGCCGACCGCGGTGGGGCGTTCGAGGTTGACCCGGGAGCCGACGGCGAGGGCGCCGAGGCTGGAGCGGTTCAGGGTCTCGGCCATCACGTCGGCGGTGAACTCGTCGCCCTCGTGGTCGACCACGGTGAGGCAGACGCCGTTGACGGCGATGGAGTCGCCGTGTTTCGCGCCGTCGGTGACGACTGGGCCGCGCAGGCGGAAGCGGCAGGCGTCGTCGAGTGTCTCGACGGCGGTGACCTCGCCCAGCTCTTCGACGATTCCGGTGAACACTTCCCGGGTCCTCCTGCCTCTTCGGGCACGGACTCCGGGGCTGTCGATGACGACAGAATCCACGGACGAGAACACCGGGGGCGACGCCGGACGGGGCCCGCCCCTGGGGACGAACCGGTTCGGCGGCGCGCACGAATGCTCGCCCGCCGCGCACTGCCTCCCATCCGGACTTTAACCGTCGGTCCAGGAATTTCACCTGGTCAACCGGTCACTGGAGGTGACCGGGTCGCGGACTGTAACCGCCGGTTCGGACTTTCACCGACCCCGGAGTGCGCTGCTTCTTCTACAGGCCCAGTGTGCCATGCCTGATCCAGAGCCATACGGGTGAGTCGTGTGGAGTGGCTCACAGTGGGTGACCCGCCCCTCTCCGTGCGTGCTCCGCGTCCGCAACTCCCGCCGCGCCGCCCGGCCTTGAGATTGGTCCATACCTATTGACGCACTGGTCTAGTCCTCTCTAGGGTCTGCGCAACTTCCGTGGAGAGGAACCGACTGTGCTGTCCCCCACACGACACCCCTCACGTCACCGCGCGAGACCGGCCCTGCTCGGCGCCGCCGCGGCGGTCGCGGGTCTGCTGCTCGCCGGCCTCCCGGCGAGCGTGTCGCACGCCGCCGGCCAGGAGTCCTGCCGCCCCGACGGCCTCTACCGCACGCCCGGCGTCGACGTCCCCTACTGCTCGGTCTACGACGAGGCCGGCCGGGAGAAGATGGGCGCCGACCACCAGCGCCGCGTGATCGGCTACTTCACCGGCTGGCGGACCGGCAAGGACGGCACGCCGGCCTACCTGGCCCCGGACATCCCGTGGGACAAGGTCACCCACATCAACTACGCCTTCGCGCACGTGGACGGCGGAAACAAGCTGTCCGTCGGCGCGGACACCGCCGCCAACCCGGCGACCGGCATGACCTGGCCCGGCGTCGCGGGCGCCGAGATGGACCCGGCGCTGCCCTACAAGGGCCACTTCAACCTGCTCAACAAGTTCAAGAAGCAGCACCCGGACGTGAAGACGCTGATCTCGGTCGGCGGCTGGGCGGAGACCGGCGGCTACTTCGGCGCCGACGGCAAGCGCGTGGACTCGGGCGGCTTCTACTCGATGGCCACCAACGCCGACGGGTCGGTCAACCGGGCGGGCATCGACACGTTCGCCGACTCGGCGGTCGCCTTCGTACGGAAGTACGGCTTCAACGGCGTCGACATCGACTACGAGTACCCGACGACCATGAAGGACGCGGGCAACCCGCTCGACTGGTCGATCTCAAACGGCCGCCGGGCCGGTCTCGTCAAGGGCTACGCGGCCCTGATGAAGACGCTGCGCGAGCGGCTCGACCGCGCGGGCGCGGCGGACGGGAAGCACTACCTGCTGTCCGTGGCGGCGCCCTCCTCGGGCTACCTGCTGCGCGGCATGGAGACCTTCCAGGTCCAGAAGTACCTGGACTACGTCAACATCATGTCGTACGACCTGCACGGCGCCTGGAACGAGTACGTCGGCCCGAACGCCTCGCTGTTCGACGACGGCAAGGACGCCGAACTCGCCGCCGCGGGCGTGTACTCCACGTCCCAGTACGGCGGCATCGGCTACCTGAACACCGACTGGTCCTACCACTACTTCCGCGGTTCGATGCCGGCCGGCCGCATCAACATCGGACTCCCCTACTACACGCGGGGGTTCAAGAACGTCACCGGCGGCACGGACGGGCTGTGGGGCAGGGCGCCCGCGACCACGTGTCCGGCCGGCTCGGGCCTGACCAAGTGCGGCGACGGCGCCTCCGGCATCGACAACCTCTGGCACGACCTGGACACCAACGGCAAGGAGTCGCCCGCCGGTTCCAACCCGATGTGGCACGCCAAGAACCTGGAGAAGGGCGTCGTCGGGGACTACGTCACCAAGTACGGCTTCCCGGCCGACACCCGGCTGACCGGCACCTACGCCCGCAAGTACGACGCCACGCTGGTCGCGCCCTGGCTGTGGAACGCCGAGAAGAAGGTGTTCCTGTCCACCGAGGACGAGCAGTCCGTGAACGCCAAGGCCGACTACGTCGTGGACCGCGGCATCGGCGGCACGATGGTGTGGGAGCTGGCCGGCGACTACCGGTGGAACGCGGCCAAGGGGCAGTACGAGCCCGGCTCGACGCTGACCACGGCGATGTACGAGAAGTTCAAGTCGGCGACGCCGTACGGCGCGAAGCGCACCACGGTCGACCTGCCCACGGAGGCGCTCGACATCGGCGTGGACTTCGGGCAGTTCCCGCTCGGCGACTCCAACTACCCGATCAGCCCCAAGCTGAGGATCACCAACAACACGAAGACCACGCTGCCCGGCGGCACCGAGTTCCGCTTCGACTACGGCACGTCGGCGCCCGGCAACGCCAAGGACCAGTCCGGCTGGGGCACTTCGGTGATCCGCAGCGACCACACCGGCGGCAACGTGGGCGGTCTGAAGGGCGACTACCACCGCGTCTCGCTGAAGCTGCCGGCCTGGCAGTCGCTGGCGCCCGGGGCCTCGGCGGAGCTGGACTTCGTGTACTACCTGCCGGTGTCGACGCCGTCGAACTGGACGGTGACGTTCGGCGGGAAGACGTACGCGCTGGCCGGTGACCTGGCGCGCGGCACGACCGTGGTCGAACCGGGCGGCGGCACCGGCGGGCCGTCGCCGAGCCCGACGCCCACCGACGGCACCGGCACGTGCGCGGACCCGGCGTGGACGGCCACGAAGGAGTACACGGGCGGCAGCGTCGTCTCCCACAAGGGGCACACGTTCAAGGCCCGCTGGTGGACGAAGGGCGAGGAGCCCGGGACCACCGGCGAGTGGGGCGTGTGGCAGGACCTCGGGGCCTGCTGACCCCGGTACCGGACCGGCCCGGCGGCGGTGACGAAGGCCCTTGCCCGCCGCCGGGCCTCACCACGCACGCCCCCGGTGGTTGTCACATTCACCGGGGGCTACTCGGTCTCCATTGGCGAAGGGCGCTCCACTCGGGGAGCGCCCCGGCGTCCGAAGGGGCTGAACAGCATGACGACCATCCTGGTGACCGGTGGCTCCGGAACCCTCGGCCGGCACGTGACCGAGCGGTTGCGCGCGGACGGGCACGAGGTGCGTGTCCTCAGCCGGCACTCCGAGCCGTACGCCGTCGACCTGCGGGAGGGTGGCGACGGGCTCGACGCGGCCGTGGCGGGCGTCGACACCGTCGTGCACTGCGCGAGCAGTCCGCGCGGCGGGGACGAGGAGGCGGCCGGGCATCTGCTGGCGGCGGCGCGGCGGGCGGGCGTCGGCCATCTCGTCTACATCTCGATCGTCGGCGTCGACCGGGTGCCGTTCGGCTACTACAAGACCAAGATGGCCGTCGAGAAGCTGGTCGAGGAGTCGGGGATCGGCTGGACGGTGCTGCGCACGACCCAGTTCCACGACCTGCTCGTGCAGCTGTTCGGCGGGCTGTCGAAGGCGCCGGTCATGGTGCTGCCCGCCGGGGTGCGGGACCAGCCCGTGGAGGTCACGGAGGTCGCCGGGCGGCTGGCGGAGCTGGCGCTGGGCGCGCCGGCGGGGCGGGTGGAGGACATGGGCGGGCCCGAGGTGCGGTCACTGGAGTCCCTGGCCCGCGCCTATCTCGCGGCGACCGGGCGGCGCCGGGCCGTGGTGAACATGCCGCTGGCGGGCCAGGCCTACCGCGCCTTCCGCGCGGGCGGCCACCTCGCGCCGCAGCGGGCGGTGGGCAAGGGAACGTTCGAGGAGTACCTGGCGACACGGTTCGGCGCGGCGGGACGAGGCTGAGCGGACCGGGCCGGGCCGTCGCACGGGGCCCGGCCCGCACGTCCTCACGCCGTCGCGGGGTCGGGCGAGCAGGACAGGCGCGGGGGCCGGCCCCTGGCGACCGCCCGCGCGAACCACCGCCGGCCGGCGCGGGTACGGCTCCGCGGCCCCGAGCCCTGTCGACCCGGACCCGGACGGCGCCCGCGACGCGGCGTCGTCCGGGTCCGGGCCGGCAGTTCCGTGTTCAGCGCCGTGGTGCCGGAGGGAACAGTGCGTCCTGGGCGTGGTCCCGGGCCGTGAGGAGGGCGCCGCGCAGGACCGCTCCGCCGCCGAGGGTGGTGGGGCGTACCTCCGTGGGCAGGGGTGACATCCGGGTCAGGCGCGTGCGGACCCGGTCGGCCAAAGCCTCGCCGCCCGCGCGGCCGACCTCTCCCGCGAGTACCACGCAGCCGGGGTCCAGGACGGACACCACGGCCGCGGCGCCGAGCACGACCCGGTCGGCGAGGGTGTCGAGGAAGCGTTCGGCGGCCGGGTCCGTGTCGGCGTGCTCGACGGCCGCCCGGACCAGCGCGGCGGCGTGCGGCTCGTGCGGGGCGGGCTCGGCCGAGACCCCGTGCTCGGCGGCGAGGGCGGTGACCGCCGCCGCGCCGGCCAGCGAGTGGAAGCCGCCGCCGCAGTCGGTGGCCGACGGCAGCCCGGTCGTCCCCGGCACGGGCAGGAAGCCGATCTCGCCCGCGCCGCCGGACCGGCCCCGGCGCAGCGTGCCGTCGAGGACGACGGCGGCGCCGACGCCCATGCCCAGCCACAGCAGGACGAACGTGTCCCGGTCCCGGGCGGCGCCGTCGCGCTGTTCGGCGAGGGCGGCGAGGTTGGTCTCGTTCTCGACGCTGACGCGGGCCTCGGGAAGGCGTTCCTGGAGGGCGGCCACCAGGCGGCGGTGCCACTGGGGCAGCCCGCTGGAGTCGCGCAGTTCGCCGACGGCCGGGTCGATCAGGCCGGGCGCGCCGATGCCGAGGGTGTGCAGCCGGTCGGCCCCGGCCTCCTTGGCGACGCGTTCGACGAGGGCGACGGCCTGTTCCACGGCGGGCTCCGTCCCGGTGGTGCCGTCGATCGGCAGGGCCCCCTCGGCGAGCACCCGGCCGAGCAGGTCGGACACGGCCACGGCGACGCCCTCGGTGCGGACGTCGAGGGCGGCGAGGTGGGCGCGGTCGGCGACGATGCCGTACAGCTTGGCGTTGGGGCCGCGGCGCTGTTCGCCCGTCTCGCCGACCACGGCGATCAGGCCGGAGGCGGTGAGGCGTTCGACGAGGTCGGCGACGGACGGCCGGGACAGGCCGGTGAGCTGCTTCAGCTGCCCCGCCGTCAACGGGCCCTCCTGCTGCAGCAGGCGCAGGGCGAGCCGGTCGTTGATGGCCCGGGCGGTGCTCGGGGATGCGGGCATGCCGGGATCCTTCCAGACGGGCGGCGCGGGCGGGCCGGGCGCCACCGGAAACCCACTATCTATCAGGCAGGGTTCCTGATAATTTACGGCGTCGAAGGCGGGACGGTACACCGGGAGGGGCCGAGAATGGGCGATGTGGTCTACGGACAGCGCGAGGTGAGGCGGGCGCGGTACGCCGTGGCCGCCGTGTTCGCCGCGCACGGCGCCGTCACCGGTTCGTTCGCCACGCGCGTGCCGTGGATCCAGGACCACGCCGGGGTGAGCGCGGGCCAGCTGGGGCTGGCGCTGGCCTTCCCCGCGCTCGGCGCGTCCGTGGCGATGCCGCTCGCGGGCAGCATCAGTCACCGCTTCGGCGCCCGCAACGCGCTGCGCGGGCTGATGGCCCTGTGGACGCTGTCGCTGGTCCTGCCCTCCCTCGCCCCGAACCTGCTCACGCTGTGCCTGGCGCTGTTCACGTTCGGCGCCACGGCCGGCATGGCGGACGTGGCGATGAACGCGCTCGGCGTCGAGGTCGAGAACCGGCTCGGCCGGTCGATCATGTCCGGGCTGCACGGCATGTGGAGCGCGGGCGCGCTGGTCGGGTCGGCGGCGGGCACGCTCGCCGCGCACCTGGGCGCCGACGCCCGGCTCCACCACCTGCTGGCGGCGGCCGTGCTGACGGTGCTCGGCGTGGCCGCGTGCACCTGGGTGCTGGACCTCCAGCCCGCCGAGGACGAGGCCGCCCCGCCGCGCTTCGCGCTGCCGCCGAGGTCGGCGCTGCTGATCGGCGCGGTCGGGTTCTGCGCCGTGTTCGCCGAGGGCGCGAGCCTGGACTGGTCGGCGGTCTACCTGCGCGACCAACTGGAGGCCTCGCCGGGTCTGGCGGCGGCGTGCACCACCGGCTTCACGCTCACCATGGCGGTGGCCCGGATCGCGGGCGACAAGGTCGTGGACCGGTTCGGGGCGGTGCGCACGGTCCGGTCCAGCGGTGTCCTCGCCGGGCTCGGCGGGCTGCTCGTCGTGGTGGCGGGCCATCCGGCGGTGGCGATGGCCGGGTTCGCGCTGATGGGTCTCGGCATCGCGGTGGTCGTGCCCCTGTGCTTCGCGGCGGCGGGCCGCAGCGGCCCCAGCCCCAGTCAGGCCATCGCGGGCGTCGCCACCATCACGTACACCTCGGGCCTGGTGGCGCCGAGCGCGATCGGCGGTCTGGCCGAGGCCACCAGCCTCGTGGTGTCGTTCGGTCTGGTGACGCTGCTGGCGTGCGGGCTCGTGGTGTTCGCGGGCGTGCTGCGCGGCGCGGACCGCGAGCGGCCCAGGGCCGGTTGCGAAAGTCCCGTCGTCCGCCCGTAGGGCGGGCCCCGCGGCGTCCGGTGCGTGCGATCGCAAGGCGGAGGGTCGCCCGCGTACTGGGCGTACGCGGGCGACCCGACAACGCCGCGAGCGTGCGTGCTGGGCGCCGCGGGGCAGGCGGGACTTTCGCAACCGGTCCTGGGATCAGTCCGCCGGGCGCAGCAGTTCCCGGCCCGCGGCCCTGAACTCCTCGCTCCACGGCGCCGGGCGCAGCGTCCCGGCGTCGAGCCGCACCAGCACCCGGCTGCCGCGCGCGTAGGTCACCGCCCCGTCCGCCGAGCAGAATCGGAAGCCGTAGGTGAGGCCGGTGGTGCCGAGCCGCTCCAGCCAGAGGTGGACGGCGTAGGCGCCGGGCCTGGTGACCGGGGCCTCGTAGCTGACGCGGAGTTCCTTGACCGCGTTGCAGGCGTCGCCGGCCGCGGCCCAGTCGCCCTCGAAGCGGAAGCCGTGGTCCTGCCACAGCTCGGCCCAGGCCCGCTCGACCATCAGCGGGTAGCGGGCGTTGTGCAGCAGTCCGAGCGCGTCCAGGTCGTCGAAGTGGACGGTGACGGGGACCAGCCGTCCGTACGGCAGGTCTGCGGCGTACGGCAGGTCGGGGGCGGTCGGGGCTTCGGCGGTCACGGGCGGTGCTCCTGGACGTGCGGGGTGAGTGCTGAGTGCGCGCCAGGTGAGTGCCGGATACACCGACATCGGCGCGCCGCCCATACTAAGTGGACGCTCAGGTGTGCGAATCACCGTCCGGCGCCCCTCACAATGGACCGGACCTGCACGTACGACGAAAGCGACACCTGACATGGATCTCGGCGTCCGCTGGAAACTGCACGGCGACGGACGCACTCCGGCGCCCGGGGCGGTGGTCCGCCCCGACGAGCGGCTCTCCTGGCCCCGCACCGTGGGGCTCGGCGCCCAGCACGTGGTGGCCATGTTCGGCGCGAGCTTCGTGGCGCCGGTCCTGATGGGCCTCGACCCGAACCTCGCGATCATGATGTCGGGCGTCGCGACCGTCGTGTTCCTGCTGGCGACGCGCGGCAGGGTGCCCAGCTACCTGGGCTGTTCGCTGTCCTTCGTCGGCGTGGCCGCGGTGATCCGCGCCCAGGGCGGCACGAGTGCCACGGTGACCGGCGCGGTCTTCGTCGTCGGCGTCGCGCTGTTCCTCGTCGGGCTCGCGGTGCAGCGGTTCGGGGCCCGGATCATCCACGCCGTGATGCCGCCCGTGGTCACGGGCGCGGTCGTGATGCTGATCGGTTTCAACCTGGCGCCCGTGACGGCCTCCACGTACTGGCCGCAGGACCAGTGGACGGCCCTGCTGGTCATGCTGTTCACCGGTCTCGCCGTGGTCTGCCTGCGCGGCTTCTGGTCCCGCATCGCGATCTTCCTCGGCCTGATCTTCGGCTACGGCGTCTCCTGGGCGTTCGACCAGGTCTTCGGCAAGATCCACTCGGTGGACGGCAGCGGCAAGCTCACCGACCACTGGCGGCTCGACCTGTCCGCCGTGGGCCGGGCCGACTGGATCGGGCTGCCCGACCTGCACGGCCCGTCGTTCGAGTGGTCGGCGATCCTCGTCGCGCTGCCCGTGGTCATCGCCCTGGTCGCCGAGAACGCCGGGCACGTCAAGGCGGTCGGCGAGATGACCGGCGACGACCTGGACGGCAAGCTGGGCACGGCGATCTCCGCGGACGGCGTCGGCTCGATGCTGTCCACCGCGCTGGGCGGCCCGCCCAACACCACGTACTCCGAGAACATCGGCGTGATGGCCGCGACCCGCGTGTACTCGACGGCCGCGTACTGGACCGCCGCCGGCTTCGCGCTGCTGTTCGGCCTGTGCCCGAAGTTCGGCGCGGTCGTCGCCGCGATCCCCGGCGGGGTGCTCGGCGGCATCACCGTCATCCTGTACGGCATGATCGGCCTGCTCGGCGCGCAGATCTGGATCAACGCCGGGGTCGACCTGCGCAATCCGCTGAACCTGGTGCCGGCCGCCGCGGGCATCATCATCGGCGTCGGCAACGTCACGATGGAGTTCACCGACACCTTCTCGCTGAGCGGCATCGCGCTGGGCACCGTCGTGGTCATCACCGGCTACCACGCCCTGCGCGCCTTCGCGCCGGCCCATCTGAAGACGCAGGAGCCGCTCCTGGACGAGGGCACGTCGTCGTACGACGACGGGGACGCCCGGCGGGCCGGTTCATAACCCCGGGTACGGCGTGCTGCGGGCCGGGCGCGTTCCCCCGTTCCGGGGAAGCGTCCGGCCCGCCGTCACCGCGGCCCCCGCGAAGCTGCGACTCTGCCCCCATGGCGCATAGCGAACAACTCACCGCCGCCGTTGCCGTGGACGCCGTCGACCCGGTCGTCTCCCGGATGCGCGACCTCGACGCGACGCTGCCGGCCGGGGACGGCGTCGCCGTCTTCAACCGCGTCTACCTGGCCGTCACGGAGGCCGTCGACCGGCGCATCGACGCCGGGATGTTCGCGGATCCGCGTGCCGCGGCGACGCTGGACGTGCGGTTCGCGCGGCGTTATTTCGACGCGGTCGACGCCGCTGCGCAGGGCCGCCGCCCGCCGGCCTGCTGGCGTCCCCTGTTCCAGTTCCGCCGCCATCCCGGCGTACGCCCACTGCAGTTCGCGCTGGCGGGTGTCAACGCGCACATCGGTCACGACCTCGCGCTCGCCGTCGTGGACGCCTGCCGTGCGCTCGGCTGCGGACCGGCCGATCTGGAGGACGAGTTCGACCAGGTGGGCGAGCTGCTCGTGGCCCTGGAGGAACGCGTCCGCGAGGAGCTGATGCCGGGCCCCGACCTGCTCCGGATCGCCGACCCGCTCACGCACCTGCTCGGAGCCTGGAGCCTGGAGCGGGCCCGGGACGCCGCCTGGGCGGCGGCCCGGGCCCTGTGGGCGCTGCGCGGACTGCCCGACGTCGCCGGGGAGTTCACCGAGCGGCTGGACGCGGCGGTGGGCTTCGCCGGCCGCATGATGCTCACGCCGCTGCCGGACTGAGCCCCGGATCCCGCCGCCCGGCGTCAGTCCTCGGGCAGTTCCACGGGCGCGATCTCGTCGTAGACGTCGCCCGGGCCCGGGTTGGTCGGGTCGGTCGTGCCGCCCAGGTGGTGCATGACGCCCCACACCGCGTTCAGCGCGGTCTGCACGGCGCCCTCGGCCCAGCCGGCCGTCCACGAGATGTCGTCGCCGGCCAGGAAGATGCCGCGCTTGTCCTCGGGCAGCCGGTCCTGCATGAAGTGCGTGAACAGGCGCCGCTGGTAGCGGTAGTGGCCCGGCAGGTTGGCCTTGAACGCGCCCATGAAGTAGGGCTCGTTCTCCCAGGACACGGTCACCGGGCTGCCGATGATGTGCTTCCTGATGTCGACCTTCGGGTAGATCTCGCCGAGCGACTTCAGCATGACCTCCATCCGCTCGTTCGCGGACAGCGGCAGCCACTTCAGGCTGTCGTCGCACCAGGTGTAGGAGAGGCAGATGACGGCCGGCTTGTCCGGGCCGTCGTCCAGCAGGTACGTCCCGCGCGTCATGCGGTCGGTGAGCGTCATCGACATGACGTCCCGGCCGGTCTCCTCGTCCTTGTCCAGCCAGAACGGCCGGTCCACGGGCACGAACAGCTTCGAGCTCTCCATGTAGTGGGTGCGCTCGATGGCGGTCCAGTGGTCGATCGGGAACAGCGAGTCGTCGCAGGCGATCTTCGACAGCAGCATCCAGGACTGCGCGGTGAAGATCGCCGCCCGGAAGGTGCGGATGTCCCCGTGCGCGTCGGTCACCGTGATGTGGTTGCCGGCGGTGCGGTGCAGCCGGGTCACGGCCGGGCGCGGCTCGCCGTCCACGTGCAGGGTCTTCAGCGAGGTGCCGTAGGGCCAGTGCACGATCTTCTCGGGCTCGCGCTCCCACAGGCGCAGCGGCAGCTGCTGGGAGCCTCCGACGATGCCGCGGTGGTGGTCGTCGGCCTCGGTGTAGACGACGCGCAGGATTTCGAGGATCGAGTTGGGGAAGTCCGTGTCCCACCCGCCCGTGCCGAAGCCGACCTGGCCGAAGATCTCGCGGTGCCGGAAGGACTTGAAGGCCTCGGAGTCGCAGAGGAAGCCGTAGAAGGTCTGGTTGTCGAGCTTCTCGACGAGCTTCGCCCAGATCTCGCGGATGCGCGGCACGTCCCGCTCGCGCATGGCCTGGTTCATGTCGGAGAAGTCGGCGCCCTCTTCGAGGCACTTGTTCCAGGCGGCGGCGACGTCCCGGTAGACCTGCGGCAGGTCGTCGATGGTCTCGGCGTAGTGCGACTCGCCCTTGAGGTCGACGACCGTCGACGGCGTCGCCTCGGCGAGCGGGTTCGGGAAGGGGCGGGTCTGAAGGCCGACGAGGTCGATGTAGTGCTGGAGGGCGGTGGAGGACGGCGGGAAGCGCATCGCGCCCATCTCGGCGGTCAGCGCCGGGTCGCAGCCGTCGAAGCCGACGGTGCGCAGCCGCCCGCCGATCCGGTCCGCCTCGTAGACGACGGGCTTGAGGCCCATCTTCATCAGCTCGTAGGCGGCGACGATGCCGGACAGGCCGCCGCCGATCACCGCGACCTCGGTGCCGTGCTCGGTGGCGGGTATCTGGCCGAGGCCCGCCGGGTGGGCGAGGAAGTCGTCGTAGGCGTACGGGAAGTCCGGGCCGAACATGGTGATCGGCGGCTGCTGCTCGTCGGCGTGCTCGACGGCGTTGGGCACCGTGGACGTCATGGGGTACGGACTCCTTGCGCGATGAACTACGGGGGAAGCTGGTGGGGAGGGGTCAGACCAGGGACCCGTACAGGCCCGGGCGGCGGTCCTTCAGATACGGGTTCGCCTCGCGGCAGGCGGCGAGGAGGACGGGGTCGGCGTCGGCGAGGACGAGTTCCTCGGTGCGCCCGGCCCGGGCGCGGGCCACCCCGTCGGGTCCGGCCATGGTGGTCAGCCCGACGAACTCGAACTCGCCCTCCTGGCCGACCCGGTTGACGTACGCGACGTACATCTGGCTCTCGAAGGCGCGCACCGGCACGACGGACTCGGCGACGAACTGGTACGGGTGCAGCTGGGCCGTCGGCACCAGCAGGAGGTCGGTGCCGGCCAGGGCGTGGGCGCGGACGTTCTCCGGGAACTCCACGTCGTAGCAGATCAGCAGGCCGACGGTGAGGCCGTTCAGCTCGGCCTGGACGACCTGCTGGTCGCCGGGGGTGAAGTGGTCGCGCTCGAAGCAGCCGTAGAGGTGCGTCTTGCGGTAGTTCGCGAGGCGGGTGCCGTCGGCGGAGATCAGCTGGGCCGCGTTGTAGACCGTGTCGCCGTCGCGCTCCGGGTAGCCGTAGGTGACGGCGACGCCGTGCCGGGTGGCGATCTCCGCGACGGCGTCGGCGCAGTCGCCGTCGGCCGGCTCGGCGAGGCGGGCGATGTCGTCGCCGATGGCGTAGCCGGTGAGGAACAGCTCCGGGACCACGAGCAGTCCGGCCCGCGCGGCGGCGGCACGCTCGGCGGCCTCGTCGAGGACCTTCAGGTTCCCGGCGGTGGAGCCGGGCCGTCCGGAGCTCTGGAGCAGGGCGGTGCGCATGCGTGTTCCTCACCGGGCGAAAGGGTGGCTGCGGGGGCCCGCACGGATGGTTGAAGGGGCCACGTAGGACGGTACGGGCGGCTGACCAGGGGGGACAAGAAGGAGCCGTTGCGCGCCTGTGGACGGTTCGTTGCGTGCTTCCTGGGGTCGGCGGCGATTCGTTGCGCGACTTCGGGCGTAGTTCCGCTCCTCCTGGGAGACCGGCCCCGTCCGGTCCGCCCCGCCGCGTGGCGGAGGCCGGGTCCCGCCCCGGGCGCGATGTCCTGCCCGGGCCGGGCCGGAAGAGTGGGGGCTGTCCACACGACCCGCGGAAAGGACCGCCATGAAGCGCCGTACGAAGATCGTCGTGTTCGGCTCGGTACTGCTGCTCACGGCCGGGGCGGCCTCGGCCGCGACCGCCTCGGACGCGTCCCGGCCGCGGGAGGCGGCGGCCCTCACCGGCACCGCCAAGCTGTACCGCTCGGCCGGGGACGACATCACCTTCTCCTTCGACGCGCACCTGGCCGCGAAGGACAAGGCCGACCCCATGAAGGCCACCGGCACCTTCACCTTCAGCCACTACCTGGACGGCGAGGGCGCCCGGGCCGAGGTCGCGGTCGACTGCCTGGTGACCGGCGGCCCGGTCGCCGTCGTCTCGGGCGTCGTCACGGAGTCCGACCTGCCGGGCGCCGAGGGCAAGCGGGTCGGCGTCACCGTCCACGACCTCGGCCGCCACGACCGGCTCGGCTACAGCTGGGCCGCGACGGGCAACCCGGCCGAGATGGACGGGCTGCCCAAGTGCGTGAGCTCCGCCCCCTTCGAGAAGGTCGTCAAGGGGACGGGCGACTTCACCGTCGTGCCCTGGCAGCCCGAGTTCTGACCAGCACCAGGGCCGTGATCAGGTAGGGCACCGCGAGGACCGCGAAGACGGTGCCGTGCGCCAGGCCGGTGCCCAGCAGCGCGTACACCCCGAACGTGGCGACGGTGGCCAGCTCGGTGCCCAGGCTCGCCACCGAGGTGAGCGTGGCGCGGCGGGACTCGTCGATGCGGTGCTGGAGGCGGACGTCGGCCAGCACCTCCGCCAGCTGGAACCCGGCGAAGGCGAGGCTCACCAGGGCGATGCCGGCCAGGGTGCGGGACGCGCCGCCGACGGCCAGGGCGAGGGCGGATCCCGCGAGCAGGGCCGCGAATCCGGAGGTGCCTAGGCGCTCGGCCGGCCCGGCCAGGAGGCTGCCGGCGGTGACGCCCGCCCAGATCAGCATGATCAGGTAGGGCACCGTGGCATCCGCGACGCCGATCTCCCGGACCAGCAGCGGGGTGTACTCGTCGAGTGCGCCCCACACCGCGGCGACGGCCGGCATCAGCAGCAGGGCGCCGCGCACCGCACGGTCCCCGCGTACTTGGGCGAGTCCGGTCCGCAGGGTCGTCCCCCAGGTCTCGCCGGTGGTCTCCGGGCTCTTGCGGTGCTCGGGGAACCGGGTGGCGGTGAGGGCGGTCAGCACGCAGGACAGGACGCCCGCGGCGCCGACGGCGAGGTAACCGCCATGGGCGAAGACGGGCCCCGCGAGACCGAGGGAGGCCACGGTGCCGGTCAGCCGCGCGGCCCGGGCCCGGCCCATGATCCGCGCGTACCGGTCGGCGGCGCCGAGGTGGTCCAGTTCGTCGTAGATGAGGGCCTCCAGCGCTCCGGAGCCGAGCGCTCCGCCCGCGCCCCACAGCACGAAGCCGAGCGCGAAGGCGCCGTACGACGGGACCGTCACCCACAGCGCGAACCCGGCGGCGGTCAGGAGCGGGCCGATCCACAGCAGCCGGCGGCGGGAGACGGCGTCGGCCCAGGCGCCCGAGGGCACTTCCAGGAGCACGCCGGTGACCGACCACAGGGCGAACAGGGAGGAGATCTGCCAGAGCGACAGGCCGGTGTCGGCGAACAGCAGCGCGTACACCGGGTAGAGCAGGACGAAGTCGTCCAGGAACGAGTAGCCGTACAGCGTGGTCGTGAGCCGCCGGACACCGGTGGCGGGCACGCGTGCGGGTGAGAGTGTCATGAGGCCTTCCCATAAGGACCGATCGGACGCCGGAGGTACGGCGTCCGAGGCGGACCTCGGGAGGCGCGGCTGGTGGATCAATGTCGCCAGGTCATGACACGAGGCTAGACCGGAGCGGTCCGCCCCGGCCAGCCCTTTTGCCGACGGGCGCTCCCCCGGCCGGCACTTCCCCGACGGGCACTCCCCCGTCGGCCCGCCCTCAGGTCGGCGAGCCCGACGAGAAGCGGCGCAGCAGCGGGGAGAGCACGAGCACGGACTTGGTGCGCTCCACGAACGGCTCCCCGGCGATGCGCTCCAGGACCCGCTCGAAATGCCGCATGTCGGAGGCGAAGACCTGGGCGACCGCGTCGGCGTCGCCGGTCACGGTGGAGGCGGCGACGACCTCCTGGTAGCGCTCCAGGCCCCGCTGGATGGTCTCCGGGGAGGTGTTGCTGCGGCAGTAGATCTCGACGAACCCCTCGGTCTCCCAGCCGAGGGCCGCCGGGTCGACCCGGACGGTGAATCCGGTGATCGCCCCGGTGGCCCGCAGCCTGTCCACGCGCCGCTTCACGGCGGGCGCGGACAGGCCGATCTGTTGCCCGATGTCCGCGTAGGAGCGGCGGGCGTCCTCGGCGAGGGCGTGCACGATGCGTTCGTCGAGATCGTTCAGCACGGTGGGTGGTTCACTTCTCCGATGGTGCGAGCGGTGCGGCCAGCCGCGAGCGGCGGTAGCCGTACACGAAGTAGACCACGAGCCCGACGGCCATCCAGACACCGAAGACCACCCAGGTGACGCTGTCCAGGCTGCCCATCATCCACAGGCAGAAGGCGAAGCCCAGCGCCGGCAGGAGCGGCGACAGCGGCACGCGGAAGGTGCGGGGCATCTCGGGACGCTTCCGGCGCAGCACCACGACGGCGACGTTGACCAGCGCGAAGGCGAAGAGGGTGCCGATGCTGGTGGCGTCGGCGAGCTGCCCGAGGGGCACGGCGGCGGCGAGGACGCCGCAGAACAGCGACACGATGAGGGTGTTGGCGCGGGGCGCGCCGGTGCGCGGGTGGACCTTGCCGAAGACCTTGGGCACGAGTCCGTCGCGGGACATGGCGAACAGGATGCGGGTCTGGCCGTACAGGACGGTCAGGACGACGCTGGCGATGGCGACGACGGCGCAGAACGCGAGCAGGGTGCCCCAGAAGCTCTGGCCGGTGACCTCGCGCATGATCTGGGCGAGTCCGGCCTCGCTGCCCTCGAAGCGCTGCCAGGGCTTGGCGCCGACGGCGACGGCCGCGACCAGCACGTACAGCGCGGTGACGATGACGAGGGACAGCATGATCGCGCGGGGCAGGTCGCGCTGCGCGTTCTTGGCCTCCTCGCCGGCGGTGGAGGCGGCGTCGAAGCCGATGTACGAGAAGAACAGGGTGGCTCCGGCGGCGCTGACGCCGGCCATGCCGAGCGGCATGAAGTTCTCGTAGTTGCCGGAGCGGAAGCCCTGGAGGCCGATGGCGCAGAACAGCACCAGCGCGCCGATCTTCACGACGACCATGACGGTGTTGGCGCGGGCGGACTCGCGGGCGCCGCCGAGCAGGAACGCCATGGCGAGCAGGACGACGATCAGCGCGGGCAGGTTGAAGATCCCGCCGTCGCCGGGCGGCGCGGAGAGGGCGGCCGGGATGGTGACGCCGATGGTTCCGTCGAGCAGTTCGTTGAGGTACTCGCCCCAGCCGACGGCGACGGCCGCGACGGAGACGCCGTACTCGAGGATCAGACACCAGCCGCAGACCCAGGCGATCAGTTCGCCCATCGTTGCGTACGCGTACGAGTACGAGGAGCCGGAGACCGGGATGGTGCCCGCGAGTTCGGCGTAGGACAGGGCCGAGAACAGCGCTGTGAGGCCGGCGATGACGAAGGCGAGCGTCACGGCGGGTCCGGCCTTCGGGACGGCCTCGCCGAGGACGACGAAGATGCCGGTGCCGAGGGTGGCGCCGATGCTGATCATCGTCAGCTGCCACAGGCCGAGGGAGCGGCGCAGGCTGCCTCCCTCGCCCTGGCCACCCTCCGCGACCAGGCGTTCGACGGGCTTGCGGCGCATGAGGCGCCCGGCGACGCCCGGGGACGGTGGGGCGGCCTGGGGGCGGTGGTGCGGGGGTGCGCCTTGGTCGAGCACGCGTTGACTCCTTCGTCGCTGCCGGTCGAGGTGGCGGGGACCGGCGGCGACCCCGCGGGATGCGGGGACCCACCGAGCGGGTCCTCGCCACGCCACGTACAGCGCAGAACCCTACGAGTGGGACGTTGCCCCTGTAATGCAGCAACCTTGCGCATCTCCGCAAGATCGTTGCGTTCCTCCGGCGGCGGCGGGCGTTCGTTGCGCGGAGGCTTACGACCATTGCACGGGAGGTCGTCGGGAGGGTGAACGAGCCACGGGGCGGACGTGCCGGGGCCCCCGGTCGTCCCGTGGCGGGACGACCGGGGGCCGGGGGTGCGGCGGTCAGTTCCAGCTGGCGTGCAGGGGCTTGCCCTCGGCGTATCCGGCGGCGCTCTGGATGCCGACGACGGCCTTCTCGGCGAACTCCTCCAGGCTCGCGGCACCGGCGTAGGTGCAGGAGGAGCGGACGCCCGCGATGATCGAGTCGATCAGGTCCTCGACGCCGGGGCGGCCGGGGTCGAGGAACATGCGGGAGGTGGAGATGCCCTCCTCGAACAGCGACTTGCGGGCCCGGTCGTACGCGGACTCCTCGCTGGTGCGGTTGGCGACCGCGCGGGCGGACGCCATGCCGAAGGACTCCTTGTAGAGGCGGCCGTTGGCGTCCTGCTGGAGGTCGCCCGGCGACTCGTAGGTGCCGGCGAACCAGGAGCCGATCATGACGTTGGACGCGCCGGCCGCGAGCGCCATGGCCACGTCGCGCGGGTGGCGGACGCCGCCGTCGGCCCACACGTGCTTGCCGTACTTCTTCGCCTCGGCGGCGCACTCGAGGACGGCGGAGAACTGGGGCCGGCCCACGCCGGTCATCATGCGCGTGGTGCACATGGCGCCCGGTCCGACGCCGACCTTGATGATGTCGGCGCCCGCCTCGATCAGGTCGCGCACGCCGTCGGCGGACACGATGTTGCCCGCGACGACCGGCACGGACGGGTCGAGGTCGCGCACCAGCTTGACGGCGCTGATCATCGACTCCTGGTGGCCGTGCGCGGTGTCGATGACGAGCGTGTCGACGCCCGCCGCGAGCAGCTGCTGGGCCTTGCCGGCCACGTCGCCGTTGATGCCGACGGCGGCGGCGATGCGCAGCCGGCCCTGTCCGTCGACGGCCGGGGTGTAGAGCGTGGCGCGCAGGGCGCCCTTGCGGGTGAGGATGCCGACGAGCCGGCCGTCGGAGTCGACCGCGGGCGCGTAGCGGCGGTTGGCGGCGTCGAGGGTGTTGAAGGCCTTGCGCGGGTCCATGTCCGCGTCGATCAGCAACAGGTCCTTGGACATGACCACTTCGAGCTGGGTGAAGCGGTCCACGCCGGACAGGTCGGTGTCGGTGACCACGCCGATCGGCCGCTGCTCGTCGTCCACGACGACCCCGGCGTTGTGCGCCCGCTTCGGCAGCAGGGACAGCGCGTCGGCGACGGTCTGGTGGGGGGCCAGCACGATGGGGGTGTCCAGCACCAGGTGGCGGCTCTTGACCCAGGAGACGACGTCGGTGACGACCTCGATGGGGATGTCCTGCGGGATGACGACCAGGCCGCCGCGCCGGGCCACCGTCTCGGCCATGCGGCGGCCGGCGATGGCGGTCATGTTGGCGACGACCAGCGGGATCGTGGTACCCGTCCCGTCCGGGGAGCTGAGGTCCACGCCCTGCCGCGACCCGACCGCTGAGCGGCTCGGCACCATGAAGACGTCGTCGTACGTCAGGTCGTAGGCGGGCTGGATGTCATTGAGGAAACGCACGTGCTGCACATCCCAGTCGATCAGAGGTGGCCCCCGGACAGGTCAGCCAGGGGGAAGAGCACGTACTTCATTGTCCCATGACGACCGGAATGCACGGTCCTGGCTCATCGTCCAGGCAGGTCAGGGGCCTGCTAGGAGGAAGCTCCAAGGGCGAGCAGCACTGCGAGCCGCGGGGTGCGGTCGGCCGCCTCCGCGAACACGTCCTGCGCGGTGCGCCACTCGGCGGGGCGTTCCTTCGCATAGCCCTGCCAGCCGGTGACGACGAGCAGCAGGCCCCGCTCCACGGCGCCCTCGGGCCAGACCGTGTGGTCGGAGAGGCTGTCGACGAGGGCGTCCCAGTTGCGGCCGAACCAGTCGGGCAGGGCGAGGGCGCGGGCACAGCGGTCCATCAGGTCCGCCTTGTCGGTCACCCCGTCGAGGTCCAGTGTGACCAGGAGCCGGCCCGCCAGGTCGTCCGTCATTCCGTACCGCCCGTCATCTCCGTGCCGCCCGTCATCTCCGTACCGCCCTGAAGGATGCGTAGTGGTCGTCGGTGTAGTAGATCTCGCCGCCCCGCCCGGTGACCAGACGCCGGGCGCCGCGGTCGTCCGAGCCGGGCGTCTCGACCGTGTACTCCCGGTAGTAGCCGCGCTCGCGGTCCGGCAGCAGTCCCTCGAAGTTGCCGAAGACGGAGCCGTCCTTCTCGTACGGGAACGGGCCGCCGGCGTCGATGCGTTCGAGCGTCTCACGGGCCTCGGGGGGCAGCTCGGACACCCAGACGGTCGCCGTGCCGCCGTCCCGCGCGGGGGGCGGGCCGCCGGTGCCGGAGCATCCGGTGACCAGCACCGCCAGACAGACGAGCAGTCCGGCGAGGACGCGAGGGACGAACCGCGGCAGCATGCGGTCGATGCTGCCACGGCCGCCCTCCGGGGTCCCGGTGTCAGAGCCCGTCCGGGTCGTTCCTGCCCAGCGCGGGACGCGGCGTGGTGCCGGCCGTCATCAGGTAGTCAGCGGCCGAGGTGTCCGTCACCAGGCTGGTGACGAGGCCGGAGCGCAGCACCGCGTCGATGGCGGCGGCCTTGCGCTGGCCGCCCGCGATCGCGACGACCTCCGGGATGCGCCGCAGCTGGTCGGCCTTGACGGTGATGCACCGCTCCCCCAGGTCCCTGCCGACCCGGCGCCCCTCGGAGTCGAAGAGGTGCGCGGACATCTCGGCGGCGACGCCCAGCGAGGCGTAGTGGGCCCGTTCCTCGTCGCTGAGCATGTCGTGCACCGTCGAGATGCCGGGCTCCCAGGAGCCGATGGAGACGCAGGCGACCGTGACCTTGTCGAAGTACTCGAAGGCCCGGGCGATGCCGGTCTGGTTGCGCAGCGCCTGTGCGGTGGCCGCGTCCGGCAGCAGCATCGGCGCGTAGATGGGGTGCGCGTCGCCGCCGGAGACCTGCGCGGCGCGGCGGACGGCCTCGACGGAGCCGCGCTCGGCGGTCCCGGCGTCGTACACGCCCGTCAGCTGCACGACGGTGCAGGGCGGCAGCCGGTTCAGGGCCGCCGCCATGTGGATGGTGGAGCGGCCCCAGGCCAGGCCCAGCACGTCCCCCTCGTTGACCAGTTCGCCGAGCAGGTCGGCGGCCACTTCCCCCAGGTTCTCCGGATCGGGCGTCTCCTCGGCGTCGGCCGGGGACTCCACCACCACGGCGTGCCTGAGCCCGTAGCGGGCGCGGAGCGCGTCCGAGCGCTCGGCGTCCAGCTCGGCGGGCACCCTGATCTCGATTCGTACGAGGTCCCGTTCGAGGGCGGTCTCCAGGACCCGGGCCACTTTGAAGCGGCTGACGCCGAACTCCTCCGCGATCTGGATCTTGGATTTGCCCTCGAGGTAGAAGCGGCGGGCCATGGCCGCCGCCTGCACCAGCTCAGCGGGTCCCATCCGCATGGCTGACCGGCCCGCCGACATACCCGACACGGCGATCTCCTCACTGCTGTTCACACTCTGGATTCGCCGTTCATCCTTGCAGATCCGGCGCGGTTGATCAGCCCTGATGGGAGCCGTTCACGTTCTCGTGGTTCAGTGGTCGCACGCCCAGGACGCCTTGGCCGTCGCCCCCTCGGCCTGGTTGCGCAGTGCACGTACCGCCTCGGCCGGGTCGGATGCCCCGTAGACGGCCGATCCCGCGACGAAGACGTCGGCGCCTGCGTCCGCGCACCGCTCGATGGTGGAGGCCGAGACTCCGCCGTCGACCTGCAGCCACAGTTCCAGGCCGTGCTTGCTGATCAACTCGCGGCTGCGGCGGATCTTCGGGAGCATGATGTCGAGGAACGCCTGTCCCCCGAAGCCCGGTTCGACCGTCATGATCAGCAGCATGTCGAGCTCGGGGAGCAGATCCTCGTACGGCTCGATCGGTGTCGCGGGCTTGAGCGCCATGGAGGCGCGGGCGCCCTTGGCCCGGATCTCCCGGGCGAGCCGCACCGGCGCGGCGGCCGCCTCGACGTGGAAGGTGACGGAACCGGCTCCCGCCTCCACGTACTGGGGCGCCCACCGGTCGGGGGCCTCGATCATCAGATGGCAGTCCAGCGGAGTGTCCGTCGCACGGGCCAGCGACTCGACGACCGGCACACCGAGCGTGAGGTTCGGTACGAAATGGTTGTCCATGACGTCGACGTGGAGCCAGTCGGCTCCCTCGACCGCCTTGGCCTCGTCCGCGAGTCGGGCGAAGTCGGCGGACAGGATGCTGGGGTTGATCTGCGGGGCCATGACCCAAGCGTGCCATGCCCTCCGGGGGTTGGCGGCATCGGTACCCGGGGGAAGCTGTCCGACGTCCGGTGCGGGTCGTCCGTGGCTGGTCGCGCGGTTCCCCGCGCCCCTGTGCCGGACCCGCTGATCGGGGGGACGCCATGAGCGGCGGGCGGGGCGTCGGGCATCTGGTGTGTGGGCGGCGGGCCAAGTGGCTGGTGTTGGTGTTGTGGCTGGTGGTGCTGTTCCTCACGGCGCCGTTCGCCTCCAAGCTGGCCGACGCCCAGGACAACGACGCGGCGTCCTGGTTGCCGGGGTCGGCCGAGTCGACGCAGGTCCTTCAGACCTCCGAGGACTTCCGGCCGGAGCAGATTCCGGCAATCGTGGTTTACGCGCGCGACGGCGGCCTCACGGCGCAGGACCGCGCGCGGATCACCGAGGACGCGGCGCAGCTCAAGGAGCTGCGGGAGTACGGCGTGCGCGGCGCGGAGACCCGCGGTCCCGTCTTCGACCGGCCGTCCGAGCCGCGCGCGGCGCAGATCCACGTGCCGATCACCATGGACGAGCAGGGCTGGGAGCGGATCGCGCCCGCGGTCGACTCGATCCGGGAGGACGTCGGCGCGGGCGGCGGCGGACTCGCCGTGCACATCACGGGCCCGGGCGGCACCTCGGCCGACTTCGCCGAGGCCTTCGAGGGCATCGACTCGACGCTGCTGCTCGCGGCGATGGCCGTGGTCGTGGTGATGCTGCTGATCACCTACCGCAGTCCGACGCTGCTGCTGGTGCCGCTGATCGCCGTGACCGCCGCGCTGTTCACCTCGCAGGCGCTGATCTACTTCCTGGCCGAGCACGCCGGTCTCACGGTCAACGGCCAGAGCGCGGGCATCCTGACGGTGCTCGTGTTCGGCGCGGGCACGGACTACGCCCTGCTGCTGGTCGCCCGGTACCGGGAGGAGCTGCGCCGCCACGAGGACCGGCACGACGCGATGACGCTGGCGCTGCACCGGGCGGGCCCGGCGGTGCTCGCCTCGGGTGCGACCGTCGTGCTGAGCATGCTGGTGCTGCTGGCCGCCGAGATGAACTCCACCAGCGGCCTCGGCCCGGTCGCCGCGATCGGCGTCGCGGTCGCCCTGCTCGCGATGATGACGCTGTTCCCGGCCCTGCTGGTGATCCTCGGCCGGTGGATCTTCTGGCCGGTGATCCCGCGCCACGGCGCCGCCGACCCGACCGAACGGGGCGTGTGGGCCCGCACCGGCCGCCGTATCGCCCGCCGCCCGCGGCTGGTCTGGGGCGTCACGGCGCTGCTCCTGGCGGTCTGTTCGCTCGGGCTGGTCCAGCTGCGGGCGGAGGGCATCGGGAACGCCGACGCGTTCACCGGCAGGCCGGACTCGGTCGCCGGGCAGGAGGTCTCGGCGCGCTACTTCGCGGCGGGCAGCGGCGATCCGCTCGTCGTGGTCAGCAACCAGGCGCAGGCGCGGCAGGTGGGGCGCGCGGTCGCCGCGGCCGAGGGCGTCGTCCCCGAGTCGCTCGGTCCCCCGCCGGGCGCGAAACCGGTCCACGAGGGCAAGGTGCTGTTCGAGGCCACCCTGCGCGCCCCCGCCGACAGCGCGGAGGCGAAGCAGACCGTGGAGCGGGTCCGCGACGCCGTGCACGCGGTGCCGGACGCCGACGCGAAGGTGGGCGGCGGCTCCGCGGCCCTGCTGGACATGGACGAGGCGACCACGCACGACAACGTGCTGATCATCCCGCTGGTGCTGGTCGTCGTCCTGCTGATCCTGTGCGTGCTGCTGCGCGCGCTGATCGCCCCGCTGCTGCTGGTCGGGACGGTGATCCTGTCGTTCGCCGCCGCGCTCGGCATCAGCGCCCTCGCGTTCCGGTACGTCTTCGACTACGCGGGCGAGTCGACGGACTTCCCGCTGTTCGTCTTCGTGTTCCTGGTCGCCCTCGGCATCGACTACAACATCTTCCTGACCACCCGCATCCGCGAGGAGGCGGCCCACCGGGGCACCCGGCCCGGCGTGGTGACCGGCCTCGCGACGACGGGCGCGGTGATCACCTCGGCGGGCCTGGTGCTGGCCGGCACGTTCGCGGCGCTCGGCACGCTGCCGATGGTCGCCTTCGCGGAGATCGGCTTCGCGGTCGCCCTCGGCGTGCTGCTCGACACGTTCGTCGTGCGGTCGGTGCTGGTGACGTCCCTGTTCCTGGACGTCGGCCCCAAGGTGTGGTGGCCGCACCGGCTGGCCCGCGAGGACGGCAGGGCCCGGGAGAGGGAGCCCGCCGTCACGCGGTCCGGCGAATGAGCGCGAGGTACATCGCGTCCGTGCCGTGCACGTGCGGCCACAGCTGGACGTCGGGCCCCTCGCCCAGGTCCGGCACGCCGGGCAGCAGCGGACGGGCGTCCAGGAGGTCGGCGCCGGGGTGCTGCTTGAGGACGTCGGCGACCACGGCCCGGGTCTCCGCGAGGTGCGGCGAGCAGGTCGCGTAGCCGACGACGCCGCCGACCCGCACCGACTCCAGGGCACCGCGCAGCAGGCCGCGCTGGAGCGGGGCGAAGCCGTCCAGGTCGTCGGGGCGGCGCCGCCAGCGCGCCTCGGGGCGGCGGCGCAGCGCGCCGAGTCCCGTGCAGGGCACGTCGACCAGCACCCGGTCGAAGCTGCCGGGCCGCCACGCGGGCCTCGTCCCGTCGGCCGCGATCACCTGGTAGGGGCCGGGGTTGCCGTCCAGGGCGCGGGCCACGAGCCCGGCCCGGTGCGGCTGCTTCTCGGAGGCGAGCAGGAACGCGCCCCGCCGCGCCGCGAGCGCGCCGAGCAGCGCGGCCTTCCCGCCGGGGCCCGCGCACCCGTCCAGCCACCGCCTGTCGTCGCCCTCCAGGGGCGCGTTGGCGAGGGCCAGCGCGACGAGCTGGCTGCCCTCGTCCTGCACGCCCGCCCGGCCGTCCCGCACCGCGTCGATGGCGCCGGGCTCGCCGCCCTCGGCCAGCCGCACGGCGTACGGCGACCAGCGCCCCGGTACGGCGGCCTCCTCGGCGAGCAGTTCGTCGGTGGTGGCGCGGCCGGGACGGGCGACCAGGGTCACCTCGGGCCGTTCGTTGTCGGCGCGCAGCAGGTCCTCGATGCCGGCGCGCCCGCCGCCGAGGGAGTCCCACAGGGCGGAGACCACCCAGCGCGGGTGGGAGTGCACGACGGCGAGATGGTCCTCGGGGTCCTCGTCGTAGGGCGGCGCGACCCGGTCCAGCCAGTCGTCGAGATCGTGCTGGGCGATCTTGCGCAGCACCGCGTTGACGAATTTGGCGCGTCCGTCGCCGAGGACGACCCGGGCGAGCTCGACGGTGGCGGACACGGCGGCGTGCGTCGGGATGCGCGTGCCGAGCAACTGGTGCGCGCCGAGGCTCAGTACGTCGAGGACGGGCGGGTCGACCTCGCGCAGCGGCCGGTCGACGCATTCGGCGATCACCGCGTCGTAGGTGCCCTGCCGGCGCAGTGTGCCGTACACGAGTTCCGTCGCGAGGGCCGCGTCACGGGCGTCGAACTTCTCGGGGCCCTCCTTCTCGCGCGCCTTGCGCAGCAGCGGCGGCAGGACGAGGTTGGCGTACGCGTCCCGTTCGTCGACGGCCCGCAGCGCCTCGAAGGCGAGGATGCGGACGGGGTCCTTCTGGGGCCGTCGGTAGGGCTTGCCGGGTTTGCGGGGCCGACGGGGCTGGTCGCTCACGAAAAAGGTGCTCCGGTGGTGAGATGAAGTGCGCGCTCCAGCCTACGTCGTCCGGGGCGGCCGGGAGCCGCCCGCGTCAGGCGCCGAGCCGCTCGCCGTCGGCGATCCGCACGCCGCGCGCCCAGTCGGCCGCCTTCATCGGCTTCTTGCCCTGGGCCTGCACCCACAGCAGCTCCACGGCGTACGAGCCGGTGCCGACGTGCACGCTGTTCTTCCCTGCGGCGAGCTGCCCGGGGGCGAGGTCGGTCCGGTCGGGCACGGGCGTGATCTGGATGAGCTTGAGCCGCTCGCCCCGGAACGTGGTCCAGGCGCCGGGCGCGGGCGTGCAGCCGCGCACGATCCGGTCGACGCGCAGGGCGGGGGCGCTCCAGTGGACCTCGGCGTCCTCGACGGTGATCTTCGGCGCGTGACTGACGCCCTCGGCGGGCTGCGGCACGGCCTTCAGGGTGCCGTCCTCGATGCCGTCCATGGTCGCGGCGAGCAGCCCGGCCCCGGCGAAGGCGAGCCGGGTGAGCAGGTCGCCGCTGGTGTCGGTGGGCCGGATCTCCTCCGTGACGGTGCCGTAGACGGGCCCGGAGTCGAGCCCCTCCTCGATGAGGAAGGTCGACGCGCCGGTGATCTCGTCGCCCGCCATGAGGGAGTGCTGCACGGGGGCGGCGCCGCGCCAGGCGGGCAGCAGCGAGAAGTGCAGGTTGACCCAGCCGTGCGCGGGCACATCGAGGGCGACGCGGGGCAGCAGGGCGCCGTAGGCGACGACGGGGCAGCAGTCGGGGCCGATCTCCCGCAGCCGGGCGAGGAATTCGGGGTCCTTCGGCTTCACCGGCTTCAGCACCTCGATGCCGGCCTCCTCGGCGCGCTCGGCGACGGGGCTCGCGACGAGCCTGCGCCCGCGCCCGGCCGGCGCGTCGGGCCGCGTGACGACGGCGGCCACCTCGTGCCGCCCGGAGGCGAGCAGAGCGTCGAGAGCGGGAACGGCGACCTCGGGGGTACCGGCGAAGACGAGCTTCATGGGGTGGTTCGGGCCTCTCGGGCGGGGGTCGGCGGGCAGGGCAAGTCTATGGCGCGCGTCTGCGGCGGGGGGCCTGCGGGAAGCGGGTGGTGCGCCGGCGGAAACGGGCGCGCGAAGATTCCCGTACGCCCCCGACCCGTGACCCTCGGAGCGAATCCGCGTTGGTCAAGAAAGAGTTGACCACTTCGGGCCGCGAACGCGGCCCATTCCTTTCAACGCCGGTTCGAGAGGCTTGTTCATGGCCGACCACGCAACCCACGACGCCCAGGCTCGGGCCAGCCTGCACTTGCTGGTGCGGGACATCGAGCGGGTCCGCCGGCAGGTGGACGCACTGCGCACGCTCACCGCCCAGTTGGGCAACGTCTACCGCCCGCGCCGCTCCGGCCCCGCCACGGGCTTCGTCGTCTACGGACGCGCGCCCGCTCCCACCGTCCGTCTCGCGCAGGAACTGCGGGACAGTGTCGAGACGCTGGTCACGGCCGCCGTGGACTTCGACCGCTCGCTCGGCTTCTCGTGGGACGCCGTGGGTTCCGCGCTCGGGGTCACCAAGCAGGCGGTGCACCGCCGTTACGGTGCGCGCCGCGCCGCCCCGCAGCCGACCGCGCCCGCCGCCGAACCCGCGAACGCCCCGGAGCCGTCCGGCAACCGGCCGGTCGCGGTGGGTTCCGGCATGCCCACGGTCCCCGCGGCGCGCTCCATGCCGACCCAGCCGACGGCGGGCAGCCCGGCGCTCCGCGAAGAGCCGAGGCCGACCCCGTTCCCCGGCCCGCGCAACGGCTGACGGCGCCGCCCTCCGCCTGTTCTGCCCTCCCGGCGCCGACCTGGGAGGGCAGCGGCGTGTGTGGGGCCGGGGCTCGTGTGTTCGCGGTGACACGTCCGCCTCCGGCGGGGTGCGGTCGTGTCACCCGATGTCCAGCGGGTCGATCCGCACCCACACCGGCTCCGCTCCGCCCCGCGCCATGCGGGCCGCCTGGGCGGTCTTCAGGGCGGCGGCCAGCGCGGCTCCCGTGCCGGGGGGCACCCGGATCAGCGCGCGGTCCCACTGCTCGCCGGGCGGTGGCGCACCGGGCCGGCGCTGTCTTCCGGCCGCCGTGACGGGCAGCGGGACGGGGCCCAACACCTCGGCCTGCAGCGGCAGTTCGACGGCGCCGAGGAACGCGGCCAGCGCCTCCGGGGGACCCGACACCGCCGCCATCCGCGACACCGGCGGAAAGCCCAGCTCGGCCCGCTCCCCCAGCTCCCGCACGGCGTGCCCGACCGGGTCCCACCGCACCAGCGCCTGCACGGGCCGCAGCGTCGGTTCGGCGACGACGACCACGGTGCCGCCCGCGCCCTGCGGCCGGACCAGGGCCGACGCCGCGATCCAGCGCCGCAGCGCGTCCTCGCCCGCCCGCAGATCGGGCCGGCCCAGCATCGCCCAGCCGTCCAGCAGCAGCGCCGCCGCGTAGCCGCCCTCCGCCACCGGTTCGGCGCCCGGCGTGCTCACGACCAGCGCGGGCGCTCCCGGCACCGTGTCCAGCACGTGCTCGCGCCCCGACGTGCGCACCGGCACGGCGGGGAAGGCCCGCCCCAGCTCCTCGGCGGTGCGCCGCGCCCCCACGACCTGGGCCCGCAGCCGGAACCCACCGCACTCCGGGCAGTGCCAGCCGCCCTCCTCACGCCCGCACCAACCGCAGCGCAGCCCTTCCGCGTCCTGCGCCTCCAGCGGACCCGCGCAGTGCCGGCAACGGGCGGGCGCCCGGCAGGTGGCGCACGCCATCCTCGGCACGTACCCCCGGCGGGGCACTTGCACCAGCACCGGGCCGCTGCGCAGACCGTCCCTGACGGCCTGCCAGGCGAGCGTGGGCAGCCGGGCGGCCCGCGCGGCCTCGTCCCGGGCGAGGTCCTGGTCGCCCACGGTCCGCACGAGCGGGGCGGCGGCCCGCACCTGTTCCCGGGTGGCGACGAGCGGCCCGGCCCAGCCGGTCTCCACGAGCTGGGCCGCCTCCACGGTGCAGCTCCAACCGCCCAGCAGGAAGCCGCACTTGTCCAGTGCGGCGCGCAGCAGCAGCACCTCGCGCGCGTGCGGCTGCGGGGCGTGCTGCTCGCTGTGGCTGTCGTCGCCGTCGTCCCAGAGGGCGACCAGGCCGAGATCCTGGACCGGCGCGAACATCGCGGCGCGGGTCCCGACGACGGCCCGTACCGCCCCCCGGCGCACCGCGAGCCACTGCGCGTACCGCTTCTCCGGACCGGCGTCGGCGGTGAGCACCGCGTGCCGGCCCTCCCCCAGCAGCGCGGTCAGCGCGGCGTCGACCCGCGCGACGGCCCGGCCGTCGGGGACGACGACGAGCGCCCCGCGTCCCGACGCGAGTGTCGCCGCGACGGCCCGCGCCAGCTCGTCGCTCCACTCGGGACCCGGCAGCGCGTTCCACACGGCGCGCGGCGCGCCGCCCGCGGCCAGGGACTCCAGGAAGGCGGCCCCGCGCTCGTAGCGCGCCCAGGATGCGGCCCGGGGGGCGGTCGGCGGGGGCAGCGGCGCGGGTGAGGGCCGCTGCTCGGCGCGGGCGTTGCGCGGCGGCACGGCGAGCTGGAGCACGTCGGCGAGGCTGCCCGCGTACCGGTCGGCTACGGCGCGGGCCAGGCCCAGCAGTTCCTCGCTGAGCACCGGCTCGGGCGAGACGACCTGGGCGAGCGCGGCCAGCGGCCCGGAGTAGTCGGACTCGGCGAGCCGCTCGATCAGGAACCCGTCGATGAGGCCGCCGCCCTCGCGCCGCCCGTCGCGCACCCGGTGCCGCCCGGCCCCGAACCGCACCCGCACCCGCACCCCGGGCCGGGCGTCCGCGTCGAGTTCCTCGGGCACCGCGTAGTCGAAGTACCGGTCGAGATGCAGCACGCCCTTGTCGACGAGGACGCGGGCCACGGGCAGGTCCTTGGCCAGCGCGGCGCCCCGCCAGGTCCGCGGCTTGGCACGCGGCGTCCTCGCCTTGCGCACGCTCTCCCGGATGAGCGCGAGCTGCTCGGGCGGCGCGCCCTCCGCGCCGCCGTCGGCCTGTTCGTTCTCGCTGCTCACGCTTGCATTCTTACCAAAGCCCGCTGACATCCGACGGCGCCCGAGATCCCCTTCGGCTGCGGCACGCACTTTGCCATCGCCCACTCGGCCACGTCGCCCGGGCAGGCCCGGCCGACGACGGGATTCGAACCCGCGAGGGCTCCAGGGGCTGTGGTCCGCCCGAGCCCAGAAGTAGCCGCTGCCTTCGCACCGGGCACCGCGGTGTCAGCTCCACCAGCATCTCGCCGGGCGGCGGCGATCCGCGAGCGGATTTCCGGCCGTCACGCACCGAGCCCGGAGCCGTACGCCGGGGCCGGGCACCCGGCCGTACGCCGGGACCGGACCGGGAACGGATGCCGCGACGCCCAACGCGCCGAGGCCCGGCGCCCCGAAGGGTGCCGGGCCTCCTGACGTGCGTGCCCGAGGGCTACAGACCCGCGGCCTTGCGCAGCGCGTCCACGCGGTCCGTGCGCTCCCAGGTGAACTCGGGCAGCTCACGGCCGAAGTGGCCGTACGCGGCGGTCTGGGCGTAGATCGGGCGGAGCAGGTCGAGGTCGCGGATGATCGCGGCCGGGCGGAGGTCGAAGACCTCGTCGATGGCCTGCTCGATCTTCTCGGTGTCGACCTTGGCCGTGCCGAACGTCTCCACGAACAGGCCGACCGGCTCGGCCTTGCCGATCGCGTACGCCACCTGCACCTCGCAGCGCGAGGCCAGACCCGCGGCGACGACGTTCTTCGCGACCCAGCGCATCGCGTACGCCGCCGAGCGGTCCACCTTGGACGGGTCCTTGCCGGAGAACGCGCCGCCGCCGTGGCGGGCCATGCCGCCGTAGGTGTCGATGATGATCTTGCGACCGGTCAGGCCGGCGTCACCCATCGGGCCGCCGATCTCGAAACGGCCGGTCGGGTTGACCAGCAGGCGGTAGCTGTCGGTGTCGAGCTTGATGCCCTCGTCGACGAGCGCCTTCAGCTCGGGCTCGACGACGAACTCGCGGATGTCGGGCGCGAGCAGCGAGTCCAGGTCGATGTCCGACGCGTGCTGCGAGGAGACGACGACCGTGTCCAGGCGGACCGCCTTGTCGCCGTCGTACTCGATGGTGACCTGCGTCTTGCCGTCCGGGCGCAGGTAGGGGATGGTGCCGTTCTTGCGCACCTCGGACAGGCGCTTCGACAGGCGGTGCGCCAGGAAGATCGGCAGCGGCATCAGCGTCGGCGTCTCGTCCGTCGCGTAGCCGAACATCAGGCCCTGGTCGCCGGCGCCCTGCCGGTCCAGCTCGTCCTCGTCGCCCTCGACGCGGGCCTCGTAGGCGGCGTCCACGCCCTGCGCGATGTCCGGGGACTGCGCGCCGATCGACACCGACACGCCGCAGGAGGCGCCGTCGAAGCCCTTCTTGGAGGAGTCGTAGCCGATCTCGAGGATCTTGCCGCGGACGAGGGTCGCGATGTCCGCGTAGGTCTTGGTGGTGACCTCGCCGGCCACGTGCACGAGGCCGGTGGTGATCAGGGTCTCGACCGCGACACGTGAGGTCGGGTCCTCGCGCAGGAGCGCGTCGAGAATGGTGTCGCTGATCTGGTCAGCGATCTTGTCGGGGTGACCCTCGGTCACGGACTCCGAGGTGAACAGGCGACGGGACACAACGCTCCCTGGGGTTGCAGCGGCTGCTGGCTGATCATTGGTGGACGGGCCGGGGGCTGCGCCCGGCGGCGTCCGAGTAACAGTTTATCGGTGACGTTCGGCCACTGGACCCCCTGTCTCGCCTCTCGGGAGCGCTGTGACCTGCGACACCCGCATTCTGCCCAATCGCAAGCGCGGTTGGCCAGAGCCGCCGCGCCCGGAGGGGCATGGTTTCAGGAACCTGTGAATTCGGCTGCGGTCTTCAGCGCAGTCGTTCGGCCACGAGGTCCCACACGGTTTCGGCCAGTGCCTCCTTCGGGCCGTGCGGCACGGGGGTCTCGCTGCCGTCGGCGCCCAGGACGACGGCCTCGTTCTCCTCGGCGCCGAAGGTCTTGCGCTCCCCCACCTCGTTCACCACGAGGAGGTCGCAGCCCTTGCGGGCGAGCTTCTTGCGGCCGTTGGCGAGGACGTCGTCGGTCTCGGCGGCGAAGCCCACGACGACCTGGCCGGGGCGGGCGCGGTCGGCCGAGATCTCCGCGAGGATGTCGGGGTTGCGGACCAGGGTGACGGGCTCGGGCTCCTGGCCGTCCTTCTTCTTGATCTTCCCGCTGGCGTAGCTCGCCGGGCGGAAGTCCGCGACCGCGGCGGCCATGACGACCGCGTCGGCGTCGGCGGCCGCCTTCAGCACCTCCTCGCGCAGCTGGACGGCCGTGCCGACGGGCACGACGTCGACGCCGGCCGGGTCGGGCAGCGCGGCGTTCGCCGAGATCAGCGTGACGCGGGCGCCGCGGGCGGCGGCGGTGCGGGCGAGGGCGTAGCCCTGCTTGCCCGAGGAGCGGTTGCCGAGGAAGCGGACGGGGTCGAGGGGCTCGCGGGTGCCGCCGGCGCTGACGACCACGTGCCGCCCGGTGAGGTCGGGTTCGGTGACGCCGCGGGCCAGCACCCGGCGGCAGACCTCGAAGATCTCGGCGGGGTCGGGCAGCCGCCCCTTGCCGGTGTCGACGCCGGTGAGGCGGCCCACGGCCGGTTCCACGACGACGGCGCCGCGGCGGCGGAGGGTGGCCACGTTCTCCTGGGTGGCCGGGTGCTCCCACATCTCGGTGTGCATCGCCGGGGCGAAGACGACCGGACAGCGGGCGGTGAGGAGGGTGTTGGTGAGCAGGTCGTCGGCGATGCCGTGGGCGGCCTTGGCGAGCATGTCGGCGGTGGCCGGGGCGACGATCACCAGGTCGGCGTGCTGGCCGATGCGGACGTGCGGGACCTCGTGCACGTCGTCCCAGACCTCGGTCGAGACCGGGTGGCCGGAGAGGGCGGACCAGGTGGCGGCCCCGACGAAATGCAGCGCCGACGCGGTGGGGACGACGCGCACGTCGTGGCCCGACTCCGTCAGTCTGCGCAGCAGCTCGCAGGCCTTGTACGCCGCGATGCCTCCGCTGACCCCCAGGACGACCTTCGGCTTGTCCACCGTTTCTCCCCGCTTTCTCGGCTTGGGTGCGCCGGACGACGAGCGCACGTCTCCATCACACACCACAGGCCCGGCAGCATGACTGCCGGGCCTGTGGAAAAACCAACTGAAAGCTGAAAATACTACTGCGCCGGACCCTCGACGGCCTCGGACGTCAGCAGCCCCGCGTTGATCTCCCGGAGGGCGATCGAGAGCGGCTTCTCGTGCACGTGGGTGTCGACGAGCGGACCGACGTACTCGAGGAGGCCCTCGCCGAGCTGCGAGTAGTACGCGTTGATCTGGCGGGCCCGCTTGGCCGCGTAGATCACGAGGCTGTACTTCGAGTCGGTGGCCTCGAGGAGCTCGTCGATCGGCGGGTTGATGATGCCCTCGGGCGCGGAGATGGAAGAGGACACGCTCTACCTTCCGATGGATGGGAAAAGATCGGTCGTGATCACTGAACCCGGCGGCGCCGAATGGTCAGCGGATCGGGGAATCCGTGATCACACAACATCCATCAAGGCTAGCAGCTCGCGCGCCACATCCTCGACGGAGGTGTTGACCAGGGTCTCGTCGAACTCCGGCTCGGCCGCGAGCTCGACCTTGGCCGCACTGAGGCGCCGCTCGATCACGTCGGGCGGTTCGGTGCCCCGGCCGGTGAGTCTGCGCACCAGCTCCTCCCAGGAGGGCGGAGCCAGGAACACGAGATGGGCCTCCGCCATGGACTCGCGGACCTGCCGGGCACCCTGGAGGTCGATCTCCAGGAGGACGGGCACACCCGCCTCCAGGTGCTCGAGGACGGCCGCGCGCGGCGTGCCGTAGCGGTTGCCGGCGAACTCCGCCCACTCCAGCAGCTCGCCGTTGGCGATCAGCTTGTCCATCTCCTCGTCGGTGACGAAGAAGTAGTGGACTCCGTGCTTCTCGCCGGGGCGGGGCTTGCGGGTCGTCGCCGACACCGAGAGCCAGACCTCGGGGTGTTCCTTGCGCATATGGGCGACGACCGTGCTCTTGCCGACCCCTGAGGGGCCGGAGAGCACGGTCAGCCGCGGACGTTCAGTCATGCAGCGATTATTCCAGTTGTCCCGGGGTGCCCGGGACTCAGGAGCCGGTGCTGCCGAACTCGCGCTCCAGGGAGGCGATCTGGTTGGAACCGAGGCCTCGCACACGACGGCTCTCGGAGATGCCCAGTCGCTCCATGATCTGCTTGGCGCGGACCTTGCCCACGCCCGGCAGGGACTCAAGGAGAGCGGAGACCTTCATCTTGCCGATGACGTCGTTCTCCTGGCCCTGCTTGATGACCTCGTGGAGGGAGGCGCCGGAGTGCTTGAGTCGATTCTTGACCTCGGCCCGCTCCCGGCGAGCCGCGGCGGCCTTTTCGAGCGCGGCTGCGCGCTGTTCAGGGGTAAGGGGCGGAAGAGCCACGCCTACGTCACCTCGGATGTCGAACTGTCGGATACGGACCGGTGAGGAACCTAGTCGCCCCACACCTGGGGAGGCACGAGCAACACGCTTGCCCGTTCTCTCGTCGGAGACTAGCGGGCAACTCCGCCAGAGTCAGCGAGAACAGCGGAAAAGTCCTGGTCAGCCTCCGTCAGGGCGGACATTTAGGACATAATGCCCTGGATTTGAGGATGTATCCAGGCTCAAGGGGGCGCTGGATCGTCCGGCCGGGGCTCCCGCAAGCGGGGGGAAGCGCTCCGGGAGCGCCCGGCGGCACTCCTCCGTGCTCAGCCTGAGGTCACGGCCTCGCGGATCTCCCCGGCGAAGCGGTCGGCGGCCGCGCGCAGGGCCGCGGTGTCGGGCCCGTGCCGCAGCACGCCGCGGCTGACGTTCGGCACGACGTTGCGCACCGCGGCACCGAACACGCCCGGCAGATCGGCCGGGGTCGCCCCCTGAGCACCGATGCCGGGGGCCAGCAGCGGACCGTTGATGTCCAGGTCGTACGCCGACAGGTCGCCCAGCGTCGCGCCGACCACCGCGCCGAAGGACCCCAGTGGCTCCTCCCCCGCGTTCTCGGCGGCCAGGTGGGCCAGCACGGTCGCGCCCACGCTGCGCCCGTCGGACCGCACCGCGTGCTGGACCTCGCCGCCCTCCGGGTTGGAGGTCAGCGCCAGCACGAACAGCCCGGCGCCGCTCTCGCGCGCCAGCGCGACGGCCGGGCCCAGCGAGCCGTAGCCGAGGTACGGGGAGACGGTCAGCGCGTCCGAGAACAGCGGGGCGTCCTTGTGCAGGAACGACTCCGCGTACGCGGCCATGGTCGAGCCGATGTCGCCGCGCTTGGCGTCCATCACGACCAGCGCGCCCGCCGCCCGCGCCTCCTCGACCGACTTCTCCAGGACGGCGACGCCCCGCGAGCCGAAGCGCTCGAAGAACGCGCTCTGCGGCTTGAGCACGGCGACCCGGTCGGCGACCGCCTCGACGACCGTGCGGCTGAACCGCTCCAGACCCGCCACGTCGTCGTTCAGGCCCCACTCGGCGAGCAACGAAGCGTGCGGGTCGATGCCGACGCACAGCGGGCCGCGCTCGTCCATGGCACGGCGCAGGCGGGCGCCGAAGGGCTCCGATACGGTCATGCGGGCTTCCTCACGTCGGCGCCGACCGCGTCGGCGAGGGTGGCGTACGGGCTGGTGCGCAGGCGCGCGGCCAAGCCCTTGTGGAGGGCGCGGCTCCAGAAGGGGCCCTGGTAGATGAAGGCGCTGTAGCCCTGGACGAGCGTGGCGCCGGCCAGGATGCGCTGCCAGGCGTCCTCGGCGTCCTCGATGCCGCCGACCCCGATCAGGGTGACGCGGTCGCCCACGCGCGCGTACAGGCGGCGCAGCACCTCCAGGGAGCGCGCCTTGAGCGGGGCGCCGGACAGGCCGCCGGTCTCCTGCACCAGGGCGGGGGCGGAGGTCAGGCCGAGGCCCTCGCGCGCGATGGTGGTGTTGGTGGCGATGATGCCGTCCAGGCCGAGCTCGACGGCCAGGTCGGCGACCGCGTCGACGTCCTCGTCGGCCAGGTCCGGCGCGATCTTGACCAGGAGCGGGACGCGCCGGTCGGGCACCCGGCGGTCGGCTGCCTCGCGGACGGCGCTCAGCAGGGGCCGCAGGTGGTCGACGGCCTGGAGGTCGCGCAGCCCCGGGGTGTTCGGCGAGGAGACGTTGACGACGAGGTAGTCGGCGAACGGGGCGAGCCGCTCGGCCGACTTCACGTAGTCCGCGACGGCCTCCTCCTCGGGGACGACCTTGGTCTTGCCGATGTTGACGCCGACGACGGTCCTGAAGACGGGGTTGCGGGAGGCCAGCCGGGCGGCGACGGCGAGCGAGCCGTCGTTGTTGAAGCCCATGCGGTTGATCAGCGCGCGGTCCTCGACCAGCCGGAACAGCCGCTTCTTGGGGTTGCCGGGCTGCGGCTCGCCGGTGACCGTGCCGATCTCGACGTGGTCGAAGCCGAGCATGGCCATGCCGTCGATGGCGGCGGCGTTCTTGTCGAAGCCGGCCGCGAGTCCGAAGGGGCCGTGCATGCGCAGGCCGAGGGCCTCGGTGCGCAGCTCCTTGTGCCGGGGGGCGAGCACGGCGGCGAGGAAGGTGCGCAGCACGGGGATGCGGGCGGCGAGCCGGATCCAGCGGAAGGCGAGGTGGTGGGCCCGCTCCGCGTCCATCCGCCGGAAGAAGAGAGTGAAGAAGAAGGTGTACATGGTGTCCTCATGCGGAGGGGGACACCGTTTCCGGTGTCCCCCTCGGGGCTAGTCGCGGGCCGCGGTCAGGAATTCCGCGTGTTCCTGGAGCGATCGGACGCCCACGTCGCCGTGGTTGAGCGCGTCGATGCCCTGGACCGCCGCGGCGAGGGCCTGGACGGTCGTCAGGCAGGGCACGGAGCGTGCCACGGCCGCCGTGCGGATGTCGTAGCCGTCGAGGCGGCCGCCGGTGCCGTACGGGGTGTTGACGATGAGGTCGACCTCGCCGTCGTGGATGAGCTGGACGATGGTCCGCTCGCCGTTCGGGCCGGGGCCCTCGGACTGCTTGCGGACGACGGTGGCGTTGATGCCGTTGCGCTTGAGCACCTCGGCGGTGCCGGACGTGGCGAGCAGCTCGAAGCCGTGCGCGACGAGCTCGCGCGCCGGGAAGATCATCGAGCGCTTGTCGCGGTTGGCGACCGAGATGAAGGCGCGGCCCTTGGTCGGCAGCGGCCCGTAGGCGCCCGCCTGCGACTTGGCGTACGCCGTGCCGAAGACGGAGTCGATGCCCATGACCTCGCCGGTGGAGCGCATCTCCGGGCCGAGGACGGTGTCGACGCCGCGGCCGTGGATGTCGCGGAACCGCGACCACGGCATGACGGCCTCCTTGACGGAGATCGGCGCGTCGAGCGGCAGTTCGCCGCCGTCGCCGGTGGCCGGCAGCAGGCCCTCGGCGCGCAGCTCGGCGATGGTCGCGCCCAGCGAGATGCGGGCGGCGGCCTTGGCGAGCGGCACCGCGGTCGCCTTCGAGGTGAAGGGGACGGTGCGCGAGGCGCGCGGGTTGGCCTCCAGGACGTAGAGGATGTCGCCGGCCAGCGCGAACTGGATGTTGATCAGGCCGCGCACGCCGACGCCCCGCGCGATGCCCTCGGTGGAGGCGCGCAGCCGCTTGATGTCGAAGCCGCCCAGGGTGATGGGGGGCAGGGCGCACGCCGAGTCGCCGGAGTGGATGCCGGCCTCCTCGATGTGCTCCATGACGCCGCCGAGGTACAGCTCCTCGCCGTCGTACAGGGCGTCGACGTCGATCTCGATGGCGTCGTCCAGGAAGCGGTCGACGAGGACCGGCCGCGAGGGGCTGATCTCGGTCGACTCGGCGATGTACGCCTCCAGACGGTTCTCGTCGTAGACGATCTCCATGCCGCGTCCGCCGAGCACGTAGGACGGGCGGACGAGGACCGGGTAGCCGATCTCGTCGGCGATGGCCTTGGCCTCGGCGAAGGTGGTGGCGGTGCCGTGCTTGGGGGCGGGCAGGCCGGCCTCGGCGAGGACGCGGCCGAAGGCGCCGCGGTCCTCGGCGGCGTGGATGGCCTCCGGGGAGGTGCCGACGATGGGCACGCCGTTGTCCTTGAGCGCCTGCGACAGGCCGAGCGGGGTCTGCCCGCCGAGCTGCACGACGACGCCCGCGACGGGCCCGGCCTGCTGCTCGGCGTGGACGATCTCCAGCACGTCCTCCAGCGTCAGCGGCTCGAAGTACAGGCGGTCGGAGGTGTCGTAGTCCGTGGAGACGGTCTCCGGGTTGCAGTTGACCATCACGGTCTCGTAGCCGGCGTCGCTCAGCGCGAACGAGGCGTGGACGCAGGAGTAGTCGAACTCGATGCCCTGGCCGATGCGGTTGGGGCCGGAGCCCAGGATGATCACCGCGGGCTTCTCGCGCGGGGCGACCTCGGTCTCCTCGTCGTAGGACGAGTAGAAGTACGGCGTCTTCGCGGCGAACTCGGCGGCGCAGGTGTCGACCGTCTTGTAGACCGGGCGGATGCCGAGCGCGTGCCGGACCTCGCGGACGACGTCCTCGCGCAGGCCGCGGATCTCGCCGATCTGCTGGTCGGAGAAGCCGTGCCGCTTGGCCTCGGCGAGCAGCTCGCGGGTCAGCTCGGGCGCCTCGGCGAGCTCGTCGGCGATCTCCTTGATGAGGAAGAGCTGGTCGACGAACCAGGGGTCGATCTTCGTGTACGCGAAGACCTCCTCCGGGGTGGCGCCGGCGCGGATGGCCTGCATGACGGTGTTGATGCGTCCGTCGGTCGGGCGGACCGCCTGCTCGAGCAACTCGGTCTTGTCGCCGGGCTCGCCGACGAAGGTGAACTGGCTGCCCTTCTTCTCCAGCGAGCGCAGCGCCTTCTGGAAGGCCTCGGTGAAGTTGCGGCCGATGGCCATGGCCTCGCCGACCGACTTCATGGTGGTGGTCAGCGTGGAGTCGGCCTGCGGGAACTTCTCGAAGGCGAAGCGCGGCGCCTTCACGACCACGTAGTCGAGGGTCGGCTCGAAGGAGGCCGGGGTCTCGCGCGTGATGTCGTTCGGGATCTCGTCCAGGGTGTAGCCGACGGCGAGCTTGGCGGCGATCTTCGCGATCGGGAAGCCGGTGGCCTTGGAGGCGAGCGCGGAGGAGCGGGACACGCGCGGGTTCATCTCGATGACGATGACCCGGCCGTCCTCGGGGTTGACCGCGAACTGGATGTTGCAGCCGCCGGTGTCGACGCCGACCTCGCGGATCACGGCGATGCCGATGTCGCGCAGGATCTGGTACTCGCGGTCGGTGAGCGTCATCGCGGGGGCGACGGTGATGGAGTCGCCGGTGTGCACGCCCATCGGGTCGAAGTTCTCGATGGAGCAGACGACCACGACGTTGTCGTTCTTGTCGCGCATCAGCTCCAGCTCGTACTCCTTCCAGCCGAGGATGGACTCCTCCAGGAGCACCTCGGTGGTCGGGGAGAGCGTGAGGCCCTGTCCGGCGATGCGGCGCAGCTCCTCCTCGTCGTGCGCGAAGCCGGAGCCGGCGCCGCCCATCGTGAAGGAGGGGCGGACCACGACCGGGTAGCCGCCGAGCTCCTCGACGCCGCGCAGGACGTCGTCCATGGTGTGGCAGATGTAGGAGCGGGCGGACTCGCCGTGCCCGATCTTGGCGCGGACGGCCTCCACGACCTCCTTGAACTGGTCGCGGTCCTCGCCCTTGTGGATCGCCTCGACGTTGGCGCCGATCAGCTCGACGCCGTACTTGTCGAGGACGCCGTTCTCGTGCAGGGAGATCGCGGTGTTGAGGGCCGTCTGGCCGCCCAGGGTGGGCAGCAGGGCGTCGGGGCGCTCCTTGGCGATGATCTTCTCGACGAACTCGGGGGTGATCGGCTCGACGTAGGTGGCGTCGGCGATCTCCGGGTCGGTCATGATCGTCGCCGGGTTGGAGTTCACCAGGACGACGCGCAGGCCCTCGGCCTTGAGCACGCGGCACGCCTGGGTGCCGGAGTAGTCGAACTCGGCGGCCTGGCCGATGACGATCGGGCCGGAGCCGATGACCAGGACGGACTGGATATCGGTGCGCTTAGGCACGCTGGCCCTCCATGAGCTTCACGAAGCGGTCGAACAGGTAGGCGGCGTCGTGCGGGCCGGCTGCCGCTTCGGGGTGGTACTGGACGCTGAAGGCCGGCTTGTCGAGGAGCTGGAGGCCCTCCACCACGTTGTCGTTGAGGCAGACGTGGGAGACCTCGGCGCGGCCGTAGGGGGTGTCGGACACCTTGTCGAGCGGGGCGTCGACGGCGAATCCGTGGTTGTGCGCGGTGACCTCGACCTTGCCGGTCGTGCGGTCCTGCACGGGCTGGTTGATGCCGCGGTGGCCGTACTTCAGCTTGAAGGTGCCGAAGCCGAGGGCGCGGCCCAGGATCTGGTTGCCGAAGCAGATGCCGAACAGCGGGGTGCCGCGCTCCAGGACGCCCCGCATCACGGAGACGGGGTGGTCGGCGGTGGCGGGGTCGCCGGGGCCGTTGGAGAAGAACACGCCGTCGGGGTTCACGGCGTAGACGTCCTCGACGGTGGCCGTGGCGGGCAGCACGTGCACCTCGATGCCGCGCTCGGCCATGCGGTGCGGGGTCATGCCCTTGATGCCGAGGTCGACGGCGGCGACGGTGAACTTCTTCTCGCCGATCGCGGGGACGACGTACGGCTCGGTGGTGGCGACCTCGGCGGAGAGGTTCGCGCCCGTCATCTCGGGGGCCTGGCGGACCTCGGCGAGCATGGTGCCCTCGTCGGGCAGCGCGTGGCCGGAGAAGATGCCGACGCGCATGGCGCCGCGCTCGCGCAGGTGCCGGGTCAGGGCGCGGGTGTCGATGCCGCTGATGCCGACGACGCCCTGCGCGGCCAGCTCCTCGTCGAGGGAGCGGCGGGAGCGCCAGTTGGACGGCACGCGCGCGGGGTCGCGCACCACGTATCCCGCGACCCAGATGCGCTTCGACTCGGGGTCCTCGTCGTTGACGCCGGTGTTGCCGACGTGCGGGGCGGTCATCACGACGACCTGGCGGTGGTACGACGGGTCGGTGAGGGTCTCCTGGTAGCCGGTCATGCCGGTGGAGAACACGGCCTCGCCGAACGTCTCCCCCACGGCCCCGTAGGCGCGGCCGCGGAAGATCCGGCCGTCCTCCAGGACGAGTACGGCGGGAACCCTGGTTCCCCTGGTGGAGGTCGTCATCGTTCGGCGCCTTCCGTGCTGTTGGTTTCGATCATGGAGTTGAGGGCGTCGACCCACGCGTGGTGCTCGGCCGCGCGGTCCGAGCGGAACCCGGAGTCGAGCAGCTTGTCGCCGTGCGCCCAGGTGACGACGAGCAGTCCGCCCTCGGTCAGGACCTTGCCGGCGATGCCCTTGTCGAGCCGGGCCTCGCGCAGCGCCGCCCTGGGGATGAAGAAGTCGTTCGCGCCGGGGCGTACGACGTCCAGTCCCGCGTCCGTGAGGGTGAGCTCGGCACGGCTGCGGGTGCCCAGGCCGTGGGCGACGATGCGGTCGAGCCACTGCCCGGCGGTGGTGGAGCCGTGGTACCGGCCGCTCAGGGTCAGTTTCGCCGGGCCGGGGCCGTCCGGCGCGGCGGGCAGCTCCGGAAGGTCGCTCTGGAGGGTGCCGCGCCACTTCCAGCCCTCGCGCATCAGCCAGTAGACGAGCGCGACGAAGAGGGCGAGGCCGACGACCCAGCCGATGCGGGCGGCCCAGTCGGTCACTTCCGCCGATTTCTTCTCGGCGGCCAGCAGGATCAGAGGTGTCACGTGAGCTTCCCGTCGACGAGCGTGGCCTTGCCCCGCAGCCACGTGTGGGTCACACGGCCCGGCAGCTCGCGGCCCTCGTACGGCGTGTTGCGGCTGCGCGAGGCGAAGCCCGCGGGGTCCACCGACCCACGGTATGCGGTGTCCACCAGCGTGAGGTTGGCGGGCTCACCTGCCGAGACGGGCCGGCCGTGGCCCTCGGCGCGGCCGATCAGGGCGGGCTTGACGGACATGCGGTCGGCGACCTGCGCCCAGTCGAGCAGGCCGGTTTCCACCATCGTCTCCTGGACCACCGACAGCGCGGTCTCCAGGCCGACCATGCCCATGGCGGCGGCGGCCCACTCGCAGTCCTTGTCCTCGTGCGGGTGCGGGGCGTGGTCGGTGGCGACGATGTCGATCGTGCCGTCGGCGAGCGCCTCGCGCAGCGCCATCACGTCACGCTCGGTGCGCAGCGGCGGGTTGACCTTGTAGACGGGGTTGTACGTCCGGACCAGTTCCTCGGTGAGCAGGAGGTGGTGCGGGGTGACCTCGGCGGTGACGTCGATGCCGCGGGACTTGGCCCAGCGGACGATCTCGACGGACCCGGCGGTCGACAGGTGGCAGATGTGGACGCGGGAGCCGACGTGCTCGGCGAGCAGCACGTCGCGGGCGATGATCGCCTCCTCGGCGACCGCGGGCCAGCCGCCGAGGCCGAGTTCGGCGGAGACGACGCCCTCGTTCATCTCGGCGCCCTCGGTCAGCCGCGGCTCCTGGGCGTGCTGGGCGACGACGCCGCCGAAGGCCTTCACGTACTCCAGGGCGCGGCGCATGATCACGGCGTCGTGGACGCACTTGCCGTCGTCGGAGAAGACGGTGACGCCGGCCGCCGACTCGTGCATGGCGCCCAGCTCGGCGAGCTTCCTGCCCTCCAGGCCGACGGTGACGGCGCCGACGGGCCGCACGTCGCAGTAGCCGTGCTCCTTGCCGAGCCGCCAGACCTGCTCGACGACGCCGGCGGTGTCGGCGACGGGGAAGGTGTTGGCCATGGCGAACACAACGGTGTAGCCGCCGGAGGCGGCGGAGCGGGTACCGGTCAGGACGGTCTCGGAGTCCTCGCGGCCGGGCTCGCGCAGGTGGGTGTGCAGGTCGACCAGGCCCGGCAGGAGCACCTTGCCGTCGGCCTCGACGACCTCGGCACCCTCGGCGGACAGGCCGGTGCCCACTTCGGCGATCGTCTCGCCGTCGATCAGGACGTCCTGCGGCTCGCCGCCGAGCACCTTCGCACCACGGATCAGGGTCTTGCTCATCGTTCTTACTTCTCCTCGGTACGGGTGTGGGTGACGGCGGGCTCGTTGCCGCCCAGCAGCAGGTACAGGACGGCCATCCGGATGGAGACGCCGTTGGCGACCTGTTCGACGACCGTGCAGCGGTCGGAGTCGGCGACCTCGGCGGTGATCTCCATGCCGCGGACCATGGGGCCGGGGTGCATGACGATGGCGTGCTCCGGCATCTTCGCCATGCGGTCGCCGTCGAGGCCGTAGCGACGCGAGTACTCGCGCTCGGTCGGGAAGAAGGCGGCGTTCATGCGCTCGCGCTGGACGCGCAGCATCATCACGGCGTCGGACTTCATCAGGGTGCTGTCGAGGTCGTACGACACCTCGCAGGGCCAGGTCTCGACGCCGACCGGCACGAGGGTGGGCGGGGCGACGAGGGTGACCTCGGCGCCGAGTGTGTTCAGCAGGTCGACGTTGGAGCGGGCGACGCGGCTGTGCAGGACGTCGCCGACGATCGTGATACGCCTGCCGGAGAGGTCCTGGCCGAGCCCGGCGTCGCGGCCGACGAGCCGGCGGCGCATGGTGAAGGCGTCCAGCAGGGCCTGGGTGGGGTGCTGGTGGGTGCCGTCGCCCGCGTTGATCACGGCGGCGTCGATCCAGCCGGAGTTGGCGAGGCGGTAGGGGGCTCCGGAGGCGCCGTGCCGGATGACGACGGCGTCGACGCCCATGGCCTCCAGGGTCTGGGCGGTGTCCTTCAGGGACTCGCCCTTGGACACCGAGGAGCCCTTGGCGGAGAAGTTGATGACGTCCGCGGACAGCCGCTTCTCGGCGGCCTCGAAGGAGATCCGGGTGCGGGTGGAGTCCTCGAAGAAGAGGTTCACGACGGTGCGGCCGCGCAGGGTCGGCAGCTTCTTGATCGGCCGGTCGGCGACCCGGGCCATCTCCTCGGCGGTGTCGAGGATCAGGACGGCGTCGTCGCGGGAGAGGTCGGCGGCCGAGATGAGATGACGCTGCATCTGTCAGGCTCCGTAAGGCAGTTCATTCGGGAGAATTCGGGCAGGCGGGGGCGCGGCTGGGCGGACGTACGCCGTCGGCGTACGCCGGTGTCCTACTGGTGCGCGCCCGGGGCGGCCGGCTTGGCACCGAGCAGCACGGTGTCGCGACCGTCCTCCTCGGCGAGCTGGACCTTGACCGTCTCCCGCAGCGACGTGGGGAGGTTCTTGCCGACGTAGTCGGCACGGATCGGCAGTTCGCGGTGGCCGCGGTCGACCAGGACGGCGAGCTGCACCGCGCGCGGGCGCCCGATGTCGTTCAGGGCGTCGAGGGCGGCGCGGATGGTGCGGCCGGAGAAGAGCACGTCGTCCACGAGGACGACCAGGCGGCCGTCGATGCCGTCACCGGGGATCTCGGTGCGGGCCAGCGCACGCGGCGGGTGCATGCGCAGGTCGTCGCGGTACATGGTGATGTCGAGCGAGCCGACCGGCACCTTGCGTTCGGTGATCTGCTCGAGCTTGGCGGCGAGCCGCTGGGCGAGGAAGACGCCGCGGGTCGGAATGCCGAGGAGCACCACGTCGTCCGCGCCTTTTGCGCGCTCGACGATCTCGTGGGCGATGCGGGTCAGTACCCGCGCGATGTCGGGGCCTTCGAGAACGGGCCGCGCATCGGACTGCGTGTCCTGCGTGTCCATGGGAAACGGACCTCCTTCTCCGCCTCACGGGACGGACCTTAAAGGACGTCGGAATTGCGTTCTCAACGGTAGCAGGCGCCCACGACACGCCTTGACCGGCCCCCGGCCTCACTCGTTCGGCGCAATCGGGCGCCGCTCGCACGGAAGAGTCGGTGCGGACCATTCGGCTTGACGCGGGAGAGTAACGCTGCGTAACCTCACAGTGAGTTACCAGCCGCGCGGCACGGATCAGAGTCAGGCCGCGTTGACACAGTGCCGGGGAGCTATATGTCCAGCGAATACGCCAAACAGCTCGGGGCCAAGCTCCGGGCGATCCGCACCCAGCAGGGCCTTTCCCTCCACGGTGTCGAGGAGAAGTCCCAGGGACGCTGGAAGGCCGTCGTGGTCGGTTCGTACGAGCGCGGCGACCGTGCCGTGACCGTGCAGCGCCTCGCCGAGCTCGCGGATTTCTACGGCGTGCCCGTGCAGGAACTGCTTCCGGGCACGACGCCCGGTGGTGCGGCCGAGCCGCCGCCGAAGCTGGTCCTGGACCTGGAGCGCCTGGCCACGGTGCCGGCCGAGAAGGCGGGCCCGCTGCAGCGGTACGCGGCCACGATCCAGTCGCAGCGCGGTGACTACAACGGCAAGGTGCTGTCGATCCGCCAGGACGACCTGCGCACCCTCGCCGTCATCTACGACCAGTCGCCCTCGGTCCTCACCGAGCAGCTGATCAGCTGGGGTGTGCTGGACGCCGACGCGCGTCGCGCGGTGGCCCACGAGGAGAGCTGACCGCTCCACGGGTCGAGAGCGTCCGAGGTATCAGCAGAAACGTACCTCCGGGCGCGGGGCCCGGGACGAACGCCGAAGGGCCCGCAGCGGGATCGCTGCGGGCCCTTCGGCGTTTCGCTGCCTGTTACGCCTCGTCGCGGCGCAGGGACGGCTTCAGTTCCTTCAGACGGCCGAGCAGGCCGTTGACGAACGAGGGCGACTCGTCCGTGGAGAACTCCTTCGCCAGCTGCACCATCTCGTCGAGGACGACGGCGTCCGGGGTCTCGTCGGCCCAGATCAGCTCGTAGGCACCGAGCCGCAGGATGTTGCGGTCCACGACCGGCATGCGGTCGAGCGTCCAGCCGACCGAGTACTGCGCGATCAGCTCGTCGATGCGCTTCGCGTGTTCCGCGTAGCCCTCGACCAGCTGCATCGTGTACTCGCTCACCGGCGGCTGCCGGGTGTCGGTCCGGGAGTGCCGGATCCAGTCCGCGAGGACCGTCAGGACGTCGGCGCCGCGCTGGTCGCCCTCGAAGAGGATCTGGAAGGCACGCTTGCGGGCCGTGTTGCGGGCAGCCACGGTTAGCTGTTCACCCGGCCGAGGTAGTCGCTCGTGCGGGTGTCGACCTTGATCTTCTCACCGGTGGTGATGAAGAGCGGGACCTGGATCTGGTGACCGGTCTCCAGCGTGGCCGGCTTGGTGCCGCCGGTGGAGCGGTCGCCCTGGACGCCCGGCTCGGTCTCCTGGATCGTCAGCTCGACGGCGGCCGGGAGCTCCACGAAGAGCACCTCGCCCTCGTGCTGGGCGACGGTGGCCGTGAAGCCCTCCACGAGGAAGTTGGCGGCGTCGCCGACGGCCTTGCGGTCGACCATGAGCTGGTCGTAGGTCTCCATGTCCATGAAGACGAAGTAGTCGCCGTCCATGTAGGAGAACTGCATGTCGCGCTTGTCGACGGTGGCCGTTTCGACCTTGACGCCGGCGTTGAAGGTCTTGTCGACGACCTTGCCGGAAAGCACGTTCTTGAGCTTGGTGCGCACGAAGGCCGGGCCCTTGCCGGGCTTGACGTGCTGGAACTCGACGACGGACCAGAGCTGGCCGCCTTCGAGCTTGAGCACCATGCCGTTCTTGAGGTCGTTCGTGGAAGCCACGGTTGCGGAATCTCCTGGACTGACGTGGACGACCCCGGGGCAGGCGCCGCGGCTGTGCCGCTACAGCGCGAGCAGCTCCTTGGTCGTGATGGTGAGTAGCTCGGGTCCGCCGTCCGCCTCGGGGCGCACGACGAGCGTGTCATCGATCCGGACGCCGCCCCTGCCCGGGAGGTGGACCCCCGGCTCGACGGTGACCGGCACGCAAGCGTCCAGTTTACCCATGGCCGCGGGGGCCAATTGAGGGTCCTCGTCGATTTCGAGTCCGACGCCGTGTCCGGTGAGCGCCGGGAGCGCCTGGGCGTAGCCGGCGGAATCCAGTACGTGGCGTGCGGCGCGGTCCACGTCGCGGTAGGCGGCGCCCGGGACGAGGCTCTCGCGGCCGGCGCGCTGCGCGGCGAAGACCAGGTCGTACAGCTCGATCTGCCAGTCCGCGGGGCTGGTGCCGATCACGAACGTGCGGCCGATCTCGCAGCGGTAGCCGCGGTAGGTGGCGCCGAGGCAGACGGAGAGGAAGTCGCCCTCCTCCACGCGGCGGTCCGTGGGGCGGTGGCCCCGGCGGCCGGCGTGCGGGCCGGTGGCGACGGAGGTGGGGAACGCGGGGCCGTCGGCGCCGTGGTCCACGAGGCGGCGTTCCAGTTCGAGCGCGAGGTGGCGTTCGGTGCGGCCGACGAGGATCGACTCGAGGAGTTCGCCGAGGGCCTGGTCGGCGATCTCCGCGCCGACGCGGAGGCAGGAGATCTCTTCCTCGTCCTTGACGACCCTCAGCTGCTCCACGGCGCCGCCGAGGTCGGCGAGGCGGAGGTGGGGGGCGGCCGTGCGGATGCCGCGGTGGCGGGCGACGGTGAGGTGGTGTTCCTCCACGGCCAGGGAGTCGGCGCCCTGCTCCGCGGCCGCCCGGGCTGCTGCGGTGGCGGGGTCGGGGGCGGTCGTGGTGGTGGTCGTGGTGCTGGTGCGCGTGGTGAGGGTGCTGAGGGTGCGGACGGGGAGGGTGTCGTCGGGGAGGGAGGTGCCGGGGCCGCCGTTGGGGCCGGGAGGTCGGGCGGGGTGGGCGTCAGGGGGGTCGGCGCAGATCAGGAGGTCGTCCGTGGCGGTGGCGCCCAGGAGCAGGACCGCGCCGTGGGGGGCGGCGCCCGCGAGGTAGCGCACGTTGGCGGGGCGGGAGACGAGCGCCGCCGCGCTGCCGCCCGCGTTGCAGCGTTCCCGTAGGCGGGTTCGGCGGTCCGCGTACACCTCTGGCATGAGGCGAGCGTACGAGGGGTGGGGGGATGTTGCCGGTTGGGTGGGGCCGTTTGCGCGGGGCGCCGGCCGCTGGGCCGGCGGGGCGGTTGCGTGGTGGTGCGGTCGCGGGGCGGTGTGGTGGTGCGGTTGCGTGGTGGTGCGGTTGCGTGGTGGTGCGCGGCTGTGGGTGTGGCTGGCGTGACGCCGCGGTCGGGTGCGTCGTGGTGTCGGGGGCGTGGGGTGTGGCGGAGTCCGCCGCGGGTCGGGCCCTTACGCCCGCCTTCACGGCAACCGGCGGTGGTGACCGGCTAAGCGGCGGACTGCCGCCACACCCCCACGCCCCACTCCCGCCGGATCGCGGCTCTCCCGCCCATCTCGTGCCGACATGGCTGCGGGCAGTCGTGCCGCGGGGCTCAGCGGCACTCCGTCAGCGCCGGTTCAGGTGGGCGCGTTCACCACTGGGGTGGGCTCGCTATGGAGCGGGTCAGGATTTCGTCCAGGACTCGCGCCGTTTCCGGGATGTCCAGCTGGGAGTTGTCGATGATGGGGAGGCCCGAGCCGTACCAGCCGGCCATACGGCCGTGGATGCGGGCGACCTCCTCGTCCGTGAGCCGCCGGTTGCCCGAGCGTTCCGCGTTGCGTTCCAGGACGATGTCCAGGCCCGGGAGGAGGACGACCGGGAGCAGGCCGGGGCCCACGTGGCGTTTCCAGCCGCCGAGGCCGACGACCGGGCGGTCGGGGAAGACCGCGTCGTCGAGAATGCACGAGATGCCGTTGGCCAGGAAGTTCCGCGCGGCGAAGCCGCAGGTGCGGCGGGCCAGGCGGTACTGGGCCTCCGAGTTGTCGTTCCAGCCGGACTGCGGGTCGGCGAAGCCCGAGCGGACCCATTCGCGGACGTCGTCGAGGCTGATGTGGGCGGTGGGGACGCGGCGGTGGTCCGCCCAGTACTTGGCGACGCTCGTCTTGCCGGCGCCCGCCGGGCCTATGAGGAGCACCGCGATGGTCGTGGTGGTGGGGTCGGGCGCCGTGTGAGCCGGTGGTGGGCTCGGCATGGCGACCGGGCCGCCCGGGGGCAGCGGTACGTGGCCCGTGGTGTCCGGGGCGGGGGGCATCGGCGGGTGCGGTGCGGGCGGTACCGGAGGTGCTCCCGTGAAGCCCGGCGGCGCGGGGGCGGGGCCCTGGCCCGGGTGGTGTGCGGCCGGCGCCCAGCCGGCGGCCGGTCCGTGCCCCGGCTGGTGGGGCGGCGGCAGCGGAGAACCCACTGCGTGCTGCATCCGGTGCCACTCCGTCTCGTACAGGCGATCTCGACGCTGACGGCGGGGGAAGACCCGCGTGCTACCGAACGGTACCGCCCCCGGCCGTCGTTTGGTGAACGGCCGGGGGCGGCGCCAAGTGCCCGGTGCGGGAAGCGAATCGGGCGGAAGGCGTCTTTCGGGGAGCTACTCGCCCACTTCGCCGTAGGCGGCGAGGAGGACGGCCGGGTCGGGTCCTTCGAGGACGGTGGGCTTGGCGAGGCCGTCCAGGACGATGAAGCGCAGCAGGTCGCCGCGGGACTTCTTGTCGACCTTCATGTTCTCCACGAGCTTGGGCCACTGGTCGTAGCGGTAGTGGAGGGGGAGCCCGACGGATTCGAGGATGGTGCGGTGGCGGTCGGCGGTGGCGTCGTCCAGGCGCCCCGCGAGGCGGCCCAGTTCGGCGGCGAAGTGCATGCCGACGGACACGGCGGCGCCGTGCCGCCACTTGTAGCGCTCGTTCTTCTCGATGGCGTGGCCGAGGGTGTGGCCGTAGTTGAGGATCTCCCGCAGGCCGGATTCCTTGAGGTCCGAGGAGACCACGTCGGCCTTGACCCGGATGGAACGCTCGATGAGTTCCGCGGTGTGCGGGCCGGCCGGGGTGCGGGCGGCCTCGGGGTCGGACTCGATGAGGTCCAGGATGGCCGGGTCGGCGATGAAGCCCGCCTTGATGACCTCGGCGAGGCCGGAGACGTAGTCGTTGACCGGGAGCGAGTCCAGCGCGGCCAGGTCGCACAGCACGCCCGCGGGCGGGTGGAAGGCGCCCACCAGGTTCTTGCCCTCGGCGGTGTTGATGCCGGTCTTGCCGCCGACCGCGGCGTCCACCATGGCCAGCACGGTCGTCGGGATCGCGATCCAGCGCACCCCGCGCAGCCAGGTCGCCGCCACGAAACCGGCCAGGTCCGTGGTGGCTCCGCCGCCGACGCCGACGATGACGTCGGTGCGCGTGAAGCCGGACTGGCCGAGCGCCTTCCAGCAGTACGCCGCGACCTCGGCCGTCTTGGCCTCCTCCGCGTTCGGCACCTGGATGGCGACCGCCTCGTAGCCCTGTCCGGTCAGGTCGGCGCGGAGGGCGTCGCCCGTCTCGGCCAGTGCCTCCGGGTGCACGATCGCGACCTTCTTGGCCTTCGGGCCGATCAGTCCCGCCAGTTCGCCCAGGAGCCGGCGGCCCACCAGGACCTCGTACGGGTCGGTGCCCGCCGTGCCGCCGACCTGGATCCGGGTGACTGCCTCGCTCATGCTTCCTTCAACTCCAGTGCGTCCAGGGCGGCTTGGGTGACCTCTTCGGGTGTGCGGCCGTCGGTGGGGACGACCGTGGTGGCGACCTCTTCGTAGAGGTGGCGGCGTGCCTCCATCAACTCGCGCCACTGCTTGCGCGGGTTCACGGCGAGCAGGGGCCGGGCCGCGTTCAGGCCGGTGCGCCTGACCGCCTCCTCGACGTCCATCGAGAGGTACACGACCCGGTGGCCCGCGAGGAGCGCGCGGGTGTCGGCGTCGAGGATCGCGCCGCCGCCCAGCGCGAGGACGCCGTCGTGTTCGGCGAGGGCCTGGTGCACCGCCTGCTTCTCGATGGCGCGGAAGGCGGGTTCGCCGTCGTCGACGAAGATGTCGGCGATGGCCCTGCCCTGGGCGGTCACGATGTCGTCGTCGGTGTCGCGGTAGGCGACGCCGAGACGGTCCGCGAGGAGCCGGCCGACGGTGGACTTGCCCACCCCCATCGGGCCGACCAGCACGACCAGCGGTGCCGGGCTCACCGGACGGCCAGGTTCTCGAGGTACGACGTGACGTTGCGGCGCGTCTCCACGACCGAGTCGCCGCCGAACTTCTCCGCCACCGCGTCCGCCAGCACCAGCGCCACCATCGCCTCCGCCACGATCCCGGCCGCCGGGACGGCGCACACGTCGGAGCGCTGGTGGTGGGCCTGCGCGGCCTCGCCGGTGACCACGTCCACCGTCCGCAGCGCGCGCGGCACGGTCGCGATCGGCTTCATCGCCGCACGCACCCGCAGCAGCTCACCGGTGGTCAGCCCGCCTTCGGTGCCGCCCGAGCGGCCGGTGGCGCGCTTGATGCCCTCGTCGGTGGTGAGGATCTCGTCGTGCGCCTTGGAGCCCGGCACCCGCGCCAGGTCGAAGCCGTCACCGACCTCGACGCCCTTGATCGCCTGGATGCCCATCAGCGCGGCGGCCAGCCGGGCGTCCAGGCGCCGGTCCCAGTGCACGTGGGAACCGAGGCCGACCGGGACGCCGTAGGCGAGGACCTCGACGACGCCGCCGAGGGTGTCGCCGTCCTTGTGGGCCTGGTCGATCTCCGCGACCATCGCCTTCGACGCGTCCTGGTCCAGACACCGCACCGGGTCCGCGTCCAGCCGCTCCACGTCCCCCGGGGTGGGGTAGACACCGTAGGGGGCCTTGGCCGCGGCCAGTTCCACGACGTGCGAGACGATCTCGATGCCGGCCGTCTCCTTCAAGTAGGACCGTGCCACCGCGCCCAGCGCCACGCGGGCCGCGGTCTCGCGGGCGGAGGCGCGTTCCAGGACCGGGCGGGCCTCGTCGAAGCCGTACTTCTGCATGCCCGCCAGATCCGCGTGACCGGGGCGGGGACGGGTCAGCGGCGCGTTGCGCGCGAGGCCGGCCAGGATCTCGGGGTCGACCGGGTCGGCCGCCATCACCTGCTCCCACTTCGGCCACTCGGTGTTGCCGACCATGACCGCGACCGGGGAACCCAGGGTCAGGCCGTGCCGGACACCGCCGAGGAAGGTGACCTCGTCCCGCTCGAACTTCATCCGCGCACCGCGCCCGTAGCCCAGCCGGCGCCTCGCCAAGTGGTCCGCCACCATCTCCGTGGTGATCGGCACGCCGGCGGGAAGGCCCTCCAGCGTCGCGACAAGTGCGGGACCGTGGGACTCCCCCGCGGTCAGCCAGCGCAACCTGCTCAACGGTGCTCCTCAGTGCTCGCGCCCCGGTAGTACTGCCCGTACGTGCGCGTGACCTCGCGCACGGCGACGGCTCGACCGGGTGCGCGGTCCCGGCCCGCCACCTCCGATCCTCCCACGTCCGGTGGCGCTGCCAGGCCGCCGGTCCATCTGGCGGACGGGCCGCCGGGTCAGGGCATACGGGCGGCGGCCGCCTTGATCGCCTCGCGGATGCGGACGTAGGTGCCGCAGCGGCAGACGTTCGCGATCTCGTCGATGTCGGCGTCGGTGGGGTTGCGGGTGCGCTTGAGCAGGGCGACGGCGGCCATGATCTGGCCGGGCTGGCAGTAGCCGCACTGCGCGACGTCGGTCTCCAGCCAGGCCTCCTGGACGGGGTGCAGGGTGTCGCCGTCGGCGAGGCCCTCGATGGTGGTGACCTCGCGGCCCGCGGCCTCGGCGACCGGGACGACGCACGGGTTGACGGCCTCGCCGTCGAGGTGGCTGGTGCAGGCCTTGCAGACGTTGATGCCGCAGCCGTACTTGGGGCCGCGGATGCCGAGCAGGTCGCGCAGCACCCACAGCAGGGGCAGGTCGTCGGGGGCGTCGACGGTGACGGTCTCCCCGTTCACGGTGAAGGTGTGGGACGGCATGACGGTGCGGGCTCCTCAGCGCGGGAAGGGTTCGAAGTCGACGTCGAAGTTGACCGGGAAGCGGCGCGGCCGGGTCCCGGTGGCCCGCGCGTAGGCGCCCGCGACGGCGCCGACCGCGGCGGGCAGGCCCAGCTCGCCCGCGCCGCCGGGCTCGCCGGTGCCGGGCATGACGAAGACCCGGGCGTCGAGAGGGCTGTCCTTCTGCCGCGCGTAGTGGAACTGCGAGTAGCTGCCCTCCAGTGGCAGGCCGCGCTCGATGTGCAGACCGGCGCGCAGGGTGGTGGCGATGGCGTCGGTGAGGCCGCCGAGCATCTGCGCCTCCAGGCCGCGCGGATTGACGACCCGGCCGACGTCCACGGCGATGACGGCCCGGACGACGCGCGGGTCGGCGGGGTCCGTGGCGTCGATCTCGACGAGGCAGGCCGTGCAGGACTTGTACTCGTCGTGGAAACCGATGCCCTGGGCGTGCCCGGCGGGCATGTCACGCCCCCACTCCCCCTCGCGGGCCGCCTTGTCGAGGACGGCGCGCTGCCGGTCGGTGCGCAGGTGGCGGCGCCGGAAGGCGACGGAGTCCGCGCCGAGCCGCCGCGCCAGTTCGTCGACGACGATCTCCTCGGCGCCGCGGCTGGTGGCCGAGTACACCGAGCGCCAGGAGCCGGTGGGCATCTTCAGCGGGATCTCGGTGAGGGAGTGCGAGGTGACGCCGAAGTTGTAGGGGGACTTCACGGTGAGCAGGAACTCGGACTGCGCGACGGTCTTGTTGGCGAGGCCGTCGGGGAGTTCGGCGGCGAAGGACGTGAGGACGTCGCCCATGCCGTGCCCGAAGTCGGTGCGCACGGCGGCCACCCGGTGGGTGAAGGTGAGGACCTCGCCGAGCAGGTGGGTGGCGCGGATGCGGTGGTGGGTGGCGGGGCGCATCCGGCCGTGCCGCATGTCGTCGGTGCGGGTCCACATCAGGCGTACGGGCCTGCCGGCCTTCTTGGACACCTTCGCTGCCTCCACGGCGCCGTCGTGGAAGAGGCGCCGGCCGAAGGAGCCACCGGACTGGGTGACGTGGACGGTGACCTTGTCCAGCGGGAGTCCGACGGCCTCGGCGACGGCCCGCTGGGCGGCGATCGGCGTCTTGAGCCCCGACCAGATCTCGGCGCGGTCGTCGCGCACGTCGGCGACGGCCGAGTTGGGTTCGAGCGGGGCGTGGCTGACGAAGGCGAAGTCGAACTCGGCGTCGACCACGGCGGCCGACAGCCCCGGCAGCGGCAGGGCGGGTACGGCGGCCCTGAGCCGGGCCCTGATGTCGTCGTCGGAGAGGTCGTCGACGGTGCCGGGTCCCCAGTCGACGTCGAGGGCGTCCTTGGCGGTGATGGCCTGCCCGAAGGTCTCGGCGACGACGGCGACACCGGTGTCCACGGTCACCACGTCGAGGACGCCCGGCATGGCGCGCACGGCGGCCGCGTTGCGCACGGACTCGACGGTGCCGTTGAGGGTGGGCGGGCGGCGCAGCACGCAGGGCTTGGCGCCGGGGACGTCGAGGTCGACGGCGTAGGCCAGCCTGCCGGTGACCATCGCGCGGGCGTCGACGCGGTTCGTGGGGGTGCCGACGAGGGTGTGCTCGGACTCCGGCTTGGGCGTCGCGGTGCCGGTGGCCAGGTCCCGGGAGGCGGCGTCCGCGGTGAGGTCGCCGTATCCGACGCTGTGCCCGTCGGGCGAGTGGACGACACCGTCGCGGACGGTGAGGGTGCCGGCGTCGGTGTTCCAGCGCCGGGCCGCGGCGGCGACGAGTCGGGCGCGTGCGGTGGCGGCGGTGCGCCGGACCGGGTCGTAGAGCGAGCGGACGGCGTTGGAGGCGCCGGTCATCTGGTTGAACAGCAGCTCGGGGCGGGCGTCTTCGAGGGTGACGCGGACCCGGTCGAGCGGTGTGTCGAGTTCTTCGGCGACGAGCATGGCCACCGCGGTGGTGAGTCCCTGGCCGCACTCCATGCGCGGCAGTCTCAGCTCGGCCGTGCCTTCTTCGTCGACGGTGAGCACCAGCATGTGCGCGGTGGGGGCGCCGGCCAGGATCAGGACGTCGCCGATGTCGAGCAGGTCGGCGGGCTGGGGCGGGGTGGGCACCACGGCCGCGGCCTCCCGCGCCCCGCCGACGGCCGTCTCGGTGGCCAGGGCCAGGGTGGGCGCGGCCACCAGGTAGGTGAGGAACCTCCGCCGGGAATGTGGGGTCATCGGGCGATGATCCCCAGGCGCCCGCCGCGCCCGCAATGGCCTGCCGAGGAGATTCAGCCGGTGTGCACGAGCTTCGTGCACACCGGTCACATCGTCACGTGCGGGTGGTCAACCGCGCTGGGCGTCGCCCGCGTTGGCCTGCGGCTGCGCGTACTGGCCCAGGTAGTCGGCACCGCTGCTCTGCTGCGCGGGCTGCGGCTGCGGCTGGGCGTACTGGCCCAGGTGGTCGGCGCCCCGGCCCTGCCCGTGCTGGGCGGCGGCGTGGATCGGCCGGCCGCTGCGCACGGCACGGCGGTGGGCGATCTTCCGCTTCAGTGAGACGCCCCAGTAGGCCACGAGCAGCGCCAGGATCAGACCGATGATGGTCATCTGGAGCCAGAAGGGCAGAAACCCCAGCACCGCCTCGAAGATCTGGGTCTTCCAGGACGCCAGGGTCACGCTTTCGGACATGGTCGGTTGTTCCCCTCCCCGTTCCGCCCCCTGCGGAACGGAGAGGATCTTAGCGTTCGGCGAGGGCGTGCTCGCCCGCTTTTCGCATGGCGTCCAGCGGTGCCGGGGCCCGCCCCGTCATCTGCTCGACCTGGAGCACCGCCTGGTGGACGAGCAGGTCGAGGCCGCTGACGACGGCGCCGCCGTAGGCCGACCAGCGCGCCGCGAGCGCAGTGGGCCAGGGGTCGTAGAGCACGTCGAAGAGGGTGGCGGGGCGTTCCGGGACGGCGGAGGACAGCGCGTCCGTCGCGCCGGCCGGGGTCGTCGCGATCACGAGCGGTGCGTGCAGGGCCCGTTCGGCGTCGGCCCAGTCGGCGGTGCGGACCTCGACGTCGAGCCGTTCGCCCCACTGCCGCATCTCGGCGGCGCGTGTCTCGCTGCGGACGTAGGCGACGACCTCGCCGGTGCAGATCCGGGCGAGCGCGGCCAGCGCGGAGGAGGCGGTGGCGCCGGCGCCGAGGATCGCGGCCGAGTCGACCTGTTCGATGCCGCGTTCGCGCAGGGCGGCGATCATGCCGGGGATGTCGGTGTTGTCGCCGACGCGGCGGCCGTCCCCGGTGAACACCACGGTGTTGACCGCCTCGACCGAGGCCGCCGTCCCGCTGACCTCGTCGAGCAGCGGGATCACGGCGCGCTTGAGCGGCATCGTCAGCGACAGCCCGGCCCACTCGGGACCGAGCTCCGCCAGGAAGCCGGGCAGCGCGGCCTCGTCCACCTCGAAGCGGTCGTACGACCAGCCCGTCAGGCCCAGTTCCTCGTAGGCGGTGCGGTGCAGCACCGGGGAGAGGGAGTGGGCGATGGGCGAACCGAGCACGGCGGCCCGGCGGGCGTCAGTTGCCCGAGCTCTCATTGAACTTTTCCTTGAGCTTCAGGAATTCGTCGTGGGTCCGGGCGAACTCGGTCTTGTGGGCACCGTCGGTCGCCACGAAGTAGATCCAGCCTTCGCTGGTCGGGTTCAGCGCCGCCTTCAGCGCGTCCTCACCGGGGTTGCCGATCGGTCCGGGCGGCAGGCCCTTGTTGGTGTAGGTGTTGTACGGGTCCGGGTTGCTGTTGATCTCGGACTCGCTGATGTTGATGTTGCTCTGGCCCTTCAGGTAGTTGAAGGTCGAGTCGAACTGGAGCAGTTGGTTGGTCTCGGTGTTGGTGGGCTTGAGGCGGTTGTAGACCACCTCGGCCATCTTCCGGAAGTCGTCGTGCGTCTTGCCCTCGGCCTGCACGAGGCTGGCGACGGTGACGAGTTCGAGCGGGTTGTCCAGCTTGAGGCCCTTGGCCTTGGCGGACAGCTCGTACGCGAGGTACTTCTTCTTCGCCTGGGCGACCATGTCCTTCAGGACCGTCTCGGGCTTCATGCCCTCGGCCGCCGGATAGGTGCCCGGCCAGAGGAAACCCTCCAGCGGGTCCTTTATGTCGCCGTCGTTGTTGGCCCACTCGGGCAGGCCGAGGGTCTTGAACTTGGACTCGGCGACCTTCTCGGTGCTGCCGTCGGACAGGCCGAGCTTCTCGTCGATGGCCTTGTAGACCTGGACGTTGCGCTGGCCCGGCGTGACCATGACGTTGTTCTGGCTCTTGGGGTCGAGCATCAGCGCGACCGCGCTCTCGGCGGACATCCGCTTGTTCAGCAGGTAGGCACCGGCCTGGATGCTCTTGCCGTCGGGGTTCTGCGCCTGGGCGGCCACGAAGGCGTCGACGCTCTTGACGACGCCGGCCTCCTTCAGCCGCCGGCCGATGTCGTAGCCGCTCGCGCCCTTGGGGATCTGGACGGTCACGGCCTGGCCGGTGCCGTCGCCCGCGTAGTCCGGGGCGTCACCGAAACGATTCTGGTAGAACTGGAAGCCAAAGTAGCCAACTCCGGCGATTCCCCCACCGAACACCGCGAGGACCACCAGGCAGGCGCAGCCGTTGCGGCGCTTCTTGCCCTTGCCGCCGCGGCCCCGGCCGCGTCCGGGCCGGTCCCTGTCGTCGCCGTGGTCGTCGGCACCGTCGTCGTCATCGCCGCCGCCCGCGAAGAAGGCGTGCTCGCCCTGGTCGGGGCCGGGGTCCCAGTCCGTGCGCGGTTCGGGCTCGGCCTGCCTGCGGCTCGGCGGCTCGGGCGGCGGATAGGCCTCGGGGTTGCCGTAGTAGTCGGACTGGTCGCCGCCGTACGCGGCGCTCTGCCCGCCGTAGGGGTCCGCGGGGTCGGGGTACGGGACCTGCGGGTGGCCGCCGGTGCCCCAGGCGTCGCCGTCGTACTGCGGGTGCTGCTGGGGTGCGGCCGGGTACTGCTGCTGGTCGTACTGCCGGCCCCACTCGTCGTACTGCGGCTGCGGCTGCTGCTGCGGGTAGTGCTGCGGCTGGCCGCCGTAAGGGGACTGCTGACCGACCTGGGCCTGCTGTCCTGTCCATCCGCCGTCCCCGTACAACGGGTCGTCCGGATGCCACGGTTCGGAGCCTGGGCCCCGGCCATACTCAGTCATCGATCCCCTAGAGCCGCGAGGCGGCGGTCGCACGGTGTGCAGCCCCGGCTTCCGTCCCGCCTCTCTTTGTGCGGCGGCTGTTCGAACACCGCCGCATCGCGCGGAACGTTACCGTATCGCGATCAGATGACCACTTCGACGCCCTCGCCGGGTGCTTTGCCTGACACCCGTTCGGATTCCAGCGCCTGCTGCAGGATGATGACCGCGGCCGCCTGGTCGATCACGGAGCGGCCCTTCTTGGACCGTACGCCGGAGGCGCGCAGCCCTTGAGTGGCCGTCACCGTCGTCATGCGTTCGTCCACGAGTCTCACCGGAACCGGCGCGATCATGCGTGCGAGTTCCTGGGCGAAGCCGCGGACCTTGACGGCGGCCGGGCCCTCGCCCCCCTTGAGGGAGCGGGGGAGGCCGACGACGACCTCGATGGGCTCGTACTCCTCGACCAGTTGCCTCAGCCGGCGGTGCGCGGCGGGGACGTCCCGGCCGGGGACGGTCTCGACGGGGGTGGCGAGGATCCCGTCGGGGTCGCAGGAGGCGACCCCGATACGGGCGTCCCCGACGTCGATCGCCAGGCGGCGGCCGCGGCGCATCGCCGGGCCGGCCGCCTGGTCGTGCCGCTGCGGTCCGCTCACTTGGCGGTGTCCGCCACGAGCCGCTCGACGGCGTCGACGGCGTCGCCGATGGCGGCCGGGTTCTGGCCGCCGCCCTGGGCGACGTCCGGCTTGCCGCCTCCGCCGCCGCCGAGCGTCTTGGCGGCGGTGCGGACCAGGTCGCCGGCCTTGAGGCCGCGCTCGCGGGCGGCCTCGTTGGTGGCGATGACCGTCAGCGGCTTGCCGTTCACCGTGGTGAACAGGGCGACGACGGCGGCCCGGCCGCCCTGGATGCGGCCGCGCACGTCGAGGACCAGCTTGCGCAGGTCGTCGGCGGTCGTGCCGTCCGGCACCTGGCCGGTCACCAGGGCAACGCCGCGTACGTCCTTGGCGGACTCGGCGAGACCGGCGGCGGCCTGGAGGACCTTCTCGGCGCGGAACTTCTCGATCTCCTTCTCGGCGTCCTTCAGCTTGCCGAGCATGGCGGAGACCTTCTCCGGGAGCTCCTCCGGGCGGCCCTTGATCAGCTCCTGGAGCTGGGCGACGACCGTGTGCTCACGGGCCAGGAAGTTGTAGGCGTCGACGCCGACGAGGGCCTCGATACGGCGCACGCCGGAGCCGATGGAGGACTCGCCGAGCAGCTTCACCAGGCCGAGCTGGGCGGTGTTGTGCACGTGCGTGCCGCCGCACAGCTCCTTGGAGAAGTCGCCGATGGTCACGACGCGGACGCGCTCGCCGTACTTCTCGCCGAACTCGGCGATGGCGCCCTGCTTCTTGGCCTCCTCGATGCCCATGACGTCGGCGCGCACGTCGAGGTCGCGGGCGAGCACCTCGTTGATCTTCTGCTCGACGTCGGTCATGACCGTCTGCGGCACGGCGGACGGGGAGCCGAAGTCGAAGCGGAAGCGGCCGGGCTGGTTCTCGGAACCGGCCTGGGCGGCCGTCGGGCCGAGGGCGTCGCGCAGGGCCTGGTGGGTCAGGTGGGTGGCCGAGTGGGCGCGGGCGATGGCCTTGCGGCGGCGGTCGTCGATCGAGGCCTGGGCCTTGGCTCCGACGGTGACCTCGCCGACCTGGACGACGCCCTTGTGGACGTACACGCCCGGCACCGGCTTCTGGCAGTCGCGGACGTCGATGACGGCGCCGGAGTCCGCCTTGATGCGGCCGGTGTCGCCGATCTGGCCGCCGCCCTCGGCGTAGAACGGGGTGCGGTCGAGGACGATCTCGACCTCGTCGCCCTCGGTCGCGGCCGGCGAGGAGACGCCGTTGACGAGGATGCCGACGACGGTCGACTCGCCCTCGGTGTCTGTGTACCCGATGAACTCGGTCTCGCCGGCGCTGTCGGCGATCTCCCGGTAGGCGCCCATGTCGGCGTGCCCGGTCTTCTTGGACTGGGCGTCGGCCTTGGCGCGCTCCCGCTGCTCCTTCATCAGGCGGCGGAAGCCGTCCTCGTCGACCTTCAGGCCCTGCTCGGCGGCCATCTCCAGGGTGAGGTCGATCGGGAAGCCCCACGTGTCGTGGAGCAGGAAGGCCTTGTCGCCGGGCAGCACGGTGGAACCGGAGGCCTTGGTCTCGGCGACGGCGGTGTCCAGGACGTTCGTACCGGCGTTGAGGGTCTTGAGGAAGCGGGCCTCCTCGGCGAGGGCGACCTTCTCGATGCGCTCGCGGTCGGTGATCAGCTCCGGGTACTGCTGCCCCATCATGCCGATCACGACGTCGATGAGGTCCTTGACGACCGGGCCGGTGGCGCCGAGCAGGCGCATGTTGCGGATGGCGCGGCGCATGATGCGGCGCAGCACGTAGCCGCGGCCCTCGTTGCCGGGGGTGACGCCGTCGCCGATGAGCATCGTGGCGGTGCGCATGTGGTCGGTGACGACGCGCAGGGACACGTCCGAGTCGTGGGCGTCGCCGTAGCGGACGCCGGTCAGCTCGGTGGCCTTGTCGATGACGGCCATGGAGGTGTCGATCTCGTACATGTTCTGCACGCCCTGCAGAATCATGGCGAGCCGCTCGAGGCCGAGGCCGGTGTCGATGTTCTTGCTCGGCAGGTCCCCGAGGATCTCGAAGTTGTCCTTGCCGATGCCCTCGCCCCGCTCGTACTGCATGAAGACGAGGTTCCAGATCTCCACGTACCGCTCGTCGTTGACGGCGGGGCCGCCCTCGGCGCCGAACTCGGGGCCGCGGTCGTAGTTGATCTCGGAGCAGGGGCCGCACGGGCCGGGGACGCCCATGGACCAGTAGTTGTCCTTCATGCCCAGGCGCTGGATGCGCTCCTTGGGCACGCCGACGACCTCGTGCCAGATGCGCTCGGCCTCGTCGTCGTCCTTGTAGACGGTGATCCACAGGCGCTCGGGGTCGAGGCCGTAACCGCCCTTGTCCTGAGGGCTGGTGAGCAGCTCCCAGGCGAGCTTGATGGCGCCTTCCTTGAAGTAGTCGCCGAAGGAGAAGTTGCCGCACATCTGGAAGAACGTGCCGTGCCGCGTGGTCTTGCCGACCTCTTCGATGTCGGGGGTGCGCACGCACTTCTGCACGCTGGTGGCGCGGTCGAACGGCGGCTTGACCTCGCCCAGGAAGTAGGGCTTGAAGGGCACCATGCCGGCCGGGACGAGCAGCAGAGTCGGGTCGTCCGCGATGAGCGACGCCGAAGGGACGACGGTGTGCCCGCGCTCCTCGAAGAAGCTCAGCCAGCGGCGGCGGATCTCGGCCGACTCCATCAGTGGTCCTCATTCCGGTTGTACGAGTACGTCGTCCTGTCGATGTACTTCGCGGTCGTCTTCGGGGTGTTGCGGTTCTCGATGGCCGTGTAGTGCCGGACCTCCGGCAGTTCACGGTCGACGGGGGCGTTCAGCCCGAGCGCGTCGTCCAGTTCGGCCTCGCGCTGCGCCATGTTGTCGCGGACGTCGAGCGCGAAGCCGACCGCGCGGTCCTTGAGCCGGTGACCGGCCTCGATCGCCTTGTTGGCCGCGGTCACGGCCAGGTGCTCGGGGGTCAGTTGCTTCAGCTTGCGGTTGACCTTGGTGGTGGCCCACACACCGGTGGCGACACCTGTGGTGAACCAGAACGTACGGCGGAACATATGTGGGATCAGCCCTTCTTCCGCTTCGTCCGCCGCGCGGTCGGCACCGTACGGCCCACGATCACGGTACGCCTCGACGCCTTCGCGGGTGCGTCCTCCTCGCGGCGGCCGGCGATGGCCTTGCGCACGCCGTAGCCGAAGGCCGCGACCTTGACCAGCGGGCCGCCGAACGTGGAGGCGACGGTGGTGGACAGCGCCGAGGCGTTGGAGGTGACCTCCTGCACGTCGGTGGCGATCGCGTCGACCCGGTCGATCTGGGTCTGCGCGGAGCGCACCGCCGAGGAGGCGTCCGCCAGCAGCGGGACCGCCTGGTCGGTCACGTCCGCCACGAGCTTGGTGGTCGCTCTGAGCGTCTGGGCCAGCCTCGCCAGCGCGACGGCGAGGAAGGAGACCAGGATCGCCCAGAACACGGCCACCAGGATTCCGGCCACCTCTCCACCGGACACTGTGTGCCACCCGCTCCCTGAAAACGTGCCTGAACATCGAGAAAGTCGTGCACCGAGCCTATCGCGCCGGGCGCGGGGGTCCGTACCGCATTACCGTCGGCGGCGGGCGGCGGGAAGCGATTGTACGGACCGAATTCGCTTCAGTACGCTCCGTGTCCCATGCGGGATCATCGGCGCGGCGGCACCTCCGCGGACGGCAATCTGCCCCTGGAACTGGACGCCTTCGTGGGGCGGGCGGCTGAACTGGCCGAGCTTTCCCGGGCCCTGGAGGACGCGCGGCTGGTGACGGTGACGGGCATGGGCGGGGTCGGCAAGTCGCGCCTCGCGGTGCACGCGGCGGCGAAGTCCGCGCCGCCGGACGGGGTGTGGCGGGCGGAGCTGGCGCCGGTGCGTGACCCGGCGTTCGTCGACCACGCGGTGGTGGCGGCCCTCGGCCTGACGGACCACACCACGCGAGGGCCCCGCGAGACGCTGGTCGAGCATCTCGCCGGACGCCGCTCGCTGCTGGTCCTCGACGGCTTCGAGCACCTGGTGGACCGGTGCGCGGCGCTGGTGACGGAACTGCTGCACCGGGTGCCGGGGCTGCGGATCCTGGCGGTGGCGCGGCGGGCGCTGGCCGTGGCCGGGGAGCGGCTGGTCCCGCTGGCGCCGCTGGGCGAGGACGAGGCGGTCGAGCTGTTCAGGGTCCGGGCGGAGCAGCAGGGCATCACGGTCGGCGACGGCCCCGAGGTGCGGGAGGTGTGCCGGCGCCTGGAGGGCATTCCGCTGGCGATCGAACTGGCGGCGGGTCGGCTCGGGGCGCTGTCCCCCGCGCAGTTGCTGGAGCGGCTGGACGACCGGTTCCGGCTGCTGACGGGCGGCGGCCGGGACGCCCTGCCCCGGCACCAGGCGCTGCGCACGGCGATCGGCTGGAGCCACGAGCTGTGCACCGCGGAGGAACGGCTGCTGTGGGCGCGGCTGTCGGTGTTCGCCGGCCCGGTCGACCTGGAGGCAGCCGAGTACGTGTGCAGCGGCGACGGGCTGGCCGCCGAGGACGTGCTGGACGTGCTGGGCGCGCTGCTCGCGCAGTCGGTGGTGACGCGCGAGGAGGGTCCGGCGGGCGTGCGGTACCGCATGCTCGACACGGTGCGGGCGTACGGCGCCCAGTGGCTGGAGGCGGCCGGTGACGCGGAGCGGATGCGCCGGCGGCACCGCGACTGGTGCGTGGGCCTCGCGACCTGGTGCGAGCTGGAGTGGTTCTCGCCGCGTCAGGGCGAGGTGGCGGCGAGCATCGAGGCGGAGCTGCCGAACGTGCGGGCGGCGCTGGAGTTCTGTCTGTCCGACCCGGAGGAGGCGCATCTCGGCCAGTACCTGGCGGGCACCCTGTGGTTCGTGTGGGTGGGCTGCGGTCGGCTGTCGGAGGGCCGGCACTGGCTGGAGCAGGCGGCCCGGCTGGACTCGGGCAACGACCAGGCCCGGCTGAAGGCGCTGTGGGTGCTCGGCTATGTGGCGATCCTCCAGGGCGACACCGGACTGGCGATGGCGGCGCTCCAGGAGTGCCGCGCGGAGGCGGAGCGGTTCGCGAGCGAGACGGCGGTGGCGTACGCGGAGCACCGCACGGGCTGTCTGGCGCTGATCACGGACGACATGGCGCGGGCGGAGACGCTGCTGCGGGCGGCGCTGGAGCGCTACCGGCGGATCGGCGAGCTGAACAGCAACGTGCTGATGGGCCAGGTGGAGCTGGCGATGACGCGCGCGTTCCAGGGCGATCTGCCGGACGCGGTGCGCCTGTGCGAGGACGTGCGCCGGGTGTGCGAGGACCACGGCGAGCGGTGGGCGCGGGCGTACGCCCTGTACGTGCTGGCGTACGCGGCCTGGCACGAGGGCGATCTGGAGCGGGCCCGGGAACTGCTGCGCGACTGCCTGTCGGACGCGCATTCCTTCCACGACCTGCTCGGCTCGGTGCTGGCGGTGGAGCTGGTGGCGCTGGTGACGGCGGCGGAGGGCGACGCGGCGGAGGCGGCGGTGCTCCAGGGCGCGGCGGGGCGGATGTGGCCGTCGGTGGGTCTGCCGCTGTTCGGCTCGGCGTACTTCAACGCGCCGCACGAGCTGTGCGAGGCGATGGCCCGCGAAGGGCTGGGCGACGCCCGGTACGAGGAGTGCGTGGCGCAGGGGGCGCGGCTCGGTCGGCGGGAGGCGGTGGCGCGGGCGCTGGTGCGGCGGCGGGCGGCGCTGGACGCGCTGCCGGCTCAGCGGGGGGCGACCGCGCGGGAGCCCCGGCCGGCGGCGCCGCGCACGCAGCAGCCCGCCGCCTCGCCCACCTCTAAGGGCGGGGAGACGGCGGGCTGAAGTACCGCTGGGGTGACTACGTCCGCAGGATCAGCGGGCGTAGTACTCGACGACGAGCTGCTCGTCGCAGATCACCGGGATCTCCTTGCGGTTCGGCTCGCGGTCCAGGCGGAACGCCAGGGCCTTGAGGTTCACCTGGAGGTAGCGCGGGGTCTCGCCGTCGGGGGCGAAGCCGCCTTCACGGGCGATCGTGAAGAGGGTCTTCTCCTTGCTGCGGTCGCGGACCTGGACGACATCGTCGGGACGGACGACGAAGGACGGCTTGTCGACCTTCTTGCCGTTGACCTGGATGTGGCCGTGGACGACCATCTGGCGGGCCTGGTAGATCGTGCGGGCGATGCCCGAACGCAGGACCAGCGCGTCGAGGCGCTTCTCCAGCTCCACGATCAGGGCCTCACCGGTCTTGCCCTGGACCTTGGACGCACGCTCGTAGGCGCGGACCAGCTGACGCTCGGAGATGTCGTACTGGGCGCGCAGACGCTGCTTCTCGAGCAGACGGACCTTGTAGTCCGAGTTCTGCTTGCGGCCGCGGCCGTGCTCGCCCGGCGGGTAGGGGCGGGCCTCGAAGTACTTGACGGCCTTCGGGGTCAGCGCGATGCCGAGGGCACGCGACTTCTTGACCTTGGGGCGGGACTGGTTCGCCACTTCTGTTCCTTTTCTCAATTCGGCTGCCTCAGGGTTACGGGAGGTCGCATCCGCAGCCGGGGGATTCCCGACGGGTCCGCGGGGGACGAGTCGGGCAGCCGTTTCCCTGGCTGGGCACATACGTGCAGCACACGAACGGCCCACCGACCGGTCCCGGGACTCCGGGTGGTGGTGGGCTGCCCGCGACACCTACGACGGTGCGCGACGCTCCTGGATCGAAAGATCCGGCTGGATGTCCCGCCTGAGGCGCCGACCGGAGCCGGACACGGGACGCAGCACTTCGGGCAAGTCTACAGGGTGGTCAGGACCGCTTCCGACCGAGGTGCTTCCTGGTCCACTCGACCGCGTCCGCGTAGCGCGCCTCGGCGCCGTGCCGGGTGGGTTCGTAGTACTGGCGGTCCTTGAGGGCGTCCGGCGCGTACTGCTGTTCGGCGATGCCCTCGGGCAGGTCGTGCGGGTAGACGTACCCCTGCGCGTGGCCCAGTTTCGCGGCGCCCTTGTAGTGCCCGTCGCGCAGGTGGGGCGGGACGGGGCCGGCGAGGCCCTTGCGGACGTCTTCGAGGGCGGCGCCGATGGCGGTGGTCGCGGCGTTGGACTTGGGGGCCAGGGCGAGGGCGATCGTGGCGTGGCTGAGGGTGAGGGCGGCCTCGGGGAAGCCGATCATGGCGACGGCCTGGGCGGCGGCGACCGCGGTGGGCAGCGCGTTCGGGTCGGCGAGGCCGATGTCCTCGCTGGCGGAGATCATCAGGCGGCGCGCGATGAAGCGGGGGTCCTCCCCCGCCTCGATCATGCGGGCCAGGTAGTGCAGGGCGGCGTCGACGTCGGAGCCTCGGATGGACTTGATGAGGGCGCTGGCGACGTCGTAGTGCTGGTCGCCGTCGCGGTCGTACTTCACGGCCGCCCGGTCGACCGTCTCCTCCAGGGTGCTCAGCGCGATCTCCGTCTCGCCCTTGTCGAGGGCGGCCCCGGCGGCGGCCTCCAGAGCGGTCAGGGCGCGGCGGGCGTCGCCGCCGGCGATGCGCAGCAGGTGGTCCTCGGTGTCCTCGGGGAGGGTGACGGCGTCCTTGAGGCCGCGCTCGTCGGCGAGGGCCCGGCGGAGCAGGCCGCGGAGGTCGTCGTCCGTGAGGGGTTCGAGGGTGAGCAGCAGGGAGCGGGAGAGCAGCGGGGAGATCACCGAGAAGTACGGGTTCTCGGTGGTCGCGGCGATCAGCGTGACCCAGCGGTTCTCGACGGCCGGGAGGAGGGAGTCCTGCTGGGCCTTGCTGAAGCGGTGGATCTCGTCGAGGAAGAGAACGGTCTCCTTGCCGAAGCCGCCGACCGCGCGGCGGGCGCCCTCGATGACCGCGCGGACCTCCTTGACGCCCGCGGTGATCGCGGACAGCTCCACGAAGCGCTTGTTGGTGGCCTTCGAGACGACGTACGCCAGGGTCGTCTTGCCGGTGCCGGGCGGGCCCCAGAGGATCACCGAGGAGGGACCGGCGGGGCCGGCGGCGCCCTCGCCGACCAGGCGGCGCAGCGGTGAGCCCGGCTTCAGCAGGTGCTGCTGGCCCACCACCTCGTCGAGGGTGCGCGGGCGCATCCGGACCGCGAGGGGGCTGCCCGCGGGGTCCTTCTCCTGGCGTTCTTCTGCTGCGGCGGTGAACAGGTCGGGCTCCACGTCGGCAACCCTAAATCACCCCACTGACAACGCGTCGTCCGCTGTCAGCTCGTCCAGAAGTCCCACCAGCGGGTCAGGACCAGCATGCCGATGATGCCGATGTGCAGCACGGGCATGACCCAGGTGAACTCGCCGAAGAAGCCGCGCAGCCAGGCCGGGGCGGGCAGGAAGCCCTTGCGGACGTTGAACGAGGTCACGTACCAGAACATGACGATCGTGGCGACCCAGGCGAGGCAGCACCACAGGCACAGCGCGTTGATCCGGTACAGGGACTGGAACATCAGCCAGGCGCAGAAGCCGGTGCCGAAGAGGGTGCCCGCGTTGAAGGTGAGCCAGTACCAGCGCGGGAAGCGGGCCCCGGCGAGCAGGCTCATGCCGACGCAGACGACCATGCCGTAGGCGACGAGGCCGAGCATCGGGTTGGGGAAGCCGAAGACGGCGGCCTGGTCGCTCTCCATGACGCTGCCGCAGGAGACGACGGGGTTGAGGCTGCAGCCGGGCGTGAACGTCTCGCCCGCGACCTTGGCCTCGAGCAGCTTGAACTTGTCGAGCGTGATGACCCACGCGGCGAGCAGTCCGGCCGCGCCGGTGATCACGAGCAGCAGGGCGAGGGCGCGGCTGCCGCCCTCCGCGCGCGAGGCGCGCGACGCGCTCGGGGCGCGCTCCGGCTCGGGCTCGGTGGAGACGTCCTTGACTGTCGTCTTGCTCATCACGCCGATTCCGTCACTCGCGAGTTCGGACCTGCTTCGGGCAGGGCCATTGTGCCGCACGGTCCTGTGTGCGCACCGTTCACTCCGCATAAGCGGGGACCGAAGGTGGCGCGGTTTCGGACAGGCACGCGAAAGGCGCCGCACACCCGTACGCACGGGCCCGCGGCGCCTTCGTCCCGACGGTCAGCCGAGCCGGGACTCGAGTTCGGCGACGATCTCGTTGACGCCGACCGCCGTCTGCTCGCCGGACTCCATGTCCTTGAGCTGGACGACGCCTTCGGCGAGGTCGCGTTCCCCGGCGACGATCGTGTAGCGCGCGCCGCTGCGGTTCGCGTTCTTCATGGCGCCCTTGAGGCCCTTTCCGCCGTAGCAGAAGTCGGCCGCGACGCCGTTCTTGCGCAGCTCGGTGACCTTCGCGAACAACAGGCGGCGGGCGTCCTCGCCGATGGCGACCGCGTACACGCTGGTGGCGGCGGGGAGTTCGAGTTCGACGCCCTCCGCCTCCAGCGCCAGGACCGTGCGGTCGACGCCGAGCGCCCAGCCCACCGACGGCAGCGCGGGGCCGCCGATCATCTCGGACAGGCCGTCGTAGCGGCCGCCGCCGCCCACCGCGGACTGCGAGCCGAGGCCGTCGTGGAGGAACTCGAACGTGGTGCGCGTGTAGTAGTCCAGGCCGCGCACCAGCTTCGGGTCGTCCTCGAAGGCGACGCCCGCCGCGGTGATCAGCTCGCGGACCTCCTCGTGGTACGCCTTGCACGCGTCGCACAGGTAGTCGCGCAGCAGCGGCGCGCCGGTCAGCTGCTTCTGGACCGACTCCCGCTTGTCGTCGAGCACGCGCAGCGGGTTGATCTCCGCACGCCGCAGGGTGTCCTCGTCGAGGTCCAGGCCGCGCAGGAAGTCCTGCAGCGCGGCGCGGTACACCGGCCGGCACTCCTTGTCGCCCAGGGAGTTGAGCAGGATGCGGAAGTTGCGCAGGCCCAGCGAGCGGTACGCCTGGTCGGCCAGGATGATCAGCTCGGCGTCGAGCGCCGGGTCCTCCGCGCCGATCGCCTCGGCGCCGACCTGGGAGAAGTGGCGGTAACGGCCCTTCTGCGGGCGCTCGTAGCGGTAGTAGGAGCCCGAGTACCAGAGCTTGACCGGGAGGTTGCCGGTCTTGTGCAGGTTGGCCTCCAGCGCGGCGCGCAGGACGGAGGCCGTGCCCTCCGGACGCAGGGCGAGCTTGTCGCCGCCCTTGGTCTCGAAGGCGTACATCTCCTTGGTGACGATGTCGGTGGACTCGCCGACACCGCGCGCGAACAGCTCGACGTTCTCGAAGCCGGGCGTCTCGACGTAGCCGTAGCCGGAGTTGCGCAGCGGGGCGGCGATCGCCTCGCGGACCGCCAGGTACGTGGCGGAGTCCGGCGGGATCAGGTCGTACGTGCCCTTGGGGGCCTGGAAGGTACTCACGGAAGGTCTCTCGTCACATTCCTCGTCGGGGAGCGTGCGGTGCTCCCTGGCCGGCCGCCACCTGCCGCAGGTAGGGGTTGGTGGCGCGCTCCTGGCCGATGGTCGTCTGGGGGCCGTGGCCGGACAGCACCACGGTCGAGTCGTCGAGCGGCAGGCACACGCGGGCCAGCGAGTCGAGCATCTCGGCCATGTCACCGCCGGGCAGGTCGGTGCGTCCGACGGAGCCGGCGAACAGCAGGTCGCCCGAGAAGAACACCGGCGGAATGTCCGCCGTCCCGGGCATCCCGAAGGTCACCGACCCCTTGGTATGGCCCGGCGCGTGAGCGACGGAGAACTCCAGGCCCGCCAGCTCCAGCTTCGCGCCGTCGGCCAGCTCCTTGACGTCGTCGGGTTCCCCCACGGTGAGCTCCCCCATCAGCGGCATCCCGATGGAACGGCCGAGCGCCTTCTCGGGGTCGCTCATCATGTAGCGGTCCTCGGGGTGGATCCAGGCCGGCACGTCGTGCGCGCCGCACACCGGGACGACCGAGGCCACGTGGTCGATGTGGCCGTGGGTGAGGACGACGGCGACGGGCTTGAGCCGATGCTTCTTCAGTGCCTCCTCGACGCCCTGGGCGGCCTGGTGGCCGGGGTCGATGATCACGCACTCCTCACCGGCGGCGGGGGCGACGAGATAACAGTTCGTCCCCCAGGCCCCGGCGGGGAACCCGGCAATGAGCACGATCGTCCTTCGTTTGTGTCGGTTCGGGTGGGGTTGCGCTCGGGCTGCGCCCGTGGTCAGAGCCTACCGGCGCTGCCGATTCCTCAGCGAACCCATATACGGTACGGGGCACACGCAGGCGGTCGGCTCACCGCACGCACGCGTACCGGACGACACACGAGACGCATGAGGAGAGAACCCGGTGGTCAGCCAGGAGCAGCGGCGGCGTCAGCTCGCCCGGGAGAAGTTCTTGCGGCAGCAGCAGCGGCGCACGTCCGCACGGCGCAAGGCGCGCATGCGCACCGCCGTGATCGCGTCGGTCCTCGGCGTGACCGTGGTGGGCAGCCTCGCGCTGTACACGACCGGAGCGCTCAAGGGTGACGACAAGGCCAACGCGAACGCGGAGGTCAGCCCGAGCGCGTCGGCGCCCAGCAAGGCACCCGACCCGTGCGAGAAGCCCGCCGAGGGCAAGGTCGAGTCGCAGACCTGGAAGAAGGAACCTGCGATGTCGATCGACAAGTCCGCGAAGTACACGATGAAGCTCGCGACGACCTGCGGCGACATAGACATCGACCTGAAGACGTCGGCGGCCCCGCACACGGTCAACTCGTTCAGCTTCCTCGCCGGGAAGGGCTACTTCGACCACACGAAGTGCCACCGCCTCACCACCAACGGCATCTACGTGCTGCAGTGCGGCGACCCGACCGGCCAGGGCACCGGCGGCCCCGGCTACACGATCCCGGACGAGAACCTGAAGGACAAAAGCCTGAAGGGCAACACCTACCCCAAGGGCACGGTCGCGATGGCCAACACGGGGCAGAAGAACTCCGGGGGCAGCCAGTTCTTCCTGGTCTACGAGGACAGCAAGTTGCCGCCCAGCTACACGCCGTTCGGTACCGTTTCCGAGTCCGGCATGAAGGTGCTGCAGAAGATCGCCAAGGCGGGCGAGAGCACCGGAGCCGGTGACGGAGCACCGAACGCGACGGTGGTCATCAACAAGGCGACCGTCACGAAATCCTGACCCCGAACTGCGAAATTTCGGTCGCGCGGGATGCGGACAGCCGCCCCGCCGGTCGCCTATGTTGGCCGTGACGAAACTGTGGACGATGCCCGGGGGAGCTCGACAGGCCCCTCGACGGCATCATGTGGAGGAGGCGCTGTGAGCAGCGACCCGTGGGGCCGCGTCGACGAGACGGGGACCGTGTACGTGCGTACGGCCGACGGCGAGCAGGTCGTCGGTTCCTGGCAGGCAGGCTCCCCCGAGGAGGCGCTGGCCTACTTCGAGCGCAAGTACGAGGGCCTGGTTGTCGAGATCGGCCTCCTCGAGAAGCGAGTGAAGACGACCGACCTGTCGTCGAAGGACGCCATGGCCGCCATCGACCACCTGCGCGAGCAGGTCGATGCGCATCACGCCGTCGGCGACCTGGACGCGCTGCGGGTCCGGCTGGACAAGCTCGTGGAGCTGGTGGAGAAGCGCCGCGAGGAGCGCAGGGCGCAGCGGGCGAAGCAGTCCGACGAGGCGCGCAGGTCCAAGGAGGCGCTGGTCGCCGAGGCGGAGGAGCTGGCGCAGTCCGACCAGTGGCGGGTAGCCGGTGAGCGGCTGCGGGCGCTGGTGGACACCTGGAAGGGTCTGCCGCGGCTGGACCGCAAGTCCGACGACGAGCTGTGGCACCGCTTCTCGCACGCGCGCTCGGCGTTCTCCAAGCGGCGCAAGCAGCACTTCGCGCAGCTGGACGCGCAGCGCGAGGAGGCCCGCCGGATCAAGGAGCGGCTGGTCGCCGAGGCGGAGTCGCTGTCGGGCTCGACGGACTGGGGGCCGACGGCCGCCCGGTACCGGGAGCTGATGACGGAGTGGAAGGCCGCGGGCCGCGCCCAGCGCGAGCACGAGGACGACCTGTGGAACCGCTTCCGCGGCGCTCAGGACGTCTTCTTCGCCGCCCGCAGCTCGGTGTTCGCCGAGCGGGACGCGGAGCAGGCGGAGAACCTGAAGCTCAAGGAGGAGCTGGCCCAGGAGGCCGAGAAGATCCTCCCCGTCACGGACCTCAAGGCCGCCCGTGCCGCCTTCCGTTCGATCAACGAGCGGTGGGAGGCCATCGGTCACGTGCCGCGCGACGCGCGGCCGAAGGTCGAGGGCCGGATGCACGCCGTGGAGCGGGCCATTCAGGAGGCCGAGGAGGCCGAGTGGCGCCGGACGAACCCGGAGGCACGCGCGCGTGCCGAAGGTCTGACCGGTCAGCTCCAGGCGGCGGTGGACAAGCTCAAGGGCCAGATCGAGCAGGCGCGCGCCCAGGGCAACACCGCGAAGGCCGACAAGCTGGAGCGTGAGCTGGAGGGCCGCCAGGCGCTCCTGGACCAGGCCCTGAAGGGCCTCCAGGAGTTCGGCGGCTGACGCGCACGGGCCGGCAGTGACGAAGGGGCTTCCCGTACCCACGCGGTACGGGAAGCCCCTTCGTCGTGCGGGTGGGCGGCGCTACGTCCTGTTGCGCGCGGACGTCACGCGGTACACGTCGTAGACGCCCTCCACTCCCCTGACCGCCTTCAGGACGTGACCGAGGTGCTTCGGGTCGCCCATCTCGAAGGTGAAGCGGGAGGTGGCGACGCGGTCGCGGGAGGTCTGGACGGCCGCGGACAGGATGTTCACGTGCTGGTCGGACAGGACGCGCGTGACGTCCGACAGCAGCCGGGAGCGGTCCAGGGCCTCGACCTGGATGGCCACCAGGAACACCGAGGACTGGGTGGGCGCCCACTCGACTTCGAGGATGCGCTCGGGTTCGCGGGACAGCGAGTCGACGTTGACGCAGTCGCTGCGGTGCACCGAGACGCCGCTGCCGCGGGTGACGAACCCGATGATGGGGTCGCCGGGGACCGGGGTGCAGCAGCGGGCCAGCTTGACCCACACGTCCTCGACGCCCTTGACGATGACGCCGGGGTCGGAGCTGGAGCGGCGCTTGCGGCTGCGGCCGCGGGCCGGGGGGACCGACTCGTCGATCTCCTCGGTGGCGGCCTCCTCGCCGCCGAGGGCCTGCACCAGCTTCTGCACGATGTTCTGCGCGGAGACGTGGCCCTCGCCGATCGCCGCGTACAGCGCGGAGATGTCCGAGTAGCGCATCTCGTGCGCGAGCGTGACGAGGGAGTCGCCGGTGAGGATGCGCTGGATCGGCAGGTTCTGCTTGCGCATCGCGCGGACGATGGCGTCCTTGCCCTGCTCGATCGCCTCGTCGCGGCGCTCCTTGGAGAACCAGGCGCGGATCTTGTTGCGGGCGCGCGGCGACTTGACGAAGCCGAGCCAGTCGCGGGAGGGGCCGGCGCCCGCCGCCTTGGAGGTGAAGACCTCCACCAGGTCGCCGTTGTCCAGCGTGGACTCCAGCGGCACCAGGCGGCCGTTGACCCGTGCTCCTATCGTGCGGTGGCCGACCTCCGTGTGGACGGCGTACGCGAAGTCGACCGGGGTGGCCCCGGCGGGCAGGGCGATGACGTCGCCCTTCGGTGTGAAGACGAAGACCTCGTTGCGGGAGAGGTCGAAGCGCAGGGACTCCAGGAACTCGCCGGGGTCCTCGGTCTCCTTCTGCCAGTCCAGCAGCTGCCGCAGCCACGCCATGTCGTTGATGGCGTCCTTGTCCTTGCCGGACCGGGGCGCGTCGGTGCGGACCTTGGAGGCGCCGGCGACGGCCTCCTGCTTGTACTTCCAGTGCGCGGCGATGCCGTACTCGGCGCGGCGGTGCATGTCGAACGTGCGGATCTGGAGCTCGACGGGCTTGCCGCCGGGGCCGATGACCGTCGTGTGCAGCGACTGGTACATGTTGAACTTGGGCATCGCGATGTAGTCCTTGAACCGGCCGGGGACCGGGTTCCATCGCGCGTGCACCGTGCCGAGGGCCGCGTAGCAGTCGCGGACGGTGTCCACGAGGACGCGGATGCCCACCAGGTCGTAGATCTCCGCGAAGTCACGACCGCGGACGATCATCTTCTGGTAGACGCTGTAGTAGTGCTTCGGGCGGCCCGTGACGGTGGCCTTGATGCGGGCGGCCCTGAGGTCCTGCTGCACCTCGTCGGTCACTATGGCGAGGTACTCGTCGCGCTTGGGGGCGCGCTCGGCGACGAGGCGGACGATCTCGTCGTACATCTTGGGGTAGAGGATCGCGAAGGCGAGGTCCTCCAGCTCCCACTTGATGGTGTTCATGCCCAGGCGGTGGGCGAGCGGCGCGTAGATCTCCAGGGTCTCGCGCGCCTTCTTCTCCTGCTTCTCGCGCTTGAGGTAGCGCATGGTGCGCATGTTGTGCAGGCGGTCGGCGAGCTTGATGACCAGGACGCGCGGGTCCTTGGCCATGGCGACGACCATCTTGCGGACGGTCTCGGCCTGCGCGGCCTCCCCGAACTTGACCTTGTCGAGCTTGGTGACGCCGTCCACGAGCAGGGCGACGACGTCGCCGAAGTCGCGGCGCAGGTCCTCCAGGCCGTACTCGGTGTCCTCGACGGTGTCGTGCAGCAGTCCGGCCATCAGCGTGGCCGGATCCATGCCCAGTTCGGCGAGGATCGTGGTGACGGCGAGGGGGTGCGTGATGTACGGGTCGCCGCTCTTGCGCTTCTGGCCGCGGTGCCAGCGCTCGGCGACCTGGTAGGCGCGCTCGATCTGGCGGAGCGTGGCCGTCTCGATCTTGGGGTCGTTGCTGCGGACTATGCGCAGCAGGGGCTCCAGGACCGGGTTGTACGGGTTGGCGCGCTGGACGCCGAGGCGGGCGAGGCGGGCCCGCACGCGGTTGGAGGAGCCGGCGCGGGCGGGCTGGCCGGTGGGGGCGCGGACGACGGGCGGCTGCGCGGGGCGCTCCTCGGAGGGTGCCGGCTTGGGCCTTGACTCCTCGGCCCGCTTGTCCACGGGCGCCGACTGGGCGTGCTGGACCGGCCCGCTGGGGTCGTTCTTCGCCTGGGGCGTGCTCGGCGCGGGCTTGGCCGCGGCGGCCGAGGCGGACTCGGGCTTCGCGGCGGTCAGGGGCTGGGCCTCGTCTGGCAAGAGGGCTCCTCGTGCACGATCCGGGTCCCCCGGTCAGGCTCCGGAGACCCCATGGTAGCGATCCCGGGCCGGAGGATCCCCTTCAGGCCATTGTGAGACCTGTCAACCGGGGAAACACGAGGGGCGGGCGCCGGATTCCTCCGGGCCCGCCTCCGCGGTGTCGTGCTGGTGCTTCCGCCCTGGTCAGCGGCGCTCTACACGGTGAGCAGCGCCTCCAGCGGGGCGCCCGCGAGGGCCGGTTCCACGCGGGCGCGGCCGCCGAGGAAACCGAGCTCCATGAGGACGGCGAGGCCCGCGACCTCGGCGCCCGCCCTGCGGATGAGCTGGACCGAGGCCTCCGCGGTGCCGCCGGTGGCGAGGACGTCGTCGACGACCAGGACGCGGTCGTCGGCGCCCAGGTCCTCGGCGTGCACCTCGATCTCGGCCGAGCCGTACTCCAGGTCGTACGCCTGGGCGAGGGTGGCTCCGGGGAGCTTGCCCGCCTTGCGCACCGGGATGAAGCCGAGGCCGGCGCGGACGGCGACGGGGGCTCCCAGGATGAAGCCCCGGGCCTCCAGGCCGACGACCTTGGTGGCGCCGGCGCGCTCGGCGATCTCCGCGAGCGCGTCGGTGAGCGCCGTGAACGCCGCCGGGTCCGCCAGGAGCGGGGTGATGTCCTTGAACATCACGCCCGGCTCCGGGTGGTCCGGCACGTCCCGGATGCGGCTGAGGAGCAGCTCCTGGATGTCCGTCATCGGCGCTTCCCCTGGGGACGGCCGCGGCCCCGGGCGCGGGACGCGGAGCGGCTGCGCGGGCCGACGACAGCGGCGGCGCCGTCGTCCACGTCGACGTCCTCGTCGTCCGGCTCGTCGTCGTAGGCCTCGTCGGCGTGGGCGTCCTCGGGCTCGCCGCCGCCCTGGGCACGCTTGGCGAGGACGCGCTTCTTGAGCGCCTTCATCGGCGGCTCGAGTTCCTTGAGGTCGGCGACGAGCGGCGTGGCGATGAAGATCGACGAGTACGCGCCGGCGGCGAGGCCGACGAACAGCGACAGCGAGATGTCGTTGAGCATGCCGGCCCCGAGGACACCGCCGCCGATGAACAGCAGGCCCGCCACCGGCAGCAGCGCGACGACCGTGGTGTTGATCGACCGCACCAAGGTGCTGTTGATCGAGCGGTTGGCGATCTCGCTGTACGTCCAGCGGGTCTGTTTGGTGATGTCCTTCGTCTGTTCCTTCAGGCTGTCGAAGACGACGACCGTGTCGTACAGCGAATAGCCGAGGATGGTCAGCAGACCGATCACCGTGCCCGGTGTGACCTCGAAGCCCACGAGGGCGTAGATGCCGACGGTGATGGTGATGTCGTGGATCAGCGCGACGAACGCGGCGAGCGCCATGCGCCACTCGAAGGCGATCGCCAGGTAGATCACCACGAGGACCATGAAGATGCCGAGGCCCTGCCAGGCTTTGTTGGCGATCTGGTCACCCCAACTGGGGCCGACGAGGTCCGCGTTGATCTGCTCGGCGTCGAGCCCGAGGTCGTCGGCGAGCGTGTCCTTGATCTTGTCGGCCGCGCCGGTGTCGATGCCGGCGACCTGGATGCGCATGCTGCCGTCGCCGAGCTGCTGCACGATCGCGTCGTGGCCGGACGCCTCTTCGGCGAACTCCTCCACCTGCGACACCGAGGCGCTCGTGCTCTTGGGCGTGGTGAAGACCGCTCCGCCCTGGAACTCGATGCCCATGTTCAGGCCGCGCACCGCCAGGCCGACGATGGCCGTGATGGTGATGAGGATGGAGATGCCGTACCAGATCTTGCGGTTCTTGACGAAGTCGTAGCCGATCTCGCCACGGTGCAGTCGGGCGCCGAGGGTGCCGAGTTTCGACATCGCTCACGCCTCCTTCGGGTCGACGGGGCCGGCGGCGGAGTGGATGGGACGGCGGGTGCGGCGCAGCGGAGGCTGGGCACCCAGGCTCTTCGGGTCGAGGCCGGACCACTTGTGGCCGCTCGCGAAGAACCGGCGGCGGGCCATCAGCGTGAGCAGCGGCTTGGTGAAGAGGAACACCACGACCACGTCGAGCACGGTGGTCAGGCCGAGCGTGAACGCGAAGCCCTGGACCTTGCCGACGGTGACGACGAACAGCACCGCGGCGGCGAGGAACGACACGAAGTCGGAGACCAGGATGGTGCGTCGGGCACGCGGCCAGGCGCGCTCGACGGCGGGGCGCAGCGTGCGGCCCTCGCGGATCTCGTCGCGGACGCGTTCGAAGTACACGATGAACGAGTCCGCGGTGATGCCGATGGCGACGATGGCGCCGCACACGGCGGGGAGGTTCAGCGCGAAGCCGATGGCCGGGCCGAGCAGCGACATGATCACGTAGGTGAGGGCCGCGGAGACCAGCAGCGAGGCGATGGCGATGAACGACAGGCCGCGGTAGTAGACCAGCAGGTAGATGACGACCAGCGCGAGGCCGATCGCGCCGGCGATCAGACCGGCCTCCAGCTGCTCGCCGCCGAGCGCCGCGGTCACCGTGGTGACGCTGTCCTCCTGGAAGGTCAGCGGCAGGGCGCCGTACGACAGCATGTTGGCGAGGTTCTGCGCGGACTCCTGGTCGAAGTTGCCGGAGATTTCCGCGTTGCCGCCGGTGAGGGCCTGGCTGACGTACGGGTCGGAGACGACCTCGCCGTCCAGGACGATGGCGAACTGGTTCTGCGGGGACTGGTTCTGGGCCAGCTTGCCGGTGATGGACGCGAACTTCTTGGAGCCCTTGTTCGTGAAGTCCATCGTGACGGTCCAGCCGGCACCGGTCTGGGTGTTGAAGACCGCCTGGGCGTCGTCGACGTCCGTGCCGTCGACCTCGGCGGGGCCGAGGATGTACTTCTGCCACTGGCCCTGCGCGTTCTGGCCGCAGGCGAGCGTGGAGTCCTCGGGCTTCGCGCCGTCGCCGGCCTTGGCGCGGACGGCGGGCTTGGTGCAGTCGAGCGCCGCGTACTGCTCCTGGAGCTTGGCGTCGCCCGCGGGCGCGCTCGCGCCGGCGGACGGCGGGGCGCTCGGGGAGGCGTCACCGGAGGCGGAGGCGGACGCGGACGGGGTGGGGCTCGCCTTCAGGGCGTCGCTCGCGGGGCGGCCCTGCGTCGTGGCGCTCGCCGACGGGGCGGCGGAGCTGCCGGCGGAGGGCGCGGAGGACGCCTTCTCGTCGCCCTTGTCCGTGGCCTTGTCCCCGGCCTTGTCCTTGTCGGACGCGCCGCCGGACGCGCTGGGCGCCGGGCTGGGCTGGGCGGCGCCGCCCGCGAGCTCCGTGGCGACGACCGGACGGAAGTAGAGCTTGGCGGTGGTGCCCACCTGGTCCCGGGCCTGCTTGGAGTTGGTGCCCTTGGGGATGTTGACGATGATGTTGCGATCGCCCTGCGTCTGGACCTCGGCCTCCGAGACACCCAGACCATTGACCCGGCGCTCCATGATGGAGACCGCCGTGTCCATGTTGGTCTTGTTGATCGCGTTCTCCTGGCCGGCCTCGGGAACCGCCCGGAGCGTGATGCTCGTACCGCCGGCCAGGTCGATGCCGAGACGCGGAGTGGTGTGCCCGGAGGCGAACATGCCACCGGTGAGCGCCACGATGGCGATCAGAATCAGGGCCAGCGAGCGCCCCGGCTTGCTCTGGGCGCTCGCGTTCCGGCCCTTTTTAGGTGCTGCCACCTTCTCGTACTCCCTCTCGGGCCGCTCTCACGCCGGGTGGGCGCGCGGGCGGCCATGACATGGTGTCGGGATCCCCCGTGCGAGCTGCGCAGGCCCAGGAGCGCACGGGTCCGTTCCCCGCACGCCCCGGGGCGCTACTACTTCGCCTCGGAGTCGCCGTCGGTCTTCTTCGGCGCCTCGTCCGTCTTCGCCTCGGCGGGGGCGGTCTCGGCCGGCTCGTCGGCCGCGGCCTCGTCCTTCTTGCCGAGGTCGACGGACTTGTCGTCGGAGTCGGCGGCGGAGGTCTCGTCGGTCCCGGTGAGGGAGGAGGCGTCGTCCGGGACGATGTCGCCGTCGGACTTCAGGTCGTGCTCGATGCCGTGCACGATGCGGTTGTACTCGTCGTCGGTCAGGACGGCACCGATCGAGTTCTTCGCGAAGAGCAGTTCGACGCCGGGACCGGCGTCGAGGAGGACCGTGTCCTCGTTGACCTCCTTGACCGTGGCGTACATGCCCCCGATGGTGCGGACGCCGGAACCGGGCTGCATCTGGTTCCGCATCTCGATGGCCTGCTGCTGCTTCTTCTTGGCCGAGCGGGTCATCAGGAACATGGCCCCGATGAGCACGATGAACGGGAGGAGGGTCAGGAGACTCACGGGTCGGAACTTCCTTCACGCGACCGCGATGGTGAACGGCCTGATGGTTGGGGGTGTGTGATGCCACCGGCAAAGGCGGCATCGGCGGAGTCTAAGCGAGTCCGCGCGCATGGAACAACGCTCAGCATGGCACCGGGGTTCCTGTCCTCGGCGAATGCGCTCGCCGTCACGCCCCGAACAGGTCCTGTTGTCCGTTTCCCCCGCTCTGCGACCGGGGCGGCGTGAGGCCGAGATGCGCCCATGCGGCGGGCGTGGCCACGCGGCCGCGCGGTGTGCGGGCGAGGAGCCCCTCCCGTACGAGGAACGGCTCGGCGACCTCCTCGACGGTCTCGCGCTCCTCCCCCACGGCGACCGCGAGCGTCGACAGGCCGACGGGGCCGCCGCCGAACAGCTTGAGCAGGGCCTCCAGCACGGCCCGGTCGAGGCGGTCGAGGCCGCGGGCGTCGACCTCGTAGACCGCGAGGGCGGCAGCGGCGATGTCCTGGGTGATGTGGCCGTCGGCCTTGACCTGGGCGTAGTCGCGGACGCGGCGCAGCAGGCGGTTGGCGATGCGGGGGGTGCCGCGGGAGCGGCCGGCGATCTCGGCGGCGCCCGCGGTGTCGATCTCGACGTCGAGGAGGCTCGCGGAGCGGTGGATCACGCGCTCGAGTTCGGCGGGCTCGTAGAACTCCATGTGCGCCGTGAAGCCGAAGCGGTCGCGCAGCGGGGGCGGCAGGAGTCCGGCGCGGGTGGTGGCGCCGACCAGGGTGAACGGGGGCAGTTCGAGCGGGATGGCGGTGGCGCCGGGGCCCTTGCCGACGATGACGTCGACGCGGAAGTCCTCCATCGCCATGTAGAGCATCTCCTCGGCGGGCCGCGACATGCGGTGGATCTCGTCGAGGAAGAGGACCTCGCCCTCCTGGAGGGAGGACAGGATCGCCGCGAGGTCGCCTGCGTGCTGGATGGCGGGGCCGGAGGTGATGCGGATGGGGGCGCCCATCTCGGCCGCGATGATCATCGACAGGGTGGTCTTGCCGAGGCCGGGGGCGCCGGAGAGCAGCACGTGGTCGGCGGTGGCGCCACGCGCGCGTGCGGCGCGCAGGACGAGGTCGAGCTGTTCGCGGACCTTCTCCTGGCCGATGAACTCGCCCAGGTCCTTGGGGCGCAGCGCGGCCTCGACGGCCTGGTCCTCACGGTCGGCGACGGAGCCGACGAGCCGCTCGGCCGCGGTGCTGTCGGTCGTGTCGTCCCAGTTCATGGAGTGTGCCTCGGGGTCGCGGTCGGTGGGGTGGGAGGGCTGCGTGCGGTCGGGCTGCGTGCGGCTGAGCGTCCGCAGGCGCCCCGCTGGGCGGCTTTCGGCCATTGCCGCGAGGGCGGTTTCCGGCCGATGCGGTCGGGGCGCCCGGCGGGTCGCTCAGCGCGTCCCGTCCGGGGCGCTCAGCGCGTTCTGTTCAGGGTCTGGAGGGCCGCCTTCAGCAGCTGCCCCACCTGGGGCGTTCCCTCGGCGGCCTCGGCCTGCGGGGCGACGGCGGCGACCGCCTCGTCGGCCTCGCGGGTCGCATAGCCGAGGCCGATGAGGGCGGCGTGCAGCTGGTCGCGCCAGCCGGCGGTGACCGGGGCGCCGACGGCGGGCGCGCCGAGGGGTTCGCCGAGGCGGTCCTTCAGTTCGAGCAGGAGTTTCTGAGCGCCCTTCTTGCCGATGCCGGGGACGGCGGTGAGCGCCTTCTCGTCGCCGGTGGACACCGCGCGCCGCAGGGCGTCCGGGGTGTGCACGGCCAGCATCGCCTGGGCCAGCCGGGGGCCGACGCCGCTCGCGGTCTGGAGCAGTTCGAACGTCTGGCGCTCGTCGTCGTCGGCGAAGCCGTACAGGGTGAGGGAGTCCTCCCGCACGACGAGGGACGTGGCGAGCCTGGCGGGCTGCCCGACGCGGAGCGTGGACAGCGTGTTGGGCGTGCACTGGACGGCCATGCCGACGCCGCCGACCTCCACGACCGCGGCGTCGGGGGCGAGCGCGGCGACGGTGCCGCTGACGAAGGCGATCATGCCGTACGGCCTTTCGTTGCGTGGGTGGCGTGCCGGGCGACGGCCTGCTGGAGGCGGCTGTGCGCGGGGGCGCGCCAGATGTGGCAGATGGCGAGCGCGAGGGCGTCGGCGGCGTCGGCCGGTTTCGGGGGCGCGGCGAGCCGCAGCAGGCGCGTGACCATGGCGCCGACCTGGGCCTTGTCGGCGCGGCCCGAGCCGGTGACGGCGGCCTTGACCTCGCTGGGGGTGTGCAGGGCGACGGGGATGCCGCGGCGGGAGGCGCACAGCAGGGCGACGGCGCTGGCCTGGGCGGTGCCCATCACCGTACGGACGTTGTGCTGGCTGAAGACGCGCTCCACCGCGACGTACTCCGGGCGGTGTTCGTCGAGCCACTGTTCCAGGCCCTGCTCGATGGCGACGAGGCGGTGGCCGAGGTCCGCGTCCGCCGGTGTGCGCACGACACCGACGCCGAGCATGCTGAGCGGCCGTCCGGCGACGCCTTCGACGACCCCGACTCCGCAGCGGGTCAGCCCCGGGTCGACCCCCAGTACGCGCACGCGACGCCCCTCCCTTCGATCACCTGTTTGTGCAGGCTATCGGGTGGCACCGACAACGCCCGACAACACGACGGGCCGACGGGTGTGTCCCGTCGGCCCGTTGAGCGGATTCAAGGCCCGCGGCGGCGTTACGCGTCGACCTTCTCCATGATCTCGTCGCTGACGTCGAAGTTGGCGAAGACGTTCTGCACGTCGTCGCTGTCCTCGAGCGCGTCGATCAGCTTGAAGATCTTCTTGGCGCCCTCCTCGTCCAGTTCGACCTGCATGGTCGGGACGAAGTTGGCGTCGGCGGAGTCGTAGTCGATGCCCGCGTCCTGGAGGGCGGTGCGGACCGCGACCAGGTCGGTGGCCTCGCTGATGACCTCGAAGGTCTCGCCGAGGTCGTTGACCTCCTCGGCGCCCGCGTCCAGGACCGCGCCGAGCACGTCGTCCTCGGACAGCTCGCCCTTGGGGACGATGACGACGCCCTTGCGGTTGAACAGGTACGACACCGAGCCCGGGTCGGCCATGGAGCCGCCGTTGCGGGTCATGGCGACGCGCACCTCGGAGGCGGCGCGGTTGCGGTTGTCGGTGAGGCACTCGATGAGCACCGCGACGCCGTTCGGCCCGTAGCCCTCGTACATGATCGTCTCGTAGTCGGCGCCGCCGGCCTCCAGGCCCGCGCCGCGCTTGACCGCGGAGTCGATGTTCTTGTTGGGGACCGACGACTTCTTCGCCTTCTGGATGGCGTCGTACAGCGTCGGGTTGCCCTCGGGGTCGGCGCCGCCCATCCGCGCCGCGACCTCGATGTTCTTGATCAGCTTCGCGAAGAGCTTGCCGCGCTTGGCATCGATGACGGCCTTCTTGTGCTTCGTCGTGGCCCATTTAGAGTGGCCGGACATCTGCCTGTCTCCTTCGCGTTACCCATCTCTGCACCGAACGCAGGAATCCTACAAGGACTCGGCTCCGGCGTTCGCGCGCACCATGTCGACGAAGAGGGCGTGCACGCGGTGGTCGCCGGTCAGTTCCGGGTGGAACGACGTGGCGAGCGCGTTGCCCTGGCGGACGGCGACGATGTGGCCGTCGTGCTCGGCGAGCACCTCGGCCGCCGCGCCCACGGACTCGACCCAGGGGGCGCGGATGAAGACGCCCTCCACGGGGTCGCCCGCGACGCCCTCGACGTCGAGGGCCGCCTCGAAGGACTCGTTCTGCCGTCCGAAGGCGTTGCGGCGCACGATCATGTCGATGCCGCCGATGGTCTCCTGGCCCGACCGCGGGTCGAGGATCTTGTCGGCGAGCATGATCATGCCGGCGCAGGTGCCGTAGACCGGCATGCCGGCCCGCACGCGTGCGCGAAGGGGCTCCATCAGGCCGAAGAGGACGGCCAGTTTGGAGATGGTGGTCGACTCGCCGCCGGGGAGGACGAGCCCGTCGACCTCGGCGAGTTCTTCGGGGCGCCTGACCGGCCTGGCCACGGCGTCGGCCGCGGCCAGGGCGACGAGGTGCTCCCGTACGTCGCCCTGGAGGGCCAGGACACCGATGACAGGGGTTCCTCGGGACATGGGTGTTACCAGCCGCGGTTGGCGTAGCGCTCGGTCTCGGGGAGGGTGTCGCAGTTGATGCCGACCATGGCCTCGCCGAGGTTCCGGGACGCGTCCGCGATGATCTTGGGGTCGTCGTAGAAGGTGGTGGCCTTCACGATGGCGGCGGCGCGCTTGGCCGGGTCGCCGGACTTGAAGATGCCGGAGCCGACGAAGACGCCCTCGGCGCCGAGCTGACGCATCAGGGCGGCGTCGGCCGGGGTGGCGACGCCACCGGCGGAGAACAGCACGACCGGGAGCTTGCCCAGCTCGGCGGTCTCCTTGACCAGCTCGTACGGGGCGCGCAGCTCCTTGGCGGCGGCGTACAGCTCGTTGTTGTCGTAGCCGCGCAGGCGGGCGATCTCGTTCTTGATCTGGCGCAGGTGACGGACGGCCTCGACGACGTTGCCGGTGCCGGCCTCGCCCTTGGAGCGGATCATGGCCGCGCCCTCGGCGATGCGGCGCAGGGCCTCACCGAGGTTGGTGGCGCCGCAGACGAAGGGGGTGGTGAACGCCCACTTGTCGGAGTGGTTGACCTCGTCGGCCGGGGTGAGGACCTCGGACTCGTCGATGTAGTCCACGCCGAGGGACTGCAGGACCTGGGCCTCGACGAAGTGGCCGATGCGGGACTTGGCCATCACCGGGATGGAGACGGCGTCGATGATGCCCTCGATCATGTCCGGGTCGGACATCCGGGCCACGCCGCCGTCCTTGCGGATGTCGGCCGGGACCCGCTCCAGGGCCATGACGGCGACGGCGCCCGCGTCCTCCGCGATCTTCGCCTGTTCCGGCGTGACGACGTCCATGATCACGCCGCCCTTGAGCTGCTCCGCCATGCCGCGCTTGACGCGGGCGGTGCCGATCTCGGGAGCCTGGTTCTCGGTGCTGGACACGGGTGACCTCACTGATGGGAAAGAGGGATGCTGCGTCATCGAGGAAACGTGAGGGGACCAGGCCACAGCAAGGGCCAATGGGAAGGCGGTGGATCGTTTTCCGCGCCGAGCGGCTACGCGGACCGGTCCACCAGGGCCGCGGGCGGCTCGTCGTCCATCTCGAAGGCCAGCGGGAACGGCGCGTGTCCGGCCAGCCGGAACCAGCGCACCTTGCGGTGCCGGCGCAGCGCGCGCGCCGCCCGCACGGCGTCGTTGTGGAAGCGCCGGGCCATCGGCACCTTGCGCACCGCCTCCGTCAGCTCGCGCGCGGCCTCCTCGCCGCCGGGCGCCTCCCGCACCGCCTCCACCTGCGGCGCTTCCCCGAAGACCGCGCGCAGGGCCTGGCTCAACTCGCTCTCGGCGACCTCCCGTTGTTCCTCCTCGGCCTGCCGGGCGGCGTGCGCGGCCTCGTACAGGACGATCGACGCGGCCGGGTCGAGCACCCCGGAGGTGGCCAGTTCCTGGGCGACGGAGGCCCTCCTGAGCAGCTGCGCGTCGAGCGCGGCGCGGGCGGCGTCGATCCGGGCGTGCAGCCGGTCCAGCCGCCCGGCGGTCCAGCTCAGGTAGAGGCCGACGGCCACGAGGACGACGAGGATCCAGATGAGAGTTGCGGTCACGCGCCGAGGCTACCTGTGCCGAATCGGCCCGGTGCCGCCCGTGTCGGACCGGGCGTCGCCCGGTCGCGCGCGAGCCCCGGTCCCGCGCGAGACCCCGTCCCCGTCCCCGTCCCGCCCAGTCGCGCGCGGATCCCGGGGACCCGGCCTCGTGCCGGCTAGTCGCGCGCCAGACCCAGCCGTGCCCTCAGGCTCGTCGTCCTGTCGTCCGCCGCGACCGCCGCCGCGCCCGCCGTGACCGTCTCGTACACCGAGAGGATGTCCGCGCCGACGGTCGACCAGTCGAAGCGGCGCACGTGGTTGCTGCCGCGCTCGCGCAGTTCCGCGCGCCGAGCCGGGTCCTCCAGGAGGCGTACGGCCGTCTCGGCGAGCGCGTCCGCGTCCTCGTTCGGGAACAGCTCCCCCGCCGCGCCCCGGTCCAGGACCTGCGCGAAGGCGTCCAGGTCGGCGGCGAGGACGGGCGCGCCGGCCGACAGGGCCTCGACGAGGATGATGCCGAAGCTCTCGCCGCCGGTGTTGGGCGCCACGTACAGGTCGACGCTGCGCAGCAGCCGGGCCTTGTCCTCGTCGCTGACCATGCCGAGGAACTCGACGCGGGAGCGCAGCTCGGCGGGCAGGGTCTCCACCGCCTCCTCCTCGTCGCCGCGGCCGGCGACCAGGAGCCGGGCCTGCGGGCGGGCGGCGAGGATCTTCGGCAGGGCCCTCATCAGCACGGGCAGGCCCTTGCGGGGTTCGTCGATGCGGCCGATGAAGCCGATCGTGTCGCCCTGCCACTCGGGCTTGGGCTCGGCCTTGGCGAAGAAGTCCACGTCGACGCCGTTGGGGATGACCACCGCGTCCCCGCCGAGGTGCTCGACGAGGGTGCGGCGGGCGTACTCGCTGACGGCGATGCGCGCGCTGATCTTCTCCAGGGCGGCCTGGAGGATGGAGTACGCGGCGATCATCGCGCGGGAGCGCGGGTTGGACGTGTGGAACGTCGCCACGATCGGGCCCTGCGCGGCCCAGCAGGCCAGCAGGCCCAGGGACGGCGACGTCGGCTCGTGGATGTGGATGACGTCGAACTGGCCGTCGTGCAGCCAGCGCCGCACCCGGGCCGCCGACAGGAAGCCGAAGTTGAGGCGGGCCACCGAGCCGTTGTACGGCACCGGCACCGCGCGGCCGGCCGACACGACGTACGGCGGCAGCGGGGTGTCGTCGTCGGCGGGCGCGAGGACGGACACCTCGTGACCGAGCCGCAGGAAGTACTCCGCCAGGTCGCGGATGTGGAACTGGACTCCGCCCGGGACGTCCCAGGAGTACGGGCAGACGATGCCGATCCTCACGGGCGCTCCCCGTCCGCGGCGCCGTCGCCCGGGCGCGGTTCGAGGTCGTCGAGCCACAAGCGCTGGAGCATGTGCCAGTCCTCCGGATGGTCGGCGATCCCCGTGGCGAAGGCGTCGGCCAGCGCCTGTGTCATGACGGACGTCCTCTCGGCGCGGGTGCCCGACTCGGGTACGTCGACCGGGGCGTGGATCCGGCCCTTCATCACCGGCGAGTCGTCGTACCAGAGCGTCACCGGCAGCAGCCGCGCGCCGGTCTGCTGGGCGAGCAGCGCCGGACCGGCGGGCATGCGGGCGGTGTCGCCGAAGAACTCGACGGGCACGCCGGACTCGGACAGGTCCCGGTCGGCGACCAGGCAGATCAGGCCGCCGTCGCGCAGCCGCCGGGCGAGGGTGCCGAAGGCGCTGCCGCCGCTGTGCGGCAGGACCTCCATGCCGAGGCCCTCGCGGTAGGCGACGAAACGGTCGTAGAGCGACTCGGGCCTGAGGCGTTCGGCGACGGTCGTGAAGGGCATCTTCAGGTGCGTGGTGACCCAGGCGCCGGCGAGGTCCCAGTTGGCCAGGTGCGGCAGGGCGACGATCACGCCCCTGCCGGCGGCGAGGCCGTCGGTCAGGTGGTGCAGGTCCTTGACCTCGACGCCGGTGCTGACGCGCTCGGGGCTCCAGGCCGGCAGCCGGAACGACTCCATCCAGTAGCGCAGGTAGGAGCGCATCCCCGCGCGGGACAGCTCGGCGAGCCGCTCGGGACCCGCGTCGGGCACCACGCGCGCGAGGTTGCTCTCCAGGCGCAGCACGCCCTTGCCGCGCCGCTTCCAGGCGATGTCGGCGATGGTGCGGCCGAGCCGTACGGCAGCCGGCTCGGGGAGCTTCTTGACGGTGCTCCAGCCGAGGCCGTACAGCGCGTCCGTGAGCTGGTCCCGGGCCTTCATTTCGCGGCCTCGCTGCCGTGGGAGGCGTTGTGCTGGTCGTCGCGCTCGTCGGTGTGCTGGTCGTCTTCATTGTCCTGCGCCTCGGCGGCGGCCTCGGCCTCCGCGGACTCCCGGCGGACCGTGACGACGCGCTGGATCAGCGTGACCATGCTGCCGACGGCGACGAGCCACAGCGCGATGGGCAGCAGCACGTGGATGCCGGGCACACCGAAGGTGTCGAAGCCCGCGAGGCCCGCCGCGACCAGCGAGACCACCAGCCGCTCGGCGCGCTCCACGAGCCCGTTGACGGCCACCGGCAGCCCGATCGACTCGCCGCGCGCCTTGGTGTACGACACGACCTGGCCACTGGCCAGGCAGAAGATCGACACCGCGCACAGGACGTTGTCGTCGCCGCCGCCCGCGTACCAGAGCGCGAAGCCGCCGAAGATCGCGCCGTCGGCGACCCGGTCGAGGGTGGAGTCGAGGAAGGCGCCCCAGCGGCTGTTGCGGCCCAGCTGGCGGGCCATGTTGCCGTCGACCAGGTCGGAGAACACGAACAGCGTGATCACGACCGTGCCCCAGAAGAACTCTCCCCGGGGGTAGAAGACCAGCGCGCCCGCGACCACACCGGCGGTGCCGATGAGCGTGACCGTGTCCGGGCTCACGCCCCGGCGGATGAGAAACGCGGCGAACGGTGTGAGGACACGCGTGAAGAATGCACGCGCGTACTTGTTCAGCATGGCCTTCCCGACGGTCGGTGTCGCCGGAGGGCCCCTGCTGGCCACCGGCTGGCCCATCGTAGCCACGCGTGCGTGCCGGTGACGGCCGGGCACCCGGCGCACGTGTCCCGGCGCGAACGGCGCACGTGCCCCGCGTGAAGGCCCCGGGCGCGGCGGGATCGCGTCGTTCGTATGGACGCACCGTGACGGGAGTGGAAAGCTCGAAGGACCGCGGGCGTCGCAGGAGCCGCCCAGCACGCGGTGTCCGCGTGTCCGCGCCCACAGTGACCTCACCGTGCACGGGAGGCAAGGTTATGGGCGACAAGGCGCACACACACCCCGGAGCCGCCGGCAGGGCCCCGGCGGCCGACCATCCCGCGTCCGTACGGAATGTGGTGTTGGTCGGCCACTCCGGATCGGGCAAGACCACGCTGGTGGAGGCCCTCGCGCTGACCGCGGGGGCGGTGAACCGGGCGGGCCGCGTGGAGGACGGCGGCACCGTCTCCGACTACGACGACATCGAGCACCGTCAGCAGCGCTCGGTGCAGCTGTCCCTGGTGCCGGTCGAATGGGACGGCATCAAGATCAATCTCCTCGACACCCCCGGATACGCCGACTTCGTCGGTGAACTCAGGGCCGGTCTGCGAGCGGCGGACGCGGCCCTCTTCGTCGTCTCGGCCTCCGACGGCGTGGACGGCTCCACCCGCGTGGTGTGGGAGGAGTGCGCGGCCGTCGGCATGCCGCGGGCCATCGTGATCACGCACCTTGAGTCCGCGCGCGCCGGCTTCGAGGAGATGACGCGCTTGTGCGCCGAGGCCTTCGGCGCGGACGATCCCGACGCGGTGCTGCCGCTCTACCTGCCGCTGCGCGGTCCGCAGGCGCCGGACGGGCACGCGCCCGTGACCGGACTGATCGGGCTGCTGTCGCAGAAGCTGTTCGACTACTCGACCGGCGAGCGCAAGGAGTCCGAGCCGGGCGAGGACCAGCTGCCGCTCATCGAGGAGGCCCGCAACCGGCTCATCGAGGGGATCATCGCGGAGAGCGAGGACGAGACCCTCATGGACCGCTACCTCGGCGGTGAACCGGTCGACGTCGGCACCCTGATCCAGGACCTGGAGCGGGCCGTGGCGCGGGGCGTGTTCTTCCCCGTCCTGGCCGCCGCCCCCGCCGCCGACGGCGCCCGGCAGGGGCTCGGCACCGTGGAACTGCTGGAACTGGTCACCCGCGGCTTCCCCACCACGCTGGAGGGCGAGGCGCCCCGCGTGACGACGCCGGACGGCGAGCCGCGCGAGCTGAAGCCGTGCGATCCGGACGCGCCCCTGGTCGCCGAGGTCGTCAAGACGTCCTCCGACCCGTACGTCGGCCGGATCTCGCTGGTGCGGGTCTTCTCCGGCACCCTGCGCGCCGACCAGACCGTCCACGTCTCCGGGCACGGCCTCGCCGACCGGGGCCACGAGGACCACGACGTCGACGAGAAGATCGGCACGCTGTCCACGCCGTTCGGCAAGCAGCAACGACCCGTCTCGCACGTGATCGCGGGCGACCTCGCCTGCGTCGCGAAGCTGAGCCGCGCCGAGACCGGGGACACCCTCTCCGCGAAGGACGAGCCACTGCTGATGGCGCCCTGGGAGATGCCCGACCCGCTGCTGCCGCTCGCCATCCAGGCACACAGCAAACCGGACGAGGACAAGCTCTCGCAGGGCCTGGCCAGGCTCGTCGCCGAGGACCCGACGATGCGGCTGGAGCAGAACCAGGACACCCACCAGGTGGTCCTGTGGTGCCTGGGCGAGGCGCACGCGGACGTCGCGCTGGAGCGGCTGCGCAGCCGGTACGGCGTCCAGGTCGACGTCGTACCGCACCGGGTGTCGCTCCGGGAGACGTTCGCGACGAAGTCGGCCGGGCGGGGACGGCACGTGAAACAGTCCGGCGGGCACGGGCAGTTCGCGATCTGCGAGATCGAGGTGGAGCCCCTGCCGGGCGGCTCGGGCATCGAGTTCGTGGACAAGGTCGTCGGCGGGGCCGTGCCGCGGCAGTTCATCCCGTCGGTCGAGAAGGGCGTGCGGGCGCAGGCGCTCAAGGGTGTGACGTCCGGCAACCGACTGGTCGACGTGCGCGTGACGTTGCTGGACGGCAAGGCGCACTCGGTGGACTCCTCCGACGCCGCGTTCCAGACGGCGGGCGCGCTCGCCCTGCGGGAGGCGGCCGCCGACGCGAGGATCCATCTGCTGGAGCCGGTGGCCGAGGTGTCGGTGCTCGTCGGCGACGACTACGTGGGCTCCGTGATGAGCGACCTGTCCGGCCGGCGCGGCCGGGTCCTCGGCACCGAGCAGACGCCCGGCGGACGCACCCTGATCCGCGCCGAGGTGCCCGAGATCGAGATCAGCCGCTACGCCGTCGACCTGCGCTCCCTGTCGCACGGCACGGCCCGGTTCAGCCGGGCGTACGCGCGGCACGAACCGATGCCGCCACAGGTCGCTGAGCGGCTCCGGCAACAGACCGCCGAAGCGGGGTAGTTCACCTGGGGCACGCCGCAACCGGCGTGCTCCCCCGCGTGCTTCCACGTGCGCCGCCGGGCGGCTTTCCCCGTCCGTCGGCGCACGTCGCCGCCTGCGGATACGCTGATGACCTGATCAACAGGTGTGCGCGGCAGGGAAGTCGGGAAGGCCGCAGAAGCAGGTACGGCGTCGATCTGGGGGGCGGGAATGACCGTTGAGAGCGGTTACGCGGACATCTTCGGTCCGCAAGTGCCGCGTACGGGCGACGAGGCGCAGACGGCGACCTTCGCGCTGGCCTCGGCGGCCTATCGGGACAACGACGTCGAGGAGATACTCAAGGCCAACGGCGAGTGGCACGAGTCCAAGGTCAGCGCGGGCAAGGTCGCGCTGTTCAAGCCGAACCTCGGCGAGGCGTTCTCGCGCGCCGTGGTGGACCGGATGCTGGGCGCCGGCCGCAAGCCGCTGATCCAGTCCTTCGGCGCCGAGCCGCAGGTCGTCGTGGAGCACTGCCTCGCGGCGAACCACATCCGCAAGAACCGCGACAACCAGCTCAGCGCGATCATGGTGCTGTGCGGTCTGCTGTTCCTGCCGGGCCTGCTGGTCTGGCTGCTGGTCTTCCAGATCCGCACCACCATCGCCAAGCGCGACGACAAGCGGGCCGGAGCGCTCGCCACGACCCTGCTGGTCGCGATGGGCGCCCTCGCGGTGATCTTCCTGCTGCGCATGCCGTTCACGGGCTTCTGGGCCTGGTACGCGCGCGCGGCGGTGATCCTGCCGGTGGTCGGCTGGTTCCTCGCCAAGCGGGTCTGCGAGAACACGGCGCGGGACCTGCGGGAGCGCTGGGACGGGCTGCTGTCCGGCAGCAGCGTGGGCGCCAAGGTGCCCGAGACGGTGCCGACCGGCCCGAGCGAGACGGCCGCCGAGAACCTGCGCCAGTCCCTGGCCAGGCTCGCCGCGGAACAGCAGTCCAACTCGGTCTTCTACGCGGGCCCCAAGGGCATCCTCGGCATGGGCACCCGCTGGGGCAGCTGGCAGCTAGCCGAGGATCTGGTGCCCGCCGATCCCAGCCGCGAGATCCACCCGTTCCGCAGCTGGGACGTCATCCGCTCCATCCACGACCAGCTGCGCATGCTGGAGCGCGGCCCGCTCAACACGGGCGGCTTCCCGAAGCCGTCGATCCGGCACTGGATCGTCACGCCCGTCGGGGAGAACGCGGGGGCGGTGTCCCGGCCGGAGGGCACGGACGTCGAGGCGTACCAGGTCAAGTCGCACGCGATACAGGACATCTGCAACAAGCAGCAGTTCGGCGCGGGCGACCGGCACTACCTGGGTGTGCAGTGGACGCTGTGGGACGGCCAGTTGGTGATCACCATGCTGATCACGGTGACCGTGCTGCACGAGACGCTGCGGATCGAGGTGACCGGGCACGCGCTCGGGCCGGTGCACCCGCTGTTCACGACGAAGCCGGCGGCCAAGGAGAAGCAGGTCCAGAAGTCGGTCAAGTTCTGGGAGACCAGGACGGTGAAGCTGCCGCTGGTCGACACGGACGAGGTGGTGCGGCTCGCGGCGCGGGCGCCGCTGACCTGGTACCCGCCGCTGCTGAAGTGGCTCGGTGGCTCGCTGAGCCTGCCCGAGCCGTTCGGTCTGCGGCACGCCTGGGCGGACAAGCCGTGGCGGCACCGCTTCATGGCCGACGACGCGCTGCGGGCGGCCACGCCGGTGCTGCGGGTGGTGCACGCGGCGGCGATCAAGGTGCTGAAGGAGAACGGCGTGGACACCGAGAAGTTCGGGTCGCGGTCGGCGTCGCTCAGCACGGCGGTGCAGGACGCGGCGCCGAAGAAGGCGGACGTCTACGACGCGTGAGCCGTCCGGCGGTTGGGCGGGGGGTTTCTGGGGGGGGCTTGCCCCCCCCAGAAACCCCCATTTTTTCGGCCTGGACGGCCTCGTCCTCAAGCGCCGGACGGGCTGATGGTGCCGGACTTGGCTGCCAAGTGACGGTCAGGCTCTCGGCCAGGCGTCCGCCAGCATCTTGCGGGTGTCCGCCAGGAGCTGCGGCAGGACCTTCGTGTGGCCCACGACCGGCATGAAGTTCGTGTCGCCGCCCCAGCGCGGGACGATGTGCTGGTGCAGGTGGGCCGCGATGCCGGCGCCCGCCACGGTGCCCTGGTTCATGCCGATGTTGAACCCGTGCGCGCCGGACGCGGTGCGCAGGGCCGTCATCGCCTGCTTGGTCAGTTCGGCCAGCTCGGCGGTCTCCTCCGCGGTGAGCTCGGTGTAGTCCGCGACGTGCCGGTACGGCACGGTCATGAGGTGGCCGCCGTTGTACGGGTAGAGGTTGAGCACCGCGTAGACCCGCTCGCCGCGCCGGACGATCAGGCCGTCCTCGTCGGACTTGGCGGGGATGGAGCAGAAGGGGCAGCCGTCGCCGGCCCCGGGGCCGGTGGGCTTGTTCTCGCCCTGGATGTAGGCCATCCGGTGGGGCGTCCACAGACGCTGGAACGCGTCCTGCGACCCCACTCCCAACTGCTGCTCCGGCTCACTCGTCATGCGTGCAGCATATGGCGTCCCGCCTGGGGGAAGGGAAAGGCCCCCGGTGGTCCGTGGCCACCGCTGGCGAATCCCGGGCTGAACGTGACGCAGGGATACGACAGGCTCGCTACGGGCGGCGGTCACCTGTCGACTGGCCGGCATCAACACCGCGCAGGGAGAGAAGGATCAGCAGCGCGAAGGCCGCGAAGGCGGCGCCTGTGCGTGCGTAGTTGAACGCCTCCCAGCGGGCCAGGATTTCGGCGTGATCGGCGGGCGCCGAGGTGGCCGCCCACTGCTTGATGCGGCCGTTGATGGGGACGTTGCCGAGACGGGTGATCAGGAAGGACGCCAGGGCGAGGAGCCCCGCCCCTGCGGCCAGCCGCCGTGAGGCGCCACGCATCATGACGGCGAGTGCGAGGGCGCTGAGCGCCGACATGCCCATGGCGCCTTGCATGGTGATGCCGTTCATCTGCATCAACTGGGCGTGGAAGGACAGCCTCATGTCGAGCGGTACGGCGTTGAAGGTGGGAACGAGGTTGGCCGCTCCATAGCCGAATGCGCCGGCAAGGGCACCTGTGGACAGCAGGGCGAGGCCCTGGACGAGCCGGACGAGCATGCGGATTACTCCTGCGCCTCGGTTTCGGTGGGGGCGACGGCTCGCGTGAGCTGCTCGGCTCGTCGCAACAAGCCGTCGGGGGTGAACTCCGCGAACATGTGGACTCGCGTGGACACCGGTCCGCCCTTGCGCATCCGGGCGTGAATCGTGAAGCGGGTGGCGATGCGGTCCCCGTCCGCGAACGCCTCGTGCACCTCGAACCGGAACTCGCGCAGGTTCTTGCGCACCGGGCGGAGGTGAGCGACGAGGCGGTCCCAGTCGAGTGGTACGCCGTCGGCGACTTGAACGACGTCGCGTGTGTAGTACCTGGACATCAGGTCAGAGGCGTCTTCCGAGCCATGGACCACGGCTTCGGTAAAGGTCGTGAAGAAGTCGGCGATGAACTGCTCGGGAGGCTTCGTGTGGAGAGGATTCACCATGCTCCTGCCATGCGTGCGGGGCCACCCCGCAACAACCTCTTACATGCCCGTAAGATATAGCGAGACATCCATCTCTGACAAGGGTGTAAGAGTTGACTGCTTTCGAGACCTCGGACGACTCCCCGCGGGTTCGGCCCCGCCGTCGCGCCGACGCCGAGCGCAGCAGGGCCGCAGTGCTGGACGCCGCGGTCCGGCTGCTGGCCGAGCGGCCCGACGCCGGTATGGCCGCCATCGCCGCCGCGGCCGACGTCACCCGCCAGACCGTATACGCCCACTTCGGCACCCGTGACGCGCTGCTTGAGGCTGTCGCGGACCGGATCACGGACCAGGCCATGGCCGCGATGGACGAGGCGGAAGAGAAGAGTGGTTCCGCCCTGGACGCGCTCCTGCGACTTCAGGACATCGGCTGGCGGCTGTTCGAACGCAACCCGGTGCTCCTCCAGCTCGGAAGCACCCGTGCCGGCGCCGACGCCGACGTGGCCCGGCATGAGCCCGTCGCGGCCCGGCTCACCCGGCTGATCGAGAAGGGCCAGGCGTCAGGCGAGTTCGACGCCGCGCCGCCGGCCACCTGGCTGGTGGCCGCAGTCACCGCTCTCGGTCACGCGGCGGGCGACGAAGTCAGGGCGCACCGCATGTCCGTGGAAGAAGCGGCGACATCGCTACGGACCGCCACACTCGCCCTCCTCAGGTCAGGCTGAGGAACTCGGCCCCTTGGGCGGCTTCGTCCCCCCAAGGGGTGAAGGGCTCGCGGCGGCCGGACACGGTCTCGCCAACAGTGTCGTCCGGCCACCGGGAGCCTTCGGGCCGGTCGCTCAGACCTGTGCCCGCTCCTCCACGACCTTGGCGATCTTGGCGATGGCCTCTTCGAGGGGGATGCCGTTCTCCTGCGATCCGTCGCGGTAGCGGAAGGAGACGGCGTTGTTCGCCATGTCCTCGTCGCCCGCGATGACCATGAACGGCACCTTCTGCTTCTGGGCGTTGCGGATCTTCTTCTGCATGCGGTCCGAGGAGGAGTCGACCTCGACGCGCAGGCCCTTCTTCTTGGCGGCCGCGGCGAACTTCTCCAGGTACTCCACGTGCGCGTCGCCGATCGGGATGCCGATCGCCTGCACCGGCGCGAGCCACGCCGGGAAGGCGCCCGCGTAGTGCTCCAGCAGCACCGCGAAGAAGCGCTCGATGGAGCCGAACAGCGCGCGGTGGATCATGACCGGGCGGGTCTTGGAGCCGTCCGCGGCCGTGTACTCCAGGTCGAAGCGCTCCGGCAGGTTGAAGTCGAGCTGGATCGTCGACATCTGCCAGGTGCGGCCGATGGCGTCCTTCGCCTGGACGGAGATCTTCGGGCCGTAGAAGGCGGCGCCGCCCGGGTCCGGGACCAGCGGCAGGCCCTGCTTCTCGGCGACCTGGCGCAGGGTCTCCGTCGCCTCCTCCCAGGCCTCGTCGGAGCCGACGAACTTCTCCGGGTCCTTGGTGGACAGCTCCAGGTAGAAGTCGGTGAGGCCGTAGTCGCGCAGCAGGTTCAACACGAAGGTGAGCGTCTTGTCGAGCTCCTCGGACATCTGCTCACGGGTGCAGTAGATGTGCGCGTCGTCCTGGGTGAAGCCGCGTGCGCGGGTCAGACCGTGCACGACGCCCGACTTCTCGTACCGGTACACGGTCCCGAACTCGAAGAAGCGCAGCGGCAGTTCGCGGTACGAGCGGCCGCGCGCGTCGAAGATCAGGTTGTGCATCGGGCAGTTCATGGGCTTGAGGTAGTAGTCCACGCCCTCGTCGAGCTGCATGGGCGGGTACATGCCGTCGGCGTACCAGTCCAGGTGGCCCGAGGTCTCGAAGAGCTTCCCCTTCGTCGCGTGCGGGGTGTAGACGAACTCGTAGCCCTCTTCCTCGTGGCGGCGCCGCGAGTAGTCCTCCATGACGCGGCGGACGATGCCGCCCTTGGGGTGGAAGACCGCGAGGCCGGAGCCGATCTGCTCCGGGACGGAGAACAGGTCGAGCTCGCTGCCGAGCTTGCGGTGGTCGCGCTTCTCGGCCTCGGCGAGGAACTCCAGGTACTGCTTCAGCTCGTCCTTGGACGGCCAGGCGGTGCCGTAGATGCGCTGGAGCATGGGGTTCTTCTCGCTGCCGCGCCAGTAGGCGGCCGCGTTGCGCATCAGCTTGAACGCCGGGATGAGGCGGGTCGAGGGCAGGTGGGGACCGCGGCAGAGGTCCTTCCAGCACAGCTCGCCGGTCTTGGCGTCCAGGTTGTCGTAGATCGTCAGCTCACCGGCGCCGACCTCGACGTCCGCGCCGTCGTCGCTGGACGCGGAGCCCTTGAGGCCGATCAGCTCCAGCTTGTAGGGCTCGTTCGCCAGCTCCTCGCGGGCGGCCTCGTCGGTGACGACGCGGCGGGCGAACTTCTGCCCGCGCTTCTGGATCTCCTGCATCTTCTTCTCGATGGCCTTGAGATCCTCGGGCGTGAACGGCTTCTCGACGTCGAAGTCGTAGTAGAAGCCGTCCTTGACGGGCGGGCCGATGCCCAGCTTGGCCTCGGGGAAGAGCTCCTGCACGGCCTGGGCCATGACGTGCGCGGTGGAGTGGCGCAGGATGTTGAGACCGTCCTCGGAGGAGATCTCGACGCCCTCGACCTCGTCGCCCTCGGACAGGGCGTACGACAGGTCCTTGAGCTCGCCGGACACGCGCGCGGCGATGATCGAGCGCTCGCCGGCGAAGAGGTCGGCGGCCGTAGTGCCCGTCGTCACCACGCGCTCTTCCCGCTCGGAATCGCGTTGGATGATCACACGGACGTCTGACACCGGTCTCTCCTGACTGAAGGGGAATGCGGCGCCATACCGGGAGCGCGCGCATGACCGGATCGTACCGACCCGGGGCGGCCCTCCGCGAAATCGGTCCCCGCTCCCTGAGCCCCGCGGCGCCCGGATCAGTCGCCGATGTCCCCTCCGCAGGCGCCTTCGAAGAAGTCCAGGTCCTCCTGGAGCGACTTCATCAGCCGGTCCCGCTCGGCGTCGTCGACCTGCACGGGCACGACCGCGTCGGCCCCGGTGAGCCGCCGGAACCCGTCCCGGCTCTCCAGCCGCCCCTGCACGCGCACCGGCAGTCCGACGAGGTGCGCGTGTCCGGCGATGCGGTACGCCTCCTCGTCCAGCGTCATCCGCACGTGCGCGACGTCGGCCCCGGCGAGCACCCGCAGCCGTACGGTGCCGGGGCCGCGCGGCCCGGACCTGCGCATCCGTACGACGGCGCCCGTCAGCCGCACGGGCACCGACGGCTCGGCGCGCAGGTAGCGGGCGCCGGCCTCGCGCAGCACGGGCAGGTCGCCGGGCGAGAACTCGACGGGCTCGGCGCCGGGGGCGCAGCCGTCGGGGACGCCGGCGGCGGGGGCCCAGGCGACGGCGACGCGGGCGCCCTCACTGCCCTTGACGAGGGCGACGAGGGCGTCGGTGAGTTCGTGGCTGACGCCGGTCTCGACGGCCGCGTCGAAGGCGTCCATGCCGCCGGTGGCGCGCCGGTAGTCCACGGCCTCGCGGGCGGCGTACAGCGCCTGGTGGAGGCGTACGGCGAGGGGGCGGCCGGTGGCGACGGGCAGGAAGGCGGTGAGGCTGCGGCCGCCGGTCGCGGAGCCGACGAGGACGTCGCCGAGGGCCGCGGTGGCGGGCCGCCGGTGCCGCGCGCCGTGGTAGCCGGCTCGCGCGCGGGTGGCGAGGGCGGCGGCGAGGAGCATGCGGCGGGCGGCGGTGCGCAGCTGTTCCTCGACGGTCCAGGGGGCGGCGCCGGCGGGTCCGTCCGGGACGTCGCGCCACCAGTGGACCTCGTCGCTGGGCACGGTCAGGGCGAGCAGGACCTCGCGGGCGGAGGGGGTGCCGCTGCGGGTGAGGGCGTGGAGGGCCTCGCCGAGCAGGTCGTCGCTGTCGGGGAAGGCGCGGCTCTCGGGCACGAGGAGGCTGGTGCCGCCGGCGCCGGCGCCGGGGCCGGGCGGGGTCCAGCGGCCGTAGCGTCCGCCGGCGCCGCCGTGGCGCTGCCAGCCGTGCCGCCCGAGCAGGGCGGCGAGCACGGCGGGGTCGACGTCGCCGGGGTCGGGGACGCGGCCGTGCCAGGTGGGGCCGGCGGGGTGCGGCCGGGCGGGGCGCGGGGGCTCCTCGGTCGGGCGGTGCGTCATGGGGTCCCTCCCGTCCTCACGGTTTCTCGGGCGTCCTCATGGTTTCTCGGGCGTCCTCACGGTTTCCTCGCCGCCGCCGTCGTCACGGTTCCTCGCCGTCCTCATGGTTTTCCGCCCGTCCCGACGCGCGTCATGATCTCGCAGAGCGCGCGGTCGTCGAAGACGCGTGAGGTCGGTATCCGCACGGTGGTGCGGCGGCGACCCGTGACGGGGTGGCCGGCCAGGTTGGTCCAGTAGCAGCAGTGCCTGAGGTCGAGGCGGTCGTGTCCGGCGCGCAGCCACTGGTCCCGGGAGCGCGGCACGATCATCACGACGAGGATCTTGTGCACGGAGACCGGGGTGCGGGCGAGCTTGGCCAGGTGGTCGTTGTCGAGCGTGAAGGCGAAGGTCCGGCCGGGCGGGTTCGGCGGGAGCTGGTAGGTCGCCTTGAGCTGCACCTTGATGGTGACCTCGTCATCGACGGTGTGTCCGGGCGCGCTGTGGCTGACGTGCCAGTCGATGCCGTTGTCCGGGAACGGCTGGGACAGTGAGCAGCCGGCGGCGGCCGCGACGGCGTGCAGATAGCCGACCTGCAAGGTCTCCATGCAGGCGGTGGTGGCGAGTGAGCCCCGGGTGGGTGCCGTGCGCTCGGGCAGCAGCCCGCCCCGTTCGGGCTGCGCGATGGCCATGACCAACAGCCTTCCAGAACAGGTGATTCCCCGCTGCGGGTCGCTGAACTGCGGGGACCCGTACTCCTGTTGTCTCCTTCCGGCGTAGTGCGCAAACAGCCCGGGTATCACCGAAACGGGCAGCGGGCGGAGCGGACGGCGCGCCAACTGCCGAGGGTGATCGAGGGGTTGGTTGAGTATGGCGTGCTGGTTCGAGGGGCCCCTGGCCGCGTTCGACACGGAGACCACGGGCGTGGACGTCGAGACCGACCGCATTGTGTCGGCGGCGGTCGTCGTCCAGGACGCGCCGGGCATGCGGCCGCGGGTGTACCGCTGGCTGGTGAACCCGGGTGTGCCGGTGCCCGCGTCTGCGACGGCGGTGCACGGGCTGACGGAGGAACATCTGCAGCGCAACGGCCGCTGGCCCGCGCCGGTGATGTACGAGGTGGCGGAGACACTGGCCGAGCAGGCGTCGGCGGGACGGCCGCTGGTGGTGATGAACGCACCGTTCGATCTGACGCTGCTGGACCGGGAGTTGCGCCGGCACCGGGCGTCGTCGCTGAGCCGGTGGTTCGAGGCGACGCCGCTGCGGGTGCTGGATCCGCTGGTGCTGGACCGGCATCTGGACCGCTACCGCAAGGGCCGCCGTACGCTGACGGACCTGTGCGCGCACTACGACGTTCCGCTGGAGGGCGCGCACGACGCCGGTGCGGACGCGCTGGCGTCGCTGGACGTGGTGCGGGCGGTGGGGCGGCGGTTCGCGGAGCGGCTCGAGCGGCTGTCCCCGGCCGAGCTGCACACGCTCCAGGCGCTGTGGCACGCGGCACAGGCGCGGGGCCTTCAGGCGTGGTTCGCCCGCAGCGGCACGGAGGCGGCGGTGGACCCGGCGTGGCCACTGCGCCCGAGCCTGCCGGCGGCGGCCTGATCTCTCAACGCCGACCACGGCAGCGCGGGGGTGTGGGTGGCGGAGCCCCCACCCGCGCGGCGCAGCCGCGCAAAACACGCGAGAGCGACGCGGTCCGCGCCTTACGCGGACACACGTCGCTCTCGCGATCGTGGGCGATACTGGGTTCGAACCAGTGACCTCTTCGGTGTGAACGAAGCGCTCTTCCGCTGAGCTAATCGCCCGGGAACGCACTGAACAATACAGGGGTGGGAGGGCTTCCTTCAAACCGCTTCGGGCGGCGTCGTCAGTCCTCCGCCAGGTACGCGGCGAGGCCGCGCCGTCCCGACCGCATCATCATCCGGTGGTTGGCGCGGAAGAAGGGGCGTCCGGGTACGGCGAGCCGGCGCAGCAGGGGTTTGCGGACGTCGACCTCCTGGTCGTAGCGGACGAGGGTGCCGCGTCCGTCGGGGATCAGCGTCCAGCGTGCCCAGCCGTCCATGTCGCCGCCGATGGAGACCTGGAGGATCCCGGCCGCCGCGTCGCGCCGCTCCTCCCGCAGGGCCGTGGTCAGGTCGTACGGGAGGAGGGAGCGGATCCGCAGGATGCCGCTGGTGGCGTCGGTGCGGCGGACCTCACGGACCTGGGGCCACCAGCGGGGGTAGTCCTCGATCCGTTCCAGGGCGCGGTACACGGCCGGGGCGGGCGCGGGCAGGGCCCACGTGCTGCGGAAGCGGTAGTGGTTCCAGTCCATGCCCGGAGTGTGCCCGCCCGGCCGCGATCGGTGCGCTACGGCATCCGGTCACCGAGCAGCGCGAGGTTCTCGATGGCGGCGAGGCCGTAGAGCGCGGTGTCGTTGGTGGACACCCAGGTGGCCTCGCTGCCCGGCACGAGGGTGGCGGGGCCGCTGAGCTTCTCGGTCTTCCAGGGCGCGGACTCCTTGTAGCCGTCGGAGTTGTAGAACTTGTCCCAGGCCCGGGCGGCGAGCTTGCCGTCGCCGGTCTGGACGGCGGCATAGGCGTCGAGGCGCGAGTGGCCCTGGAAGAGGATGATCGAGCCGAAGTTCTTGCCGTAGCGGGCGGCCTGTTCGGCCTTGGTGGCGTTGTAGTAGCGGCAGTAGTCCAGGTACGCCTCCTTGAACTTCGGCATGTCGACGAGGTCGATGAGTTCGGCGCACAGTTCGCCGAGGCCGAAGACGGCCGACAGGTGGGAGACCTCGACCTTCGGGGTGTCGGCGACGGCGAACCTGCCGGTGTCCAGGTCGTACAGGCCGCTGCCCTGCACGAAGCCGTTGGGCTGGGCGGCGATGGTCTCCATGGTGGAGAGCACCCGGGCCTTGGCCTTCTCCCACTTGGGGCCCTTGCGCTCCCACTCGGTGAGCCACGCCGAGACCAGGCCGCTCCAGTCGGTGCCGAAGCCGATCGACAGGGCGTGCCGGTCGGGCGTGTACGGCTCGGTGCGGATCTTGCGCAGCGGGTCGAGGGCGAGGAACGTCTCGTCGGAGTCGACGTTGGCGTGCATGAGGTCGCCGACACGTTCGTCCGCGGTGAGGAAGTAGTAGTAGCGGCGGTAGGTGGTGTTGGCGATGCGCTGCTGCTTGGCGCTGTCGGCGAAGTGCTGCACGCCGTGCCGGGTGCCGAGGCCGGCCCATTCGCCGATGTGGTAGACGTCGACCTCGCCGGTGTGGCGGGTCATGGCCTCGGCGAAGCGGAAGATGTCGGCGCGTCCGCTTCTGAGGTACGCGTACCAGAGCCACAGGTCGGGCGAGAGTTCGGAGTTGTCCCAGGCGTAGCCGCCGATGTCGTAGCGCCACTGGTGCCGGTGGGTGTCGTAGGTGTGCATGATGTCGCCGTAGTCCCAGAAGCCGTACCAACGGCGCATCTCCACCTGGTCCTTGTAGTAGGTGAAGAGGAAGTCGAGGTGGTCCTCGATCTTCGCCTTGGCCGGGGTGGAGCGGTCGGGTTCGGCGAACAGGCCCTTGCCGAAGACGCCGGCCTTGATCAGCTGCTTGGGCGGGGCGGCGAGCTGTGGCAGGACGCGGACGGCCTCGACCTGTGCGGCGAGGGTGTCGGCGCCGGGCGTGGACTCGTTGGCCCAGAAGAGGAGTTCGGAGGTGCGGGCGATGCCGTACGGGGTGCCGAATCCGGGCTCGTAGTCCTCGTAGGTGATGTTGAGGCCTTCGATCTGTTCGGGGAAGGTGTCCTGGCCCATGCCGTCGTGGTAGAAGCGCAGGTCCATGGGCTGCGCCTCGGGCGACCAGAGCCAGAGGGTGACCTCGGCCTCGTCGGTGTGGGCGTCGCGGATGTCGAGCTGGGCGGGGAACTTCTCCCAGAAGTCCCGCAGGCCGAAGGAGAGTCCGCCGCTGACGCCGCCGACGTAGCCGAAGCCGGAGGCGCGCCGGCCGCCGCCCGCGGGGATCCAGCCGTAGCCCTTCTTGGTGCGCTTGCGCAGACAGAAGCCGTCGGCGGAGAGCTGGGAGAGGGTGTAGTCGCCCCACTCGGGGATGTACTGGAGGCGGGTGGTGACGCGCTGGTCCCAGGTGGACGGGTCGGGCAGCTTCTTGCCCTCGTACTGGGCGGCCTGCACGGCGGCGCCCGGGTCGCGGCGCAGTCCGGTGATGCCCTTGACGGCCTCGCGGAGCAGGCCGGTGCCCTCGCCGCCCATGCGGATGTGGCGGTCGTAGGACTGGTCGCGCAGGGGAACGCTGAAGCGGACGCCGAGGCCGCGGATGAAGTCGCCGCTCGCCTTGCCGGGCTCCTGGGAGCCGTCGAAGGTGATGGTGTGCACCATCCGGAAGGAGTCGGCGCCGGCGTAGAAGTACAGACGGATGGAGAAGGGGATCCAGCTTCGGTCGCCCTTGCGGTGCTTGCCGTCGACGCGGACGACGGCGCGGACCGGGCCCTCCTGCTCGACGGCGACGTCGGAGATGACGCCGTCGAAGCGCTCGGTCTTCACGGTGGTCTGGTCGCCGTCCTCGAACTCGGGCTGGCGCAGCAGCACGAGCCGGCCGTTCCTGGCGATCTCGGTGGAGCCGCGGGTCACGGACTTGACGATCGTGGCGCCGGACGTGCCGATCTTCGCGGTGATGACGCCGGTCGAGACGGCGATCGTGCCGCCGCTCTTGTCGACGGTGACCTTCTTGGCGGGCGCGGCGGCCTCGCCGGCGGCGAGGGTGAGCTTGCCGGAGCCGGAACTGACGGCGTGGGCGGTCCACTTGAGGGAGCCGTCGGGCCAGTGGGCGAGCGGCCAGGACTGCACGGGTACGGAGTTGCCGTCGGCGTCGGTCACCGCGAAGGTCTGGTCCTCCTGGTGGGCGCCCCGGGGCCAGGGCACGCCGACGGTGGAGCCGGGGGCGGCGCCGAGGCCGCCGTCCTCCAGCCAGTCCAGGGTGACCGGTTCGGCGCCGGCCGGTGCGGCGGCGGGCGCGGCCTGCGCGTCCTGGTGGCCGAGGGCCCAGCTGAACTGAGCGGCGGCGCCGGCGACCGCGGCGGCCTTGAGCAGGGATCTGCGGGGAATGGGAGACATGGGTGACGCAGCCTTTCCTTGTCCGTGCGGGATCCTGTCCGAGCAGAAACGGATGGTCAGGGGCATGACAGATAGAGGCGCGGCGCCCGCGGGCGCCGGCCCTGTAACCGGGGGCACCGCTCAGCGGCGCCGGTAACGCTCCTCGACGGCGAGGCAGGCGGCCGCGACGGCCCCGAGGACGGGGACCGCCAGCGGCGCGGCGAACCAGGCGGAGCAGACCACCACGGCCAGTCCGCCGACGATCAGGAAGGAGCCGGCCGGGTCGAGGACGGTGCGCCGCCCGGCGTCGGCGAGCAGCGCGCGCCAGGAGGCGCCGGGCTGCCAGGCGGCGCTCGCGCGCAGTCCGGCGACGGCGGCGCCGATCAACGCGAACAGCCCGACCGCTCCGACCAGCGGTCCGCCCGGCAGCCCGGCTCGCACGGCCTGCACGTCGATCCAGACGGCGGCCAGCGCGGCCCATCCGCCGAGCCCGACGAGCCAGCCGCGGCGCACCGCCGAACGGAAGTCGGCGGTGAACGCGCGCCAGCCGCCGACCTCGTGGCGCGTGTGCCGCCGCAGGTGCCGGGCGCCGGCGGCGAACGCGGCGGGGTAGGTCACCAGCGGCAGCGAGGCCACCGCGATCCACACCCCGGTGAGCAGGCACTCGGCGAACACGGCGAACCGTTCGAAGAACCGCGACTCGCCGCGCTCCGTACGGGCCTTGGCACGCGCCTGGGACATGACCGGCTCCCCTCAGCCCTTGAGACCGGACGTCGCCATGCCGTCGATCAGGTAGCGCTGGAAGGCCAGGAAGAAGGCCAGCACCGGCAGCAGCGCGACGAGGGACATGGCGATCATGCCGCCGTAGTCGGCCACGGCCTCCTGGTCGACGAACATCTTCAGACCCAGCGAGACCGTGTACTTGTCGGGCTCGTTGAGGTAGATCAGCGGGCCCATGAAGTCGTTCCAGGCGTTGATGAAGGTGAAGATCGCGCTGGTGATCAGGGCGGGGCGGCTCAACGGGAGCACGATCGACCAGTAGATGCGGAAATGCCCGCAGCCGTCGAGACGGGCGGCCTCGTCCAGCTCCCTCGGCAGGTTCCGCATGAACTGCACCATGAGGAAGACGAAGAACGCCTCCGTGGCGAGGTACTTGCCGAGCAGCAGCGGCGTGTACGTGTTGATCATGTCCATGTTGCGGAACAGCACGTACTGCGGGATCAGCAGCACGTGGTACGGCAGCAGGAGCGTCCCGATCATCAGCGTGAACAGCAGATTGCGGCCCACGAACCTGATCTTCGCGAAGGCATAGGCCGTCAGCGAGCAGGACACCAGGATGCCGACGACCGAACCGAGCGACAGGAACAGCGAGTTCATGAAGAACGTCGAGATCGCGACGTCGGCGATGCCCTCGGTCAGCCGTGTGTAGTTGGACGTGATCGGGTCGGCCGGGAACAGGTCCAGGCTGCCGACGATGTCCTCACTCTTCTTGAAGGAGCCGCCGATCACCCAGACCACCGGGTAGAGGATCACGACGAGGACCGCCAGCGCCCCGAGGTGCCAGGCGAGGGAACCGGACAGCCTGCCGCGCAGGGCCGCCCCCTTCGCGGACCGGGCGGGCGTGACGTCGGTGGCCTCGGTACTCATCGGCCGCCCTCCTCGTAGTGCACCCAGCGCTTCTGGGACCAGAACAGCACCGCCGTCACCAGCGCGACCGCGACCAGCAGCATCCACGCCATGGCGGAGGCCAGGCCCATCCGGCTGTTCTCGAAGCCCTGGACGTACAGGTAGCAGGTGTAGACCATGGAGCCGTCCGCCGGGCCGCAGGCGTTGCCTCCGGCGCCGCCGCCGACGATGTACGCCGAGCTGAAGATCTGGAAGGAGTGGATGGTCTCCAGCAGGACGTTGAAGAACAGCACCGGGGAGATCATCGGCAGGGTGATGTTCCAGAACTGGCGCAGCTTGCCGGCGCCGTCGACGTCGGCCGCCTCGTACAGCTCGCGCGGGACCTGCTTGAGACCGGCCAGGAAGATGACCATCGGCGCGCCGAACTGCCAGACCGTCAGCGCCACCAGGCTGTAGATGATGAGGTCGGGATCGCCGGTCCAGCCGCCGGCGTCGATCCCGAAGAACCGCTGCGTGCGGTCGACGACCGCGCCGTCCGAGAAGATCGCCTTCCAGACGATCGCGACGGACACGCTCGCGCCGATCAGCGACGGCGCGTAGAACGCCGCGCGGTAGAAGGCCTGGCCGCGCCGCTTCTGCGCCAGCAGCAGCGCCACGCCGAGCGCGGCGAGCAGCTTGATCGGCGTGCCGACCACGACGTACCAGAGCGTCACCTGCACCGAGTGGCGCCAGCGCGGGTCGCCGAACATCTCGGAGAAGTTGTCGAAGCCGATCCACCGGGGGGCGTCGAACAGGTTGTAGTCGGTGAACGCGAAGTAGAGCGAGGCCGCCATCGGGCCCGCCGTCAGCAGCAGGAACCCGGCGATCCAGGGAGACATGAAGAGGTAGCCGGTCAGGTTCTCCCGGCGGCCCCGCCGCTTGCGGGCGGCGGGGCTCGCGGAGTTCACCGGACCGTGCCGCGGCTCGGAGTCCCTCATGAGGCCCTCCGTCGCAGGGGCGTGTGTCACGGTGGTTCCCATCAGCTGCCGAGAGCCGTCTTCGACTCGGTGAAGAACTGCTTGACGGCGTCACTCACGGACCGCTTGCCGAGCGCCATCTCCTCCGCGATGCGCAGGAAGGCGGCCTCACAGATGTCGGCGCCGTTCGGGTGCGGGGTGATGGTCTCCAGGACGCCGGCCGCCTCGATGGACTTCTCGTACTCGGCGATCGCCTTGTTGACCGGGTCGGTCGGCTGGTACGCGTCGAACTGCGCCTGCGTCGCCGGCACACCGCGGTCGTAGCCCATGATCTTGGCGACCTCGGGGTCGTGCGTCATGAAGTCGATGAACTGGGCGACTTCCTTGGGGTGCTGGGTGCGCTTGGAGGCGCTCAGCATCAGGGAGCCGAGGTACTGGCCGGTCTTCTTGCCGTCCGTGCTCGGGATGGGCGCGAGACCGTACTCGCTCTTGCCCTCGGAGGTGTAGCGGACGGTGAAGTTGTCCCAGGTGAACTCGCTGCCCGCGAGTTCCGCCGACAGGGCCGACTTGGGCTTGATCTGGGCGACCTTCTTCGGGTCGGCGAACAGGCCGGACTTCACGCCCTTCTCGGCCTTCGTCCACCACTGCGTCAGATCCGCCTCGGTGAAACCGAGTCCGTCCTCGGTGAAGAACGCCTTGCCGTTCTGACGGAGGTACAGGTCGTAGAGGTACATGACGCCGTACATGCCGCTGTCACCGGCGCGGCCCGTCTTGTCGCGGATCTTGCGCAGCGCCTCGTCGAAGTCGTCCCACGTCCAGCCCAGTTCGGGCTTGACGCCGGCGCGGGTGTAGACGGGCTTGTCGATGACCAGGGCCATCGAGTTCGAACCGACCGGAACGCCGAGGAGCTTGCCGTCGACCTCGCCGAACTTCTCGAGACCGGCGCGGAATCCGTCGAGCGAGAGATTGCCGGCCTCGACCTGCTCGTTGAGATCGAGCAGCACATTCTTCGCGTCGTATTTCCGCAGGAATCCGATCGCGTTCTGGAAGACGTCCGGCGGATTCCCGCCGGAGGCCTGGGTGTTGAACTTCTTCCAGAAGTCGCCGTACGGCTGGAAGTCCGTTTTCACCTTGATCTTCGGGTACTTCTTCTCGAAGAGCTCGATGGTCTTGTTGATGCGCTGCGCCCGGTCCTCCGCACCCCACCAGGCGTAACGGATCGTCACCGTTCCGTCGCCCGAACCGCTGCCCCCGCCGCAGGCCGTGGCCGTGGCGCCCAGTCCCGCGACGGCCAGGGAGGCCCCGGCCGCTTTGAGGACCGTCCGCCTCTCAACATTCCTGTTCTGCTGCATATGAGCCTCCCCAGCGAGGTTGCGTCCGCTCTCATGAATCGTTTCAAGTAAGCGCTTGCCGCCACAAGTTACGGAGGGCCTACGAGCACGTCAATGATTCGGGCAGGAATTCATCCCTGGCAAGGCCCGTCCACGACGGCGCCGGACGCCTCACCCTCACCTCCGCCGCCGGAAAACCCCAGGTGAAAGCCCTGCGGTCGACCTGTCGAACAGCGTCCGACCCCACAAACCGGGCAAGCCGGAAGGTTACGGTTGGGTGAAGGCGGGCGGGATGTGGCGGATTCGGGCCCCGCACGCGGCGCGCCGCACGGCTCAGGACACAGCGGACGACCCGGCTCACGGTCCTCCGTGAGCCGGGTCGTCGTGCGATCCGGTGGGCGATACTGGGTTCGAACCAGTGACCTCTTCGGTGTGAACGAAGCGCTCTTCCGCTGAGCTAATCGCCCGGGCGCAGGAAGAACATTACCCCATGTCAGGGGGTGCCTGTGACCAGCGCCCGACGGTCACCGCGGCCCCGCGCCGCTCACTGGTTCTCGATCTTCCAGGGCATCTCGAAGCCGAACTTCCAGACGTAGACCGCCAGCAGCGCGGCGACGATCACCAGGCCGACGGTCGTCAGGATGATGTTGCGGCGCCGCACCTTGGGATCGAGGGCGCGCTGCGCCGCCTCGGTGACCTTGCGCTTGGTCCAGCGCAGCACGAGCTGCGCCCAGACGAACTCGGTCGCCCAGATCGCCATGCCGCCGAAGATCACGACCCAGCCGGGACCGGGCAGCGGCAGCATGATGATGCCGGTCACCACGACCGCCAGGCCGATCACGAAGACGCCGACCTGCCAGCTGAGGTGCAGCATGCGGCGCGCCTTCACGAATTCCGGCGCGCGCGATCCGAGGCCCCGCTCCTCGGCACCCGTGTCCGCGGCCGTGGCGCCCGATCCGGCCCTGCCGCTTCCGGTCTCGTCCGTTGCCATGGCCACCTCGCCCGGCTCGTTACTCCCCGTATTCATACGGGTAAACCCTACCCGAGTGGAATCCGGTCACCGTAATGGACGTCCGAGTGGGACGATCTCTCCGCCGGAAGAGTTACGTAAACGCACGCAAAACACTCAGAGGGGTTTACAACGGCACCGTAGGTGGCATGTCGATTTCGCCGACGTGCGAATCCCCGAGCGCACACTGAGCGAAAGGCCCTGGCGCTTATGAACACCACGGTCAGCTGCGAGCTGCACCTGCGCCTCGTTGTGTCGAGCGAGTCCTCCCTGCCTGTCCCCGCAGGCCTGCGGTACGACACGGCCGACCCCTACGCCGTGCACGCCACCTTCCACACCGGAGCCGAGGAGACCGTCGAGTGGGTGTTCGCCCGCGACCTCCTCGCCGAAGGGCTTCACCGTCCCACCGGCACCGGCGACGTCCGTGTCTGGCCGTCGCGCAGCCACGGTCAGGGCGTCGTCTGCATCGCCCTCAGCTCCCCGGAGGGCGAGGCGCTGCTCGAGGCCCCGGCACGGGCCCTGGAGTCCTTCCTGAAGCGGACCGACGCCGCCGTGCCCCCCGGCACGGAACACCGGCACTTCGATCTCGACCAGGAGCTTTCGCACATCCTGGCGGAAAGCTAGGCCGAGGGCGCACCAGACCGCCCGGCGCCGTCGACTCGGGGTGACGGCTCGGGCTCAGACAACCGCATAAGGCACACACACGGCGCCGTCGCCGCGGACCTCCGCGGTGGCGGCGCCGGTGCGCGTGGCGGCCGTACGGATCACGGGCCGGGGCGGCCACTGTGCGTGACGGAGAGGCATCGGCGGGCGGCGGGAACGCGGGCGGGGCGGAGGTCGTTGTACGGGCACCACGGGCGGCCGGACCGGCGTCGGCGACGGAGCCGCGGTGCCCAGGGCGGCGACGGAGCCGGTGCGTCCGGCGCGGAAGCCACTACCATCGGCCAGCATCGGCGGGCGCCCCGCCCGACCATCAGGCCAGGGAGCGAAACGTGCTGATCACCCACGACACCCGGTGCGCACTGGACACCGTGGTGGATCTGGTGAACACCGCACCGGAGGACGACACGACGCCGGACGGACTGGCGGACGTCGACGCCCTCGCCGAGTTCGTGGGGAACCACCGGATCAGCGACGCCGGGGTGCTCTCGGAGTTCGACCTGTCCGCGGTCCGCAAGGTGCGCGCCCGGTTCGCGTCGGTCTTCGCGGCCCCCGACGCCCGGTCGGCCGCCGTGCTGATCAACGAACTGGTGGCCGCGGCCGGCACCACGCCGCGCCTCACCGACCACGACGGCCACGACTGGCACGTGCACTACTTCGCGCCCGGGGCCTCCGTCGCGGACCACCTGGCCGCCGACTGCGGGATGGCGCTGGCGTTCTTCGTCGTCGCCGGGGAGCAGGAGCGGCTGCGGCGCTGCGAGGCGCCCGACTGCCGTCGGGCCTTCGTCGACCTCTCGCGGAACCGCTCGCGGCGCTACTGCGACAGCCGCACCTGCGGGAACCGGCTGCACGTGGCCGCGTACCGGGCGCGGCGCAAGGAGGCGGCGGGCTGACGTCCGCCGCGGCCGGCGCCGGACACGTGCCGGGGCGGGTGGTCCGACGACCCGGGGCCGGCTGTCCACCGATCCCGGGACGGGTTGTCGACGCGGCCCCCGGCGGGTGACGCCGGAGACCGCGGGTACGGCTCAGAGCAGCAGCAGATCGTGCAGCGAAGCCATGAGCAGCAGACACCCGATCACCGCAAGGAAGATCATCAGCGGTGGCTGGGAAAGGGCGAAGAGGCAACCGCGTGGCTCGTCCTTGGACGGCTCGTCGTGCGACGGCGCGGCCTCGCTCTGTGTCGTGTCCAGCATCTCGCCGCGATGATGACGCAGGTGAGGGGTCCCGCGCGAACAAGCCGCCCGGAAAGCACCGGAGTTCACAGAAATCCGCGTGGTCCGGTGCCGCTTGTGATCGTTTCGGGGCGCTCGGGCGGCCCACTGTGTCGTTTCAGCCAGGCACGGGGAGCGTCAGATTCCGTGCTTCTTGAGGATGGCCTCGATGTCGCTGAAGTCGTCCTCGGCGCGGGGTGCGGAGGAGGGCGCGGGCTTGGCCGCCGGGCGTGCGCCCTGCCCCAGGGAGGGCGCGGAGGCGGTCGGCGCCACGGCGTCGCGCTGTGCCGCCGCCGCTGCCGCCTTGCGCTCCTTGCGGCTGCCGCCCCGGCGGCGCTCCACCGCGCGCGTGGACGCGAACAGCAGCCAGGAGGCGCCGAGCACCCCGAAGCCCGCCCACGCCGTCGGGCTGAGGGCGGTGTCGGCCAGCCAGTCGACCACGCCCGTCATCACCAGGCCGAGCGGGACGAGCGCGTAGCCCGCGATGCGGGCCGCCGGCAGGAACCTCTTGCGGTACGCGGTGATCGCGGCGATGCCCAGGCCGGCCACGGCGACGGCGGAACAGACGGTCTCGGCAATCATCCGGTCCTCCACGCGTGGCGCTGTCGGGCACTTCGTCCCTTCCATCCTGCACCGCCCGGCCCCCGGCGGGCCATGCCCCGGCCGTAGATCAGGGACATCTCGGGGTCGGCTCCTCCGCAGGTGCCGGGCGGGACGTACGCGCGGGCGGCGCGCCCCCGCCGTTCCGCGTCCTGACCTGCGAGGGCCGATTGGGCCGCGGGGGCCGGGGCTGGAAGACTTGGGGGCATGAGCGACTCCTCCCCCGTCCGCCCCGCCCCGCCCGTCCTCGACGTCTGGTGCGAGCTGCAGTGCCCGGACTGCCGTACCGCGCTGGCCGACTTGCGTGCCCTGCGCGCCCGCTACGGCGACCGTCTCGAGCTGCGGCTGCGGCACTTCCCGCTGGAGAAGCACAAGCACGCCTTCGCCGCTGCGCAGGCCGCCGAGGAGGCGGCTGAGCAGGGCAAGGGCTGGGAGTACGTCGAGGCCGTGCTGGAGCGGGTCGAGGACCTGTCCCGCCGGGGCGAGCCGGTGCTCGTCGATGTCGCCGGCGAACTCGGTCTGGACGCCGAGGAGTTCGACACCGCGCTGATCGACGGCCGGCACATCCTGATCGTCGACGCGGACCAGGCCGAGGGCAAGGCGATCGGCGTGACGGGCACCCCCACGTACGTCATCGGGGGCGAGCGCCTCGACGGCGGCAAGAGCCAGGAGGGGCTGCGGACGCGGATCGAGGAGATCGCGGACCGGCTGCTGGCGGCGCGGGAGGCGTGAGCGGCCGCCGGCCGACCGGCCCCGGCTACAGCAGCGGCTTGTACATCGCGTACCGCGACGTCTCGTAGCCCAGGGAGTCGTAGAGCCGTTCCGCCGGGGTGTTGCCCGCGAAGACGTTGAGCCCGATGGCGTGCTTTCCGCCCTCGACGGCCTGGGTCTCCGCGAGGAGCAGCAGGGAGCGGCCGTGGCCCCGGCCGCGGTGTGCGGCGGCGGTCTCGACGTCGAAGACGAAGGCGTGGTCGTGGCGCAGCGCCAGCCACAGGGTGCCGACCGGTGTCCCCTCGTGTTCGAGGACGCTGAAGATCATGTCGGCCGTGCGCCGCCCGTCGGGCAGCAGGCTCGCGTGGTCGCGCTCGGACTTGGCCCGGGCCTCGGCCTCGGGGACGCCCCGCTCCCTCCAGTTGCGGGCGTACTCCTCGCGGCCCTTGGCCAGCCAGGGCCCGAACTCCTCCTCGGTCATGGGGCGCGCCCGGGTGCCGGCGGGCAGGGCGGGCGGTGTGTCGCCGAGGGCCTTCGTCATGTTGCGGTTGCGGACGACGTAGCCGAGGGCGGTGGCGAGGCGGAAGGCCGCTTCCGGTTCGGCGGGGACGTCGGCCTCGATGCGCCGGCAGCCCCAGCCGCGGGCGACCTCCTCGGCGGCGAGCGCGGCGACGGTGCCCCGGCCGCGCCGCCGGTCCGGCTCGTCGATCCGCAGCTTCATGACGCGGGCCACCGCGTCGCCGAAGACGGGATGCGTGCCGAGGTGTATCACGCCGACGGGACGGCTGTTCACGCACACCTGGTAGCGGCGCGAACGTGTCCCGTCGGCGTGCTGCTGGAGCGGCTCGGTCGGCCGCAGGGTCGTGGTCATCGGTTGTGTTCTACCCGCTGCCGCGCCACCGGGTCAGCCGAATATGCCCGGCTGTCAGGGGTCGAGATCGTCGCCGGCCCGCTCGTCGAAGATCCGCATGGCCTTGGCGGTCGCCGGGCCGGGTGCGCCGGGCAGTTCGCGGCCGTCGACGCGGTGCACGGCCTGGACGTCGCGCAGCGTGGAGGTGAGGAAGATTTCGTCGGCCCGCTCCAGGACGTCGAGCGGCAGGTCGGTCTCCTTGGCGCCGGTCCACTCGACGGTCAGCTCGCGGGTGATGCCGGCGAGGCAGCCGGAGGCGAGCGGCGGGGTGTGGATCTCGCCGTCGAGGACGACGAAGACGTTGGAGCCGGTGCCCTCGCACAGGTGCCCCACCGTGTTGCCGAACAGCGCCTCGGAGGCGCCCTGTTCGCGGGCGCGGGCGAGGGCGACGACGTTCTCGGCGTACGAGGTCGTCTTCAGGCCGGTGAGCGCGCCGCGTTCGTTGCGCGTCCAGGGGACGGTGACGACGGCGGTGGAGTCGGGGCGCCGGGTGGTCCCGCCGAGGGCGACGACGAGGGTGGGGCCGTGCTCGCCGCGGTCGGAGCCGAGCGGGCCGTGGCCGCCGGTGAAGGTGATGCGCAGCCGGCCGAGCGGCATGGGGTTCGCGTCGAGGACGGCGGCGCAGGCGCGGCGGACCTCGTCGTGGTCGGGGTCGGGCAGGCCGAGGCCGCGCGCGGACCGGGTCAGCCGGTCCAGGTGCCGGGTGAGCGCGAACGGCTTGCCGTCGACCGCCTTCACCGTCTCGAAGATGCCGTCGCCCACGGTCAGTCCGTGGTCGAAGACGGAGACGCGGGCGGACTCGATGTCCTGCAGCCCGCCGTCGAGCCAGATCTTCACGTCAACAAGTCCCTTCGCTCTCCTCGTACGCTCCCGACGCTACCGCGAGCAGCCGGGACGCCTTCAGTTCGGTCTCCCGCCACTCCCCCTCGGGGTCGGAGCCCCAGGTGATCCCGGCGCCGGTGCCGAACCGCAGGACGGCGGTGCCGGGGGCGGGCCGCTCGATCCAGAAGGTGCGGATGCCGACGGCCAGCTCGGCGGTGCCCCGGTCGGCGTCGACCCAGCCGACGCCGCCGCAGTAGGGGCCGCGGGGCGCCGTCTCCAGGGCGTCGATGATCGTCAGGGCGCTGGACTTGGGCGCGCCGGTCACGGAGCCGGGCGGGAACGCGGCGTCGAGCAGTTCCGGCCAGCCGGCCCCGTCGCGCAGCTCGCCCCGTACGGTCGACACGAGGTGGACGAGGCCGGGGTGCTTCTCGACGGCGCACAGGTCGGGGACCGAGACGGAGCCGGTGGCGCAGACCCGGCCGATGTCGTTGCGGACGAGATCCACGATCATCACGTTCTCGGCGTAGTCCTTGTCCAGGAGGTCGGCCTCGGTGCGTCCGGTGCCCTTGATCGGCCCCGACTCGACGGTGCGGCCGTCCCGGCGCAGGAACAGCTCGGGCGAGGCGGTGGCGATCTCGACGCCGTGTCCGGGCAGCCGGATCGTTCCGGCGTACGGGGCGGGGTTGCCGCGGGCCAGCAGGGCGGTAAGGGCGTCGACGTCGGCGTCGGGAGCGACGGGCGCGGACAGCACCCGGCACAGGTTGGCCTGGTAGACCTCGCCGGCCGCTATGTGCTCCCGGATCCGCCGGACGCCCGCCGTGTACGCGGCGCGGTCGAGGGACGACGTCCAGTCACCGGCGGCCGGTCCGCGCCAGGCGCCCGGGACGGGGGCCGGGACCGGCTGTTCCCGGACGTCCCGGAAGCGGGCGCAGGTCAGACGGCCCTCGAAGTCGGCGCAGACGGCCCAGAAGCCGGTGGAGTCCAGGGCCGCGGGATCGCTGGTGACGTCGGTCAGACCGGTGGCGACGCGGTCGCCGAAGCGGGCGAGAGGAGCGAGGTCGAGCACGCGATCGAGTCTAGGGCGGGTGTCCGAGGGGTGACCTAGCCGTGACCCCGCGGGGACCCTCGCAGGTCCGTGAGCAGGCGTAGCGCAGCACGCTGCGCAAACGCGTTTTTGTCCTGGCTGCGGAATCCGCTAGAGTTCAACTCGTCGCCGGGCCGCGCGAGCGGACCGAAACGACAGGCGGACGTAGCTCAGTTGGTAGAGCGCAACCTTGCCAAGGTTGAGGTCGCGAGTTCGAACCTCGTCGTCCGCTCGAAGGAAGAGGGGGATTTCCGTCCCCTACACTCCTGGTGGAGTGGCCGAGAGGCGAGGCAACGGCCTGCAAAGCCGTCTACACGGGTTCAAATCCCGTCTCCACCTCCAAGGACGATTAGCTCAGCGGGAGAGCGCTTCCCTGACACGGAAGAGGTCACTGGTTCAATCCCAGTATCGTCCACTGGATCTTCGACGGTCGTCGAAGGTCTGACCCGCGCGATTAGCTCAGCGGGAGAGCGCTTCCCTGACACGGAAGAGGTCACTGGTTCAATCCCAGTATCGCGCACGCAGTACTCGCGATCTTCGGATCGTGGTCCCGAGGACGATTAGCTCAGCGGGAGAGCGCTTCCCTGACACGGAAGAGGTCACTGGTTCAATCCCAGTATCGTCCACGCACCGAAGCCCCCCGGTTCTCACCGGGGGGCTTCTTCGTGGTGCGGGTCAGCGGCGCGGTCCATGCCGTTCAGCTGGAGAACAGCATGTGCCCGAAGCTCTTGTGACGGCGCCCGTGGGGGTGGTGGCCGTGCTGCGGGGCGCCCCAGGCGGGAGCGGGTGCCGCGGGGTAGGCCTGCGGGGCGGCCGGGGGCGGCGGGGCGGCGGGCTGCTGCCACTGGGACTCCAGCCGGGTCAGCGACTCCAGCTCGCCGTAGTCCAGGAAGATCCCCCGGCATCCGCTGCACTGCTCGATCTGGACGCCGTTGCGGTTGTAGGTGTGCATCGGGGCTCGGCACTTCGGACACTGCATCGTCGGCTCAACTCCTCGCCGGTCGTTCCTGCTTCGCGTATCGCCAGGACAAGACTCCGTCCGGCGGCGGTCGGTTGCACCCTACTTCGCGAAACCTTGTGCCGATTCGCAGGGATCGGCCGCAGCGGCCGGTACGGATGCCATCCGGTCGCACGCCGCCAGGACCAGTTCCTCCACCTCGTCCAGGGGCCGGCCGGCCGCCGCGGACTTCACCAGGGCCTGGGCGCCGGTCTGCACGGTCAGCGCACGGGCCGGGACGTCGAGCGCGGGCCAGGGGTCGCCGGCCGCGGGCACGGCGGGGCCGTCCGCGGCGCGGTACGCGGTCAGGAACCGGTCCCACTCCTCGGGCGTGAGCAGTCCGCAGGCGTACCAGGCCGCCGGGCGGGCCAGGTCCCAGGCGGGGACGCCGGTGCCCACGTCGTCGACGTCTATGAGCAGCCAGCGGCCGTCGGGGTGCCGGACGAGCTGGCCGAGGTGCAGGTCTCCGTGGCACAGGGTCGTGGTGCCGGGCGCGGGCGCCTCGGCGCGGGCCCAGGCGGGCAGCGTGTCCCAGGCGCGCAGCACGGCGTCGGCGGCCGGGTGCCGGTCGGCGGCGCGGCGGAGGTGTTCGACGGCACGGGCCGCCTTGAGGGGGCCCCGCATGGCGGGCGCGTCGGCGCCGTCGAGGGGGGTGCGGTGCAGCCGGGCGAGCAGGTCGCCGGCCGCCTCCCAGGGCGCCGAGTCCGGCTCGTCGGGGTCGACGGGGCTGCCGTACGGCCAGAACGTCACGAGTCTGCCGTGCAGGTCGACCGGGGCCGGCTCGACGGGGGCGAGGAGGACGTCCGGGAGGCGGGTGGCGAGGGCGAGGCGCTGGGCCAGCTCGCGCGGGTCCGTGCCGGGCGGGTGGGCCTTGGCGACGGTCTCCCCGTGCCGTACGACGGTGCCGTCCGGGCGGTCGGCGAGCGTCGTGTCCGTCCCGCAGGGGCAGGTGGTGGTCCGTGCGTGCGCGGTGCTCGTGGCCCTGCCGGTCAGCTGGGACACGAGGGAGCTGGCTGTCACGGAGTGAGGGTAGTCGCGCCGGCGGTGCCGGGGCACCGGTGCGGTGCGGTGGGCGGTCGCTGGAGCAGTGCGCGGGCGGTCGTGGGAGTACGGCAATGCCGGCGCAGCTCCCCAGCTGCGCCGGCATCTGTGCCGTCCGCCGCACCCCCGTCCCCACGGGGTTTCATGGATGGATGTCCCCACCCGGACCGCTCTTCCGGGCCTGGGGTCGCGGTTCAGCGCCCCAGCATCACACCCACGGACGACGCCTGTGTGGCCACCGTCTCCCAGCCGTCGAAGACGACGAGGAGCAGAACCGCCAGGGGAAGCGCCATGAGCGTCGCCACCAGGGGGTGACGGCGGCCCTGGCGACGCGGGCGGAACGCGGCGTACGCCACCCGCTCCCGCGTGCGGAGCGCTGTCCGCGATGCCGTGTGGGCCATGGTGTTCTCCTGACCGTTGGTTGGCCTGGTTGGTCGGTCTGTGCGGCGGCGGGTGTCCGACCTCGGGGGACGAGTCCTGCACCCGCCGCTTGTCCTCAAATCTAGGTGCCGGGACACACCGGGACGTCATGCCCTCGTACCGAATACCGGGCCTCCCGGAGGATGAGCCGTGCCGGGGCACGTACTCCCCAGGGTGGAGACGCGGTCCCGGGTCTCCGGGTCTTCCCGGAGGGGGCGGCGGGTCCGCCCGGTTTCTCCGAACCGTCCCCGATGGGGCGCGAGGCCCCGAGCGCGTGACTTCGCTCACTTCCGCGACACCCCCGCGCACCCCTGTGCGTGCCCGACGCCCCTCCCCCGCCGGCACCGCCCCTGACCTGCGCGTCGTCCCGTCCGCTTGTCCGGACGCGCCCCGCGGCCGGTCCCGTGCGGGTCCAATCCCCCTGCCGTGTCGGCCGGTTGGGATCTTGTGGCGTCCGCGTCCGGCACGGCGGCCGGTGTCCTGACCCGCCCTCAAGTCGCCCGCCCGGCACCGACAATCCGTCGCCGGGAGAGGGCGCGGCCTCTGCGCGCGGGGGGCCGGGGAAACGTAAGCTGTGGCACGTCACAGGGACCGGGCAGCGGGGATGAACATGGCGATGATGCGCCTGAGGCGCGAGGACCCGCGCGTCGTCGGCTCGTTCAGGCTTCACCGACGGCTCGGCGCGGGCGGGATGGGCGTTGTCTACCTGGGCTCCGACAAGAAGGGGCAGCGGGTCGCGCTGAAGGTCATCCGGCCCGACCTGGCGGAGGATCAGGAGTTCCGCTCGCGGTTCGCGCGCGAGGTCTCGGCGGCGCGGCGGATCCGCGGCGGGTGCACGGCACGGCTCGTGGCCGCCGATCTGGACGCCGACCGCCCCTGGTTCGCCACGCAGTACGTGCCCGGCCCGTCCCTGCACGACAAGGTCGCCGACGGGGGGCCGCTGTGCGCCGCCGACGTCGCGGCCGTCGGGGCCGCCCTGTCGGAGGGCCTGGTCGCCGTGCACGAGGCCGGGGTCGTGCACCGGGACCTGAAGCCGTCCAACATCCTGCTGTCCCCGAAGGGGCCGCGGATCATCGACTTCGGCATCGCCTGGGCGACGGGCGCCTCGACGCTCACCCACGTCGGCACGGCGGTCGGCTCCCCCGGTTTCCTCGCGCCCGAGCAGGTGCGGGGCGCGGCCGTCACGCCCGCCACGGACGTCTTCTCGCTGGGCGCCACGCTCGCGTACGCGTCGACGGGCGACTCCCCCTTCGGGCACGGCAGTTCGGAGGTGATGCTGTACCGCGTGGTGCACGAGGAGCCGCATCTCCAGGGCGTGCCGGACGCGCTGGCCCCGCTGGTGCGGGCCTGCCTCGCCAAGGACCCCGAGGAGCGGCCGAGCACGCTCCAGCTGTCGATGCGGCTGAAGGAGATCGCCGCCCGTGAGGCACAGGGCCTGGCCGACGCGCGGCCGCCGGCTCCCCGGACCGGCGACGCGGACCGGCCGACCGGGCGGCTCCCCGAGGGCCCCCCGGAGGCCGGGCGGCGCCGCCCGCAGGGCAGTCCCGCGTCGCGCGGCGGTGCCGCTTCCCGGGGGTCCGGGCCGGTGCGCGGCGCGACTCCGTCACGGGGCGGCGCGGCGCGCGGTGGACCGGCGTCGCGCGGGGGCGGTACCGCATCGCGCGGGGGCGGTACGGCGTCCCGGTCGGGATCGCGGCCCACGCCCACCGGCCGCGGCACCCGCCCGGGCAGCGGCAGCCGTCCGGCGCCGCGCAGCGGGGCGGGACGTCCCGGGCCGCGCACGACGGGGACCGGGCGGCGGCCGGCCAATCCGAGGCTGCTGCGGCAGCGGCTGTTCGTGTTCGTCGTGGTGACCCTGCTCGTGGCGCTCGGCATCGCCGCGGCCCAGGGGTGTCAGGGCCCGTCGCGGGGACTCGACGGCGGTGACCGCCGGAGCGGAGCCGCGCCGACGCGGCAGGAGCGGGTGGAGCCGGCGGACCGGCCACTGGACACGCCGGTGACGGCCGAGCGGTACGGGGCGGCGTTCGAGGACGACGTGCGCTAGACGAGCGCTAGACGTGCGCTTCGGGGCGGCCCGCCGTCACCGCGTAGAAGGCGACCGCCGCCGCCGCGCCGACGTTGAGCGAGTCGACGCCGTGGGACATGGGGATGCGGACCCACTCGTCGGCCGCGCGCAGGGCCCGGGCGGAGAGGCCGTCGCCCTCGGCGCCGAGCATCAGGGCCACGCGGTCCATCCGGTGCGGGGCGGTCTCGTCGAGGGTCTTCGCCCGCTCGTCCGGGGTGAGGGCGAGCAGGGTGAAGCCCGCCTCCCGGACCGTCGTCAGGTCCTTCGGCCAGGCCTCAAGGCGGGCGTACGGCACGGAGAAGACCGCGCCCATCGAGACCTTGACGCTGCGCCGGTACAGGGGGTCGGCGCAGTCCGGGGAGAGCAGTACCGCGTCCATGCCGAGGGCGGCCGCCGAGCGGAAGATGGCGCCGATGTTGGTGTGGTCGTTCACCGACTCCATGACGGCCACGCGCCGGGCGCTGCCCAGGAGTTCGGCCGCCGTCGGCAGCGGCTTGCGCTGCATCGAGGCGAGGGCGCCGCGGTGCACGTGGTAGCCGGTGACGCGCTCGGCGAGTTCCGGGTCGACCGTGTAGACGGGGGCGCCGGTGGCTTCGATGACGTCGCGCATGGCGTCGACCCACTTGGCCGACAGCAGCATCGAGCGCATCTCGTAGCCCGCGTCCAGGGCGCGCCGGACGACCTTCTCGCCCTCGGCGATGAACAGGCCCTCGGCTGGTTCGCGGCGGCGGCGCAGGTCGACGTCGGTCAGGCCGGTGTAGTCGTGCAGGCGCGGGTCGTCGGGGGTGTCGACGGTGATGAGTTCGGCCACGGGATGCTGCTGCCTCGTCCGGGTGGGTGGGGGTGGGGCTGGTGGTGGCGGGTCAGGCCGACGGGGTGGGGCCCACGGTGACGACCTCGCCGATGACGATGACCGCCGGGGGGCGGACGTCCTCGGCCCGGACCGTCTCCTCGACCGTCGCGAGGGTGGCGTCGACGCGGCGCTGGGCGGCCGTGGTGCCCTCCTGGACGAGGGCGACGGGGGTGTCCGGGGCCTTGCCGTGCGCGACGAGGGTCTCCGCGATCCGGCCGATCTTGTCGACGCCCATGAGGATCACGAGGGTGCCCGTGAGCTTCGCCAGGGACGGCCAGTCGACCAGGGAGCGCTCGTCGTCCGGGGCGACGTGCCCGCTGACGACGGTGAACTCGTGGGCGACCCCGCGGTGCGTGACGGGGATGCCCGCGGCGCCGGGGACCGAGATGGAGCTGGAGATGCCGGGCACGACGGTGTACGGGATGCCGGCCTCGACGAGGGCGTGCGCCTCCTCCATGCCGCGGCCGAACACGAAGGGGTCGCCGCCCTTGAGGCGGACCACCGACTTGCCCTGCTTGGCGTGCTCGATCAGCGCGTTGTTGATGGCCTCCTGGGCCATGAAACGGCCGTACGGGATCTTCGCCGCGTCGATCACCTCGACGTGCGGCGGGAGTTCGGCGAGGAGGTCGCGGGGGCCGAGGCGGTCGGCGATGACGACGTCGGCCTCGGCGAGGAGCCGGCGGCCGCGGACCGTGATCAGGTCCGGGTCGCCCGGGCCGCCGCCGACGAGGGCGACGCCCGGGGTGCGGGTGCGGTGGTGCGGGGCGACGAGCGTGCCGTCGCGCAGGCCCTCGACGACCGCGTCGCGGATGGCTGCGGTGTGCCGGGGGTCGCGGCCCTTGGCGTCGGTGGTGAGCACGGCGACGGTGACGCCCTCGCTGTGGCCGGTCGCCGGGGTCCAGGCCGTCGCGGCGTCGGCGTCGTCGGAGCGCACGCACCAGACGCGGTGCCGCTCGGCCTCCGCGGAGGCGCGGGCGTTGGCCTCCGGGTCGCTGGTGGCGATCAGGGCGTACCAGGCGTCGGCGAGGTCGCCGTCCGCGTACGGGCGCCGCTCCCAGGTGATCTCGCCGGCGTCCGCCATCGCCTCGACGGACGGGGTCGCGTCCGGCGACACGAGGAGGACGTCGGCGCCGGCCGCGACGAGGGCCGGGAGGCGGCGCTGGGCGACCTGGCCGCCGCCGAGGACGACCACTCGGCGGCCGGTGAGGCGGAGGCCTACGGGGTAGGCGGGGTGTTCGGCCATGAGGGTGCGGCTCCTGTTGCGGCGGTGCGATGCCCTGACGTGCGGATTTTACGGCGCGGCCGGAGAGGGCGGCTCGGGCGTCCGGGGGCTGGGCACCCGGACGCCCGGTCCGTCGCTACTTCTCCGTGACGCCCGCCGAGTCGAACGTCGCCACCTCGTGCATCGCGCGGGCCGTGCTCTGCACGAGCGGGAGGGCCAGCAGGGCACCGGTGCCCTCGCCGAGGCGGAGGTCGAGGTCGACCAGCGGGCGCAGGCCCAGCTTGTTGAGGGCCGCGACGTGGCCCGGCTCCGCGCTGCGGTGACCGGCGATGCACGCCGCGAGGACCTCCGGGGCGATCGCGCGGGCGACGAGCGCGGCGGCGCCGGCGCTGACACCGTCCAGGATCACCGGCGTACGCAGGGACGCGCCGCCGAGGAGGAGGCCGACCATGGCGGCGTGCTCGAAACCGCCGATCGCGGCGAGGACGCCGATCGGGTCGGCGGGGTCCGGCCGGTGCACGTCGAGGGCGCGGCGCACGACCTCGGTCTTGCGGGCGAGGGTCTCGTCGTTGATGCCGGTGCCGCGGCCGGTGACCTCGGACGGGTCGGCGCCCGTGAACACCGAGATCAGGGCGGCGGACGCGGTCGTGTTGGCGATGCCCATCTCGCCGGTGAGCAGGGCCTTGTTGCCGGCGGCCACCAGGTCGCGGGCGGTCTCGATGCCGACCTCGATGGCCTGCTTGGCCTCCTCGCGGGACATGGCGGGGCCCGTCGTCATGTCGGACGTACCGGCGCGGATCTTGCGCGGCAGCAGGCCCGGGGTGGCGGGCAGGTCGGCGACCACGCCGACGTCGACGACGCAGACCTCGGCGCCGACCTGGCTCGCGAAGGCGTTGCAGACGGCGCCGCCGCCGAGGAAGTTGGCGACCATCTGGGCCGTGACCTCCTGCGGCCACGGGGTGACGCCCTGGGCGTGCACGCCGTGGTCGCCGGCGAAGATCGCGACGGCCGCGGGCTCCGGGATCGGCGGCGGGCACTGCCGGGACAGTCCGCACAGCTGCGCGGAGATGATCTCCAGCATGCCGAGCGCGCCGGCCGGCTTCGTCATGCGCTTCTGCCGCTCCCACGCCTCGCCGAGCGCCTTGGCGTCCAGCGGGCGGATCTGCGCGACCGTCTCGGCGAGCAGGTCGTGCGGGTCCTCGCCGGGCAGGGCGCGGCGGCCGTACGTCTCCTCGTGCACGACCCAGGACAGCGGGCGGCGCTTGGACCAGCCGGCCTGCATCAGCTCGGGCTCGTCCGGGAACTCGTCGACGTAGCCGACGCAGAGGTAGGCGACGACCTCCAGGTGCTCGGGCAGGCCGAGGGCGCGGACCATCTCGCGCTCGTCGAAGAAGCTGACCCAGCCGACGCCGAGGCCCTCGGCGCGGGCGGCGAGCCAGAGGTTCTCGACGGCGAGCGCGGAGGAGTACGGGGCCATCTGCGGCTGGGTGTGCCGGCCCAGGGTGTGCCGGCCGCCGCGGGTGGGGTCGGCGGTGACGACGATGTTCACCGGGGTGTCGAGGATGGCCTCGATCTTCAGTTCCTTGAACTGCTTGGCCCGGCCCTTGGGGAGGGACTTGGCGTACGCGTCGCGCTGGCGCATGGCGAGTTCGTGCATCGCGCGCCGGGTGTCGGCGGAGCGGATGACCACGAAGTCCCAGGGCTGCGAGTGGCCGACGGACGGCGCGGTGTGGGCGGCCTCCAGGACGCGGAGCAGGACCTCGTGCGGGATGGGGTCGCCGCGGAAGCCGTTGCGGATGTCGCGGCGTTCGCGCATGACCTTCAGGACGGCCTCGCGCTCGGCGTCGTCGTAGCCGGGGGCGGCCGGACCGGTGGACTGCGGTGCTTCTGCCACTGCGGCCGCGCCCTCTGCTTCCTGGTCGTTCTGGTCGTCCTGCTCGGCGGCCCGGGTGTCCAGGTCGTCGGCGTGCTGTACGAGCCCGGGGTCGGCCTGCGCCTGCTCGGCCTCGCGGGGTGCGGGCACCGCGGGGGCCTCCGGCTGCTCGGCGGGTGCGTCGGCGACCTCGCCGGCCACGGCGGGCACGGTGATCGCGTGCGGCGGGGTCGGGGCGAGGTGCGGGGTGGTCGGCACGGTGCCCTCGACGGGGACGAACTGGCCGACGGGCGGCTCGTGGTGGCCATTGCCGGTGGCGTCCGCCGGGTGGGCGGGGGCGAAGGCAGCGGTGGACACGTGCGCGGGCTCCGGGGCGGGCTGCGCGTGTGCGGGCGCGCCGCCGGGGGAGGACTGGGGGCCCTGCGGGGCCGGGGTCGCCCGGTTCGGGTCCGCGGGCCCGCCGACCGGCGCGGCGTGGACCGCCGACTGGGGTTCGGGCTGCTGCGGGTCGTGGGTGATCCGCTGGTCCGGGGTCACCTGCACCTCCTGGGGGGACTGCCCGTCCTGCCGCGTCGCGTCCTGCGGCACCGTCGTGTCGGTACCGGCGGCGGGGGTGTCCCCGGTGACGGCAACGGTCTCCCCGGCGGGCTGCGCGGCCTGCGTGGGGTCGGCCTCGGCTGCTTCGGGGAACGGAACGGCTGCGGGAACGGGGGCGCCTGCGGCGGAGTCGGGACTGACCGGGGCGGGGCTGCCCACGGAGGCTTCGGAGGCTACCTGGGCGGGGGCGGCCGTGGGGAGGTCGGCGACGTCGGGAGCGGCGGGGTGGGGGGGTGCGGGGGCTTCGGTGGCGGTGGGGGCTTGGGTGGGGAGGGTGGCTTCTGGGGTGGCTTGGGGGACTTGGGGGGCCTGGGAGGCTTGGGGTGCGTGGAGGCCTTGGGGTGCGTGGAGGCCGTGGGGTGCGTGGAGGCCGTGGGGTGCTTGGGGTGCCTGGAGGGTGCCCTGGTCCGGGAGCGGGGTCGCTTCGGGGGCTGCCTCGGCGGAAAAGGCGGTGGGGGCCTCGGGGGTGGCCTGGTCCACGGGGGCCGTGGCTGCGTCCGGGGTGATCTGGTCCGCAGGGGCCGTAGCTGCCTCAGGGGTGGCCTCGTCTGCGGGGACTGCGGCCCCGTCCGGGGTGGCCTGGCCCGCCGGGGCCGTGGCTGCGTCCGCGGTGGTCTGGTCCGCAGGGGCCGTAGCTGCCTCAGGGGTGGCCCCGTCTGCGGGGACTGCGGCCGCGTCCGGGGTGGTCTGGCCGGGGTGCGGGGCGGCCTCAGGGGTGGCGTGAACCGGGTGCGCGGTCGGCTCGGGGGCGTCCTGGCCGACGGGGGCGGTGGCCGCCTCAGGGCTGCCCTGGCTGGAGACTGGGCCCGCCTCGGAGGCCTGCGCCTCGGGGGCGGACGGGGTGGTCTCGGGGGTGAGCGGTTCCGGGGCCGTGGCGGTGGCCGGAGCGGCGGCGTCGGACGTCGAGGGCTGCTCGGGAGCCGGGGCGTCGGTGCCCTGTGCTTGCTCGGAGGCGTCGGCGTCGGACGCCGAGGGCTGCTGCGGGGCCAGGGCCTGCTCTGCGGCATCCTGTGCCGATGCGAGGGCCTGCTCGGAGGCGTCGGCGTCGGGCGCGGGGGCCTGGTCGGCCACCACCGCCTCGGAGACGGCGGCCTGCTCGGCCGTAACCGCCTCGGTCACGGTGTCCTGCTCAGCGGCGGCCGCCACGGCGACCGGGGTCTCCCCGGCATCGGATGCTCCCGGAACGGGAACCTCTGCGCCCGGCACCTGGGAAGCCGGGGCCTGCGCGACCGGCGCGTCAGCGTCCTCGACCTGCTCGGCGGCTTCGGGGACGTACTCACCGACAGCCGCGCCGGACGCGGGGACCTGCTCAGCAGCGGCGCCGCTCTCGGCACCCTGCTCCCCGCCGGCCGCGCCGCCCTCGGCACGCCGCTCGGCGACACCCGCGTCGCCCTCGACGCCCTGCTCCCCGCCGGCCGCGTCGGCCGCGTCGGCCACAGCCTCGACAGCCGTCGGCGTCTGTTCCTGCGCGGCGTCCTCGGCCTCCGGAACCTGTTCCGCCGTCACCGCGCCGGGCTCGGGCGTCTCCTCGGCGACGACCGCCTCGGTGACCTGCGCCTGCTCGGGCGCGGCAGCCTCCTGAGCCGCCACGTCCTCCACCGCAGCGGCACCGTCCGGTCCCTGCGCGGTCTCCGGCGCGTCGGTCTCCTCCGGTGCGCTGGACGCCAGGTCGGGACCGTCCTGAGGAGCGGCCTCCTGGACGTTCCGGGGCTGCGCCTCCCCCTCGCCGGCGGCGGACCGCGTCGCGCGGGTCACCGCTGCCTCGGCGGCGCCGGGCTCGGCCGGGGAAACCGTTTCGGCGGGGCGGGCCTGGGCGGCCCACGCCGGTGCGCCCGGCGCGCCCACCGCAGTCGGTGCGGTCGGTGCGGTCGCGTCGAGGTACTCCGGGTTCGGCTGGCGCGGCGCGTCCGCGGGGCCGCGGTCGGCGAGGGAGCGGACCGGGCTCGCGGACATGTTCGGGACGGGCGGGCCGAGGTGCAGCGGCCGACGCGGCGGCAGCGTGGCCGACGGGGTCGACGCGGTGGACCCGGTGGACGCGCTCCGCCGGCCCGTGTCGGGGAGCCGGACGCCGCCGAGGTCGACGAAGCCGCTGTCGCGGCCGGCGGTCTCGTGCGGGCCGGGCTGGTGCACGGCCTCCACGACGGGCTCCGGGGCGGGCGGCGCGACCTCGTTGCCCCAGGGGCTCTGCGCGCCCGGTAGCAGCAACAGGTCTTCGTCCTGGGCGGTGGTCTCGGAGAGGTAGGTGTACGAGCCGTGCGCGTGGGCGCCCGGCTGTTCCACCGTGCCTGCGTTCTCCGGCAGCCCGTCGCCCGGGACCTGGCCGGTGTCGGTCATGCGTACCCCTCGCCCATCGGTTAGTGCTTCTACGACCAGCTCACCCGGAACGGCGCACTGACCGCCCCGCAGTGAAGAACGAGCGTGCGTGCCCAGCGGCACGAACGACCCGCCGGAAAAGACGACAAAGCCATTCAGTGGCAATCCATTCAGTGGCATTGTCGCGGTCGTTCCTCCGTCACGACAGCGTGATCCACGACTGCCCGATGTGGACTGCGCCACGTTGCGCGCCCTCCCGGTTACTGCCGTACCACACCCGCCCCAAAACGGTCGTGTTTTCCGGACATTGGCCGACGAAGCGCCGGGCGCCCGTGTGGTGTGCAGCGATCGGCCAGCCTACCGCGCGCGGTACGACAACCGGATCACCGGGACGGTGTCGGGATCAGCCCGCGCGGACCGGCAGCACGCCGCTGAGCAGGAACGCGACGCTCCGTTCCTTCTCCGTCCAGGCCCGGGTGTCGAGTTCGACGGACTGGAGGAGGGCGCACTCGACGCCGTATCCGTGCTCGGTCAGGTCGCGGCCGACGAGTTCGGCGGCGTCCCGGGTGCCGGCGTGCGTGACGACGCGCTGCGGGCGCCGGTCGGCGACCGCGGAGACGACGGCCGCTCCCCCGCCGCCGACGCGCACGACGTCGGGTTCGGGGAGGTTCTCCAGGACGTGCGGCGCGGTGCCGTGGACGATCTGGAGCTGGACGCCGAGGCGACGCGCGGCGGCGGCGGTGCGGGCGCAGGCGTCGGGGTCGCGGTCGACGGCGATGACGGCGGCGCCGGCGCGGGCGGCCTCGACGGCGAACGCGCCCCCGCCGCAGCCGATGTCCCACACGAGGTCACCGGTTCGCGGTCCCAGGCGGGCGAGTTGGGCGGCGCGCAGCAGGTCGTTCTCGCCCTCACCGAGGCTGCCGTACGTCTCTCCGGGCAGGGTCCAGCCGCGCGGTCCGGTGGCGGGGTCGCGTCCGGCGATCCAGCCGCCGCTCTCGGCGCCGCCGACGGGGCCTCCGATGACGATGACGACGTTGGGGTCGCGCCAGGTGTGGTCGGCGGCGTTGTCGGAGGTGACGACGCTGACCTGTTCGCGGTCGGTGCCGAGTTCCTCGCAGATGACGAAGGTGCGGTGCACGCCTTCGAGGAGCAGGCCCAGTTCGGCGGGGCCGGCGCCGGGCGAGGTGAGGACGGCGACTTTGGTGTGGGCGCGGCATACGTTCACCGCGCGTCGCAGGGTGCGGGGGTGTGCGACGACCACGTGGGCGTCGTCCCAAGGCATGCCGGCGCGGGCGAAGGCGGAGGCGACGGAGGAGACGGCGGGGACGACCTCGACCTCGAGGCCGAACTCGGGTGCGCGCAGGGTCCGTACGACGCCGAAGAAGCCGGGGTCGCCGTCGGCGAGCACGACCGCGGTGCCGCGGTGGGCGGCGATGCGGCGGGCGGCGAGGGCGACGCTGCCGAGGCGGACGCGTTCGGCGCCGCGCGGGACTTCGGGGAGCGCGAGGTGGTGGGCGGCGCCCGCGACGAGTGTTGCTGCGCCCAGGGCGGCTCGTGCCGCGGCGGTCAGCGGCGAACCGTCCCAGCCGATCACCGTGACCCGGTCGGCCATCGTCGTCAGTCTCCAGGGGGTTTGCGCAGGTCGGCTGGTCGTCCCGCGAGGGCGGGCTTGGTGAGACTACCTGGTGGGGCGGACGGCGGTGGCGTCGCCCGTGGGTTCAGTTCCAGTCGTCGAAGGAGGTGAAACCGCCGGTGTCGGCGAGTTGCTCGGCGACACCGGCGAGGTCCTCCGGGAGCAGGCTCCAGACGATGACGTCGGTGCGTACGTCGGTCCACCGGCCGTCCTCGGCCTTGGCGCGGGCTATCCAGGCGCCCCGCAGGACGCCCTCGCTGATGCAGCCGATCTTCTGGGCGACCTGCTGGGAGGCGGTGTTGTCGGCGGCGGTGCGCAGTTCGAGGCGCTCGAACTTCTGGTCCTGGAACAGCCAGCGGGCGGTGGCGAAGGCGGCCTCGGAGGCGTAGCCCTCGCCGCGCGCCCAGGGGGCGATGACGTAGGAGATCTCGCTGGAGCGGACGCGCCAGTCGGTGTGCTGGAGGTGCACGATGCCGACGAGGCGCTGGGTGAGGAACTCGGTGACGGCGAAGACGATGCCGCGGCCCTCGGTCCGTTCGGCCGGGGCGCGTTCGGTGATCCAGGCGCGGGCGTCGGCCTCGGTGTAGGGGTGCGGGGCGGAGGTCCAGGCGGTGACGAGTTCGTCGTTCATCATCTCGGCGAAGGCCTCGACGTCCGGTTCCTCGAAGGGGCGCAGCACCAACCGCTCCGTGCTGATGGAGACGTTGGGGAAGGTGCTAGTCATGCGCCGCTCCGTAACCTTCGGGAACCTTCATGGCCTGCTGAACTGCCCAGCATGCAGCATGAAAGCACTGAACCGCACCACGGGGCCCGCTCCCTTCAGGAAGCGGACCCCGTGCGTGCCGGACCGCGAGCGGCCCTCAGAAGGAGGCGACGACGGAGCCGGCGTACTTGTCCTCGATGAACTTCTTGACCTCGGGCGAGGTGAGGAGCTTCGCGAGCTTCTTCACGCGCGGGTCGTCCTCGTTGCCCTCCTTCACGGCGAGGAAGTTGCCGTAGGGGTTGTCCTTGGCGGACTCCAGGACGAGGGCGTCCTCGGAGGGTTCGAGGTCGGACTCGATGGCGTAGTTGCCGTTGACCACGGCGGCGTCGACGTCGTCCAGGGAGCGCGGGGTCTGGGCGGCCTCCAGCTCCTTGAACTTGAGGTTCTTGGGGTTCTTGGTGATGTCGGCCGGGGTCGCCTCGTTGCCGACGCCCTCCTTGAGGGCGATGATCCCGTTGTCGGCGAGCAGCTTGAGGGCGCGGGCCTCGTTGACGGTGTCGTTGGGGACGGCGACGGTCGCACCGCTCTTGAGGTCGTCGGCCTTCTTGACCTTGTGGGAGTAGAGGCCGAGCGGTTCCAGGTGGACCGTGACGACGGGCACGACGTGGGTGCCGTTCTTCTTGTTGAAGTCGTCGAGATACGGCTGGTTCTGGAAGTAGTTGGCGCCGACGGAGCCGTCCTCGGTCGCCGTGTTCGGCGTGACGTAGTCGGTGAACTCCCGGACGTCCAGGTCGAGTCCCGCGTCCTTGGCCAGGTTGTCCTTCACGAAGGTGAGGATCTCGGCGTGCGGGACGGGGCTCGCGGCGACGACGAGCGGCCCGGAGGTGTCGGTGGCGGCGTCCTGGTCCGCGCCGCAGGCGGAGAGCCCGAGGGTGAGAGCTCCGGCGGCGAGGACGGCAGTGGTGATCTTGGCGGTGTTACGCACGAAAAGTGCCTTTCCTGATGGGTGGTGCGACCCCGTCAACGGGTAGGACGGGGGGTCTTGGGGAGTTACGCGACCTTGCTCACGCCGGCCTTCGCGTCGGCCTTCGCGTCGGCCTTCGCGTCGGCCTTCGCGTCGGCCTTGGCGTCGGCCTTCACAGCGGCTGTCACGTCTGCCGCGGCGGGCTCCTTCGCCTTCAGCAGGCGGAGTCGCGGGCCGGGTCCCGAGCGGGCGCCGCGGTGGTGCAGGGCGCGGGCCGCGTAGTCGCCGGCGAACTGGATGAGGGAGATGACGACCGCGAGGATCGCGACGGTGACCCACATCAGGCCGGCCTCGAAGCGCTGGTAGCCGTAGCGGACGGCGAGGTCGCCGAGTCCGCCGCCGCCGACGGTGCCGGCCATGGCGGAGTAGCCGATGAGGGCGATGACCGTGGTGGTGGTGCCGGCGATCAGGGAGGGCAGCGACTCGGGGACGAGCACCTTGCGGACGATGGTCCACACGTTGCCGCCCATCGCCTGCACGGCCTCGACGAGCCCGTGGTCGACCTCGCGCACGGCGGTCTCGACGAGCCGGGCGTAGAAGGGGATGCCCCCGATGGCGAGCGGCACGATCGCGGCCTCGCTGCCGATGGTGGTGCCGGTGACCCAGCGGGTGAAGGTCATCAGCGCGACCATGAGGATGATGAACGGCATCGAGCGGGCGATGTTCACGATCTGCCCGAGGACCTTGTTCACCACGGTGTTCTGCAGCAGGCCGCCCCGGTCGGTCAGGACGAGCAGGATGCCGACGGGGAGGCCGCCGAGGACCGCGATCAGGGTCGACCAGCCGACCATGACCAGCGTCTCCAGACAGGCCTGTTCCAGCAGGGGCTGCATCTCGGACCAGGTCACTTGGCACCTTCCTTCACCAGCGACGGCTCGTCCTGGTTCACGACGTCGATCTGGAGGCCCTGTTCGCGCAGGAAGCCGATGGGGACGACGTTGTCCTCGTAGCGGCCGGGCAGTTCGAGGCGCATCCGGCCGACCTGGAGCCCGCCGACGGTGTCGATGGCGGCGCCGAGGATGGAGATGTCGATGTTGTAGGTGCGCGCCACCTGGGAGATGACGGGCTGCGTCGCGGACTCGCCGTGGAAGGTGACGTCCAGGACGGTGCGGTCCCCGGCGGAGGCCTCGCCGCCGACCGGGAAGAGGGCTGCGGCCAGTTCGGAGCCGGGGGTGGCGAGCAGTTCGCTCACGGTGCCGGACTCGACGACGCGGCCGTTCTCCATGAGGGCGGCGGAGTCGCAGATCGACTTCACGACGTCCATCTCGTGCGTGATGAGCAGGACGGTGAGGCCGAGCTGCCGGTTCAGGTCGCGCAGCAATTGGAGGATGGAGCGGGTGGTCTCCGGGTCGAGGGCACTGGTGGCCTCGTCGGACAGCAGCACCTTGGGGTCGCCGGCGAGGGCGCGGGCGATGCCGACGCGCTGCTTCTGGCCGCCGGAGAGCTGGGCGGGGTAGGCCTTGGCCTTGTCGGCGAGACCGACGAGGTCGAGGAGCCCGAGCGCCTTGCGGGAACGTTCCTTCCCCGAGACGCCGAGGATTTCCAGCGGCAGTTCGACGTTGTCCTGCACGGTCCGCGAGGACAGCAGGTTGAAGTGCTGGAAGACCATGCCGATCCGGCTGCGCGCCTGCCGCAGTTCCCGGCCGGCGCGCGGTCCGCGGCCGGCGAGCGCGGTGAGGTCCTGTCCGGCGACGGTGACCGTGCCGGAGGTGGGGCGCTCCAGGAGGTTGATGCAGCGGATCAGCGAGGACTTTCCGGCGCCGGACTGGCCGATGACGCCGTACACCTCGCCTTCGCGGACGTGCAGGTCGACGCCGTCCAGGGCGGTGACCTCTCGGCCGCGCGAGCGGTAGACCTTGGTGAGGCCCGATGTGGTGATCACGTGGGTTTCCGTCACTGTCGAGTGCGCGGCGCGGGAGTGGGCGCCGGGCACGGGGCATTGTTCTTCCGGGTTCCGGGGAAACGCGGCACGGCTCTCACGAACGTGGTGAAACCGGGAGAAACCGGTGCGCGGGGGCATGGCTCCGGTCCGGTACGCGGGGCGCACACGGGAAAGGAGCGGGCACTCGCTTCGGGGCGCGAGGCTCAGATGGTGCGGGGGCCCTCTAGAAGGCGCGCATTCGGCACAGCCGACACAGACAACGAGCACCGGGCGTCATCGTCGCCTCGGTCGCAGGGATGCGGTCGCTCGTCGTGGTCATGCGATCAGTAAACCAGACCTACGGTGCTGACCGGGCATCCGCTGTCCGCATGCCGGACAGCCGTGGACACCTGTCGGGCGCGGGCCGCGATCTCCACGACACCGCCGGTGACCAGCGCGGACAGGGCCGGCAGGTCGGGCACCAGGAGGCCGGCGCCGAGTTCCCGGCCGGGTGGGTTGTGGCCAAGACCACGGTCGGTACGGGGCGTGCCGGCAGGCGCGGCAACGCGGCGAGGTGCCGTGCCGGTGCGGCCCGGGGTCGGCCTCGGTACGGCCCCGGGGCCGTAATAGGGTCACTGCCATGCTTGATGTCCTGATGCCGGCGACCGGCGTCGCCGCGCTGCTGCTCGCCGCCTGGTGCGGCTGGGCCGCCTACCGCGACGAGCCGACGAAGGACTGGCACTTCATCGGGATGGCCGTGGTGACGCTGCTGACCCTGATCCAGTTGGTGGTCGGCATCGTGCTGCTGGCGCGGGGCGAGGAGCCGGGCCAGGGCACGACGATCTTCGTGGCGTATCTGATCGGCGCGTTCGCGTGCGTGCCCGCGGCGGCCTTCATGTCGCTGGCGGAGCGCACCCGCTGGGGTTCGGTGACGGTCGCCGCGAGCGGCGTGGTGCTGGCCGTGCTCGAGGTGCGGCTGTACGACATCTGGGGAGGCTGAGATGGCCGGGAAGAGGCTCATCGGCGGACCCGGGATGCTGCTGGTCTGGCTGTACGGCGTGATGGTGGTCGGCGCGGTGTCGCGGTCGGTGTACCAGATCGCGACCGAGTTCGACCGGGCGCCGCTGGCCTACTCGCTGTCCGCTGCGGCGGGGCTGGTGTACGGGTTCATCACGTACTCGCTGGTGCGGGGCGGGGAGACGGCTCGCCGCGCGGCACTGGTGTGCTGCGCGGCCGAACTGGCCGGTGTGCTGGTCGTGGGGACGTGGACGGTGCTGGATCCGTCCGCGTTCCCCGACGCGACCGTGTGGTCCGACTACGGGATGGGCTATCTCTTCATCCCGGTCCTGCTGCCGTTGTCGGCGATCCACTGGCTGCGCAAGGCGCGCGCCGCCGAGCCGCACGCCGCCTGAGCGTCACGCGCTCCGGCGGCGCGGGCTCCTGGCGTCAGGCCGTCTGGACGTACGCCCCGGCCCGCTTCTCGAGGACGATCATCGGTACGCCGTCCGTGCCCTGCGCGGTGCCCACCGTCTCGTAGCCGACCTTGCGGTAGAGGCTGAGGTTGCCCTCGCTGCGGTGGCCGGTGTGCAGGCGGAACGTCGTCGCGCCGCGCTCGTCGGCGAGGGCCGCCTCGGCCGCCTTGAGCAGGCGGGCGCCGATGCCGTGGCCCTGGAGGCGGGGGTGGACGCACAGCTTGCCGATGGCGGCGGCGCCGTCCTCCGTGACGCGGCCGCGCACGGAGCCGACGACCTCGTCGCCGAGCCGGGCCACGAAGACGCAGTCGGTGGCGACCTCTTCGCGGACGGAGTCCAGGCTCTGGACGAGCGGGTCGATGCGGTAGTTGCCGTACAGCGCGGCCTCGCTCTGGAAGCAGAGGTACTGCAGCCTGAAGATCTGCTCCGCGTCCTGCTCGGCCGCCGCAGAGATGGTCACGCTCATGCCCATGTGCGCACGCCTCCCGCTCACCTGATCACCTGTTGTCCCTCACTCCTATCCCCGCGCTCAGCGGGCCGCAACCTCCGATGTGAGCAATCGACGCAGACATCCCAGGCATCTGGAACGTTCCGGTCCAAGACCGCCCTGTGAGATACCCAACTCCCCCGCGATCTCCCGGTATGTCAGGTCCCGCGGGGACAGCAGGGCGTCCAGCAGGCGGGGGCAGCGGCCCGGCAGCCGGCGCACCGCCTCGCGCAGGGCACGACCGTGGGCGGCGGCGAGGGCGAGGCGCTCGGGGTCGTACCGGCCGTCGTCGGCGGGTTCGGTGACGTACGGCCGTTCGAGGCGGTGGGCGCGGCGGCTGCGGCGAGCCTCGGCGCGGACGGCCGCGCGCAGCCAGCGGGGCGGGTCGGGCGGCGGGTCGTGGGCCGCGAGGCGTTCCAGGAGACGCAGCCAGACCGCCTGTTCCAGGTCGCCGGGCTCGGTCCCGGCGGCGGGGGCCTCGGCGGCGGCCTCGGCGGCGAGCAGCGGACGCAGGGCGAGGACCAGGCGGGGCGTCGGGGGCGAGGCGGAGAGCGGCCGGGGCGTCGAGGGCGGGCGCGGGGCGTGGGCCGCGTGGGGCGCCGGGGGCGGGGCGTGGACCGCGTGGGGCGACGGGTGTGAGGCGGCGCGTTCGGGTGTCATGTGCGGAGCGACGCGGCCGCCCGGGCGACGGGTTGCCCGGGCGGCCGTGGGTCACCCCGATCGGGGCGCGGCGGCTCAGTCGTTGACGAAGTCCTCGCGGGCCAGCAGGCCGGTGTCCGGCTGGTCGGTGAAGACCCCGTCGATGCCGGTGGCGAAGTAGGCGCGGTAGGCGCCGAACACGTCGCCGTAGGCGTCCGGGTCGGTGCCCTTGCGGAAGTTCGCCGGCAGGAACGGGTTCTCGTTGCGCAGCGTGTACGGGTGCAGGATCAGGCCGGCCGCGTGGGCGTCCCGGACGAGCGTGGTCGGCTCGGTCAGCCTGCCGGTGGAGTCCTTCGGGATGACCAGGTCGAGGGTCGGGCCGATGCCCTGCGCGTAGCCGGCGATCTCCCGCAGGCCCTCGGGGGTGACGAGGTCGGCGACGGTGCGCGGGTCGCCGGTCTTCTGGAAGTCCCAGGGGCGGCTGTTCGCGCCGGAGAGCAGGACGACCAGCGGGTTGCCGACGAGCTTGTTCAGGCGCTGGATGCTGGTCGGTTCGAAGGACTGGAGGATGACCGGCGAGCCCTTCTTGTCCTTGCCGTGCCGGCGCAGCACCTTGGCGACGAGGTCCTCCAGGCCGAGGCCCAGCTCGCGGAAGTAGGTGGGGTGCTTGAGCTCGGGGTAGATCCACACCTGCTTGCCGGTCTCGCGGGTCTGCCGGTCCTGCCAGCGGAGCACCTCTTCGAAGGTGGGGATCTCCCAGCGGCCGTCGTAGAGGGTGTTGTGCGGGCGGTTGGCGGGGATGCGCTCCTTGGCCCGCAGGGTCTTCAGCTCGGCGAGCGTGAAGTCCTCGGTGAACCAGCCCGTGGTGGAGACGCCGTCGAGCAGCTTGGTCTTCTTGCGGTCGGCGAACTCGGGGTGGTCCGCGACATCGGTGGTGCCGCCGATCTCCGGCTCGTGGCGGCACACGAGGTGGCCGTCCTTGGTGGGCACCAGGTCGCCGGCCTCGACGATGTCGGCGCCCATGTCGAGGGCGAGCTGGTAGGCGCCGAGGGTGTGCTCGGGGCGGTAGCCGCTGGCCCCGCGGTGGCCGATGATCGTCGGGACGGGCAGCCCCCGCAGTCCGCCGCTGCCGCGCGGCGCGGCCCCGGCGGCTCTCGCGGTGCCGGACAGTCCGAGGACCGCCCCTCCCGCGCCGAGCATCGCCGCGCCGAGAAGCGCCCGCCGCCCGGTACCGCCCGTCTGCTCGTCCGACCCTTGCGTTCCCATGAGCGCCTCCTGCCGTGCCGTCTGTCGTCGGTGCGGGCCGATCGTATGGGCGCGGACATGACGTGCGGGAGACCTCCGGCGGAACACCCGGGTGATCCCGGATGTCGTACGGGGAAGGAGATGTGACGGGGCGTCCGGTCAGGGGCCGTTCCGGCGCCAGGTCCCGACACAGGCGGATATGACCGACACGGGATTCGGTGCGGCGCGGCGGGGAACCCGTCGGGCCTGCCCCGGGCGACGTCCGTCACACGTGGCGGCCGCGTGACGTCCGGCCGTCGGCAGGCCACCGCAGGTAAACGTGCGTCAACGGCACGTAAGACCTCGGTGAATCCGATGTGCCCGATGTGCGCGACCCCCTGGGCCGCGAGTAATGTCCTCACCTGCACAGACACATACAGAACCGTTGACCCCGGAGGGCCCGTTGTCCCGCTTCGCGCTCATCAAGGCAGTGCTCGGCCCGATCATGCGGCTGATGTTCCGCCCCCAGGTGGAGGGCATGGAGCACATTCCGGGCGACGGGCCCGTCATTCTGGCCGGCAACCACCTCACGTTCATCGACTCGATGGTGCTGCCGCTGGTCTGCGACCGGCAGGTGTTCTTCATCGGCAAGGACGAGTACGTCACCGGCAAGGGCCTCAAGGGCCGGTTGATGGCGTGGTTCTTCACCGGCGTCGGCATGATCCCCGTCGACCGCGACGGCGGCCGGGGCGGGGTCGCGGCGCTGATGACCGGCCGGCGGGTGCTGGAGGAGGGCAAGGTCTTCGGCATCTACCCGGAGGGCACCCGCTCCCCCGACGGCCGCCTCTACCGGGGCCGCACCGGCATCGCGCGGCTCACGCTGATGACGGGGGCGCCGGTCGTGCCGTTCGCCATGATCGGCACGGACAAGCTGCAGCCGGGGGGTGCGGGGTTGCCTCGGCCCGGCAAGGTCACGGTGCGGTTCGGCGAACCGATGGAGTTCTCGCGCTACGAGGGCATGGACCGGGACCGGTACGTGCTGCGCGCGGTGACCGACTCCGTGATGGCCGAGGTCATGCGGCTGTCGGGGCAGGAGTACGTGGACATGTACGCGAGCAAGGCGAAGGCCGCGTAGGTTTTCCGGCGGGTCAGGCGTCGTCCAAGCGCTGGTTCCGCAGCAGGAACCACGCCGCCGTTGCCGCCGCGAGGAGGATCGTGGCGCCCGTTGCCGCTGCCAGGGTGAGGCCGTGGACGAAGGCTTCCCGGGCGGCCGACATGAGGTCCGCCGCCGTGTCCGCCGGGAGGCCTCGCGCCGCCTCCGCCGCGCCGCCCAGGGACTCGTGGGCGGCGGCCGGTGTGCCCGGCGGGGCCGAGAAGCCCCGGTAGACGCCCGTCACGATCGAGCCGAGGACGGCGATGCCGAGGGCGGCGCCCAGTTCGTACGCCGTCTCCGACACCGCGGACGCCGCGCCCGCCTGGTCCTTGGGGACGGACGACAGGATGACGTCGGCCGTGACCGTGAACGAGAAGCCCGCACCGAGGCCGACGACCAGCAGCACGGCCCCGATCAGCGGGTAGCCGGTGGACTGGTCGATCACGACGAGCGCGGCCAGGGACAGGCCGACGGCCGCGAGTCCGCCGGAGACCACCGCCCGCACGGAGAACCGCCGGGCCGCGCGCCCCGCGACGAGACCGGCCGCCACCGCGCCGATCGCGGCGGGCAGTTCGGCGAGGCCCGCCTCGAACGGCCCCCGGCCCTGCACGAGTTGCAGGTACTGGGAGAGGAAGAACACCAGGCCGGACAGGCCGAGGATGGTCAGCAGGTCGGCGAGCACCGCGCCGCTGAAGCCGCGGCGCGCGAACAGCCGCATGTCCAGCAGTGGTGCCGGCAGGGTGAGTTGCCGCCGTACGAAGCCGTGCAGGGCCGCGGCGCCGAGCAGTCCGGCGGCCAGTGCCTCCGGGGCGAAGCCGTGCGCGGCGGTCTCCTTCACCGCGTACACGATCCCGATCATGCCGACCAGTGACAGGGCGACGCTGCGCAGGTCCCAGGGGCCGGGGTGCGGATTGCGGGACTCGGGCAGCAGCCGGGCGCCCACGACGACGAGTACCGCCATCACCGGCAGGTTGATGAGGAAGACCGAGCCCCACCAGAAGTGCTCCAGCAGGAATCCGCCGACGACGGGCCCGACGGCCGTGCCGGCGGAGGCGGTGGCGCCCCAGATGCCGACGGCGAGGCTGCGCTCGCGCGGGTCGTGGAAGATGTTGCGGATGAGCGCCAGGGTGGCCGGCATCAGGGTGGCGCCCGCGACACCGAGCAGGGCCCGCGCGAGGATCATCAACTCCGGTGTCGACGCGTAGGCGTTGAGGACGGAGACGGCGCCGAAGGCGGTGGCGCCGACGAGCAGGATCCGCTTGCGGCCGACGCGGTCGCCGAGGCCGCCCATGGAGACCAGCAGTCCGGCGATGACGAACGAGTAGACGTCACCTATCCACAGCAGTTGGGTGCCGGTGGGCGCGAGGTCCTCGCTGATGTAGGGGGTCGCGAGACCGAGCACGGTCGCGTCGACGGCCACCAGCAGCACGGCGAGCACGAGGACGGACAGCGCGAGCCAGCGGCCCGGACGCTTCACCGCCTCCGTCGCGTCGGCCGGCCGCAGGGTGCTGCTCATGATTCCTCTCTCCGTCGGGCGCCGCCGAGCAGCAGCTCGACGACCATGTGGGTGAAGTCCTTGCCTGCCACGCGGCCTTCGGACACGGCCCAGGCGGCGGAGGCCAGCAGGCCGTACAGCGCCTCGGTGAGCCAGGCCGGGGTCAGGTCGATGCGGAACTCGCCGCTCAGCTGGCCGCGCCGGAACAGCGCCTCGACGCGGTCGTCGAGCCGGGTCCAGCCGGCGTTGCGCTCCTCGCCCTCGAAGAGCTGGTTCTCGGAGTAGAGGAAGGCGAGCAGCCCGGCGGCCGGTTCGAGGGCGCGCACCATGCGGCGTACGGCGTCGCCCGCGGGCCCCTCGTCGGGGCGGGCCGCGTCCAGCGCGGCCTCGCACTCGGCGATGCCGAGGGCCTCCAGGGCGCGGACGAGCGCGTCCCGCCCGGCGAACTGCCGGTGCAGGGTGGCCCGGCTGATGCCGGCGGCCTTGGCGACCTCGTCCATGGTCGCGGTGGATTTGCGGCTCAGCAGGGCCGCGGCGGTGCGCAGCACGTGGTCACGGTCGACAGCCATGCGACAACCGTAGCGCACATGAGACATGATTGTCTCATCAGGGGCGTTGGCGTCTCACCATCCCGACGCAGTCCGGTGATCTTGCGGCTCAGTGCCAGGGCAGCTGTCCGCGCCGCTCCCAGTACGCGGCCGGGTCCTCGACGAGGCCGGCGAGCCGGGCGAGCCGGTCGTCGTCGAGGTCGACCACCGCGGCGTGCAGGTTCGAGGCCAGCTGGCCCACGGTCGCGGCGCCCGACAGGACCACACCGGCCCACGGCCGGCTCAGGACGAACGCGAGCGCGACCGCGTCGGGGCCCTGGCCGGTCTCCGCCGCGACCGCCCGCACGGCATCGGGGGCGTGCGGCGCGGCGAGCCGCCCGTTGGCCATGGCTTCCTTCACGATCACGGTGAGTCCCGCGGCGTGGGCCTCGGCGAGCGCGGACTCGGCCGAGGTCTCCAGGAGGTTGTACGTGGACTGGACCGTGCGGAACAGCGGGGCGCCGTCGACGGTCACGTCGAGCGCGGCGCGGATCGCGTCGGCCTGGGCGGGGCCGCTGGTGGAGAACCCGACGCTGACGCCCTGGGCGGCGGCCTCCGCGAGCCGGGCGTGCAGGTCCTTGTCGGTGAGGGCGGGGCTGTCCGGGGTCACCGAGTGGATCTGGTAGAGGTCGAGCCGCTCGCCGAGCAGGGCGTCGGTCTCGGCGCGCTGCCGCTCGTACGTGGCGAGGCCGTGGTCCTTGACCTCGTGCCGCTCGGCGTCCGTGGACCAGTCGGCGGTGTAGGTGTAGCCCCATTTGCTGCCGACGACCACGTCGTTCACGTCGGGGCGGGCGTGCAGCCAGGCGGCGAGGAACTCCTCGGCAAGGCCGTAGGAGCGGGCGGCGTCGAAGTAGCGGACGCCCTGCGCGTAGGCGGCGTCGAGGAGTTCGTGGGTGCGGGCGCGCAGGGTCTCGACGCCGCGGTCCTCGCCGAGGTCGCGGTCTCTGCCGAGGTTGATGTAGCCGGGGCGGCCGACGGCGGCGAGGCCCAGGCCGATGTGGCAGGTCGGGGTCGTCGCGGTCGCGAGGCGGGCGAAGGGCATCGCGGGCTCCGTTCGGTCGGCTCCGGGCCGGTCTCGTTCCGGCTCCGACCAACGTAACCCGTGATGCCGTTCGCCCCTCGAAGGCGCTGCCCTCAGGCCTGCTTCTTCGCCCCGGCCCACTCGTGCTGGGCCGCCACGTCCGCCTTGACCTCGGCGAGTTGGACCGCGACCGCGCTCGGGGCCGTGCCTCCCCTGCCGTTGCGGGAGGCCAGGGCGCCCGGGACGTCGAGGACCGTGCGGACCTCGGGGGTGAGGTGGGCGGAGATCTTCGCGAACTGCTCGTCGGTCAGCTCGTCCAGTTCCTTGCCCTCGGCCTCGGCGACCTTCACGCACTCGCCGGCGACCTCGTGGGCGACGCGGAACGGCACGCCCTGGCGGACCAGCCACTCGGCGATGTCGGTGGCGAGGGAGAACCCGGCCGGGGCCAGCTCCGCCATGCGCTCACGGTGCACGGTGAGGGTGGCCATCATGCCGGTGAAGGCCGGCAGCAGGATCTCCAGCTGGTCGATGGAGTCGAAGACCGGCTCCTTGTCCTCCTGGAGGTCGCGGTTGTACGCGAGCGGCAGGGCCTTCAGGGTCGCCATCAGGCCGGTGAGGTTGCCGATCAGGCGGCCGGACTTGCCGCGGGCCAGCTCGGCGATGTCCGGGTTCTTCTTCTGCGGCATGATCGACGAGCCGGTGGAGAAGGCGTCGTGCAGGGTGACGAAGGAGAACTCCTTCGTGTTCCAGATGATGATCTCCTCGGCGATCCGGGAGACGTTGACGCCGATCATCGCGGTGATGAAGGCGAACTCGGCGACGAAGTCGCGGGACGCCGTGCCGTCGATGGAGTTGGCGGAGCTGCCGTGTTCGAAGCCGAGGTCCTTCGCGACGGCCTCCGGGTCCAGGCCGAGGGAGGAGCCGGCCAGGGCGCCCGAGCCGTACGGCGAGACAGCGGTGCGCTCGTCCCACTGGCGCAGCCGCTCGGCGTCCCGTGACAGGGACTGCACGTGGGCGAGGACGTGGTGGGCGAACAGCACCGGCTGGGCGTGCTGGAGGTGGGTGCGGCCCGGCATGGCGACGTCGGGGTGGGCCTCGGCGAGGCCGATCAGGGCGTCCTGGAGGTCGGCGATCAGACCGCCGATGACGCGGGCGTGGTCGCGCAGGTACATCCGGAACAGCGTCGCGACCTGGTCGTTGCGGGACCGGCCGGCGCGCAGCTTGCCGCCGAGGTCGGGTCCGAGGCGCTCCAGCAGGCCGCGCTCCAGGGCGGTGTGGACGTCCTCGTCGGCGATGGTGCCCACGAACGCGCCGGACGCCACGTCCGCCTCGAGCCGGTCGAGCCCCTCGATCATGCGGGTGAGCTCGTCCTCGGTGAGCAGTCCCGCCTTGTGCAGCACGCGCGCGTGGGCACGCGAACCGGCGATGTCGTAGGGCGCGAGCCGCCAGTCGAAGTGGACGGACGCGGACAGCTTCGCCAGGGCCTCGGCGGGACCGTCGGCGAAACGGCCGCCCCAGAGCCGTACGTCACCGCTGTTGCTGCTCACTTGCGTTACTCCTCGAAGGTGGCGATGTGCGACCGCCTCCCCACTCTCGGCAAGCGGGGAGGCGGCTGTCAGGCTAGTGCGTGTGAGGGGTCGTCAGGCGCGTGCGCGCGGACGCCGGTCGTTCACGCGAGGTCACGCTTGGCCGCGATCTTCGACGACAGGCTGTAGATGTCGATGAACCCCTTGGCCGCGGCCTGGTCGAAGGTGTCGCCCGTGTCGTACGTGGCCAGGTTGAAGTCGTACAGGGACGACTCCGAGCGCCGGCCGGTGACGACGGCGCGGCCGCCGTGCAGGGTCATCCGGATGTCGCCGGTGACGTGCTGGTTGGCCTCGTTGACGAAGCCGTCCAGGGCGCGCTTGAGCGGGGAGAACCACAGGCCGTCGTAGACCAGTTCGCTCCAGCGCTGCTCGACCTGCCGCTTGTAGCGGGCGAGTTCGCGCTCGACGGTGACGTTCTCCAGCTCCTGGTGGGCGGTGATCAGGGCGATCGCGCCGGGAGCCTCGTAGACCTCGCGGGACTTGATGCCGACGAGGCGGTCCTCGACCATGTCGATCCGGCCGACGCCCTGGGCGCCTGCGCGCTCGTTGAGCTGCTGGATGGCCTGGAGGACGGTGACGGGCCTGCCGTCGATCGCGACCGGGACGCCCTCCTTGAAGGAGATGACCACCTCGTCGGCCTCGCGGGCGACGGCCGGGTTCTGCGTGTACTCGTAGATGTCCTCGATCGGCGCGTTCCAGATGTCCTCGAGGAAGCCGGTCTCGATGGCGCGGCCGAAGACGTTCTGGTCGATGGAGTACGGCGACTTCTTGGTCGTCGCGATCGGCAGGCCCTTGTCCTCGCAGAAGGCGATGGCCTTGTCGCGGGTCATGGCGTAGTCGCGGACCGGGGCGATGCACTTGAGGTCGGGGGCGAGGGCGACGATGCCGGCCTCGAACCGCACCTGGTCGTTGCCCTTGCCGGTGCAGCCGTGGGCGACGGTGGTGGCGCCGTGCTTCTGCGCGGCGGCGACGAGGTGCTTGACGATCGTCGGCCGGGACAGGGCGGAGACCAGCGGGTAGCGGTCCATGTAGAGGGCGTTGGCCTTGATCGCCGGGAGGCAGTACTCCTCGGCGAACTCGTCCTTCGCGTCCGCGACCTCGGCCTCGACGGCACCGCAGGCGAGCGCGCGCTTGCGGATGACGTCCAGGTCCTCGCCGCCCTGGCCGACGTCGACCGCAACGGCGATGACCTCGGCGCCCGTCTCCTCGGCGATCCAGCCGATGGCGACGGAGGTGTCCAGACCGCCTGAGTAGGCGAGTACGACGCGCTCGGTCACGGGTTTCTCCTCACAGTGCATTCGCTGACATGCATGAGTATGCAGGAGTCCGCATGATTCGTCAATTCAGCCAATTCCTTAGACAGCCGAAAGATCCGCGACCATAATCGTTAGACATGGGAAAGACTTATGAGCGCATAGACGGCCGGCTCCGCACCTTCATCGAGTCGCAGCCCCTGTTCTTCACCGCCACCGCCCCGCTGTCCGCCGACGGCACGGTCAACCTCTCGCCCAAGGGCCTCAAGGGCTCCTTCGCCGTGCTGGACGAGCACACCGTGGCCTACCTCGACTTCGCCGGCTCCACCGCCGAGACCGTCGCGCACCTGCGCGAGAACGGCCGCATCACCCTGATGTGGTGCGCCTTCCAGGGCCCGCCGAACATCGTCCGGGTGCACGGCCGCGGCGAGCCGGTCTTCCGCGACGACCCGCGCTTCAAGGAACTCCTCGCCCACTTCCCCGGCATCGACCCGTCCCCGCACGGCCTGCGCGCGATCGTCGTCGTCACCGCCGAACTCGTCCGCGACTCCTGCGGCTACGCGGTGCCGTACATGACGTACGACGAGGACCGCGACCTCCACGGCAAGCGGTTCGCACGCGAGGACGACGCCTCGCTCAGCGCCTACTTCGCCAAGAAGGACCACGTCGCCACTAGCCTGGACGGCCTTCCCGGGCTGCCGCTGCCCCTGCCGCCCTCTAGCGTCTGACGCATGCGCCCCGGTGTCGTCGCCCTCGCGTCCCTGTCCCTGCTGCTGCTCGGCGCCGCGCCGCCCCACGAGGGCCCGCCGCCGCTGCCGGCCCGGATGGCGGACACCGGCGGCGGCACCCAGCTGATCACCGCGCGGGCCCCCGCCCCCGGCTCCACCACCGGCACGGTCACCTGGTGGGACCTGCGCGACGGGCGCTGGACGGCGGCCGGTTCGGCACCGGCCCGCTTCGGGGCGAACGGCCTCACCGAGGGCGCCTCGCGCGAGCAGGGCACGAACACCACCCCGACCGGCCTGTACGACCTGCCGTACGCCTTCGGCATCGAGGCAGCGCCGGACGGGACCCGTTACACGTACCGCCGCGTGGGCCCGGACTCCTGGTGGTGCCAGGACAACGACTCGCGCTCCTACAACCGCTGGACCGAGCCCCGCGCCGCCGACTGCCGGGCCTCCGAGTCCGAGCACCTCGTCACGTACGGCACGCAGTACGCGCACGCCCTCGTCGTCGGCTTCAACTACGACCGCCCGGTGCGCGGTCGCGGCGCCGGCATCTTCCTGCACGTCAACGGGCGCGGCGCGACGGCCGGTTGCGTGTCCGTCCCCGAGGAAGCGATGCGCCGCATCCTGCGCTGGGCGGACCCGGCGGCCCGCCCGCACATCGCGATCGGCACCGCGCGGGGGCGCACGGCGATCACGCGGTACTGAGCGGGAGGCGGGCGGGAAGGCGCTGAACACTCGCGCCGCACGGCACGTATCTCTGGGCCGAGGGACCACGCCACTCCCCTTGCTCCCGCCCCCGGAGGAACCGTGACCACCACGCTCGCAGGCGGACGTGCCGCCCGACGCCAGACGATGCGCCGGATCCGTCCGCGTCGCTCCCCGGCCGTGCCGCTGCTGATCGCCGTGTGGGCCGGCGCGGCGGGCGTGCTGTGGCTGTGGTGGCACAACACGGCGTCCATCGCGGACCTCGCGGGCCGGGTCCTGGGCGCGGGGCGGATCACCGGGCTGCTCGCCGGGTACCTGATGGCGCTCGTGGTGCTCCAGATGGCCCGGGTGCCCGCGCTGGAGCGGCGGGTCGGCTCGGACCGGGTCGCGCGCTGGCACGCGATGACCGGCCGCTACACGCTCTGCCTGGTCGCCGCGCACGTCGTCCTCACCATGTGGGCCTACGCCCTCCAGGCGGGCCAGGGCTTCGGCGACGTCGTGGCGCAGTTCGTGGACACCCTGAACCGGCTGCCGGACATGGGCAAGGCCGCGATCGGCGCCGCCCTGCTGCTCGTCATCGGCCTGCTGTCGATCGGGCCGGTGCGCCGCAGGCTGCCGTACGACGTCTGGTACCACGTGCACCTGCTGACGTACGCGGCGGTGTTCCTGACGTTCTGGCACCAGATCAGCGCCGGCAACGAGTTCGCCGTCGAGCCGGCCGCGAAGACCTTCTGGTACGGGCTGTACGGGGCGGTGACCACGCTGGTGCTCTGGTACCGGATCCTCACGCCGGTCCGGCTCAACCTGCGGCACCGGCTGCGCGTGGAGGCGGTGATCGAGGAGACGCCGGGCATCGTCTCGGTGCTGATCTCCGGGCGGAGGCTGCACCGGATCGGCGCGGAGGCCGGGCAGTTCTTCCGGTGGCGGTTCCTCGCGCCGGGCATGCGGTTCAGCTCCCATCCGTACTCGCTGTCGGCGGCGCCCCGCCCGGGCATGCTGCGGATCACCGTCAAGGCGATCGGCGACCACAGCTCCCGGCTGCGCGAGCTCGCGCCCGGCACCCGCGTGTGGGCGGAAGGGCCGTACGGCGCGCTGACCGCCCAGCGGCGCAGCCGGGGCAAGGTGCTGCTGGTCGCGGGCGGTGTCGGGATCACCCCGATGCGGGCCCTGTTCGAGACGCTGCCGGGCGCCTCCGGCGACATCACGCTGCTGTACCGGGCCAACAGCACGCAGGACCTCGCGCTGTGGGACGAGCTCGCGGAGATCGCCGAAGAGCGCGGCGCGCGGCTGATGTACGCGGTCAACAGCCCGGACGGCGAACGACCGGACATCTCCGCGGAGAGCCTCGGGCGGAAGATCCCGGACGTCGACCGCCACGACGTCTTCCTGTGCGGGCCGCCGGGCTTCGCGCAGTCGGTGTACGAGGCGCTGCGCGGCGCGGGTGTGCCCGCCCGCCGCATCCATCACGAGTCGTTCGAGATGTGACCGACGGGTCGTCGACGGACCGCAGGAGCAAGGGACTTCAGGAGCTGTGGGAACGATGAAGAAGAGTCATCCGGTCCGGCGTGTCGTGCTCACCACCGCCGCCACCGTGTCCGGGATCGTGCTGCTGCTGTCGCTGAAGCCGGCGTCGGACCCGGCGGGCGCGTCGGCCGCGGGCGGCGCGGTCCCACCGGCCGCGGCCGACGCGCCGCAGGGCGGCGCCCGGGCGTCCGGGTCCGGCACGGTCACGGGCGGCGCGGCGCGGACGCAGTACGGGCCGGTGCAGGTCCGGCTCACCGTGAGCGGCGGGCGGATCACCAAGGCGGAGGCGGTGCGGGCGCCGGAGGGCGGGCGCAGCAGCCAGATCACCGAGAGCGCCGTTCCCACGCTCAATCAGCGGGCGGTCGCCGCGCAGAGCGCCGACATCGACGCGGTGTCCGGGGCGACGTACACGAGCGCGGGGTACCGGACGTCGTTGCAGTCGGCGCTGGACCAGGTGCGGGCGGGAGCGGGAGGCGGGGCGGCGCGGGAGTCCCGGGCGCCGGAGGCCTCCCGGCCGCCCCAGCGGTCGGAGGCGCCCGCGGAGGACGGGGCGGGCGCGGGGTCGGGTGCGAGTGCGGGTGCGGGTGCCGGCTCGGGCGCGGGGTCGAGTGCCGGTGGCGACCCCCGGGTCCGGACCGTCACCGGTGATGCCGTGCGGACGCAGTACGGGCCCGTGCAGGTCCGAGTCACGCTCAGCGGCGGGCGGATCACCAAGGCCGTCGCCGTCCAGGCGCCGCAGGGCGGGCGCAGCGACCGGATCACCAACAACGCCGTGCCGAGGCTCAACATGGCGGCGGTGGCGGCCGGAAGCGCGGACATCGACGCGGTGTCGGGGGCGACGTACACGAGCGCCGGGTACAAGGAGTCGCTGCAGTCGGCGCTGGACCGGGCCAGTGGCTGACGCGGTGGCCGGGTCCGGGCAGGCTCCCGCCGCGGTGCGTCACGTGGAGGAGGCGATGGGGACCGTCTTCTCCTTCGACGTCCGCGGCGGGGATCCGGACGCCGTGCGGGCCGCGCTGGACGGGGCGGTCGCCGGACTGCACCGGGCGGACGCGGTGTTCAGCACGTACCGCGAGGACAGTCAGGTGATGCGGCTGGCGCGCGGGGAGCTGACCGTCGGGGACTGCGACGCCGAGGTCGCCGAGGTGCTGGAGCTGGCGGCGGAGGCGGAGCGGGTCAGCGAGGGCTGGTTCAGCACGTCGTACGAGGGACGGCTCGACCCGACCGGGATCGTGAAGGGCTGGGCCGTGGAGCGGGCGGCGCGGCGGATCGCGGCGGCGGGCGCGGCGGGCGTGAGCGTCAACGGGGGCGGTGACGTGCAGTTGCTCGGGGTGCCGGGCGCGGAGCGGCCGTGGCGCGTGGGAGTGTCGGATCCGCTGCGGCCCGGGGGTCTTGCGGCGGTGGTCTCGGCGGCGGGGGCCGCCGAGCTGGCGGTGGCGACGTCCGGGACGGCGGAGCGGGGCGCGCACATCGTGGACCCGCGCACGGGGCGGTCGGCGGTGACGGACCTGCTGGCGGTGACCGTGATCGGGCCGTCGCTGACGTGGGCGGACTGCTGGGCGACGGCGGCGTTCGCGATGGGGGCGCGGGCCGGGCTGGCGTGGCTGGAGTCGCTGCCGGACGTGGAGGCGCTGCTGATCACGGCGGGCGACGAGGTGCGGTGCACGGCGGGCCTGGCGTCCCGACTGGGGTGAGGGGCGAGGGCTCGGGGGGACGCCGGTTGCTCAACCCCCCGGCCCTCAACCCTCGCCCGCCTAGTGCCCGTTCTGGGCCAGGCGCAGCAAGTGGTCCGCCAGGGCCTGGCCGCCGGTCGGCTCCCGTGAGATCAGCAGCAGCGTGTCGTCGCCCGCGATCGTGCCCAGGATGTCGTGCAGTTCCGCCTGGTCGATCGCCGAGGCGAGGAACTGCGCGGCGCCCGGAGGGGTGCGCAGGACCACGAGGTTCGCGGACGCCTCGGCGGAGATCAGCAGCTCCTGCGACAGCCGCCGCATCCGCTCCTCCTTCGCGGACTCCCCGAGCGGGGCGCGCGGCGTGCGGAAGCCGCCCTCGCTGGGGACCGCGTAGATGAGGTCGCCGTCGGTGTTGCGGATCTTCACCGCGTTCAGCTCGTCGAGGTCGCGGCTGAGCGTCGCCTGCGTGACGGTCAGCCCGTCGTCGGCGAGCAGCTTCGCCAACTGGCTCTGCGAGCGCACGGGTTGCCGGTTGAGGATGTCCACGATCCGGCGGTGGCGTGCGGTGCGGGTCTGCGGCACGGCGGGCCCGCCGCCCGGCTCGTGGTCCTGCGCCTGGCTCATCGTCGTCTCATTCTCCGGATCGTCCTTCCCCGTCGGCCCCTTCCAGGGCCTGGTCAAGGATGCCGGGCAGCGCCCGGAGAAGGGCGTCCGCCTCGTCGTCGCGCAGGTTCAGCGGTGGCATCAGCCGTACGACATCGGGGGCGGGCGCGTTCACCAGGAGGCCGGCGTCCTGAGCCGCCTGCTGCGCCTTGGGCGCGAGCGGCTCGGTGAGCACGATACCCAGGAGCAGGCCCGCGCCCCGGACATGGTCGATCAGACAGTGGCCGAGACCCTCGATTCCGTCGCGCAGTTTCTCGCCCTGCCGCTTGACGTTGTCCAGCAGTCCCTCGCGGTCGATGGTGTCGAGCACGGCGAGTCCGGCGGCGCAGGCCACCGGGTTGCCGCCGAAGGTCGTGCCGTGGTGGCCGGGCCGGAGCAGGTCGGCGGCCCGGCCGAAGGCGACGGTGGCGCCGAGCGGCAGCCCGCCGCCGAGCTGCTTGGCGAGGGTGACGACGTCGGGCAGGACGCCCTCGTGGGCCTGGTACTCGAACCAGTGGCCGGTGCGGCCGATACCGGTCTGCACCTCGTCCAGGACGAGCAGCGCGCCGGTCGCGGCGGTGATCGCGCGGGCGGCCTTGAGGTACCCGGACGGCGGGACGACGACGCCGTTCTCGCCCTGCACCGGCTCGATGATCACGAGCGCGGTCTCGTCGGTGACCGCGGCGGCCAGGGCCTGCGCGTCGCCGTAGGGCACGTGCGTGACGTCGCCGGGCAGCGGCAGGAACGGGTCGCGCTTGCCGGGCTGGCCGGTGAGGGCGAGGGCGCCCATGGTGCGGCCGTGGAAGCCGCCGTCGGTGGCGACGACGTGACTGCGGCCGGTGAGCCGGCCCATCTTGAACGCGGCCTCGTTGGCCTCCGCGCCGGAGTTGCAGAAGAAGACCTTGCCGTCGCGGCCGAACAGCCGCAGCAGCCGCTCGGCGAGGGCGACGGTCGGCTCGGCCATGAAGAAGTTGGAGATGTGGCCGAGGGAGCCGATCTGCCGGGTGACGGCCTCGACGACGGCCGGGTGGGCGTGGCCGAGGGCGTTGGTGGCGATGCCGCCGACGAAGTCGAGGTACTCGGTGCCCTCGGCGTCCCACACCTTCGCGCCGGCGCCGCGTACGAGGGGCAGGCGCGGGGTGCCGTAGTTGTTCATGAGCGCGCCCTGCCAGCGGGCGGTGAGCTCCTGGTTGCCGGTGCCCCGGCTGTCCGTGGCCTCGCTCGTGACGTCGCTCGTGACGTCGCTCGTGACGTCGCTCATGACGACTCCCCCTCGTGCTCGTCGGGCACGACCATCGTTCCGATGCCCTCGTCGGTGAAGATCTCCAGCAGGATCGAGTGCTGGACCCGCCCGTCGAGGACGCGTGCGGTGTTCACGCCGCCGCGGACGGCGTGCAGGCAGCCCTCCATCTTGGGCACCATGCCGGACGACAACTCCGGCAGCAGTTTCTCCAGTTGGGAGGCGGTGAGGCGGCTGATCACCTCGTCGCTGTGGGGCCAGTCCTCGTAGAGGCCCTCGACGTCCGTGAGGACCATGAGCGTTTCGGCGCCGAGCGCAGCAGCGAGTGCCGCAGCCGCCGTATCAGCATTGACGTTGTAGACATGGTGATCGTCCTGGGAGCGCGCGATCGAGGAGACGACCGGGATGCGGCCGTCGGCCAGCAGCGCCTCGATCGCGCCCGTGTCGATCTCTGTGATCTCGCCGACCCGGCCGATGTCGACCGGCTCGCCGTCGATCTCGGGCCGGTGGCGGGTGGCGGTGATGGTGTGCGCGTCCTCGCCGGTGAGGCCGACGGCGAACGGGCCGTGCTGGTTGAGCAGTCCGACCAGCTCACGCTGCACCTGTCCGGCGAGCACCATCCGTACGACGTCCATGGCGTCCTCGGTGGTGACGCGCAGGCCGGCCTTGAACTCGCTGACGATGCCGTGCTTGTCGAGGGCGGCGCTGATCTGCGGGCCGCCGCCGTGCACGACGACCGGCCTGAGGCCGGCGTGCCGCAGGAAGACGACGTCCTGGGCGAAGGCGGCCTTCAGCTCCTCGTCGACCATGGCGTTGCCGCCGAACTTGATGACGACGATCTTGCCGTGGTGCCGGGTGAGCCAGGGCAGCGCCTCGATGAGGATCTGGGCCTTGGGCAGGGCGGTGTGCTTGCGGGTGCTCATGAGGAGTAGGCGCTGTTCTCGTGGACGTAGTCGGCGGTGAGGTCGTTGGTCCAGATGGTGGCGGTCTCGGTGCCGGCGGCGAGGTCGGCGACGATGTGCACCTCGCGGTAGCGCATGTCGACCTTCTCGCGGTCCTCGCCGACGGAGCCGTTCTTGCAGACCCAGACGCCGTTGATGGCGACGTTCAGCCGGTCGGGCTCGAAGGCGGCGGAGGTGGTGCCGATGGCGGACAGGACGCGGCCCCAGTTGGGGTCCTCGCCGTGGATGGCGCACTTGAGGAGGTTGTTGCGGGCGATGGAGCGGCCCACCTCGACGGCGTCGGCCTCGCTCGCGGCACCCACGACCTCGACCTTGATGTCCTTGCTGGCGCCCTCCGCGTCGCGGATGAGCTGCTGGCCGAGGTCGTCGCAGACGGCGCGCACGGCCTCGGCGAACTCGGCGAACCCGGGCGCGATGCCGGACGCGCCGGAGGCGAGCAGCAGCACGGTGTCGTTGGTGGACATGCAGCCGTCGGAGTCGACGCGGTCGAAGGTCGTGCGGGTGGCCGCGCGCAGGGCCCTGTCGAGCGCCTCGGCCTCGATGTCGGCGTCGGTGGTGAGGACGACGAGCATGGTGGCGAGGCCCGGGGCGAGCATGCCGGCGCCCTTGGCCATGCCGCCGACGGTCCAGCCGTCCTTCGTGACGACGGACGTCTTGTGGACGGTGTCCGTGGTCTTGATGGCGATGGCGGCCTTCTCGCCGCCGTGCTCCGAGAGTTGACCGGCGGCGGTCTCGACTCCCGGGAGCAGCTTGTCCATCGGGAGCGGCACGCCGATGAGGCCGGTGGAGCAGACGGCGACCTCGCCGGCTCCGACGCCCAGCACGTCGGCGGCCTTCTCGGCGGTGGCGTGGGTGTCCTGGAATCCCTTGGGACCCGTACAGGCGTTGGCGCCACCCGAGTTGAGGACGACGGCGCTCAACTGTCCACTCTTCAGCACCTGTTCGGACCACAGGACGGGGGCGGCCTTGACGCGGTTGGAGGTGAACACGCCTGCGGCGGCGCGGCGGGGACCGGTGTTGACCACGAGGGCCAGGTCAGGGTTGCCGTTCTCCTTGATCCCGGCGGCGATGCCCGCCGCCGTGAATCCCTTCGCTGCCGTCACGCTCACGGCGCAACTCCGATCGTCGTCAGTCCGGTGGTCTCGTCGAGGCCGAGGGCGATGTTCATGCTCTGGACGGCACCGCCCGCGGTGCCCTTGGTCAGGTTGTCGATGGCGCTGATCGCGATGATCCGTCCCGCCGCCGCGTCGTACGCGACCTGCACGTGAACGGCGTTGGAACCGTGGACGGACGCCGTGGCGGGCCACTGCCCCTCGGGCAGGAGGTGGACGAACGGCTCGTCGGCGTACGCCTTCTCGTAGGCGGCGCGCAGGGACTCGGCGGTGACGCCTTCCGGCGCGTTCGCGCTGCAGGTGGCGAGGATGCCGCGGGGCATCGGGGCGAGGGTGGGGGTGAAGGACACCGAGACGCGTTCGCCGGCGACCGCGCTGAGGTTCTGGATCATCTCGGGGGTGTGCCGGTGGCCGCCGCCGACGCCGTACGGCGACATGGAGCCCATGACCTCGCTGCCCAGCAGGTGCGGCTTGGGCGCCTTGCCCGCGCCGGACGTGCCGGAGGCCGCGACGATCACGGCCTCCGTCCCCGCGAGCCCGGCGGCGTAGGCCGGGAACATCGCCAGCGACGCGGCGGTCGGGTAGCAACCGGGCACCGCGATGCGCTTGGACCCCTCCAGCGCGGCGCGGGCGCCCGGCAGTTCGGGCAGGCCGTAGGGCCAGGTGCCGGCGTGCGGGGAGCCGTAGAACTTCTCCCAGTCGGCGGCGTCGGTGAGCCGGAAGTCGGCGCCCATGTCGACGACGAGCACGTCCGGTCCGAGCTGCTCGGCGACGGCGGCGGACTGGCCGTGCGGCAGCGCGAGGAAGACGACGTCGTGACCGGCGAGGACATCGGCGGTCGTCTCCCCGAGCACCCGGTCGGACAGCGGCAGCAGATGCGGCTGAAGCGCCCCGAGCCGCTGCCCGGCGTTGGAGTTCCCGGTCAGGGCACCGATCTCGACCCCGGGGTGGGCGAGGAGCAGCCGCAGGAGCTCCCCACCCGCGTACCCACTCGCCCCGGCCACTGCCGCACGTACCGTCATGGACATCCTCCACCGACTCTCTCGATGGCATGACTATACGTATCGCTGCACGTTTATGCAACGCGTCGATGTTCGTCGTGCGGCCCGACGGCAGTCCGGTCCCTCACCCGCCGTACCTGTTCAGCCCGTGCGGAGGGTTCGGAAGCGGTCAGGGCTGGCCGGGGGGCGGTCGGCGATCTGGGTGGGCGGGCCCGGCCACTGGTGGATGCCTGTGTCCGGGGTGCGGGAGAAGTGGATGCGGCCTCGGGTGCCCTGTGCCTCGACGTCCGGCCAGGCGGCCGCGATGCTCGATCGGTCCGTGCCGTGGGTGCGCAGGGCCTTCGCCAGGACCGTGATCGTGTCGTAGCCCTCGAAGGCGACGAAGGACGGTGGGGCGGCCAGGCGCCCGCGGAGGGCCGTACCGACGCGTGTGCCGAGTGGGCCGAGGCGCTCGGGGAGGTAGCGCAGGAAGGGGATCGCGGCGCCCTCGTCGCCCAGCAGGGTCTGCCATTCCGGGAACTCGGGCTGGCCCGCCGGGGCGCCGATCAGGACGTCGGCGAGGCGTGGGTCGCGGCGGACGGCGCTGACGAGCGGGACGGCCGGTTCCGGGTGGCCGGTCAGGAGGAGCAGAGCCGTGGCGCGGTTCGAGAAGACTGCGTCGCACATCGCCTCTGGGGGGAGCGTGGCGGCTTCCAGTTCCACGACCGTGCCGCCGCGTCGTGCCGCGTGGTCCCGCAGGATTCGTGTCCCGGACGCCCAGTAGACGCTCGGCTGGGTGGCCACGGCGATGCGGCCGTGGCCCGCGTCGAGAAGGAAGTCCGCGAAGATCCGCCAGCCTCGGGACTGGGGCGGCGCGAGCCGCGCGACCCATGGCGTCGGCTCGTCGGTGAGCGTGTCCAGGACCGCCGACGAGCAGAGGAACGGCACGTGCAGGGCATGCGCCCTGGCCGCGACGGCTCGGGCGACGACACTGTGGTACTCCCCCGCCAGCGCTGCCACACCCAGGCCGGCCAGTTCGTCCACCGCCGCCTCGGCGCGGCGCGGGTCGGCCGCCGTGTCACGGACCAGCAGCTCGATCGGCCGTCCGTCGATCCCGCCGGTCGCATTGACCTCTTCGGTGGCCAACTCCAGGCCGGCGAGGAGGTGTTGACCCGCCTCCACCCACCCCGGGCGGGTGAGCGGCGCGAGGGCGCCGATCCGGACGGGTGACGGCGGGCGCAGTGGGGAGGCCATGCCGGACATTGCATCCGTCGCCGTCCCGGCAGGCAACCGGATACTCGCCCACGCCTCCCGCCGCAGCCCCGGGCCCCGTTCACGGCTCTTGCCACGGTCCCACGGCCCGTTCACGGCTCCCGCCGCGGCCGGTCCCGCGCCCCGGTCGGGGCGACAGCCTTGATCGCCGCCGCCCCGACCGGGTCCCGTCACCCCTGCCGCCTCAGCCGGAGGACGTCACCCCCGCTTCAGCCGCAGGAACGTGATCGAGTTCGCCGGGAAGGTGTACGTGAACTTCGCCGACGCTCCGCGGAAGGTGGACGCGACCGGGGTGACCGGCGTGTCCGTCTGCGTGTTGACCGCCTCCGGGTCGGCCGCCAGCGTCGTCACGCGGGCCGTGGACGCGACCTTGGCGCCGCCCAGGTCGATGGCCGTACGGGCGGCCGTGGACTGGGCGTTGACGACCTTGACGATCAGGTCGCCGGTCTTCGCGTCCTTGGTGACGACCTGCCGGAAGGGCTCGGCCGGCTTGTCGTCGGTGAAGCTGCCCCACTCCTGGCCGTCGAGGTACAGGGTCACCTGGCGGCCGCGCACCTTGATGTCGATGTCGTAGGCGCGGCCGGTTTCGATGGACCCCGCCTTCGAGATCAGGGTGGACTTGCCGCCGTCGGAGGCCTGTTCCACGGCGGACTGGGTGTTGTTCCAGCCGCCGAGGTTCCACCAGTAGTGGTTGCCGGTGTCCTTGACGCCGAAGGCGACGAGGAAGCCCTCGTTGCCCGACTTCTTGGTGGCCTTCACGTGCAGGTCGTAGTCGTGCCAGGCCGGGTCGCCGGCCGTGACCAGGGTGTTCTCGGCCGCCGCGTCGGTCTGGACGTACGCGCCGTCCACGACGCTCCAGTTCCCGGTGCCGTGGTGCGTCCACTTCGACGCGTCACCGGAGAAGTCGTCGCTGAGCAGCGTCGAGCCGTCCGCCGCGGTCACCCGCACGTCGTCGTACGCCGCGCTGGTCGCCCACGTCGACAGGCCCACGGCACCGGAGATCGGGCCGCTGACGTCCGGCGTGGTCGTGGCCGTCGACGGCACGACGCGGTCGCCGGTGTTGGTCATGAACAGCTTCTGGACCTCGTAGTTGGCCGAGCCCCAGGAGGCGTGGTTGTTGAACCAGATCATGTCCGGCCGCCACTGCACGTAGTCCTCGTTGGCCAGCAGCGGCGCGTACGAGGCCAGCTCGACGACGTCGGCGTTGCGCTCCAGGCCGGTCATGAAGGCGGCTTCGGCGAGGCCGTTCTTCCAGGCGTTGCCCTGGGAGGCGTACTCGCCGAGGAAGACCTTCGGGCCCTGCCGGTCGTAGGAGTCGTAGCGGTCGTTGTTCTGCAGGAACCACTGCGGGCTGTTGTAGTAGTGCTCGTCGACCATGTCGACGCCGGCCTCGCGGTTGAGCCGCCAGGCGGTGTCGAAGGTCGTGCCGGAGTCGTCGGGGCCGGAGTTGGAGACCACCGTGATGTCCGGGTACTTCGCCTCGATGGCGGTCCGGAACCGCTTGAAGCGGTCCATGAACTCGACCGGCAGGTTCTCCTCGTTGCCCACCCCGACGTGCGTGAGGCCGAAGGGCTTCGGGTGGCCCATGTCCGCGCGGACCTTGCCCCAGGTGGAGGTCGCCGGGCCGTTGGCGAACTCGATGAGGTCGAGGGTGTCCTGGATGTGCCGCTTGAGCAGCGCCTCGTCGTCGGTGGCGCGGTTCTGGCCGCAGCCGGTCACCAGGGCCGGGACGACGGGCAGCGGCATCGCGCCGACGTCCTCGGCGAAGCGGAAGTACTCGTAGTAGCCGAGACCGTAACTCTGGTTGTAGCCCCAGAAGTTGGCGTTGGTGGCGCGCTCCTCGACGGGGCCGACGGTGTCCTTCCACTGGTAGGCCCGCTTGCGTTCCCAGCCGGACGCCTCGCTGTAGTCACGCATGGAGCCGGTGTTGACGATGCAGCCGCCGGGGAAGCGCACGAAGCCCGGCTGGAGCGCCTCGATCTTCTCGGCGAGGTCCTTGCGCAGGCCGTTCGCCTGACCCTTGTACGTGTCGCGCGGGAACAGCGACACCATGTCGAGGGCGGCGTCGGCCGAGGAGGCGACGGCGAGGCGGCCGGTGCTGCTGGTGCGCGAGGCGGTGAAGGTCGCCGTGTACTTGGCCCAGCCGCCCTGCGCGGCGACCTGGCGGGCGGTCGCCAGGCTGCCCGCGGCGTCCTTCAGCGTCACCGAGAGCGTGGTGCCGGACTCCGCCCGCGCCCACACGGAGAAGTCGTACTTCTTTCCGGCCTCGACGCGGATCCCGGTGTTGTATCCCGCGTTCGTGACCGACGAACGGGCACCCAGGGAGAGGTAGTTGCGGTTGCGCTCGTTGAGGCGGCCCGAGTCGTTCACGACCTTCGCCGTGCCGTCGACCGCCCACGAGGTCAGCGGCGTGTACGTGGCGTTGTCGGCGGTGGAGTACTCGAAGGACCGGTTCTGCACGAGTTCGGCGTACAGGCCGCCGTCGGCGGCGCGGTTGATGTCCTCGAAGAAGACGCCGTACATCGTGTCGTCGATCTTCGCGCCCTGCTCGGCCGGGTCGACGGTGATCGCGTAGTCGGCGGCGTCGGCGGCCTGCACGGGTGCCGGGAAGACGACGGCGGCGGCCGTCAGGAACGCGCAGGCGGGGAGAGCGAGTCTCCAGCGCGTGCGGGTGGTGCGTGACATGGATGCTCCGCGGCTCGGGGGTGGAGTCATGGGTGGAGGCATGGGTCGTTCGCGGTCGTACGGGATGACACGGACTCGTTCGTTCGATATTTCGTACGGTGATCAGGACTTCGAACGGCAAGATAGGGAGGGGGCGTTGACGCGTCAATGGGTCGCGCAGGAACCGATGGGACGGAAGAACGGGACGGGATGGGCGAGTTCTGGCCAGTGCCGGACACGCTGGCGTACCTCGCGGGGCGCTGGCGGGTGCGCCGGTCGGTGCGGGATCTGGCGAACGGGCAGGACGGTCGCTTCACCGGGACCACCGATTTCCGGCCGCTGGACGGCGGAGGGCTGCTGCACCACGAGTCCGGCACGTTCGTCTGGCGGGGCGTCGCCCGGCCCGCCGAGCGGACCCTGCGCTTCCTGCCGGGGAGCACCCCGGGGACGGCGGACGTCCGCTTCGGGGACGGACGGCCCTTCCACGACCTGGACCTGACCACCGGACGCCATGTCGCCGGCCATCCGTGCGCGGCGGACCTCTACCGCGGCGAGTTCGAGGTCCTGGACGCGGACCGCTGGCGGACCGTGTGGCGGGTGGGCGGTCCCGCCAAGGACCTGGTGCTGACCACGGACTACGTGCGCGAGGGCTGAAGCGGCACGCCGTCGAAGCGCAGGTTCCAGCGGCCGGCGTGGCCGGTCACGGACGTCGCCGACAGCGGGCGCACGTCGATGTTCCAGTACGTCGCGGGCGGCGCCTTCAGGACGTAGACCAGGGCGGCCCGGATCACCGCGGGCTCGGCCACCGCGACGATGTGACCGCCGTCGCCGACGGGCCGCGTGTCGAGCCAGCCGCCGACGCGGGTGATGAAGGCGATCAGTGACTCACCGCCGTGCGGCACGCAGCGCGGGTCGGCGAGCCAGGCGTCCACGGCCTGCGGTTCACGGGCCATCGCCTCGCCGAGGGTGAGTCCGCGCCAGCGGCCCATGTCGCAGTCGCGCAGGGCGAGTTGCACGAGCGGCGCGTAGCCGAGGGCGTCGCCGGTGGCGCGGGAGCGCGGGGTCGGCGAGCAGTAGCGCAGCTCGGCCGCGGCGAGGGGCAGCAGGTCACGGCCGACGCGCTGCACCTCTTCCCAGCCGGCCGCGTCCAGCGGCCGGTCGTCGTCGAAGCGTTCCGCGAGCAGCGGCGAACTGCGCGCGGCGGCGACGAACGTGACGCGTAGCGACATGCGGTGATGGTGGTCCCGGAAAGTGCGCAGGTCAAGAGGAGTTACCTGCGATTAACCGAAGGTGCGTGTGACCTTACTCGGTGGTCAGAAGGACCGGGTCACCGGGCGGACACATCAGTCGAATTCGAGCAGCATCCAGTGGTCGGGGCGCTCCAGCGGCGCGAAGCCGAGCTTCGCGTAGACGCCGTGCGCGTCGTGCGTGGCGAGCATGATGCGGCGCAGGCCGAGGGGTCGCAGGTGGTCGCGTACGGCGGCGACCATGGCGGTGCCGACGCCCTTGCCGCGCACGGCCGGGTCGACGTACACGTCGCACAGCCAGGCGAAGGTGGCGCGGTCGGTGACGACCCGGGCGTACGCGACCTGCACTCCGGAGGCGCTGTCGTACACCCCGAAGTTGAGTGAGCCCTCGATGGCCCGGTCCTGCGTCTCGCGCGGTCGGCCGAGCGCCCAGTAGGCGTCGGTGGACAGCCAGTGGTGCACGCGTCCCGCGTCGACGCGCTCGCGGTCGGTGGAGATCTCGTAGCCCTCGGGGAGGCCCGGCGTGTCGCTCATGCAGGGATCGTCGCAGGCGGGCGCGGCCGGCGTCGACCTGTTGACAGGCGACGGGCTTCGCCCCAGCGGTCCGGGCGGCGGCGCGCTCACGCGTCGGCGGGCCGGCCCGCGACCGGCGCGCGCCCCGGCAGCTCGTCCCAGGCGGCGCGCAGCCGGCGTACGCCTTCCGCGATCTCCCCCGTCCCGGCGACCGCCGCGAAGCTCAGCCGTACGTGCGCGGCCGGGGGCTCCGCGCTGAAGTAGGGGCGGCCGGGGGTGATGGCGACGCCGGCGCGTAGGGCGGCGGCCGTCAGGGCGGTGTCGTCGGCGCCGTCGGGCAGCCGCAGCCAGAGGTGGTAGCCGCCGGACGGGATGTGCGGCAGGGCGAGTTCGGGCAGGCGGAGGCGGAGCGCGGCGGTCATGGCGTCGCGGCGGGCCCGCAACTGCGCGGAGACGGCGCGCAGATGGCGGGGCCAGGCGGGCGAGCCGACGAGTTCGAGCGCGGCCTCCTGGAGCGGCCGGGGCACGAAGAAGGTGTCGACGACCTGGATGGCCCGCAGCCGCTCCAGCACGGGACCGCGGGCCGCGAGGGCGCTCACCCGGAAGCTCGGCGAGGTCGCCTTGGTCAGCGAGCCGACGTGGACGACGACTCCGTCGGGGTCGTCGGCGGCGAGCGGGCGGGGCAGCGGCCCGGCGTCCTCGTGCACCAGCCGCCGGACGAAGTCGTCCTCGACGACGAACGCCCCGGCCTCGCGCGCGATGCGCAGCACCTCGGGTCGCCGCTCGGGGGACAGCACGGCGCCGGTCGGGTTCTGGAACAGCGGCTGGCAGACCAGGACGCGGGCCCCGCTGGCGCGGAAGGCGTCGGCGAGGAGGGCCGGTTTCACGCCGTCGGCGTCGACGGGGACGGGCACGGGGCGCAGTCCGGCGGCGCGGCAGATGGCCAGCATGCCCGGGTAGGTCGGCGACTCGACGAGGACGGGCGCGCCGGGCGGGGCCAGGGCGCGCAGCGCGGTGGTGAGGGCGGTCTGCCCGCCGGACGTGACGAGCACCTCGGCGGCGGTGACGGCACCGCCGATGCCGCGCGCGAACCACTCGCGCAGTTCGGGCAGGCCCTCCATGGGCGGGCGGCCCCAGGCGCCGGGGCGGCGTCCGGCCCGGGACAGGGCGGCGGCCATGGCGCGTTCCGGCTGGAGGGAGGGGTGCAGATAGCCGCCGTTGAACTCCACGACGCCGGGTGACGGGGCGGCCAGCGAGACGAGGACTCCGGAGGCGTCGACGGAGCGCGGCACGAGGTCGGCGGTGGCGTCCGCGCTGAGGGCGACCTCCTGCCAGGAGGTGTCCCCGGCGGGCGCGGCGGAGGTGCGCGGCCGGGCCCGGAAGGCGCCGGCGCCGGGCCGGGTGACGACGAGCCCCTCGGCGGCCAGCTGCGCCAGGGCGCGCGAGACGGTCACCGGGCTGACCCGGAACCGTTCGACCAGGGCACGGCTCGACGGGAGCTTTCCACCCGGTGAGTAGCGGTCGAGTTCACTCCGGAGCCGGTTCGCCAGGTCACTGACACTGCTACGCTCGTGCATGAGAGCACAGAGTAGCGCTATCGCGTCACCCTCGATAGCAGTCGGCACTTCTCCCGGACAGCGCCCCGGTCTCGGCACCGCCCTCGCCGCGCTCGGCGTCGTCGCCTTCTCCCTCACCTTCCCGGCCACCGCCTGGGGTCTGGAGGGCTTCGGCCCCTGGTCGCTGGTGGCCGTGCGCAGCGTCCTCGCCGCGCTGATCGCCGGCGGCTGTCTGCTCGCGCTGCGGATCCGGCCGCCGGCCCGCGCGCACTGGCCGGGGCTCGCGGTCGTCGCCGCCGGGGTCGTCTTCGGTTTCCCGCTGCTGACCACGCTGGCCCTGCAGACGTCGACGACCGCGCACGCGGCCGTGGTGGTGGGCCTGCTGCCGCTGACCACCGCCCTGTTCTCGGCGCTGCGGGTCGGCACCCGGCCGTCGCGCACCTTCTGGGCGGCGGCGCTGGCGGGCGCGGCGGCCGTGGTCGCCTTCACCGTGGAGCAGAGCGGCGGCGCCGTCACGGCCGCCGACGCGTATCTGTTCGCGGCGCTGCTGGTGTGCGCGGCGGGCTACACCGAGGGCGGCCGGCTGGCCCGGGTCATGCCGGGCTGGCAGGTGATCGGCTGGGCGCTGGTGCTGTGCCTGCCGGTCGCCGTACCGGCCGCCGCGGTGGCACTCGCGTACGAGCCGGTGGAGCTGACCGCGCACAGCGTGACGGGGCTGCTGTGGGTGGCGGCGGGCTCGCAGTTCCTCGGTCTGGTCGTCTGGTACCGGGGCATGGCGGCGATCGGCATACCCAAGGCCAGCCAGTTGCAGCTCGCCCAGCCGCTGCTCACACTGGTGTGGTCGGTGCTGCTGCTGGGCGAGCACCTGACGGTGGCCGCCCCGCTGACGGCCGCCGCGGTACTCGTCTGCATCGCCGTCACGCAGCGGGCGCGCGGCTGAACGGGGCGCACGGGCCGGCTCCGGCCGGGACCCCGCGCCGTGGACGCGAGGCCGTGGACCGCTGCTTTCGCACCTTCGTGAGGAGGCCCCGCAGATGCGCGCAACCGAGGGCGACCAGCTTGTCCAGCACGGCAGGGTGGTCGGTCAGCACGACAAGGTCGGCGAGATCGTCGAGGTGCTGGGCCGGGAGGGCACCCCGCCGTACCGCGTCCGGTTCGAGGACGGGCACGAGGGCGTGTGCTCCCCCGGCCCGGACACCGAGATCCGGCACAGGGAGACGCGGCAGTAGATCAGCGCGGGGGGCCCGCCGGCCGCCGGTAGTGGTCGGCGACCACCCGCGCCAGGGCGCCGTTGCGGTCCGCCGCCACCTCCCGGGCGGCGAAGTAGACGTGCCCGCGCACCTGCGGGTACCGCTCGGCGAGCGTGAGGTGCCGGGACAGCTCGGCCGGGTCCTGCCAGGCGGCGGGCTGCGCCGGGTCGCCCGCCTTGTAGAGCGCCTCGCCGACGTAGAGGCTGGTGCCGGTGCCGCGCGCCACGTCGGCCCACCAGGGCAGCAGCTTGGCGTAGTCGGCGGCGGTGAAGCCGATGTTCCAGTACAGCTGCGGGCAGATGTAGTCGATCCAGTTCCGGCGCACCCAGCGCCGGGTGTCCGCGTACAGGTCGTCGTACGTCTGCACGCCCGCGCGCGTGTCGGAGCCGCGCGGGTCGGTCGCGGCGTTGCGCCACACGCCGAACGGGCTGATGCCGAAGCGGGTGGTGGGCCTGATGCCCTTGACGCGGGCCGCGGTCTCCCGCACCAGCCGGTCGATGTTGTCGCGCCGCCAGGAGGCGCGGTCCGGGAAGGCCGTGCCGTGCGCCTCGTAGGCCGCGTCGTCGTCGAAGGTCTGGCCGGCCACCGGGTAGGGGTAGAAGTAGTCGTCGAAGTGGACGGCGTCGACCGGGTAGCGGTGCACGGCGTCGAGCATGGCGTCTTCGACGAAGGCGCGGACCTCGGGCAGGCCGGGGTTGTAGTAGAGCTTCCCGCCGTACTTCACGACCCACTCGGGGTTGCGGCGGGCCGGGTGCGAGGCGACGAGCCGTCCGGGGTCGGTGTGGTTGGCGACGCGGTACGGGTTGAACCAGGCGTGCAGTTCCAGGCCGCGGGCGTGGGCCTCCTCGACGGCCGTGCCGAGCGGGTCCCAGCCGGGCGACCTGCCCTGCGTGCCGGTGAGGACCTGCGACCACGGCTCGTACGGCGAGGGCCACAGGGCGTCGGCCGTCGGCCGCACCTGGAAGATCACCGTGTTGAGCCGGCGGCGCACGGCCGTGTCGAGGTGGTCGATCAGCTCCGCGCGCTGCTGTGCCGCGCTCAGGCCGGGCCGGGACGGCCAGTCGCGGTTGGCCACGGTCGCCAGCCACACGCCCCGCATCTCCGTGATCACCCGCCGTCCGCCGCCCGGCGCGGCCGACGCCGAAGCGGCCGACCCCGGCACGGTCGTCAGGGCGGCGAGTGCCGCGGCCGCGAACGTCCTGCGTGACAATCTGCTCATCTGCGCCCCCGGGGACCCTCCGGATCCGTGCGGTCACGGATCGCACCGAAGTCCCCCAGCATGCCCGACCCAGGCGATCGATCATCGGTACTTCGCGGTAACGTGCTCGATCGGAGCAGGGCCGTGACCCGGCGACCTGCCCCCAGCCGTAGATCAGCGAAAGGGACGATGTGACGGACACCCCAGCGGGAGACATCGGGCGCGTCGGAGTCGTGGGCTGCGGCCAGATGGGAGCGGGCATCGCGGAGGTCTGCGCCCGGGCCGGACTGGACGTGAAGGTCGCCGAGACCACCGGCGAAGCCCTGGAGATAGGCCGTACCCGGCTGTTCAACTCCCTGGACAAGGCCGCCCAGCGCGGCAAGATCACCGAGGAGGAGCAGGAGGCGACGCAGGCGCGCCTGAGCTTCACCACGGACCTCGGCGAGTTCGCCGACCGCGACCTGGTCATCGAGGCCGTCGTGGAGAACGAGCAGGTCAAGACCGAGATCTTCCAGGTGCTCGATCAGGTCGTGACCCGGCCGGACGCCATCCTGGCCTCCAACACCTCCTCCATCCCGCTGGTGAAGCTCGCGGTCGCCACCTCGCGTCCCGACCAGGTCATCGGCATCCACTTCTTCAACCCGGCGCCGGTGCAGCAGCTCGTCGAGCTGATCCCGGCGCTGACCACCTCGGAGGGCACGCTGAGCCGGGCCCAGCTCTTCACCGAGAAGGTGCTCGGCAAGCACGCCATCCGCGCCCAGGACCGCTCCGGCTTCGTGGTGAACGCGCTGCTGATCCCGTACCTGCTGTCCGCGATCCGGATGTTCGAGACGGGCATCGCCAGCCGCGAGGACATCGACAACGGCATGGAGATGGGCTGCGCCCACCCGATGGGTCCGCTGAAGCTGTCCGACCTCATCGGCCTGGACACGGTCGCCTCGGTCGCGCAGAGCATGTACGAGGAGTACAAGGAGCCGCTGTACGCCGCTCCCCCGCTGCTCCAGCGGATGGTCGACGCGGGCCGGCTGGGCCGCAAGACCGGTTCCGGCTTCTACACCTACGGCTGATCACGCACGGTCGGACGTCGGCCGGCCGACGTGCCCGGCACCCCACTCGGTGCCGGGCACGGCACGGGGGGGGTCAGGGCAGGGAGTCCTCTCCGAGCCTGAGGTGGTGCAGCAGGAGTAACGCGGCCGCCATGGTGGCGGCCGGGACCTCGCCGCGGGCGACCAGGTCGGGGACGACCTTGAGCGGGACCCATTCCCGCCGGTCCGACTCGAAGTCGTCCACCGGGTGCCCGAGGTACTCGCCGTCGTCGGCCCAGTAGACGTGGTGCCGGGCGTCGGTGAGGCCGTTGGACGGTTCCACGGTCATGAGGTGGCGCAGGGGTCCCGGCCGCCAGCCGGTCTCCTCCTCCAGTTCCCTGGCCGCCGCGTCGGCGACGTCCTCGCCGTCCTCGACGACGCCCGCCGCGAGTTCCCACCCCCAGCTGTCGGTGATGAAACGGTGGCGCCACAGCAGGAGGACCTCGTTCGCCTCGTTGACCACGGTGGCCACGGCGACGGGCCGCAGCCGTAAAAGGAAGTGGTCCAGGTGCCGGCCGTCCGGGAGCGCCACGTCCGCCAGGTTGACGGTGAACCAGCGGTTTTCATACACAGTCTGTTCGCTCTGTTTCGTCCACTGCACGGTTCTGCCACCTTCCGTCGGGTGAGTGGCAATATCGCAGCAGCAGCTGTGACGCGTCGGTGCTCGGGCGGCCTTCGGCCACGCGGGCCGCACCGGCCTCCTACAGGGGTACGCGCAGCGCCCCGTCGATGAGTTCGGCGGCCTCGGCGGTGCCCGGACAGCCGCTGCGCACCAGGCGCTCGCGGACCGCGCGCAGTCTGTCGCGCAGCCGCTGCGACTCCATCCCCCGCGCCTGCTCGGCCATTTGGACGGCGACGGCGACCGCCTTGTCCGCGTTGCCCTGCCGCAGCTCGATGGTGCTGAGCATGGCCAGCCGGTGCACCCGCCCCCGGTCGTGGGCGGGGCTGTCCACCGCCGCCGCGGCGTGCTCCCCGGCCGCCGCCAGCTCGCCGAGGCTCAGCAGGGCCTCGGCCACCTGCACGTTGACCAGACCGGGCTGCACGTAGCCGGTCTCGTCGGGTTCGTGGCCGCGCCGGATGCGTTCCGCGGCCTGCTCGGCGCGCCGGATGCAGGACAGGGCGCTGCTGCCGTCGCCCAGGTGTGCGTACGCCTTGGCCTGCATCGCGTACAGGTCGGAGGCGAGCGCCGGGGTGATGTGCCGTCCCGCGGCGCGCAGCGCGGCCTCCGCGAAGGCGACGGCCTGGCGGTACTCCCGCATGAACAGCGACTGGTTGACGAGCAGCGCGATGACATACGCCCCGAGTCCCCGGTCGCCGCTGGCCTTGGCGAGTCTGAGGGCCTGGTGGAAGTAGCGCTGGGCGAGGCCGTGCGCGTCGGAGTCGTACGCGCAGATGCCGGCGATCGCCACCAACCCGCCGGTGGCCCGGTGCAGTTGGCGTCCGGTGGCGTCGGTGTAGCCGCCGCGCAGCAGGGGCGCCGCCTCGGAGTTGAGGAAGCCGACGATGCGGGCGCGGGTCGCCACGCCGCCGGCCTTGCGGTACATCTGCTCGTAGTGGGTGCGGGCGGCGCGCAGCAGCTGGAGGTCGGCCGTCGTGACGCGGTGCCGCCCGCCGCGGGAGACGTCCACGTCCTCGGGCGGGTTCTCCCACTCCCACACGGGCATCACGGCGGGGGTGCCGGTGACGGCCGGGGCGTCCAGGATGTGCGGGCGCCGCTGCTGGTCGGAGCGCCACAGCGCGGTGGCGCGTTCCACGAAGCCGGACAGCGATCCGGTGTGCGGGGCGGACGGTTCGCCGGGCACGCCGAGGCCGATGTCGTCCAGGGTGACGGGCCGTCGCAGCCGGGCCGCGAGCACCTCACAGATCAGGTCGGGGACCTGGCCGCGGGGCCGCTGACCCTTCAACCACCGTGCCACGGCGGTGTGTTCGTAGCGGAGCGAGAGCCCGCGCGCGCGGCCCGCCTGGTTGACGTGGGCCGCGAGACCCGCGTGCGAGATCCCGGCCTCGTCGAGGATCGCGTCGAGCAGGGTGTTGGGCTGCATGGGTGGCCCCCCGGTGGCTGGGTGCGGGACAGACTAGTGCGGACGGCTTCACACGGGGTGTGAACGGAGTGCTCGAATCCGCACCGTGTGCGCGCTGTCGCGGAGAGTGTCCCGCCGGTTGACTGAAATGCCTCGCAAGAGGCCGGCCGGGCCGCCGGCTCCCCCTCGTACAGTGCGGCGGCCCGATCCCGCGCCGTCCGCCCGGCTGCCTGCCCGACACTCCGTGGCGGGGCGGACGGCGCGCCGCGCGGACACACCCGGCGGGCCGCCGGGGCGCGCCGCGGCAGCGTGATGCTTCGCGGCCTCGACGTCACGTGACGTGGTGCGCCCGGTGTCCCACGGGTGGGCCCGCGTGCGGCGCGACGGGGCGCCGGTCGTTGCGCAGGACGAGCAGGGCGACGTCGTCGGCGGGCGACGGGCCGGTGTGGCGCAGGAGTCGGGTGAGGACGGTGCGCAGCACGCTCTCCGGGCAGACCGGTGTCTCGCGGACGGCTTCGGCGAGGACGTCGGTGAGCGGGAAGAACCGGCCGTGGTCGTCGCGGGCCTCCTCCACCCCGTCGGTGTGCAGGAACAGGGCGTCGCCGGGCCGCAGTCGGCCGCAGGGCAGGGTGGGCAGTTCGGCCGGCAGCGGGAAGGGCCCGACGGGCGGCAGGGGTTCGGCCCCGGCGATCGGCGCGGCGCTCTGCCCGGTCAGCAGATACGGCCAGGGGTGCCCGCAGTTGAGGACGTGCAGGCCGCCGTCGCCACGGATCTCCAGCAGGACCAGGGTGACGAACTCCTCGCCGGCCGGCACCTCCGCCTCCCGCCCGGGGTCCGGGGCCTCGTCGCGCGCGTGCTCCCGCAGGTGCCGGGCCAGCGCCCGGTCCAGCCGGCGCAGCACGCCCCCGAGGTCGGTCTCGTCGTGCGCGGCCTCCCGGAAACTGCCGAGGACGGCGGCCGCCGTGGACGCCGCGGCGAGGCCGTGGCCGCGTACGTCGCCCATGACGACCCGCACGCCGTGCTCGGTGGGGATCACCTCGTAGAGGTCTCCGCCGATCGAGGCGCCCCGGTCGGCGGAGAGCTGCGCGGCGGCCACGCGCAGTCCGTCGACGCGGGGCGGCAGGGGACGCAGCAGGGCGCGCTGCGCGGCGCTCGCCACCCGGCGGGCCTGCCGCACCTCGCGCAGCATCACCGCCGCATGTGCAGGACGAGCCCGGCGGCCCCCCATGCCGTGGCCAGTCCGAGGGCGAGCGGTGTCCGGGGGAACCGCGGCGTGACCGGCCGGGCCCGTGACCTGATGCGGAACATGCCGATGGCCCCCCAAGTAGGCCGTGACAGCGCAGACGGCCCCGAAAGGCCGGTCCGATTCTGTCGACGCCACAGCCGCGGGAGGCCGTATCGCCCGAGAAGCACCCGTACGAGTGAGGTGCCGGGGGAAGCCGCAGAGGGCTCGCGGAGCCCTGAAAGAGACGAGTGCGGGGAACCGCGCCGCACGCCGCGCGGGGCGCGGCGCGGTTCCCTTCGCGACGCTCAGCCGCGCAGTACGGCCCCGAGGCGCTCGCCGGCGAGGGCGACCGCCGCGTCCCGGGCGGCCGACGCCTCGTCCACGGTCAGCGTCCGGTCGGCGGCGCGGAAGCGCAGCGCGTAGGCCAGCGACTTCTTGCCGTCGCCGAGCTGGTCCTCGTTCTCGTAGACGTCGAACAGCCGGATGGACTCCAGCAGTTCACCGGCTCCGTCGCGCAGCGCGGCCTCGACCTCGGAGGCGGGGACCGGCTTCTCGACAACGAGGGCTACGTCCTGCGTGGCGACCGGGAACGTGGAGATGCCCGGCGCCTGCGGCGCGCCGTCGCCGGCCCGCTCCAGGGCGTCCAGGTCGAGCTCCATCGCGCAGCCGCGCTCCGGCAGACCCAGCGTCTTGAGGACGCGCGGGTGCAGTTCACCGGCGTGGCCGATGACGCGCTCGGCGCCGTCGACGGTGACCACCAGCTCGGCGCACCGGCCCGGGTGCCACGGCCCGTACTGGCCCTTGCGGACGGCGAGTTCGGCGCCGGCCTCGCGGGCGACGGTGCGGGCGGCCTCGATCGCGTCGGCCCAGTCGGCCGGGCGGCCCTTCCCCCACCAGCCGGCCTGCTCACGGGCGCCGGCGAGGACGACGGCGACGTGACGCGGCTGGTGCGGCAACGCGGCGTCCAGCTCGGCGAGTTCGGCGTCGGTGGGGCGCCGGTCGACGGGCAGGACGGCGGCGGCCCGCTGCTCCTCGCGCGGCTGGAAGACCAGGCCGGTCTCGAACAGCGCCAGGTCGTGCGAGCCCCGGCCGTCGTTGCGGCGCAGGGCGCCCAGCAGGCCCGGCAGCAGCGAGGTCCGCAGCGCGGGCTCCTCGTCGTTGAGCGGGTTGACGAGCTTCACGACGCGGCGGGCCGGGTCGTCGGCGTCGAGGCCGAGCTGGTCGAAGACCTGCTCGCTGACGAAGGGGTAGTTCGGAGCCTCGACGTAGCCCGCCCCGGCCAGCGCCCGGCCGATACGGCGGTGCAGGCGCTGACGGTAGGTCAGTCCGCGGCCGGCCGGCGGCTTGGGCAGCGTGGAGGGCAGGTTCTCGTAACCCTCCAGCCGGATGACCTCCTCGGCGAGGTCGTTCGGGTCGGTGAGGTCGGGCCGCCAGGACGGCACGGTGACGATCAGCTCGTCCTGGCCGTACACGTCGCAGCCCACCTGCTGGAGCCGGCGCACGACGGTCTCGCGGCCGTACGCGACGCCCGCGACCTTGTCCGGGTGGTCGGCCGGGATGGTGATGGTGCGCGGCGCGGTCGGCGCGATGACCTCGGTGACGCCGGCCTCGGCGGTGCCGCCCGCGAGGAGCACGAGCAGGTCGACGGTGCGCTGCGCGGCAGCGGCGGCGGCCTGCGGGTCGACGCCCCGCTCGAAGCGTCGGGACGCCTCGGACGACAGGCGGTGCCGGCGGGCCGTGCGCGCGACGGTCACGGCGTCGAAGTGCGCGGCCTCGATGACCACGTCGGTCGTGCCGTTCTCCGCACCGTCGTGGTCGGCGATCTCGGTGTTGGCGCCGCCCATGACACCGGCGAGCCCGATGGGGCCGCGGTCGTCGGTGATGACCAGGTCCTCGGCGTCCAGCGTGCGCTCGACGCCGTCGAGGGTGGTGAGCTTCTCGCCCGGCTCGGCGCGGCGCACGCCGATGGTGCCCTGGACGAGGGCGCGGTCGTAGGCGTGCAGGGGCTGGCCCAGCTCCATCATCACGTAGTTCGTGACGTCGACGGCCAGGGAGATCGGGCGCATGCCGACCTTCTGGAGCCGGCGCTGGAGCCAGATCGGGGAGCGCGCCTCGGGGCTCAGGCCGGTCACGGTGCGGGCGGTGAAGCGGTCGCAGCCGGACGGGTCGGAGACCTTCACCGGGTAGCCGAAGGCGTTCGGGCCGGGCACGTCGAGGAGCGCCGGGTCGCGCAGCGGCAGTCCGTAGGCGGTGGCGGTCTCGCGGGCGACGCCGCGCAGGGACAGGCAGTAGCCGCGGTCGGGCGTGACGGCGATGTCCAGGACCTCGTCGACCAGTTCCAGCAGCTCGATGGCGTCCTTGCCGACCTCGGTCTCGGGCGGCAGCACGATGATGCCCTTGGTGCCGTCGTCGCCCATGCCGAGCTCGTCGCTGGAGCAGATCATGCCGTGCGAGACCTTGCCGTAGGTCTTGCGCGCGGCGATCGCGAAGCCGCCGGGCAGGACCGCGCCCGGGAGGACCACGACGACCTTGTCGCCGACGGAGAAGTTGCGGGCGCCGCAGACGATCTCCTGCGGCTCGCCCGTGCCGTTGGCCCGGCCGACGTCGACGGTGCAGAAGCGGATGGGCTTCTTGAAGCCCTCCAGCTCCTCGATGGTGAGGACCTGGCCGACGACCAGCGGGCCCTTGAGGTCGGCGCCGAGCTGCTCGACGGTCTCGACCTCTAGGCCTGCGGAAATGAGCTTGGCCTGGACGTCACGGCCGGTTTCGGTCGCCGGCAGGTCGACGTACTCCCGCAGCCAAGAAAGCGGGACCCGCATCAGATCTCCATCCCGAACGGCCGGGTGAACCGGACGTCACCCTCGACCATGTCTCGCATGTCCTCGACGTTGTGGCGGAACATCAGCATCCGCTCGATGCCGAACCCGAAGGCGAAGCCGCTGTACTTCTCCGGGTCGACGCCGCAGGCGGTGAGCACCCGCGGGTTGACCATGCCGCAGCCGCCGAGCTCGATCCAGCCCTCGCTGGAGCAGGTGCGGCAGGGCCGGTCGGGGTTGCCGACGGAGTCGCCCTTGCAGACGTAGCAGAGCATGTCCATCTCGGCGCTCGGCTCGGTGAAGGGGAAGAAGTTCGGCCGCAGCCGGGTCTTCATGCCCTCGCCGAACAGGGACTGGACCATGTGGTCCAGGGTGCCCTTGAGGTCGGCCATGGTGAGGCCCTCGTCGACGGCGAGGAGCTCGACCTGGTGGAAGACGGGCGTGTGCGTGGCGTCCAGCTCGTCGGTGCGGTACACGCGGCCGGGGCAGATCACGTAGACCGGCAGTTCGCGCTCCAGCAGGGAGCGGATCTGCACGGGCGAGGTGTGGGTGCGCAGCACGACGCCGGACTCGGTGCCGCCCTCGGGGCCCTGCACGAAGAACGTGTCGTGCTCACCGCGCGCGGGGTGGTCCGGGCCGATGTTGAGGGCGTCGAAGTTGAACCACTCGGCCTCGGCCTGCGGGCCCTCGGCGACCTCGTAGCCCATGGCCACGAAGATGTCCTCGATGCGCTCGGACAGCGTGGTCAGCGGGTGGCGGGCGCCGGCCGGCACGCGGTCGTGGGGCAGCGTGACGTCCACGGCCTCCTCGACCAGCACCCGGGCGTCGCGCTCGGCCTCCAGCTCGGCCTGGCGGGCGGCGAGGGCCTTGTTGACGGCGCCGCGGGCCTGCCCGACGCGCTTGCCGGCGTCGGCCTTGGCGTGGGGGGGCAGGGCGCCGATCTCGCGGTTGGCGAGGGCCAGCGGGGAGGTGCCCCCGGTGTGGGCGACCTTCGCCTCCTGGAGCGCGTCGAGGGAGTCCGCGGCGGCGAAGGCGGCGAGCGCCTCGTCCCGCATGCGCTCGATCTCTTCCGGTTTCAACGCCTCGACCTCGACAGGGTCGTACGACTTATTCGGTGCCGACATCTCTTCCCGTGCTTCCGATTGGCTGGCTGGAGGTCCCCGTCACTGATCCGATGGCGGATCGTCGCCGACTTCGGGACACAAAGGTGCCAAAGGCCGAGTCTAACGGGGGTGGAGGTGGGCGAACGCGCCCGTGGGGCTCTCGGCCGTCTCAGGTGAGATACGCCGGTGCCGCCACGGGCAACGTAAATCGGAACTCGGCGCCGCCGCCGGGGGCGCGGCCGACCGTGATGGTTCCGCCGTGGGCCTCGACGATGCCCTTGACGATGTAGAGCCCGAGGCCCGTGCCGCCGCGCTTGCTGCCCCGCCAGAAGCGGGTGAAGACGCGGTTCATGGACTCCTCCGGGATGCCGGACCCTTCGTCGCTCACCGTGACCGACGTTCCGGTGTCCTCGCCTTCGCGGGGGGACGCCGTGGCCGTGATGTCGATGGTGACGGTTCCCTCGCCGTGCCGCACGGCATTTTCCAGGAGGTTGCTGAGCACCTGGTCGACCTTGTCGGGGTCGGCCCACAGGTCGGGCAGCGGCTGTTCGAGGCGGAGCAGGAAGCGGTCGGCGGGCAGTCCGGCGGCGACGTACGCCTGGATGTGGCGGCCGACGGCGGCGCCGATGTCGACGGGCTGGCGGCGCAGCTCCAGGCGCCCGGAGTCGATGCGGGAGATGTCGAGGAGTTCGGCGATGAGCCGGGTGACGCGGTCGGCGTCGGCGTCGACGGTCTCCAGCATCAGCCGCTTCTGGTCGTCGGTGAACCGTTCCCATTTGGCGAGCAGGGTCGCGGTGAAGCCTTTGACGGAGGTCAGCGGGGAGCGCAGTTCGTGGGCGACGGTGGCGATCAGCTCGGCGTGGCTGCGCTCGGTGCGGCGGCGGGCCTCGGTGTCGCGCAGGGTGACGACGACGCGGTGGACGGGGCCGGTGGGCTCGGTGCGGACGTAGCGGGCCGTGACGAGGACCTCACGCCCGCCGGGCAGTAACAGGTTCCGCTCGGGCTGGCGTGTGCGGATGGCGAGGCCGCCGTAGGGGTCGGTGACCTGCCACCAGCGCCGGCCCTCCAGGTCCTCCAGGGGCAGGGCCGCCTCCAGGCGCATGCCGAGGGCTTGTTCGGCGGGGACGGCGGCGATGCGGGCGGCGGCTGCGTTGAAGCAGATCACCCGGCCGTCCTCGTCGGCGACGACGAGGCCGTCGGGCAGCTCGTCGGGGTCGATGCCGAGCTCGGCGGTATCACCGGGCCTGCGCGTGGGCGGGCGCCGCCGCGCCTCCCGCGTTCCCGGTGCGCTGCTCGTGCCGACGCTCATCCCCGTATCCCACCTCTCAGAAGCCATGGGAGGTGCCCCTGGGCTGGTCACCCTACTAGCTGTCGGTGACGGAGCGGCACCCTCCGGAGGCGCGCTGTGCACGCGCGGACGCGTAGAGACATACGGCGGCGGCGGTGGCGAGGTTCAGGCTCTCGGCCTTTCCGTGGATCGGGACGCGGACGACGGCATCCGTGAGCGCACGGGTCTCCTCGGGCAGGCCCCAGGCCTCGTTGCCGAACAGCCAGGCGGTGGGCTCGCCCATGGTGCCCTTGTCGAGTTCCTCGTCGAGGTCGCGGTCGCCGGCGCCGTCGGCGGCGAGGACGCGCACTCCGGCGTCCCTGAGCCGCCCGACGGCCTGGTCGACGGGGACGCCGACGGCGACGGGCAGGTGGAAGTGGGAGCCGACGGAGGCGCGGACGGCCTTGGGGTTGTACAGGTCGACGGAGGCGTCGGTGAGGACGACGGCCTCGGCGCCGGCGGCGTCGGCGCACCGCAGGACGGTTCCGGCGTTGCCGGGGTCGCGGACGTTGGCGAGGACGGCGACGAGGCGGGGCCGGGCCGCGAGGATGTCCTCGAAGGGCGTGTCCAGGAACCGGCACACCCCGACGAGGCCCTGCGGGGTGACGGTGGTGGAGATGTCGGCGATGACCTGCTCGGCGGCGAGGTGCACGCGGGCGCCCGCGTCACGGGCGGCGCCGACGATGTCGGCGTACCGGTCGGCGGCGTCCGGCGTGACGAACAGCTCGACGAGGGTGGGCACGCCGTCGACCCGGTGCCCGGCGGCCTCCCGCACGGCCTGCGGCCCCTCCGCGAGGAACAGCCGGTCCTTCCCCCGGAAGTTCCGCTTGGCGAGCCGCCGCGCGGCGACCACGCGGGGCGAGCGGGGAGAGATCAGCTCGGGGACGGCGGGGGGCATGCAGCAACTCACCTTCGGTGCAGAAAAATCCGCCGCGACGGCGATCGGCCACGACGGCGGTGTTCGGCGGTGCCGAACCAACCTACTCACACAACACAACGGACCCGCGGGTTCACCCCACGGGTCCGTTCCGTCACGTCGGCTCAGAGCCGGCGCAGCGTCACGCGGCCTTGGGCGCGTTGACGTCGCTCGGCAGAGCCTTCTGCGCGACCTCGACGAGCGCGGCGAACGCGTTCGCGTCGTTCACGGCGAGCTCGGCGAGGATCTTGCGGTCGACCTCGACGTTGGCGGCCTTCAGACCCTGGATGAAGCGGTTGTAGGTCATGCCGTTGGCGCGGGCGGCGGCGTTGATCCGCTGGATCCACAGCTGACGGAAGTCGCCCTTGCGCTTCTTGCGGTCGTTGTAGTTGTAGACCAGCGAGTGGGTGACCTGCTCCTTGGCCTTGCGGTACAGGCGCGAGCGCTGACCGCGGTAGCCGGAGGCCTGCTCGAGGATCGCCCGGCGCTTCTTGTGAGCGTTGACTGCCCGCTTGACGCGTGCCACTTGTTAACTCCTTGTAGCGGGGCCGCGGTGGTCGTCACGCGGCCCGATATCGATTGGGTCCCGGTCCAGACGAAGGGCGCTCAGGCGCCGCAGCGTCACTTGCCGAGAAGCTTCTTGATCTTCTTGGCGTCGCCCGGGGCCATCTCGGCGTTGCCGGTGAGGCGCCGCGTCAGACGGGACGACTTGTGCTCGAGCAGGTGGCGCTTGCCGGCGCGCTCACGGAGCACCTTGCCGGAGCCGGTGACCTTGAAGCGCTTGCTGGCACCGCTGTGCGACTTGTTCTTCGGCATAGCGCCGTTCTCTCCTCGTCGGTGGCGCTCCGGTGCCCGGTCGTGAAACCGGGCACGGTGGAGCGTCGCTTGTATCGGTTACTGCTTCCCTGGGACTGGCGTCCCCGGGGTCACGCCTCGGCGGGCTCGTCGGCCGGCGCGTCGAGCTCCGCGGCGTTCTGCGAGCGGCCGGGGTTGGCCTTCGCTTCGGCCTTGCGGGCTTCCTGCGCCTGGCGGGCCTCGGCCATCGCCTCGGTCTTCTTCTTGTGCGGACCGAGAACCATGATCATGTTTCGGCCGTCCTGCTTCGGGTTCGATTCCACGAACCCGAGGTCGGCCACGTCCTCCGCGAGACGCTGCAGCAGTCGGTAGCCCAGTTCGGGCCGGGACTGCTCGCGACCACGGAACATGATCGTGATCTTGACCTTGTCGCCCTGCTTGAGGAACCGGACGACGTGACCCTTCTTGGTGTCGTAGTCGTGCGGGTCGATCTTCGGCCGGAGCTTCATCTCCTTGATGACCGTGTGCGCCTGGTTCTTGCGCGCCTCACGGGCCTTCATGGCCGACTCGTACTTGAACTTCCCGTAGTCCATGAGCTTGCACACGGGCGGACGGGCGTTCGCCGCGACCTCGACCAGGTCCAGGTCGTACTCCTGCGCAAGCTCCAGTGCCTTGGCCAGGGGGACGATGCCCACCTGCTCGCCACTGGGACCGACAAGTCGCACCTCGGGAACGCGAATCCGGTCGTTGATGCGGGGCTCGGCGCTGATGGATCCTCCTCGGTAGCACCACGCGACGGTCTGGCGGACAGCCGCGTAACGTCTGTGTTTGACAGACCTAACCGCACCGGGGGAACAAAAATGCCCCGGCCGATCACAGGCGGGGCTCCTCGAACTACCGGAGCACCGCCGCGATGAACGCGGGGCACGCTTTCGGGTCGACGCTGCCACGGAGGGGCGGGGCCGCCTGACCGGTGACCCGCCGTCCCAGAGGGACGGTCAGGTGGGAGTTCGAAAGCCTCCACTTGTGGGCCGGGCCCGTCGCCCGAGGGCGTACGCGTCCGACCGGTCCTTACTCAAGGTTAGCAGGTCGCCGGGGCAAGGGCTAACCGACGCCGAGTGCGCCCGCCCGTCGCCGTGCGCCTATCGTGTGCGGCATGAGTGAGACCCCTCCTGAGACGCCCGACTTCGACGCCATGACCCGCGACATCGCCGAGGTCCCGGCGGTCGAGGTGATCGTGACGGTCGCCGTCAACCTGATGAGCGCCGCGGCCGTGAAGCTCGGTCTGACGGAGGAGGGCGACGCCCACAAGGACCTGGACGAGGCCCGCAAGCTGGTGCACGCGCTGGCCGGTCTGCTCGACGCGAGCACGACCGAGATCAGCTCCTTCCACGCGGCGCCGCTGCGTGACGGTCTGAAGTCGCTGCAGCTGGCGTTCCGCGAGGCGTCGGTCGTCCCGGACGAGCCGGGCCAGGGCCCGGGCGAGAAGTACACGGGGCCCGTCTTCGGGTGAACTCCGGGCTTCGGCCGGCGCCCGGCCCCCGGGTGACGCTCGGGGGCGGGGGCTGACTCAGTCGCGGACGTACAGACGTACAAGGGTTCAGTCGCGGACGTACAAGGGCTCGCCCGGTGGCGTGGCCCCGGCCGGCAGCAGTGCCAGGTCGAGGCCCCGCACCAGGCGGGCCCTCAGTGTTTCGTCGGCGGCGAGGCGACCGGCGACAGCGCGGGCGGTCTCGGCGGGCGGCGCGGAGGCGTCGAGGACGAGGGCGAGGGTGCCGTCGGCCCGCCCCGGTCCGAGGTGGGCGCGCAGGACGGCGGGTTCGGCGGCCACGGCACGCCGTACGGCTTCGACGACGGCCGGGTCGGCGAGCGGGTCGGCGCTGGTGCGGCCCTCCGCGAGCGCCAGCAGCGCGGGGCCGGTCAGTTCGAACGGCACGGGGCCGGCCAGGTCCAGGACGACGGTGTCCGCCTTCTCGTGGGCGGCGGCCTGGAGCGCCTGGTGCAGGGGTACGGCGACCGGGCGGGCCGCCGGGTCCCAGCGGGCGAGGGAGTCGGTGGAGGTGAAGGCCGGGAGGGCGGTGCGGCCGGCCGCCTTGAGGGTGGGGACGGCCATGTCACTGGTCTTCTCGCGCCGCAGACCCTTCTCGTCCTCCTCCACCTCGCCGAGCACGGCGACGACGGGGACGAGCAGCCGGGCGCCCTTGAGCGCCTCCAGGACGGGGGCGACGGCGGCGCGGTCCTCGGCCCAGGCGGCGAGCGCCGCGCTCAGCCGGGGGTCGGCGGAGCCGTCGTCGTCGGAGAAGCCGGGGTCGGGGATGTTCTTGTTCGCCACGGTCACCGACCCTATCGGGGGCGCCGTGGGGCGCCGTACGGGGCTGCCGGGCCGATCCGGACGACAGGCCTCAGTGCCGGTCCGGGGACCAGGTGACGGGGGTGCGGCGGGCGCGCCACATCACCACCGCCATGACCAGCAGCACGGCGCCCGCGCTGCCCGCGAGCGGGGCGGCCCAGTCGGCGGTGTCGTCGGCGGAGGCGGCGGCGTCCGGGCCGGGGCCGAAGTACTTCTCGCCGTACGCCGCCGGGCGCAGCCGTTCGGGCTTCAGCGCGCCCGCCGCCTCGATCGCGGCGGCCGGGTCGACGAAGCCGAAGCCGCGTGAGTCGTCGCGGCCGCCGGCGGGGGCGTTGCGGGCGGTGTCCTCCAGGAGGTCCTTGACCTGCGCCGGGGTCAGGTCCGGGTGGGCGGCGGTCACCAGGGCGGCGGCGCCGGAGACGAACGCGGCGGCGGCGCTGGTGCCCCAGCCCTCGTAGTACTTGCGGTCGGGGTCGGCGATGACGACGTCGACGCCGGGGGCGCTGACCGTGGCGTACCAGCGGCGGGTGGAGAAGGAGGCGCGGGTGCCGTAGCGGTCGACGGCGGTCACGGCGATCACGCCCGGGTAGGCGGCCGGGTAGGAGATGCGGTCGCCCTTCTCGCCGCCGTTGCCGGCGGAGGCGACGACGACCACGCCCTTCTTCAGGGCGTACTGGATGGCCTCGTCCTCGGCGGGTTCGGGGTGCGCGGAGGCCGAGTCGTCGCCGAGGGAGAGGTTGATGACGTCGGCGCCGTGGTCGGCGGCCCAGCGGATGCCCTCGGCGAGGGCGTTGCCGCGGGTCTTGCGGGCCTTGGCGCGGGAGGGGTCGCCGTCCTCCAGGATCACGCGGACCGGGAGGATCTTCGCCTCGGGCGCGATGCCCATGACGCCCTCGTCGCCGCCGCTGCCGTGTCCGTGGCCCGCGACGATGCCGGCCATGGCGGTGCCGTGCCGGGCCCAGGCGCGGTCGCCGCGCTTCGCGCCGAAGCCGACCATGTCCTTGCCGGTGAGGACGTTGCCCCGGAGGTCGGGGTGGTCGGCGTCGACGCCGGTGTCGAGGACCGCGACGGTGACGCCCTCGCCCTTGGTGGTGCGCCAGGCCTGTTGGGTGTGCATGGCGTCGAGGGCCCACTGCTGGGCGCGGATGCCGTCGGCGTGGGCGGTGCCCGGGATCAGGGCGAGGGCGGCGGCGAGGAGCGGCGCGAGCAGGGTCGCCGCCCGGCGGGAGACCACCGGGGCCACCGGGCGCACTGGGGCCGCCGGGACCACCGGGGCCACTGGGCGACGGGTCATGACGGCTGCTCCGTGGTCCGGCCGACGGTCTTGCGCAGGCCGCGCTCGACGCGGTCTGCGAGGCCGCGCGCCTCGTGGCCGAGGCCGGCCTGGGCGGGGGCCGCGGTGGTGCCGGTCTTCATGGCCTCCTCGGCGGGCAGCGGTTTGTCGACCGTGCGGCCGTCGGCCCAGCCGGAGACGGCGAACACGACGACGGGGGCGTCGGTGAGGACGGAGATCTCCCAGGCGGCGCGCTGCTCGGCGCCGAAGCGTGCGGCGGGGGTGTCCTCGGCGGCGTACGGGAGCGGCATGAGGTCGGTGCGGCTGTCGAGGCCGTCCTTGCGGAAGCGGCCGGCGAGGGTGGTCATGGCGGCGGCGTCGGCGTCGGTGAACAGCAGGCCGACGGTGGTGACGTGGCTCTGGGTGGCGTCGGTGTACGTGGCGCGCAGCAGGCGGCGGCAGCCGACGGGGGCGAGGGCCTTGCGGAGCAGGGGGTCGAAGGCGTCCTTGCAGCCGCTGTCGGGGGCGACGGCGACACGGGTCCAGGTGCGGTCGGCTCCGCCGGGTCCGGCGCCGCGGCCGTCCACGGTGGGCGGGAAGAGCTGGTCGACGGGGACGCTGTGCCACAGCCCACCGGCGGCCTCGTACGTCTCGCGCGCGCCGCCGTCACCGGGCTCACCCGCGAGCCAACTGCCGGTGACGGCACCGCCGATGAGCCCGAGGCCGAGCACGAGACACACGGCGGCGGCAGCGGTCCGCGACCGCCGGGCCGCGCCGAGCACCCGGGGCCGGGCCTGATCGTCGTACCCCTCGGGCACCGCGAACGACACGGCGGGGCGCGCGCCGGTGCCCCCACGGGGGACCCCCGTGGGCGCGCTCCAGGCGAGGGAGGGGTCAGGCGGGGTGGGCGGGACGCCGGGAGGGGCGGGGGGCGTGCGAGGGGGCACAGTGCGGGGCTGGGCGCCGGGGGGTACGGAGGGCGCGTCCGGCGTGCGGAACGACCCGGTGCCGGACCGGCCACTGGGCGGCGCCGAAGGCGTCTCCGGGGTGCGGAACGACCCGGTGCCGGACGAGGTGCGGCCGCCAGGTACGGCCCCCGGGCCGGTCTCCGGGCCGGTCTCCGGGCCCGGAGGGACCGGACGCAGCCGGGTGGTGGTCTCGCTGGGCGTCTCGGCGGGCGCGGCGGGCCGGCCCGCCGGGCGGGGAGGCACGGCGGGGCGCCGGGGCGGGTCGGCGGGCGCCGGATTGGCCGGGCGGGCCGGATGCGGCGGTACGGCCGACCGCCGGGCCGGGTCCGCAGCCGACGGTGGAGCGGCAGGTGGAGCGGCCGGACAACGCGGACGCGGGGGTACCGGCGGGCGGCCGGCCGGCTGAGGCGGTACGGCGCCGCCGCCCGACGTTGCGGGGCGGGCGGCGCCACCGCCCGGCATCGCGAGGCGGGTGTCGCCGGCGGGCGAGGCCGGTGAAGAGGCAGGGCCGTCGCCCGTCGTTTCAAGGCGGGCCGGACCACCACCCGGCATTCCGAAGCGGGTGTCACCGGCGGGCGGGGCCGGTGACGGGGCAGGGCCGCCGGCCGGCGGTTCAAGGCGGGCCGGACCACCACCCGGCATTCCGAAGCGGGTGTCGCCCGCGGGCGGGGCCGGTGACGGGGCAGGGCCGCCGGCCGGCGGTTCAAGGCGGGCCGGACCACCACCCGGCATTCCGAAGCGGGTGTCGCCGGCGGGCGGGGCCGGTGAGGAGGCGGGGCGGTCGGCCGGGGTTTCGGGTGGGGTGGTCCGGCCCACCGTCGGGGCCGTGTCCGGGAAGCGGGCCGAGGCCTTCGGGGCCGGTGGGGCGGGGACGGCGGTGGGGCCGGTGACGGTTTCCGGGCGGGCCGCGGGAGCGTCCCGGTCGTCGGGGGTCGCGTTCGCGGGCGAGGAAGGTGTGGAGGCGCGCCGCGCTTCCGTGCTCATCCGCCCCCCGTTTCCTCGTCCCCGGGTCGTGCCGTCCCGTGCCCGGGCCCCGTACCGTCCAGCGGGCACCGCCGCGGCCCTCGGGCACGCATACCCGCGCGCGCGTGCCGGCACCCCGCGCGGTTGCGGCGGGTGGCGTTCCGCGTGCGTGCGCGTCACTCTACGGCGTGTCGGCACCGGAGCGGGAACCAGTCCGCGGCACCGGGGCATCTGCCCGGGAACGTCCCCCTACCCTGCGGTAATCCCTTCTGGCAGGCTGCGGTCATGACCGCACGCTCCGCCGACCGGGCTCGTTACGACCGGGCCACCGCCCATCTCGACGCTCCTCTCGCGATCGTGGACCTGGAGGCGTTCGACGCCAACGCCGACGACCTGGTCCGCCGGGCCGGCGGGAAGCCGGTCCGGGTCGCCAGCAAGTCCGTGCGCTGCCGTGCCCTGCTCGAACGGGCCCTGGCCCGGGACGGCTTCGCGGGGATCATGTCGTTCACGCTGGCCGAGTCCCTGTGGCTGGCCCGCTCCGGATTCGACGACGTCCTGCTCGCCTACCCGTCCGCCGACCGCGCCGGTTTCGCGGAGCTCGCCCAGGACCCCAAACTCGCCGCCGCCGTGACCGTGCTGGTGGACGACCCGGCGCAGCTCGACCTGATCGACGCATCCCGTGACGGCGGGCGCGAAGTGGTGCGCGTGTGCCTGGAGTTGGACACCTCGCTGAGGCTGTTCGGCGGGCGGGTGCGGGTCGGCGCGCTGCGCTCCCCGCTGCACTCCCCGGCGCGGCTGGCCGACCTGGCGCGCGCGGTGGCCCGGCGGCCGGGTTGCAAGGTCGTCGGGATCATGGCGTACGAGGGTCATGTCGCCGGTGTCGGGGACGCGGTGGCCGGGCGGCCGCTGCGGTCGCGGGCCGTGCGGCTGATGCAGGCCGCGGCGCGCCGGGAGCTCGCGGAGCGGCGTGCGGCGGCGGTGCGGGCGGTGCGGGCCGTGGTGCCGGACCTGGAGTTCGTCAACGGCGGCGGCACGGGCAGTGTGCAGCACACGGCGGCCGAGGACGCGGTGACGGAGGTCGCCGCCGGGTCGGGGCTGTACGTGCCGCGGCTGTTCGACAACTACACGTCGTTCACGGGCCGGCCGGCCGCGCTGTTCGCGCAGCCGGTGGTGCGGCGTCCGGGTGTCGGGGTGGTGACGGTGCTCGGCGGCGGCTACCCGGCATCGGGGGCGGCCGGTCCGGACCGGCTGCCGGTGCCGTATCTGCCGGAAGGGCTGCGGTACGACCCGCAGGAGGGCGCGGGCGAGGTGCAGACGCCGCTGGTCGGCTCGCCCGCCGACGATCTCCTCGTCGGCGACAAGGTGTGGTTCCGGCACGCCAAGGCGGGCGAGCTGTGCGAGCGGTTCGAGACGCTGCACCTGGTGGAGGGCGACGTGGTGACGGGGTCCGTGCCGACGTATCGCGGCGAGGGGCGCACCTTCCTCTGAGGGCCGTCAGTCGGTGGGGCCGATGCTGCTTCCGACGCCGCCGCCGGTGGACGCGTCGTCGGCCGGCCGTATGCCCTTGGTGATGCGGTCCATGTCGGCGAGCGGCGGGCCGTCCTCGCCCGCGTCGAAGACGTAGCGGACGAGGACGGGCGACTCGGTGCCGACGGTGGAGGGGAACACCAGCGACTGCACGTAGCCGCCGGGGCCCTTCGCTGTCGTCACCCGCCAGCGCACGAAGTACCCGGCGCGTCCCGCGACCGCGACGGGGCCGGCCGCGATCTCCTCGTGGGACTCGATGCCGCCGTAGGGCCGGCGGTCGAGGATGTCGCGGTCGTAGGCGTCGTCGGCCGCGTCGGAGATGTCCTCGCGGGCCAGAGCCCGGGGCGAGCGCTCGTCGTTGGCGGTGATCGTGCGGGAGATGACGAGGCCGTGCCGGCACAGGCCGCCGTCGCCGGGACAGTCGTAGGTGCCGTCCCTGGTCATGACGACGTCGTCCTGGGAGACGTGCTCCGGGCGGATCCAGCCGTCGAGGAGCGGCAGGGTGATGCCGTTGAGTTCGTCCACGACGCGGTTGGGGTCCTCGGCGGCGGACGTGGCGGGGGACGGGGACGGCGTGGTGGGGTCGTCCGTCGGCGCGGCGGAGGACGACACGGTGGGGGCGGTCCGCGGCGGGTTCTGTGTACCGGGGTCGCCGTCGTCCTTGCCCAGCAGGACCGCGCCCGTGACGACTACGGCGACGAGGACGGCACCGGCGGTGGTCATGGCGACGGCCCCGGCCCGGCTGCCGGAGGCGGCGGGCGGCACGGAGGCTCCCGGCGGGGCGAGGGCTCCCGGCGGCACGGGGGCTCCCGGCGGGGCCGGCGGCGGCGCGGGCGGTGCCGCCGCCTCCGGCGCGCGCCGGTGCTCGGTCCAGGCCGTGCCGTCCCACCAGCGTTCCTGGTGCGGGCCGGACGGGTCGCGGTACCAGCCGGGCGGCGGCGTCATGCTCATCCCGGCACTGTAGTCAGACCCTCTACAGCGGCGTCACGTACGCCCCCGAGATTCCGCCGTCGACCAGGAAGTCGGTGGCGTTCACGAAGGACGAGTCGTCGCTGGCGAGGAAGGCGACGGCGGCGGCGATCTCGTCGGCCTCGGCGAACCGGCCGAGCGGGATGTGCACCAGGCGCCGCGCGGCGCGCTCCGGGTCCTTGGCGAACAGCTCCTGGAGGAGCGGGGTGTTGACCGGGCCCGGGCACAGGGCGTTGACGCGGATGCCCTCGCGGGCGAACTGCACGCCCAGTTCACGGGACATGGCGAGCACGCCGCCCTTGGACGCGGTGTACGAGATCTGCGAGGTGGCCGCGCCCATCCTCGCCACGAAGGACGCCGTGTTGATGATGGAGCCCTTGCCCTGGCGGCGCATGTACGGGATGGCGGCCTTGCAGCACAGGTAGACGGAGGTGAGGTTGACCTCCTGGACGCGCTTCCAGGCGTCCAGGCCGGTCTCCAGGATGGAGTCGTCGTCGGGCGGGGAGATCCCGGCGTTGTTGAAGGCGACGTCGACGCTGCCGTAGGTGTCGTACGCCGTCTTGAACAGCGCCTCGACCTGCTCGGGGTCGGTGACGTCGACCTTGACGAAGATGCCGCCGGTCTCCTCGGCCGCCGCCTTGCCGCGGGTCTCGTCGACGTCGCCGCAGACGACGTGGGCGCCCTCGGAGGCGAGCCGGCGGGCGGTGGCGAGGCCGATGCCGCTGCCGGCTCCGGTGACGACGGCGGTGCGGCCGACCAGGCGGCGGCAGACGGGGTCAGAGGTCGATGAGGTCACTGTGCGGGGCCCTCCGTGCTGATGAAGACGTTCTTGGTCTCGGTGAAGGCGGTCAGGGCGTCCGGGCCCAGTTCGCGGCCGATGCCGGACTGCTTGAAGCCGCCGAACGGGGTCCAGTAGCGGACGCTGGAGTGGGAGTTGACGGACAGGTTGCCCGCGCGGACGGCCCCCGAGACGCGCAGGGCGCGGCCCACGTCACGGGTCCAGATGGAGCCGGAGAGGCCGTACGCGGTCGCGTTGGCCAGCTCGACGGCCTCCGCCTCGTCCTCGAAGGGCAGCACGACGGCGACGGGGCCGAAGACCTCCTCGACGGCCACGCGCGCGTGCGGGTCGACGCCGGTGAGGACGGTCGGCGGGAACCAGAAGCCGGGGCCCTCGGGGGCCTTGCCGCGGATGCCGGGCAGGTCGTCGGGGACGTACGCGCGCACGCGGTCCAGCTGGGTGCGGGAGATGAGCGGGCCCATCGCGGTGTTCTCGTCGGCCGGGTCGCCGACGAGGACCGACTCGACCGCGGGCGCGAGGAGTTCGAGGAAGCGGTCGTGGACGGAGCGCTGGACGAGGATGCGGGTGCGGGCGCAGCAGTCCTGGCCGGAGTTGTCGAGGAAGGACATGGGTGCTGCCGCGGCGGCGGCCTCCAGGTCGGAGTCGGCGAAGACGATGTTGGGGCTCTTGCCGCCGAGTTCCAGGGTGACGCGCTTGAGCTGGGCCGAGCCCTTCGCCAGCACCTGTTTGCCCACGGCCGTGGACCCGGTGAACACGATCTTGGCGACGCCGGGGTGGTCCACGAGGGCGGCGCCGGTGACGGGGCCGTGGCCGGGGAGCACCTGGAAGAGGCCTTCGGGGAGTCCTGCCTCCAGGGCGAGTTCGGCCAGGCGCAGGGCGGTCAGGGGTGTCGTCTCGGCGGGCTTGAGGAGGACCGCGTTGCCTGCGGCGAGCGCGGGCGCCGCGCCCCAGGCCGCGATCGGCATCGGGAAGTTCCAGGGGGCGATGACGCCGACGACGCCGAGCGGTTCGAGGATCGTGACGTCGAGTCCGCCCGCGACGGGGATCTGACGGCCGGTCAGCCGTTCCACTCCCCCGGCCGCGTAGTCGAGCAGGTCGCGGACGTTGCCGGCCTCCCAGCGGGCGTTGCCGATCAGGTGGCCCGCCTCCCTGACCTCCAACCGCGCCAGTTCTTCGAGGTGTTCGTCCACGGCGGTGGCGAAGCGGCGCAGCAGGCGGGCGCGGTCGCCCGGCGCGAGGCCGGCCCAGCGGGTCTGGGCGCGCGCGGCGCGTTCCACGGCCGTGTGGACGTCGGCCGCGGTCGCGGCGGGGACGGTGGCGACGATCTCTTCGGTGGCCGGGTTGACCACCTGGAGCTGGTCGGACAAGGAGGGCCTCACATGCGTTCGAAGGAGCGGCGCAGTTCCCAGTCGGTGACCGCGGCGTCGAAGGCGTCGAGTTCGACGCGCGCCATGTTGCGGTAGTGGGCGACGACCTCGTCGCCGAAGGCGGCCTTGGCGAGGGGGCTGTTCTCCCACAGTTCGGCGGCTTCGCGCAGCGTGGTCGGGACGTGCGCGAAGTCGGCGGCGTAGGCGTTTCCCGGGCAGGGTTCGGGCAGTTCGAGGCGCTGCTCGATGCCGTGCAGTCCGGCGGCGACCATGCCGGCGACGGCGAGGTGCGGGTTGACGTCGCCGCCGGGCAGCCGGTTCTCGAAGCGCAGGGAGCGGCCGTGGCCGACGACGCGGAGCGCGCAGGTGCGGTTGTCGTGGCCCCAGGCGACGGCGGTGGGCGCGAAGGAGCCCGGCTGGAACCGCTTGTAGGAGTTGATGTTGGGCGCGTAGAGCAGGGCGAAGTCGCGCAGCGCGGCGAGCTGTCCGGCGAGGAAGTGCCGCATGACGTCGGACATCTCGGTGCCGGGGCCGGTGGCCATGACGTTGGTGCCGTCGGTGTCGGCGAGCGAGAGGTGGATGTGGCAGGAGTTGCCCTCGCGCTCGTTGTACTTGGCCATGAAGGTGATCGACACGCCCTCCTGGGCGGCGATCTCCTTGGCGCCGGTCTTGTAGACGGCGTGCTGGTCGCAGGTGACGAGGGCCTCGTCGTAGCGGAAGGCGATCTCGTGCTGGCCGGGGTTGCACTCGCCCTTGGCGGACTCGACGGTGAGGCCGGCGGCGGCCATCTCGTTGCGGATGCGGCGCAGCAAGGGCTCGACGCGGCCGGTGCCGAGGACGGAGTAGTCGACGTTGTACTGGTTGGCCGGGGTCAGGCCCCGGTAGCCGGCGTCCCAGGCCTGTTCGTAGGTGTCCTTGAAGACGATGAACTCCAGCTCGGTGCCGACCTGTGCGGTGAGGCCGTGCTCGGCGAGGCGGTCGAGCTGGCGGCGCAGGATCTGGCGGGGCGCGGCGGCGACCGGGGAGCCGTCGCTCCAGGCGAGGTCGGCGACGAGCAGGGCGGTGCCCTCGTTCCAGGGCACGCGGCGCAGCGTCGACAGGTCGGGGTGCATGGCGAAGTCGCCGTAGCCGCGGTCCCAGGAGGACATGGCGTAGCCGTCGACGGTGTTCATGTCGGCGTCGACGGCGAGGAGGTAGTTGCAGCCCTCGGTGCCGTGGTGGAGGACCTCGTCGAGGAAGAAGCGCGCGGCGAACCGCTTGCCCTGAAGCCGCCCTTGCATGTCGGGGAACGCCAGCACGACCGTGTCGATGTCACCGCCCGCGACGAGGGCGTGCAGTTCCTCGATGCCGAGCGGGGGTGTGCGGTCTGCCACGGGAGAGCCTCCTTGGGCTTCTTCGTCGCCGCCATGAGCCATAAGGTCGTGATCCATAAGGTATTGCCGAGGACCTTTGCTTGGGAAGGGGGCACGGCCGTATGCGGGAGGAACCGGGCGGCGGGGACGGTCTGACGCCGGTGCTGCGGCCGGTGCGGGCGGGCAACGGCTTCGAGGAGGCTTTGGAGCAGATCCTCCAGGTGGTGCGGCTCGGACTGGTGCCGGAGGGCGGGCGGCTGCCGGCGGAGCGGGAGCTGGCGGAGCGGCTGGGGATCAGCCGGGTGACGCTGCGGGAGGTCCTGAAGGTGCTCCAGGACCAGGGCCTGCTGGAGTCGCGGCGCGGGCGGTACGGCGGGACGTTCGTGCTGCCGCGGCGGGCCGACCCCGGCGAGGAGGCGCTGCGGCGTCGGGTCGCCGAGGTCGACGTGGAGGACGTGCTGCGGTTCCGTGAGGTGCTGGAGGTGGGCGCGGCCGGGCTGTGCGCGGCACACGGGCTGGACGGCGCGCGGGCGGCGCGGCTGCGGGAGGCCCTGGACCGCACGCACGACGCGCCGCTCGCCGAGTACCGGCGTCTGGACACGATGCTGCACCTGACGCTCGCGGAGCTGTGCGGATCGCCGACACTGGCGGCGCAGTACGCGGCGGTCCGCGCGACGCTGAACGACCTGCTGGACTGCATTCCGCTGCTGGTGCGCAACCTGGAGCACTCGCAGCGGCAGCACACGGCGCTGGTCGAGGCGGTGCTCGACGGGGACGTGGACGGGGCGCGGGAGATGATGCGGGAGCACTGCGGCGGGACGGCTGCGCTGCTGCGCGGATTCCTCACGTGAACCGGCCGCGCGGCATGGACGCCGTTAAAGGTACTGGTTCACACCATTGATTTCCCCTTGCTTTTTATCGCCTTTTATCGCTTTCCATTGATTTCCGTTGCTTTTCGCCATCGCAGGGAGGGTCGAGGTGACCGGACGGCGGCCGCTGATCGGCGTCAGTACGTATCTGGAGGCCGGGGCGCGCTGGGGCGTGTGGGAGCTGGAGGCGGCGCTGCTGCCGGCCGGGTATCCGCGGCTGGTGCAGCGGGCGGGCGGTCTGGCCGCGATGCTGCCGCCGGACGCGCCGGAACACGCCGCGGCGACGGTGGCCCGCCTCGACGGGGTCGTGATCGCCGGCGGTCCGGACGTGGACCCGGCGCGCTACGGGGCGGACCGCGACCCGCGTACGGGACCGCCGGCCACGGAGCGGGACGCGTGGGAACTGGCGCTGATCGGGGCGGCGTTGGAGGCGGGCGTGCCGTTGCTGGGGATCTGCCGCGGGATGCAGCTGCTGAACGTCGCCCTCGGGGGCACGCTCGTCCAGCACCTGGAGGGGCACGCGGAGGTGGTGGGGGTGTTCGGCGGGCACCCGGTGAAGCCGGTGCCGGGGACGCGGTACGCCGCGCTGGTCCCGGAGGAGACGGTCGTCCCGACGTACCACCACCAGTCGGTGGACCGGCTCGGGGACGGACTCGTGGTGTCGGCGCGGGCGCAGGACGGCACGGCGGAGGCGCTGGAACTTCCGTCGGCGGCGGGGTGGACGCTGGGCGTGCAGTGGCATCCGGAGATGGGGACGGACCTGCGGGTGATGCGGGGGTTGGTACGGGCGGCCCGCGACCGCGGGTGACCGGTCCGCCTGACGCGCGGGCGGCACACGACCGCGCGTGCCCCGCCCGCGTGGCCTGCCGCGGTGGCGCGTTCGGCTAGCCGCGCGTCAGGGACAGCAGGTCGCGGGCCGGGCCCGTCGGGCGGTGGCCCGTCGGCCAGACCGCGCGGAGGTCCCGTGCCAGGGTGATGCCGTCCACCGGGACGCGCACCAGCCGGCGCATCGCCAGCTCCTCGCCGACCGCGAGTTCGCTCAGGACCGCCGGGCCCGCTCCGCTGACCACCGCCGCCTTCACGGCCGTCGTGGAAGACAGCTCGATCAGCGGGCGCGCCAGGCCGCCCAGGGCCGCGTCCAGGACCTGCCGGGTGCCGGAGCCCTTCTCGCGCAGGATCAGCGGCGTCGTCGCCAACTCCTGCGCGTCGAGCGGCTTGCGGCGGCGGGCCCAGGGATGGCGGGGCGCGGCGACGACGATCAGCCGGTCGTGGGCGATGACGGCGGAGTCCAGGCCGGCCGGGACCGACAGTCCCTCCACGAAGCCCAGGTCCGCCTCGCCCGACAGCAGGCGCTGCGCGACGGCCGCCGAGTTCCCGGCGAGCAGCGACACCGCCGTGTCCGGGCGCTGGGCGCGCAGCGCGAGCAGCCAGCCCGGCAGCAGGTACTCGGCGATCGTCATGCTGGCCGCCACCCGCAGCCGGGAGTCGCGCCGGTCGCGCAGCGCCTGCGCCCCGGCGTCGAACGCCTCGGCGGCCTCCACGATCCGCCGCGCCCAGTCGGTGACGAGGGCGCCCGCGTCGGTGAGCCGGGAGCCGCGCGGCGAGCGGTCCACGAGGGCCACCCCGAGCTGGCGTTCCATCGACCGGATGCGGCTGCTGGCGGCGGGCTGGGTGATGCCGAGTTCGCGTGCGGCGCCGCCGAGGCTGCCGAGCCGCGCGACGGCCAGGAGCAGTTCCAGCGCTCCGAGGTCGGGCACCCGGTGCGCGAGCGGCCCGGCGGCCGACCGGGAGGCGTCGTGCTCCCCCACCGCGTCGGTCGCGTCCGCGCTGCCGTTCGCGTCCGTGGTGCCGTTCGCGTCCGCGCTGCCGTTCGTGTGCGGCGTTCCCGTCGTGTCCGGGGTGCTCGCGCCGTCGCTGCTCCTACTCCTGCTCATAAGTCCAGCTTATGTTGCCATAGAGACATCCTCCCTGGTGATGGCGGACGCCGGGCGCGACCGTGGAGGCCATGGTCACCGCCGCCCCACCGCTCCTCCCCCGTGCCACCGCACGTCCCCCGCGCGCCGCCGCCGTCCGTCACCTCGGGCCCAACTGGTACGCCGCCGTCATGGGCACCGCCGCCCTCGCCCTGGCCGGCTCCGCGCTCCCGCTGCCCCTCCCCGGCCTGCGCACCGCCTGCGCGGCGGCCTGGGCGCTGTCCCTCGTCCTGCTGGTCGCGCTCCTCGGCGCCCGGGCCCTGCACTGGCGCCACCACCGGGACCAGGCCCGCGCCCACCTCCTCGACCCGGCCACGGCGCCGTTCTACGGCTGCCTCTCGATGGCCCTGTCGGCCGTCGGCGGCGGCGCACTCGCCGCCGGACGCGACTGGACCGGCCTGCGCGCGGCCCTCGCCCTGGACGCGGTGCTGTTCACCGCCGGCGCGGCGGTCGGGCTGGTGGCGGCCGTGGCCGTGCCGTACCTGATGGCCGTGCGTCACCGGGTGGAGCCGGGGCAGGCGACGCCGGTGTGGCTGCTGCCGCTGGTCGCGCCGATGGTGTCGGCCGCGCTCGGGCCGCCGCTGGTGGCTCACCTGCCCGGGGGCCCGCTGCGGGAGACCCTGCTGCTCGGCTGTCTCGCGCTGTTCGGGGTGAGCCTGCTCGCGACGCTGCTCATGCTGCCGGTCGTCTTCGGCCGACTCCTCACCGGCGGCCCGCTGCCGCTCGCCCTGACGCCGACGCTGTTCCTGGTGCTGGGTCCGCTCGGCCAGTCCACCACCGCCGTCGGCGCGTTCGCGGACGCCGTTCCGGGCAGCCTGCCGGCGCCGTACGGGCAGGGCTCGGGGATGCTCGTCGTGCTGTACGGCGTCCCGGTCACGGGGTTCGCGCTGCTCTGGTTCGGTCTTGCGACGGCGTACGTGGTGCGGGCGCGGCGGCTGGGGATGCGGTTCGCGATGACGTGGTGGGCGTTCACGTTCCCGGTCGGCACGTGTGTCACGGGCGCGGCGGCGCTGGGCCGGCACACCGGGCTCGTCGTGTTCGACGCGCTCGCCGTCGGCCTGTACGGCGTGCTCGTCGCCGCGTGGGCGACGGCCGCGGTGGCTACGGTGCGCGGTCTGGCCGGTGGCGCGCTGCTCGCAGGGCCCGCCCCAGCACCCGGGGCGCCTCGGCCAGCGACGGGCCGTACCAGGTGAGGTGCCGGCCGTCGACCAGCGCGCAGGGCAGTCCGGGGAAGGCCTCGGGTCCGTCGTCGGCGGTGAAGCGGTACGGCTCGTCGGGGAGCACGACGAGGTCGGGTGCCGCCGCGAGCAGGTCGTCCAGGGGGATGCGCGGATAGCGTTCGGCGTGGCCGGCGTGGAGGTGGTCGACGCCGAGGCGGGCCAGCACGTCACCGGCGAAGGTGTCCCGGCCGAGCACCATCCACGGGCGGCGCCACACGGGCACGACGGCCGTCGTGCGGCGCTCCGGCGGCGGCAGCGCCGACCAGGTCTCCTCGGCCTCGTCCAGCCACCGGGGCCGGCCGGCCGCCCCGCACGCCCGCAGGACCCGCGCCAGTTCGCGGAAGGCCCCCGGCACGTCCCGCACCTCCGTCACGAGCACGTCGACACCGGCCGCGCGCAGGGCGTCGAGGTCGGGGGCGCGGTTCTCCTCCTCGTTGGCGATCACGAGGTCGGGGGCGAGGGCGAGGACGCACGCGACGTCGGGGTTCTTGGTGCCGCCGACGCGGACGACGTCCAGGTCCGCCGGGTGCGTGCACCAGTCGGTGGCGCCGACGAGGACGCCGGGCAGGGTGACGGCCACCGCCTCCGTCAGGGACGGCACCAGGCTGACGACCCTCACTGCGCGGGCCGGTCCCGGACCGCCTCGATGTGCTCGGCGACGGCGACGACGAGCAGCCGCGTGTCGGAGACCGTGGCCCGCCAGCGGTGCCGCACGCCGCCGGTGAGGTAGAGCGTGTCGCCGCGGCCGAGGCGGTAGGCGCGGCCCTCGGCCTCGATCTCCACGGCGCCGTCGGCCACGTACATCAACTGGTCGTTGCGGTACTGGAATTCGCGGCCCGCGTCGTGGTCGCCGGTGAACTCCGAGGCGTGCATCTGGTGGTGGCCGCGCACCAGGGACCGCACCCGGGGCTCCGGGAGCACCTCGACCGTCTCGGCGCGCACCACGTCGACGCTGCACGCCGGGTCGGCCGCCGCGAGCAGTTCGACGGCGGTGGTGCGCAGCGCGTCGGCGACCTTCTCCAGGGAGCTGGTGCTGGGCCGCGCCCGCTCGTTCTCGATCTGGCTGAGGAACGGCACGGACAGGCCGCTGCGTTCGGCCACGACGGCGAGGGTGAGCTCCAGGGCCCGGCGCCGTCGCCGCACGGCCGCGCCCACCCGCGGGGGCTGTTCTTTGTGGTCGCCCATCGCTCCGGCTCCCTCCTTCGCTCGTCGCTCGCCATCCGCGCCCGGCGCCGGCGCGCCTCTTCTGTTGGGTTCTCTGCACCCTACGCATGTTCGGCAAACCGATTCACGCGCCCGCCACATGCCTGTCACGCCGCGTGGGTTGCGACCCCACGGTTCGCGCCAATGGAACGACGGGAGGTTCGGTGGGGTCAATGCGCGGTCGCTCTTCCGTGTTCCCGTCCTGCGGGAGGTTTCCCCTCCCGCGGCGCGCGGCCGTCGCGCTGCGTGTTTGGCCGAATCCGTACCGCACGCGCCGGGCGGGCGGGCGGGTGTCCGGGCGGGGCGCCCGGTTTGGAAGCTGTCCGGAATACCGAAAGGGTGGACCTCCGTCGCACAGCCGCGCGACGGAGGTCCACCCTTTCGTGGGACGTGCCGGATCCGTCAGGACACCCGGCACGCCCGGTATCGCGCCCGGTGTCGGGCCCGGAGAGGCCGGGAGCCGGGGCCGGGGGTCACTGCGGGGTCATCCGCTCGACCATGTCCGGGTGCTCCTCCAGCCACGCGGCGACGGCCTCTTCCTCGTTGCCCTGGCCGCGCTCGTTGATCTCGGCCTCCAGCGTGCCCAGCTCGTCCTCACTCATATGGAATCCCTTGATCCACTTGGTGAGCTGCGGGTACTGCTCCGGGAACTTCTCGCTGGAGATGGTGCGGATCGTGTTGCCCTCGCCGAAGAGCTTCTTCTCGTCCTTCAGCTTGGTCAGCTCGTACTCGCTGTACGCCCAGTGCGGCGACCAGAGCACGGCGATGATCGGCTCCTTCTTGGCGTAGGCGCGCTTGAGCTCCGCGAGCATCGCCGGGGTGGAGCCGTCGACGACCTTGTACTCCTTGTCGAGGCCGTAGCCCGGCAGGACGTCCTTCTTCAGCAGGTTCATCTCGCCGGTGCCGGGTTCGATGCCGATGATCTTCCCGTCGAAGCGGTCGGCCTTGCCCTTGAGGTCCGCGAGGGACTTGACGTCCTTCACGTACGAGGGGACGGCCAGTTCCAGGGACGTCGGTTCGTACCAGGTGCCGAGGTCCTTGAGTTTGTCCTTGTGCTGGTCCCAGTAGTTCTTCTGGGCGTACGGCAGCCAGGCGTCGAAGTTGAGGTCGAGGTCGCCGGAGGCCAGGCCGGTGTAGACGGGGCCGACGTCCATCTGCTTGAGGTTCAGCTTGTAGCCGCGCCGCTCCAGGACGTTCTTCCACAGGTACGTGACGGCGATGTCCTCGTCCCAGGGGAACCAGGCCACGTCGACCGGACGCTTCGCCTCGGCGGGCGTGGCGCCGCCCGCGTCGCCGGCCGGGGCCAGCTTGTCGACGACGCCGGGGTTCTGCTTCAGCCAGGTCTTGACCGCCTGCTGCTGCTGGCCCTTGCCGGCCTTGTTGATCTCGGCTTCGAGGCTGGTGAGCTGCTTCTCGGTCATCGTGAAGTTCTTCAGCCACTTGCCGACGACGGGGTTGTCGCCCGCGAAGCCCTTGCGGGACAGCGTGTGCACGCCGTCGCCCTTGCCCCAGGTGCCCTTCGGGTCCTTGAGCTTCTTCAGGTCGTAGTCGCTGTAGGCCCAGTGCGGGGACCACAGGGTGACGACGATCGGCTTCTTGTCGGCGTAGGCGCGCTTGAGCTGCGCGAGCATCGCCGGGGTGGAGCTGTCGACGACCTTGTACTCGCCGTCGAGGCCGTACTCCTTGAGGACCTTGCTCTTGAGCAGGGACATCATTCCGGCGCTGGGCTCGATGCCGGTGATCTTCCCGCCGAACTGCCCGGCCTTGCCCTTGAGGTCCTCCAGCGAGTCGACGTCCTTCATGTACGACGGGACGGTCAGCTCCAGGGACGTCTCGTCGTACCAGGAGCCGAGGTCGTCGAGCTGCTTGCCGTACTTCTTCCAGTACGACGCGTGGGTGGTGGGCAGCCACGCGTCCGTCTGGAAGTCGATGTCGCCGCTCGCCAGGGAGGTGTAGAGCGGGCCGGCCTCCATCTGCTTGGTCTCGACCTCGTAGCCCCGCTGCTCCAGGATCTCCTTCCACAGGAAGGTGGAGGCGACGCCCTCGTCCCACGGGATGTAGCCGATGCTGATCTTCTTGCCCTGGCCGACGTTGCCGTCGGCGGCGGTGGCGGCGCCCTTGTCGGCGTTGCCGAACATGCCCATGCCGCCCGCGACGAGGGCGAGCACGACGACGCCGATCACGGCGACGGACGGACGCGGCCGGTACGACCAGATCTTCAGGCCCTGGGTGGCGCGCACCCGGGCGGCGGCACGGCGGCCGAGCGGGGAGACCTGGGTGCCGAGGGCGCTGGTCATGCGGTCGAGGTAGATCGCGAGGATGACGATCGCGACACCGGCCTCGGAGCCGAGACCGACGTTGAGCTGGCCGATGGCCTCGTTGACGTCGCCGCCGAGGCCGTCGGCGCCGACCATGCCGGCGATGGCGGCCATCGACAGGCCGAGCATGATGACCTGGTTGACGCCCGCCATCACGGTGGGCAGGGCGAGCGGGAGCTGCACGCGCAGCAGGATGTTGCGCGGCGTGGTGCCGAACGCCTCGGCGGCCTCGACCAGTTCCTTGTCGACCTGCCGGATGCCCAGCTCGGTCATGCGGACGCCGGGGGCCAGCGCGAAGATCAGGGTGGCGACGATGCCCGCGGGGGCGCCGCTGCCGAAGAAGAGGATCGCCGGGATGAGGTAGATCATCGCGGGCAGCGTCTGCATGAAGTCCAGCACCGGCCGGACGACACCGCTGACGCGCTCGGAGCGTGCCGCCCAGATGCCGACGGGCACGGCGACGACGAGCGCGATGATCGTCGCGACGAGGACCAGGGAGAGGGTCATCATCGCGTTCTCCCACAGCCCGAGGGAGTCGATGAAGGCGAATCCCGCGAAGGAGAGCACACCGGCGACGGTGCCGCGCAGCCAGAAGGCGATCACGGCGAAGATGCCGGCCAGCAGGAGGGGCTCGGGGGCCTGGAGGACGGCGTCGATGCCGTCGTAGGCGCCGAGGAAGACCGTCTTGAGGAAGTCGAACAGCCAGGCCACGTTCTCGAGCAGCCAGTCGACGGAGCTGTTGACCCAGTCGCCGAAGGGGATCCTAGGCACGGGCGGTCACCTTCTCCCCGTCGTTGCCGCTCGGGGAGCCGCAGGGTTCGGGGGCCGCCTCCTCGTCGCCGAGGAAGCCGATCAGCCGCTGCCGGGGGACGACCCCGACGACCGCGTCGTGCTCGTCGAGGACGGCGACCGGGTGGGTCAGCCGGGCGCTGAGGGCGCACAGGTCGGTGAACGGCGTGCCGGGCGTCGCGGTGGCGCAGTCGCAGTCGGCCTCGTGGCCGCTGACGTCGCGGTCCATGACGGACTCGGCGGTCAGCACGCGGGAGCGGTCGACGTCCTGCGTGAAGGAGGCGACGTAGTCGTCGGCGGGCCGCAGCAGGATGTCCTCGGCGGTGCCGATCTGCACGATGCGGCCGTCGCGCATGACGGCGATGCGGTCGCCGAGGCGCATGGCCTCGTTGAGGTCGTGGGTGATGAAGACGATGGTCTTCTTCAGCGACCGCTGGAGCTCCAGCAGCTGGTCCTGCATGTCGCGGCGGATCAGCGGGTCCAGGGCGCTGAAGGACTCGTCCATCAGCAGCAGGTCCGCGTCGGTGGCCAGCGCGCGGGCCAGGCCGACGCGCTGCTGCATGCCGCCGGACAGCTCGTCGGGCCAGGAGTCCTCCCAGCCGGCCAGGCCACACAGGGCGAGCGCCTCGTCGGCGCGCCGCACGCGCTCGGCGCGGGGCACGCCCTGCACTTCCAGACCGTAGGCCGCGTTCTCGCGCACGCTGCGGTGCGGGAAGAGCGCGAAGTGCTGGAACACCATGCTGATCTTCTTGGAGCGGACCTCGCGCAGTTCACGGTCGCCGAGCGCGGTCAGGTCCTGACCGTCGAAGCGGACGTGGCCCGCGGTCGGTTCGAGCAGACCGTTGAGCATGCGCAGCAGGGTGGACTTGCCCGAGCCGGACAGGCCCATGACCACGAAGATCTGGCCGGGCTCGACCGCGAAGGAGGCGTCGATCACGGCGGCGGTGGTGCCCTCCGCGCGCAGCTCCTCCCGGTCGGCCCCCTGCTGAAGCTGTGTGACCGACTCGTCCGGTCGTCTTCCGAACACCTTGAACAGGTGCTCGGCCTCAAGCGTCGCTGACACGCGTACCTTCTCGTCTCGACGGCAATGGAAAGGAAGCGACGAGGTCGCGGACAGCTGAAACAGTTGAACGCGCAACCGGCATCGCTCCGAGGCGGCGCCTGCCCCCGACCTCCCACGACAAACGCACAAGTGGTCGAGTTCACACAGCGTTTACGGCTACCCTGCGTTTCCCGGCGGAACGCGGTCGGGCGGTGACCGTGCGTGATTGTCGGTGGCGTGCGGCATGATGCGGAACGTGACGGAACGACTGATGCTCCTCGACACCGCCTCGCTCTACTTCCGCGCCTACTTCGGAGTCCCGGACTCGGTCCGCGCCCCGGACGGCACACCGGTGAACGCCGTGCGCGGGCTGCTCGAATTCATCGACCGCCTGGTGAAGGACCACCGTCCCGACCGGCTGGTGGCCTGCATGGACGCCGACTGGCGCCCGCACTGGCGGGTCGAGCTGATCCCCTCGTACAAGGCGCACCGGGTGGCCGAGGAGCACGCGGCGGGGCCGGACGAGGAGGAGGTGCCCGACACCCTCTCCCCGCAAGTGCCCGTCATCGAGGCCGTGCTGGACGCGCTGGGCATCGCGCGCGTGGGCGTCGCGGGGTACGAGGCGGACGACGTGATCGGCACGTTCACCGCCCGCGCCGCCGGACCGGTCGACATCGTGACCGGCGACCGCGACCTGTACCAACTGGTGGACGACGAGCGCGGGATCCGCGTGCTGTACCCGCTCAAGGGCGTGGGCTCGCTCCAGCTGACCGACGAGTCGTGGCTGCGCGAGAAGTACGGAGTGGACGGACGTGGGTACGCGGACCTGGCGACGCTGCGCGGCGACCCGAGCGACGGGCTGCCGGGCGTGCCGGGCGTCGGTGAGAAGACGGCCGCGAAGCTGCTGGCCGAGTTCGGCGACCTCGCCGGGATCCTGGCCGCGGTCGACGACCCGCGGGCGAAGCTGACCCCGGCGCAGCGCAGGCGGCTGGACGAGGCGCGGCCGTATCTCGCGGTCGCGCCGAAGGTGGTGCGGGTCGCGGACGACGTGCCGCTGCCCGAGGTCGACACGGCCGTGCCGGCCGCGCCGCGCGACCCGGCGGCCCTGGAGGCGCTGGCGGCCCGCTGGGGCCTCGGCGGCTCGCTGCACCGGCTGCTGACGACGCTCGGGGCGTGACGGCACGCGCGGCGGGCGTCCAGCAGGTGATCGTGGAAGGGGTTTTCACCGGAACGAAGTGCTAACTTAGGTAACCCTAAGCACGAAGCAGGGAGATCCCTCATGGCAGAGCGACCGGACCGCAAGCCGCGCAAGCCGTACGCCGCGCGGGTCGTCCGCACCGAGCGGCTGACGCCCCACATGCAGCGCGTGGTGCTCGGCGGTGAGGGTCTCGCCGGCTTCTCGCCGGACACGTGCACCGACCACTACGTGAAGCTGCTGTTCCCGGCTGGGGGCGCGACCTACCCGGAGCCGTTCGACCTGGAGCGCGTCCGCGCCGAGTTCCCCCGCGAGCAGTGGCCGGTCACCCGCACCTACACGGTCCGCCACTGGGATCCCGAACACCGGGAGCTGACGCTCGACTTCGTCATCCACGGCGACGAGGGCCTCGCCGGCCCGTGGGCCACGCGCGTACGACCGGGCGAAACCGTCCGCTTCCTGGGCCCCGGCGGCGCCTACGCCCCCGATCCGGCCGCCGACTGGCACCTCCTCGTCGGCGACGAGAGCGCGCTGCCCGCGATCGCCCGCTCCCTGGAGGCGCTGCCGCGGGGAGCGCGGGCCCACGCCTTCATCGAGGTCGCCGGGCCCGAGGAGGAGCAGAAGATCGACTCCGACGTGGATGTCGTCTGGCTGCACCGCGGCGAGCGGCCCATCGGCGAGGCGCTGGTGGCGGCCGTGGAGGCGCTGGACTTCCCGGCGGGCCGCGTGCACGCGTTCGTGCACGGCGAGGCGCACTTCGTGAAGCGGTTGCGCCGGCTGCTGCGGGTCGAGCGCGGCGTCGCCCGCGAGGACCTGTCGATCTCCGGCTACTGGCGGCTCGGTCACAACGAGGACGGCTGGCAGGCCTCCAAGCGCGAGTGGAACGCACGCATCGAGGCCGAGCAGGAGGGCGCGGGGTCGGCGGCGTAGGACATTGGGGGCGCCTCTTCGGCCTCCGGGGTGGCGGAGGGGCCGGGCTCGCCGGAGGCGGCGCGCTCGCCAGAGAGGGCGGGCTCGCCGGATGGGGGCGGGCTGCTCGACCGCGCGGGGCTCAGAGCTGAACGGCGGTCTCCGGTTGCCGCCGTGTCCGCCGAAGGGGGTCGGCTCGGCCGCCCGCCGGGATGGCGCGGCCGGTGGGTGTCCCGGCCGCGCCTAGGATCCGGCCGCGTGGCACACACCTTCGACGAACTCGTCGCCATGCAGCGCGCCGCCGACGAGGCCCACGCCCGGGTCGAGAAGCTCCGGCAGGCGTACGGCCGCCCCACCGACCACACCTGGTCCGCGCAGCAGACCACCACCTGGGAGACCGCCTGGCGGGCCTGGCGCGACCTCTCCCGCGACACGCAGCGGGCGATCGCCGAGCACGCCGCCGAGCAGGGGACGTCCCGGCAGTCCCTGGAGGCGGAGGTGGAACGGGCGGCCCGCGGACAGTAGTCCCCGCACGCATACGCTGGCCCGATGAGACGCCGCAGACCGGTCCCCGCCGCCCCACTCCCCCAGCGGGACGGGGTCGACCCGGTGCGGGTGCGGCTGCCCCACGGCGGGACGTGGGCCACGGTCCGGGAGCATCTGGCCGAGCGGCTCGCGGCGGCCGGCGCCGGGGTGGTCGACGGCATGTTCGAGGCGGGCCTGGTCGTCGGCACGGACGGGCGTCCCGTCGCGCCGGACGCCCCGTACGAGCCGGGCATGTTCGTGTGGTTCCACCGCGAACTGCCGCCCGAGGTCCGGGTGCCGTTCCCGCTGGAGGTGGTCCACCGCGACGAGCACGTCGTCGTCGCCGACAAGCCGCACTTCCTCGCCACCACCCCGCGCGGCGGCCACGTCGCCGAGACCGCGCTCGCACGGCTGCGCTGGGAGCTGGGCATCCCGACGCTGACCGCCGCGCACCGCCTGGACCGGCTCACCGCCGGGCTGGTGCTGTTCACCGTGCGGCCCGAGGAGCGCGGCGCCTACCAGACGCTGTTCCGGGACCGGGAGGTCCGCAAGGAGTACGAGGCCGTAGCCCCGTACGCTCCCGGGCTCGGCCTGCCCCGTACGGTGCGCAGCCGGATCGTGAAGGAGCGCGGTGTCCTCACCGCCCGCGAGGTCGAGGGCGAGCCGAACGCCGTCAGCCGGATCGAACTGGTCGAGCACCGGGCGGCGGACGGCCCCGCCGCGGGCGCCGCGCCGCACGGCCTGGGCCGGTACCGGCTGCTGCCCGGCACCGGCCAGACCCATCAGCTGCGGGTGCACATGACCGCGCTGGGCGTGCCGATCCTCGGCGACCCGCTGTATCCCGTGGTGACCGGCCCCGTACCGGCCGGCGACTTCCGTCGCCCGCTGCAACTGCTCGCGCGGGCGCTGGAGTTCACCGATCCGGTCACGGGCAGGCGCCACCGGTTCCGCAGTGCGCGGGTGCTCGACGCCTGGGCGTCGTACGACACGTGGGCGGGCGGTCAGTAGCCGCGCCACCAGCGCAGGAAGCGCTGCCAGGCGCCGAGCGGGCGGGCCGGTGCGGGCGCCGGCTGCGGCGGGACGGGCGGCTGGGGCCACGGGACGGCCGCCGGTGCGGGCGGGGCCGGGGGCGCGGGCTCGGACCGCGGCGGTTCGGTGCCGATGACCCAGTCGGTGCTCTGCTGCGGGACCGGCGTGCCGGGCGCGTCCGTCAGCGCCTGCTGCTCCTTGGGCTCGAAGCGCACCGGCAGCTCCACCAGGTGACGCGACGCGATGGACGACCGCCACGACAACTCGTCCTCGTCGCAGTCGAGTTGTACGTCGGGCAGCCGCAGCAGCAGCGCGTCGACGCCGGTGTCGGCGATGGCGCGGCCGATGTCCTGGCCGGGGCATTCGTGCGGGCCGCCGCCGAAGGCCAGGTGGGACCGGTTGCCCTGCATGTTGGCCGCGAGGTCGGGCCGCACCCGGGGGTCGACGTTGCCGGGCGCGATGCCGAACAGCAGGCCGTCGCCGGCCCGGATGTGCTGCCCGCCCAGCTCCACGTCCTGCTTGGCGAAGTAGGCGAGGACCGTGCTGAACGGCGGCTCGTCCCACAGGGACTGCTCGACCGCCTCGGGCACGGTCATCTGACCGCCGCTGAGCTGCGCCCGGAACCCCGGGTCGGTGAGCACCACGCGCAGCACGTTGCCGATGAGGTTGGCGGTGGCCTCGTAGGCGGCGAGCAGCACCACGCGCAGGTGCTCGCGGACCTCGTCGTCGGTGAGCCGGGCCGGGTGGGTGACGAGGTGGCCGGCGAAGTCCTCGTCGGGCCGGGCCCTGCTGCGCGTGGTGAGCCGGCCGAGGGCCTCCATGACGTAGGCGTGGCTGGCCATGGACGTCTCGGTGCCCTTGAGGGTGTCGCGGGCGGCCTCCACCAGCCGGTCGTTGAACTCCTCGGGCATGCCGAGGATCTCGCACAGCACGCCCATCGGCAGGTGCTCGGCGAACTGTCCGACGAGGTCTGCGCGGCCCTGCTCGCAGAAGCGGTTGACGAGTGCCTGGGTGTGGCGGTTGATGTGCCGGCGCAGGGTGCGGTAGTCGATGGTCGACATGGCGCCGGTGACCGCGCCGCGCAGCCGCTTGTGCTCGTCGCCCTCGGCGTGCGAGCAGATCGGCTGCCAGGCGATGTGCGGCATGAGGGGGTGGTCGGGCTTGACCCTGCCCTCCTTGAGCGGGGTCCAGATACGGCTGTCGCGGCAGAACTGGGAGGGCGTGCGCACCATGTGGAGGTTCTCGGCGTGGCCGAGGACGACCCACATGGGGACGTCGTCGTGGAGCAGCACGGGCGCCACGGGGCCGTGTTCGGCCCGCAGCTTCTCGTACAGCTCCTCCAGGTCGTCCACCTCGTGCAGCCGTTGCAGTCCGCCGGGGCCGAGGCCGTGCGCGGGGCAGCCGGGGGGCGGGACGAGCCGGGGGTCGCCCGGTCCGGTCGGGGCGTGGGATTCAGGCGTCACAGTGGGTCGCTCCGAAGCTGAAGGACGTGAAAGACATGAGAAGCGGGGGGAGTTCGGATCGGGTGGGCGCGGTGTCAGGTGAGGGAGCCCGACATGGCGAGCGAGTGCAGGAAGCGCATCAGGGTCAGCAGGACGTCACGGCTGGAGGCCCGGCGGCGCACGTCGCACTCGATGATGGGGATGTCCTCGGCCAGGTCGAGGGCGGCCCGCAGGTCGGGCACCGGGTAACGGGGCGCGTCGGGGAAGGAGTTGACGGCGACGACGAACGGCACGCCGCGTTCCTCCAGGCGGCCCATAACGTCGAAGCTGCCCTCCAGGCGCCGGGCGTCGACGAGGACGACGGCACCGAGCGCGCCTTCGAACAGGCCGTTCCACAGGAACCAGAAGCGCTCCTGGCCGGGCGTGCCGAACAGGTACAGGACGAGCTGGTCGGTGATCCGGATGCGGCCGAAGTCCATCGCCACGGTGGTGGCCGTCTTGGTGGGCGAGCCGAAGTCGTCGTCGACGCCGATGCCGGCCTGCGTCATCGTCTCCTCGGTGGTCAGCGGTCTGATCTCGCTGACGGAACCCACCATGGTGGTCTTGCCGACGCCGAAGCCCCCGACGATCACGATCTTCACCGCGGCCGAGGCCGTGTGCGGCAGTTGGTCCTCGGTCCGTGGGCCCGGGATGGTGTCAGAGCCGTTGAAGTCCATGCATCACCGCTTCGAGGATCGATCGGTCGGGGAGCGCCTGGCGGACGATCGGGGCGCGCGCCTGCACCTGCTCGGCCGTCAGCAGCTCGGTGATCAGCACGGTCACCACGCTGAACGGCAGGTTCAGATAGGCCGACAGCTCGGCCACGGAGAGCGGGGCGGCGCACAGCCGGAGAAGTGCCGCCTGCTCGGGGGTGGCGGACGGTGAGGGCTCGGCGCGGGCCACGATCAGCGTGACGAGGTCGAGTTCGGCCCGTTCGCCGTCGGGTCCGGCGACGACGTAGAGCCGCTCGGGGTTGCGGCCCTCGCCCTCGCCGTCCTTGGAGTCCTCGGCTTCCTTGGCTTCCTTGGTGTCCGGGGGAGGTCCCTCCGGCGGGTTGCGCCTCTGGCGTCGCGGAGGAGTCATACGGTCTGCCCGTTCCGCCGGGGCGGACTTGTCAGGTGGGCTCCGATCCGGACGACGAGGTCGCGCATGCGGTTGCTCATCAGGCCGGGTTCGGCGACGACGTCGGAGAGGACGGCGAGGTAGGCGTTGGCGCCCGCGGCCATCAGGTAGAAGTAGCCGCCGTCGATCTCGATGATGACCAGCTTCATGCGGCCGTCGCTGTCGGGGATCTCGGTGGCGACGGCGCTCGCCAGGCTCTGCAGTCCGGCGCAGGCGGCGGCGACCCGGTCGGCCGCGTCGGGGTCGCCGCCGTGCCGGGCGATGCGCAGGCCGTCGGCGGACAGCACGACGATCATCTCGATGCCCGGCACGCCGTCGGCGAGGTCCTTGAGCATCCAGTCGAAGTTGGCTCGCTGCTGGATCACTTGAAGTCCCCTTCGTCGTCGGCCTCGGCACGGGCCGGCTCGGTCGTCGGCTGGGTGGTCGGCTGGGTGAGTGCGGTGGGGTCCGGGTCGCCCTTGAGGCCCGCCCAGAACGCCTCGACCCACAGGCCCGGCGGGGGCTCCTCCTCCTTGGGCGAGGTCGCGCTCGCGGGCGCCGTCCAGAGGGACTCGGCGGCGTCCGGGACCCCGGACCGCTGGGCCTCGCGTGCGGCGCGCTCGGCGGCGGCCTGTTCGGCGTAGCGCTGGGTGAGCGAGGTCTTCACCTTGCTGCGGCGCTGCGGCAGGCCGTTCGCCGTCCACTCGGTGACCTCGGGGACGTCGTCCTCCATGGACACCGTCGCGGGGATGCGGGGGCTCGTGGGGCGGCGCCTCTTGGGGGTCCGCTTGGGGCCCTCCAGGGCGCCGGGGCCCTGCTTGGGCACGGACGTGGCGCCGATGCCGTGGGCGAGTCCGACGCCGGGTTCGGTCGTCATCATCTTGCTCGGAACGATCAGGACGGCGCGGACGCCGCCGTACGCGGAGGCGCGCAGCGACACCTGCATGTTGTGTGCCTTGCAGAGGCGGCCGACGACGGCGAGGCCGAGGCGCGGGTGCTCGCCGAGGTCCTGGAGGTCGGCGCCGGCCTTGGCGCGCTCCAGCATGCCCTCGATGCGGTCGCGGGCCTCCTCGCTGAGGTTGACTCCAGCGTCCTCGATCTCGATGGCGACGCCGGTCTGCACCTCGACGGCGGTGACGTGCACCTTGGTGTGCGGGGGCGAGTAGCGGGTGGCGTTGTCGAGGAGTTCGGCGGCGGCGTGGATGACGGGCTCGACGGAGACGCCCTTGATGTTGACCTTGGCGATGGAGTGCAGCTCGATGCGGCGGTACTCCAGGATCCGCGACATGGCGCCGCGCAGCACGCTGTAGAGGGCGACGGGCTGGGGCCACTGGCGGCCGGGCCGGCCGCCTCCGAGGACGGCGACGGAGTCGGCGAGGCGGCCGATCAGGGCGGTGCCGTGGTCGATGCGGAGCAGGTCGTCGAAGACCTCGGGGTTGCGGCCGTGGTCCTCCTCCATCTCCCGCAGTTCCTTGGCCTGCTGGTGGACGATCGCCTGGACGCGCCGGGCGATGCTGACGAAGGAGCGCTGCGAGGCGTCGCGCAGGGACTCCTCGGTGTCGATGACCTTGAGCACGGTCTTGAGCAACGACACCTGCGGAGGCCGCAAGTCGGCGTAGGACGGGTCGAGTTCGGGCAGCCGCAGCAGTGCGTCGCGGGGCGAGAGTCCGCCGTGCAGGAGGTGCAGCGCGGCGGGCAGGATCTCCTCGGCGAGGCGGCCCATCTCCCTCTCCTGGGCGGCGAGCCGCTGCTCCAGGTACGTGGTGTGACGGGCGTGTTCGGCACGCAGGTCGCGCAGGACACGCCCGCGGCGGACGGCTTCGGCGGCGGCCGCGACGACCAGCAGCGTGGCGACGGCCCCGCACCAGCCGACGGCCGTCCGGGCCGGCTCGGCCACCAGGGCGACGGCGGCCCCGGTCACCGCGGCCATCAGGGCGGCCGGCAGCAACAGCACGCGCGCGTACGGAAGTTCACGGCGACCGGGAGGGGATTCAACACTCACCATGTAGGCCCTCTGAAACGAATCGGCTGGAGGAACGGGGAGCTTGCCGGGGAAGGGGATGTGTCATGGAAACCAAGGGAAAGCAGGGGTACGTCATGGAGGCAGGCGGCACCTTCCGCGCATTGGGGAACAAGCGTGCGAATTCATCTCAACTCGGTGCGCTGCGGGCGAGCTTAGCCCGACCGGATCAACCTCATGGCATATTCGGCAAGCACCTGAAACCCGTCTCATGACAGGAGTACCCTCGGCCCCATTTGCACGCTCGGGCGCCGCTCGCACACGGTGCGTCACGGGCGTCAACGACCGTCCCCCGTACTCTTCTCGCCCGCACCCGCCCGCACCCGCCCGCACCCGCCTGCACCGAGGGGCCGCATGACCTTCGACAAGCTGCTCGTCGCCGACCAGGGCGAAGTCGCCGAGCGCGTCGTCCGCACGGCCCACGCCCTGGGCCTGCGCGCCGTCGCGGGGTACGCCGACCCCGACCTCGCCCTGCGTGCCGCCAAGGACACCGGCGCGGGCGCGATCCACCCGGGCCGGGGCCGCGCGACCGGGGGCGCCGACTTCGCGCGGCGCTGCGAGGACGCCGGGCTCGTCTTCGTGGGCCCGACGCCCGAGCAACTGGAGCTGTTCGGCGCCAGGCCCACGGCGCGCGCCGCGGCCGACGCGGCCGGGCTGCTCCTCACCCCGGGCACGGACGTGCTCACCTCTGCCGAGGAGGCGCTGCGGGAGGCCGACCGCATCGGCTACCCGGTGCTGCCGAAGCCGGCCGACGGGGGCCGCGGAATCACCATGTCGACATGCCGCTCCCCCGGTGAACTGTCAGCCGCCTGGGACCGGTTGCGGACGGCACCCCTCACGGGCGGCGTCTACCTGGAGCGCTTCGTGGAGCACGCCCGGCACGTGAAGGTGCCGGTCTTCGGCGACGGCGAGGGCCTCGTCGTCACCTTCGGCGACCGTGACGGCTCCCTGCGGCACCGGGGCCGGCGGCTGCTGGAGGAGGCCCCGGCCCCGCGACTCCCCGATCACGTCCGCGCCCAGCTTGCGGCATGGGCACGGGACTTGTGCGCGTGGCTCGACTACCGCTCGGCGGGTACCGTCGAGTTCCTGTACGACGCCGCCCGCGAGGAGGCGTACTTCCTGGAGGTCGACACCCGGCGCGGGACGGACCATCCGGTCACCGAGGAGGTCCACGGCGTCGATCTGCTCACCTGGGCGCTGCGCCTGGCGCGGGGTGAGCGGGGCGTGGTCCGGGCTCCCGGCCCGCCGCGCGGCCACGCGGTCGAGGCCCGCCTGTACGGGGCCACCGGCGCCGGGGACACGGCGGCGCACGACGCCTCGCCCGCCGCCAGGGTGGTCGCCCACGGCTCCGACCGCGGCGAGGCGCTGCGGCGGCTCGATGCGGCACTGGCCGGGACCGAGGCGCGCGGCGACGACAACGGCGACGGGACCGGCCTGCGGCGGGTGCGGGCCGCGCTCACCGATCCCGGCTTCCGCGCGGCCACGCACTCCACGACGACCCTCGCGGGCTACCCGACGGAGGAGTAGGCGACGACGCCCCGCAACAGCCCGTCGACGGCCTTGCGGGCGTTCTTCGCCACCGTCGAGCCCTCCGCGGCGGAGGCCGCCGAGATCTGCCCGAGCACGTCGATGACCTGCTTGCACCAGCGCACGAAGTCCCCGGCCGGCATCTCCGCCTCCCGCAGGACCTCGTCGAGGCCCGCCCCGGAGGCCCACTGATAGGCGGCCCAAGCGAAGCCGAGGTCCGGCTCGCGCTGTCCGACGCCCTCGGTCTGGGTGATCCGGAAGTCCTCCTCCAGCGCGTCGAGGCGCCCCCAGATCCGCACCATCTCGCCCAGCGCGGCCTTGGCCTTCCCCGACGGCAGCTTCGGCGCCATGGCGTCGTCGGCGGCCCGCGCCTCGTACACCAACGCCGAGACGCACGCGGCGAGTTCGGCGGGCCCGAGGCCCTCCCAGACACCCTCGCGCAGACACTCGCTGGAGAGCAGGTCCAGCTCGCCGTACAACCGGGCGAGCCGCTTGCCGTGCTCCGTGACCTCGTCGCCGCGAAGGTAGTCCAGCTCGGTCAGCAGCGCCACGATCCGGTCGAAGGTCCGCGCGATCGTGTTCGTGCGCCCCTCGATACGGCGCTCCAGCTGCGAGGTGTCGCGCAGCAGCCGGTGGTAGCGCTCGGCCCAACGGGCGTGGTCCTCACGGTCGTTGCACCCGTGGCAGGGGTGGGCGCGCAGCGCGGTGCGCAGCCGGGCGATCTCCCGGTCGTCGGCGGCCTGCGAACGGCGCTTGCGGTGCCGCTCGGGCGGGATGTGCCCGGCCTTGGTGCGCAGCGCCGACGCGAGGTCGCGGCGGGACTGCGGCGAGCGCGGGTTGAAGGACTTCGGGATCCGCATCCGCTCCAGGGCCTCCACGGGCACCGGGAAGTCGATGGACGCGAGCCGCTTGACCTGCCGCTCGGCGGTGAGGACCAGCGGGCGCGGCCCGTCGTGGTACTCGACGCCGCGGTGTCCGCCCGCCCGGCCCGCGGGCAGGCCCGGGTCCAGCACGAGGGCGAGGCCCGCGTACTTGCCGGTGGGCACGTGGATGACGTCGCCGGGCTTGAGCTTCTCCAGCGCGACGGCGGCCTCCGCGCGACGCTGGGACGCGCCCTGCCTGGCCAACTCGGTCTCGCGGTCCTTCAGTTCGCGGCGCAGCCGCGCGTACTCCTCGAAGTCGCCGAGGTGGCAGGTCATGGAGGCCTTGTAGCCCTCCAGGCCCTCCTCGTTGCGCTGCACCTGCCGGGAGATCCCGACGACCGACTTGTCGGCCTGGAACTGCGCGAACGAGGTCTCCAGCAGCTCGCGCGAGCGGTGCCGCCCGAACTGCTCGACCAGGTTGACCGCCATGTTGTACGACGGCTTGAAGCTGGAGCGCAGCGGATACGTGCGCGTGCCCGCGAGTCCGGCGAGGTGCTCGGGGTTCATGCCGCGCTGCCACAGCACCACGGCGTGGCCCTCGACATCGATGCCGCGCCGCCCGGCTCGTCCCGTGAGCTGGGTGAACTCGCCGGGGGTGATGTCGGCGTGCTGCTCGCCGTTCCACTTGACGAGCTTCTCCAGCACCACGGAGCGGGCCGGCATGTTGATGCCCAGCGCCAGCGTCTCCGTCGCGAACACGGCCTTGACCAGGCCGCGGACGAACAGCTCCTCCACGACCTCCTTGAACGTCGGCAGCATGCCCGCGTGGTGGGCGGCGATGCCGCGCTCCAGGCCCTCCAGCCACTCGTAGTAGCCGAGGACGTGCAGGTCCTCGGGCGGGATGGAGGCCGTGCGCTCCTCGACGAGGGTCCGGACCCTCTCACGGGCCTCCTCGTCGTTGAGCCGGAGGCCCGCGTAGAGGCACTGCTGGACGGCGGCCTCGCAGGCGGCGCGGCTGAAGATGAAGGTGATCGCGGGCAGCAGGCCCTCGGCGTCGAGCCGCTCGATGACCTCGGGCCGGCTCGGCGTCCAGATCCGGGACCGCTGTCTGCGCTCGCGCTCCCGGTCGGCCTCGCGCATGTGCCGGCCGCGCCGCCGGTCCTGGTACGACGGACGGCTCGCCTCCAGCCGGGCCATGCGCGTCAGGTCGGGGTTGACGGCCTTCTTGTGGCCCTCGGCCTCCTCGAAGAGGTCGTACATCCGGCGCCCGGCCAGGACGTGCTGGAACAGCGGCACGGGCCGGTGCTCGGAGACGATCACCTCGGTGTCGCCGCGGACGGTGTCGAGCCAGTCGCCGAACTCCTCGGCGTTCGACACGGTCGCCGACAGCGACACCAGCGTCACCGACTCGGGAAGGTGGATGATCACTTCCTCCCAGACGGCGCCGCGGAAGCGGTCGGAGAGGTAGTGCACCTCGTCCATCACCACGTATCCCAGTCCGCGGAGGGTCTGGGAGCCCGCGTACAGCATGTTCCGCAGGACCTCGGTGGTCATGACGACCACCGGCGCGTCGGAGTTCACGCTGTTGTCGCCGGTGAGCAGGCCGACCCTGTCCGTGCCGTAGCGGCGGCAGAGGTCGGCGTACTTCTGGTTCGACAGCGCCTTGATGGGTGTCGTGTAGAAGCACTTCTTGCCCTGCTGGAGGGCGAGGTGGACGGCGAACTCGCCGACGATCGTCTTGCCGGAGCCGGTGGGCGCCGCCACCAGCACGCCCTTTCCGGCCTCGAGGGCCTGACAGGCCTCGATCTGGAAGGGGTCGAGGCCGAAGTCGTACATCTCGCGGAAGGAGGCGAGCGCGGTGGCCTGCTCGGCAGCGCGCCTGCGGGCGGCCGCGTACCGCTCGGCCGGTGAGAGATCCTCTGTCATCGTGCTTTCGAGCGTACCGGGCCGCACTGACAACAGGACGATCATTATCCGGATCGCATCCCGCCGGACCCGGGGTACGCCCAGCTCACGGGCCCACGACGCGTACCGCGCCGGGCACGCAGCGTGCCGTCAGCGGCAGCGGGCCGAGCGGCTCGCCGTCGGCGTACCCGGTGATCCCGTCCGCGGCGATCTCGATCCGCGCCGCCCGCACCACGGTGACCTTGGGGTGGTCGACGTGGGCACCCTTGTAGACGCTCGGGAACACCTTCAGCAGCGTCGCCCGGGAGCAGTCCCCGACCACCGTGATGTCGAACAGCCCGTCGCCGAGGTCGGCGCCGGGGCAGATCCGCATGCCGCCGCCGTACGACGAGCCGTTGCCGACGGCGACGAGGGTGGCCTCGACCTCCCGGACCTCGCCGTCGTCGAGCCGGATGCGGTACGGGAAGGGCCGGAACGCCGCGAGTTCGGCGAGCATCGCCAGGTCGTACTTGGCACGGCCGGTGGGCCACCGCATCCGGTTGCCGCGGTCGTTCACGCGCGAGTCGAAGCCGGAGGCGAGCACCGTGCCGAACCACTGGTCGCCCACCCTGCCGAGGTCGACGTCGCGCAGCCGCCCGCCCTTGAGCGCGTCGGCGATCAGGCGGCCCGCGGCGGCCGGGTCGCGCACCGGCAGGCCGAGGGCGCGGGCGAAGTCGTTGCCGGTGCCGACGGCGACCAGGCCGAGCGGGGTGCTCGTGCCGGCGACGGCCTGCAGGGCGAGGCTCGCCATGCCGTCGCCGCCGACGGCTATCAGGGCGCCGGTGCCGTCCGCGACGGCGGCACGCGCGCGTATGAGGGCGTCCTCGGCGTGCTCGCCGAGGACGGTGCGGACGGAGAAGCCGGCCGCCCGCAACGCGGAAGCGGCCGGCTGCGCCGCGCGGGCGCCCCGGCCGCGGCCCGCGGTGGGGTTGACGAAGAGGGTGATCTCGCAGGTCACGGCCTGACCTTATGAGGTACTGCCCGGTCTTCAGGTCACGTCGTCATAACCGTTGACCCGGTCGCCGCCCGCCTGCTCGGGCAGGGCGCGCCGCGCGGTCACCGGTTCGACCTCGCCGATGTCCTCGGGGGTCAGGTCCAGCTCGGACGCCTCGTCGTCGGCGGGCTCCAGAGCCTCGCGGCGGCGCCGGCGCCGGTCGTTGAGGAGGGAGACGGCGACCGCCGTGAAGTACAGGATCCAGATGGGTCCGGCGAGGGCCATCATCGTCAGCGGGTCCGTGCTCGGCGTCGCGATGGCCGCGAACACCGTGATGCCCATGATCATTCCGCGCCACCAGCCGAGCATCCGCTTGCCGCTCAGCGCTCCGGTGAGATTGAGCATGATCAGCAGCAGCGGCAGCTCGAAGGAGAGCCCGAAGACGATCACCATGCGCGTGACCAGGTCGAGCAGGTCGTCCAGCGGCAGCAGGTTGTCGACGCCGAACGGGGTGAACTCGATCAGGACCTTCGCGGTGGTGGGCAGCACCCGGTAGGCGAAGTAGGCGCCGCCGAGGAACAGCGGGAAGCCCGTGGCCACGAACGCGTACGCGTACTTCTTCTCGTGCCCGTGCAGACCGGGGGCGACGAACGCCCACAGCTGGTAGAGCCACACGGGGGCGGCCAGCACCACACCGGCCATCAGGGACACCTTCAGCGCCAGTGTGAACGGCGTCAGCAGACCGTTGATGGTGATCTGCGCGCACGGCGACGTGGAGCGGGAGTTCGCCAGCTCCTCGAAGGACTCCTTGCAACCCACCGACTTGAGGATCGGCTCCGTGAAGAAGTTGATGATGTCGTTGTAGAAGAAGGCGGCGCCGACCGTGACGACAACGATGGCCAGCAGCGCTTTCGCGAGCCGGTTGCGGAGCTCACGAAGGTGCTCCGCGAGGGGCATCCGCCCCTCCGGATCCTTCTCCTTCTTGCGGGCAGGCTTCAGCAACCCACATTCCCATCTCGTGCGGGCGGGCCGGAGGTCACCGGCCCCGCGTCAGCGCTTGGTCGTGTCCGTCGGCTCGTTGACCGGACGGGAGGTGGACACGTCGCCGGGAGCGGCCTGGATGATGCGCTGGGCCGGGGGCTGCTCGTCGTTGTTGGGCGGGTCGGCCGGGGCGGGGGTGGAGGACTTCTCCTCCTTCATCGCCTTGGCCTCGCTCTTCAGGATGCGCGCCGACTTGCCGAGCGAACGCGCCATGTCCGGAAGCTTCTTCGCGCCGAACAGCAGGATGATGACGACGAGGATGAGAATGATCTCGGGAGCGCCGAGCCTTCCGAACATAAGTCTTTACCTTCTCACCGAGGCGGCTTGGGGTGGGATGCCGTCCGACCGGTCGGACACCTGTCCGACAGATCGCGCTGCCAGCGATCGTAACGCTCAGGGGTGAACGTGAGGCAATCCCCGTGCGACCCCTGTGCGTACTCCCGTCCGCGGCCGGGCCTCGTTCTCCGGCCGCGACAAGCAGCCTACCTGCCGCCCCCGCAGGCCAACAGGGCGAAGCGGTCCGTAACGGCTTGAGCTCCGGGCCCACCCCCGAGGGCGGGCGCGGCGTCACTCACAGGGCTTCCGCGGCGCTCACAGCGCTTCCGCGGCGCGCGCCGTGCTCTCCGCGGCGCGCTCCAGATCCTCGGCCGCCCTGTTGATACGGCGCGCGGAGTCCGACACCTGCCTGCCGAGACGCTCCGCCTCCACGAAGACACGCACGGCGAACACCGCGAGGACCAGAAGTCCCAGGAAACCCAGAGCAATCGCGAACATCGGCCAGAACATGACGTCGAGCCTAGACCGTCGAGTGCACCCGCAGCGTCCGCACGCCGCCGCCGGTGAGGAGCTCGACTATCCGCTCGCCCGCCGGCTTGCGCACCGCCGTGCCGCAGTCCGGGCAGGTGAAGGTGTAGAACGTGGTGCGGCTCGTGGCGCCTATGGTCAGGCGCAGGTCGCCCGCGGCGAGCTCGAAACTCGCGCGGCACTCCGGGCAGCCCGCCCGGAACACCACCGGGGCGACGCTTCTCATCCCCGCGAACGCGGACGCCACCGTCATGCCCCGCGCACCCGACGTCGCCGACTCGCTCACAGCACCCGCTCCTGCCTGTCGTCCTGCCCGTCCTGCGCCACGGGCACCACCGCCCCCGGCTGCCCCGGCGCCGTCTCCTCGTACGCCGCCAGGGCCTCGCGGGCCGCCTGCCGGGCGCTGTCGGCGAGCTCGGGCGGGGAGACGATCCGGCCGTCGCGGCCGAGCCGCAGCGCGAGGCGCCGCAGGGAGGCCGGGTCGGGGGTGCGCAGGCTGATGCGCAGCCCGCCGTCCGGCAGCTCGTCCGCGCTGTCGTGCGGGTAGTACTCGGCGACCCAGCGGCCGCCCGGACCGACCTCGACGACGACCTCGGGGTCCTCGGCGGCCGGCTGCACGAGCCCTTCCGACAGGTCCCGCAGCTCCACCTCGGGCGGTGCGGACGGCTCGTCCAGGATCTTGATCTCGGCGACCCGGTCCAGCCGGAAGGTGCGGCGCGACTCGGAGCGCCGGCACCAGGCCTCGACGTAGGTGTGCCCGACGCTGACCAGGCGGATGGGGTCGATCTCCCGCTCGGTGACCTCGTCGCGGGCCGGTGAGTAGTAGCGGATCCACAGGCGGCGGCGCTCGGCGATGGCGCGGTCGACGTCGGCGAAGACACCGCCCTCCGACTCGAAGGTGACCGAGAGCCGGGAGCTGGCGCCGGCGGCCTCGCCGGCGGCGGTCTCCACCTTGGCGGTGGCCCGCAGCAGGGCCTGCCGGTCGCTCTCGCGCAGGCCGGGCAGGGTGGCCACGGCGCGGGCGGCGACGAGCAGCGCGGTCGCCTCGTCGGCGGCGAGGCGCAGCGGCTCGGCGGCCTCGGCGCCGAGGGCGGCCGGGTTGTGCCACCAGATGCGCTCGCCGTCGGTGTCGATGTCGAGCAGGTCGCCGCCGCGGAAGCTGGTGCCGCACATGGGCAGCACGTCGAGGTCGGACACCAGCTCGTCCTCGGTGATGCCGAAGGCGCGCGCGACGTCCTCGATGCGGGCGCCGGGGCGCTCCCGCAGATAGGTCACCAGGGAGAGCATCCGCCGGGTCTGGTCGATGGCGCTCGTGGGCCTGACCGGTTTGCCTGCCACAGTGTTGTCCGCTCCCCCTCAGCCCTTGGCGACGGCACGCAGCCGGTCCACCACGTCGGCCCGCAGCTCGGCGGGCTCCAGGACCACCACGTCCGGCCCGAACTCGACCAGCCAGGCGTCCAGTCCGTGCCCGTACGGAATCTCCAACTCGTCCCAGCCGTCGCCGAGTTCCCGGACGGCGGTGGCCTTCGCCCGAAGGGGGTAACCGGCGTCCGTGCGCAGCCGGATGCGCGCCGTGCGGTCCGCGGTCTCGCCGGCCCAGCTCGCGACGGTCTCGCGGACGGTGACGACGTCGGGGACCTGGGCGGTGAACAGGCCGCCGCGCGAGCGCACCTTGCCGGTGATGCGGGACAGCCGGAAGACGCGCTCGGCGCCCCGGTCGCGGTCCCAGCCGGCCAGGTACCAGTGGCCGCGCCAGCACTCCAGCGCCCAGGGTTCGACGTGCCGCTGCTCGGGGCGCGCGGCGGTGGCCTTGCGGTAGTCGAAGACGACGGGGCGGCGGTCGCGGCAGGCCAGCATCAGCGGTTCGAAGGCGGCCTCGTGCACGGGGATGCGCGGTTCCAGCGCGCTGTGCGCCTCGTACGGGTCGACGTCCTCGGGGAGACCGGCGGCGCGCAGCTTCTGCAGGGCGCCGCTGGCGGCGCCGGCGAGCCGGGCCTGCTGCCACACCTTGGCGGCCAGCCCGAGGGCAGCGGCCTCCTCGGCGTCGAGGGTGATGGGCGGCAGGCGGTTGCTGTCGCGGCGGGCGAGGTAGCCGACCTCGCCGTCGATGTTCTCCACGGTCTCGATGACGAGGCCGAGTTCGCGCAGGTCGTCCTTGTCGCGCTCGAACATCCGGTTGAAGGAGTCGTCAGTGCCCGCTTCGAGGTAGGCCTCGATGGACTCGCGCAGCTCGCGCTTGCTGAGCGGCCGCCGCGTCCCGAGCAGACACAGCGCCAGGTTCATCAGCCGCTCGGCCTTGGCAATGGCCATCGACGCGCTTCGCCTCCCTATGGTGCTTACGATCGATGACCGTACCGCTCCGCGGTGTCCTGACAAAAGCCGAGGGCCCATGCCCGGACGGGCATGGGCCCCAGGTGATCGGGTCCTGTCGTACGACGGTCAGACGCCGAGCAGGTCGACCACGAAGATCAGGGTCTCGCCGGGCTTGATGGCCGGGGTCGGGCTCTGGTTGCCGTAGGCGAGGTGGGCCGGGATGGTCAGCTGGCGGCGCCCGCCGACCTTCATGCCCTGCACGCCCTGGTCCCAGCCCTTGATGACCCGGCCGCCGCCCAGCGGGAAGCGGAAGGGGGTGCCACGGTTCCAGCTGGCGTCGAACTCCTCGCCGGTGCTGAAGGCCACGCCCACGTAGTGGACCGTGACGGTCTGGCCGGCCTTGGCCACCTCGCCGTCGCCCTCCCAGATGTCCTTGATCTCGAGGTCCGCCGGGGGCTCGCCGCCCGGGAAGTCGATCTCGGGCTTGTCGATGCTCACTTCATCTCTCCTTGTTGCTGACCTGCGTCGCGGACAGTCTCACAGACTTCCCCGCCGGACGGTGCCGGGGGATCAGACGGTGCCGAGGATGTCGACCACGAAGACCAGCGTGTTCTTCGCCAGCTCGCTCTGCGGGTTGGCGCCGTAGCCGAGGGAGGGCGGGATCACCAGCAGGACGCGGTCGCCCACGTTCTTGCCGACGAGGCCCTTGTCCCAGCCCTGCACGACGGCTCCGGTGCCGATCTGGAAGGCGGTGGCGCCGCCGTGGTCCCAGGAGGAGTCGAACTTCTTGCCGTCCTCCCACTTGACCCCGGTGTACTGGGCGACGAGTCCCTGGCCGGCCTCGACCCTCTTGCCGTCGCCCTTGATCAGCACCTGCTGCTTGAGGTCCTTGGGGGGCTTGACGCCCTTGGGGACGGTGATGGTCGCGGCCTTCCGCGGTGCGGCCTTCACCTCGGGCAGGCCGGCCTCGGAGGCGGCCTGCTCGCCCTTGGCCTCGCCCTTGGCGTCGACGGCGGCGGCGCCGACCGGGTCGACGACCCAGATCAGCACGTCCTTGGCGGTGATGCCGGACTGGGGGTTGAGGTTCTGCCCGATGAGGTCACCGGCGGTGCCCTGCACGAGGATGCGGCTGCCCGCCTTCTTGCCCTTGACGGCCTCGAGGACCTTGGCGGGCAGCTGCTGGCTCTGCTTGCCGACCTGCTCGACGGACTGCTGCTTGGGCGTCTTGGCGCCGGTCTGCGGAGCCGCCCATGTACCGCCCAGGTCCTGGTCGCCGCCCCACTTCCTGACGGTCCAGTCCAGCCGGACGAAGTCGGAGGCCTTGATCGCGCTGCCGCTGCCCTCGGAGACGGTCTCGGTCACCGTCTTCTGGGACGGCTTGCCGTCCTTGGGCACGGAGATCTCGGGCTTCTCCCCGACCTTTCCCTTGACCTGGGCGACGCCGGCCGCCGCGTCGCCGTTGCTGTCGTCGTCCGAACCGCACGCGGCGGTGAACAACAGTGCGGGAACGGCGAGCAGCGCCGCGACGCGTCGTTTCATGGTGTAGTTCATCAGTCCAACTGGGTTCGGGGGTGGGGGGCAATGGCCGCCACTCTACGACCTGAGAACGCCCGGTGCCCGGAGGCGGTGAACACCTCCGGGCACCGGGCGTCCTTTCGTGAGCCGTCGCCGGACCGGCCGTGGCCCCCAGAGGGTGTCCGGCACCGGCTCACATGCCGGCGATGAGCTTCTCCACGCGGTCGTCCACGGAGCGGAACGGGTCCTTGCACAACACCGTGCGCTGCGCCTGGTCGTTCAGCTTCAGGTGCACCCAGTCGACGGTGAAGTCGCGGCGCTGTTCCTGGGCCCGCCGGATGAAGTCGCCGCGCAGCCGGGCCCTGGTGGTCTGCGGCGGAACGGACTTGCCCTCGAAGATCTTCAAGTCGTTGCAGATCCGGGCTGCTTGACCCTTCTTCTCGAGCAGGTAGTAGAGGCCACGACGCCGGTGGATGTCGTGGTAGGCGAGGTCTATCTGCGCGACCCGCGGGTGCGACATGGTCATGTTGTGCTTGGCGCGGTACCGCTCCAGGAGCTTGTACTTCATGACCCAGTCGATCTCGGTGCCGATGCGGTCGAGGTCCTCGGTCTCGATCGCGTCCAGCGTGCGGCCCCACAGCTCCAGGACCTGCTCGACGGTGCCGGTGCGGATGCCGCGCCGCTCGCAGAAGTCCACGGCCTTCTCGTAGTACTCCCGCTGCACCTCCAGGGCGGAGGCCTCGCGGCCGCTGGCCAGGCGGACCTTGCGGCGGCCGGTGATGTCGTGGCTGACCTCGCGGATCGCCCGGATCGGGTTCTCCAGGGTGAGGTCGCGCATGACGGTGCCCGCCTCGATCATGCGGAGCACCAGGTCGGTGGCGCCGACCTTGAGGAGCATCGTCGTCTCGGACATGTTCGAGTCGCCCACGATGACGTGCAGGCGGCGGTAGCGCTCGGCGTCCGCGTGCGGCTCGTCGCGCGTGTTGATGATCGGCCGGGAGCGGGTCGTCGCCGAGGAGACGCCCTCCCAGATGTGCTCGGCGCGCTGGCTGACGCAGTAGACGGCCCCGCGCGGGGTCTGCAGCACCTTGCCGGCGCCGCACAGGAGCTGCCTGGTCACCAGGAACGGAATGAGGATGTCGGCGAGCCGGGAGAACTCCCCGTGCCGGGCGACGAGATAGTTCTCGTGGCACCCGTAGGAGTTGCCCGCCGAGTCGGTGTTGTTCTTGAAGAGGTAGACGTCGCCCGCGATTCCCTCCTCGTGCAGGCGTCGTTCCGCGTCCACCAGGAGTCCTTCGAGAATGCGTTCGCCGGCCTTGTCGTGGGTGACCAGTTCGATCACGTTGTCACATTCGGGTGTGGCGTATTCCGGATGTGACCCCACGTCGAGATAGAGGCGGGCGCCGTTTCGCAGAAAGACATTGCTGCTTCGGCCCCATGACACGACACGGCGGAAGAGGTACCGCGCCACCTCGTCAGGCGACAGGCGGCGCTGTCCCCTGAACGTGCACGTGACGCCGTACTCGTTCTCCAGCCCGAAAATGCGGCGGTCCATGAGTGAACATTACGCCCGATCCCCTGAGCTGAAACGGGGTTCGACGGCACGGTTTGGATCATTTTCCGGACCGGCGGCAACGACCGCACCCCGGGCGGGAGCTGCGAGTACCCGTCCCGTAACCGTCAACACCAGCAACGAGACACCGCCCGCGACGGCCGGTACGGCGAAGCCCCACAGGGCGCCGCCCGCCTCTACGACCGGTCCCGTCAGGCCCGTTCCGACGGAGGCGCCCACGGTGAACGTCGTCACGAGCCAGGAGAACGCCTCGGTGACCGTGCCGCGCGGCGCGTGCCGGTCGACCAGGACGAACGCGCAGGCGATGGCCGGTGCGAGGAAGACGCCGGCGACGACGGTGAGCAGCGTCATGGCGACGGGGCCCGGCATCAGCATCAGGGGCAGGTAACACACCGCCAGCAGGGCGACCAGGACGCGCAGTCGCCGCGCGGGTTCCCCGGCCCACTGCCGGGCGCCGTACACGGCGCCGCCGACGAGGGCGCCGAGGCCGATGGCCGCCATCAGCCAGCCGTAGACGGCGTCGCCGCCGTGGTCGTCCGCGTAGGAGACGGCGGCCACGGTGATGGAGCCGAGCGCCACGCCGACGAACAGGAACGCGGCGAGGAGCGCGAGGAGTCCCGCCGCGCGCAGCGCGCCCAGCCAGTGCGCCTCGCGCGGCGCCGACCGCCAGGCGCGCGAGGGCTCGGAGATCACCACGGAGAGCGCGCCGAGCACGCCGACGGCGTTCAGGACGAGGAGCCCGGCCTGCGCGGACCACAGGGCGGTGCACAGGGTCACGAGCAGCGGCCCGACGGTGAACATCACTTCCTGGGCGACGGCGTCCATGGCGTACGCCGTGTGCACCTGCCCGTCCTTGCGCAGCACGCTGGGCCACAGCGCCCGCAGGCCGCCCTCCAGGGGTGGCGTGAACAGGCCGGCCGCGGCGACCGCCAGGTGGGCGACGAAGAGCGGGTCGGTGCCGGCGAAGGCGAAGACGGCCATGGCCAGGGCGGAGGCGAGCGCGGCGGGCAGCTGGACGCGCGGCTGCCCGTACAGGTCGACGAGCCGCCCGAGCAGCGGCTGTCCCACGGCGTTGGAGACGCCGTACACGGCCGCGAGCGCGCCCGCGAGGCTGTACGTGCCGCCCTCGGCGCGCACGAACAGGACGATCGCGATGGCCGCCGTGGCGTTGGGCAGCCGGCCCACGAGGGTGCCGACGAGTAGGCGGGTGGCGTGTTTCGCCCTGAGGATCTCCAGATATCCCGTGGCCATGTCCGCCCTCCGTCCGCCCGTGACGCTTCCGGCCACCGACACGAGTTTTACGTATAACTACCTCTGTCATACGTACCATGTGCCCAGTTCACGAGTCCAGACGAAGGAGCGGGCCCACGGTGGCACGAGGCAGCACACGCCCCACGAGCCGGGACGTCGCCCAGGCCGCCGGGGTCTCCCAGGCCGCGGTCTCCCTGGTGCTGGGCGACAAGTGGCGCGGGCGCGTCTCGGAGGCCACCGCGCAGCGCGTGCGCGACGCCGCGCGCGACCTGGGCTACCGCCCGAACCTCGCGGCCCGCAATCTGCGGCTGGGCCGCACCCGCACGGTCCTGCTGGTCGTCCCGGCGCTCACCACGGAGTTCTTCGCCGGGGTCTACACGGGCGCCGCGCGGGTCGCCGCCGAGCACGGCTTCGGCGTGGTGCTCTACCCCTCCCCCGAGGGCGTCGGACCGGCCCGTGACCCCTTCGCGTCGGCCCAGGCGGCCCTGGACGGCGTCATCGCGTCCTCGATGGCGGCGGACGCGCTCTCCGCGATCCGGGGCGACCAGCTTCCGCTGGTGATGCTGGACAGCGACCCGGAGGGCAGCCTCGGCGCGGCGACGGTGAACCTCAACATCGCGGACGGCGTGCGCCAGGTCACCGAGCACCTGCTCGCGCTGGGACACCGGAACTTCCTGCATCTGGCGGCCAACGTGCCCTCCTGGACGTTCGAGGTGCGCGCCCGGGAACTCGCCGCGCGGCTCGGCCGGGTGCCCGGGACCGGGATCCGCACCGCCCGGGCCCCCATCTCGATCGACGGCGCCCGGGCCGCCACCGAGGCCGCCCTGACCCTGCCGGGCGCCCGTCCGACGGCGGTGGTCTGCGACGACGACAAGCTCGCGGCCGGCGCCTACAAGGCGATCCGCCGGCTGGGCCTCGCCGTCCCGTCCGACGTGTCCGTGACCGGCCTCGACGACCTCGCCCTCGCCACGGCGATCGACCCGGAGCTGACCACGGTCCGCCTGGACGCGGAGCTGTTCGGCGAGCGCGGCATGCGCGCCCTCCTGGCGGTCCTGGAGGGCCGCGCACCGGAGGCCGGCGACATCCCCGTCGAACTCGTCGTCCGGGGCTCCACGGCCCCGCCGGCCCGCCTCTGACGCCCGGCACACCTCCCGCCGCACACGCCGCGCGCCCCGGTCCCACAAGGGTCCGGGGCGCGCGGCGACGCGAGGTGACGCGGGTGGCGGCTACTCGTCGGAGTCGTCCGCGTCCGAGGAGCCCGCGGGCGTCTCGCCGGTGCCCTCGGCGAGCAGCCGCGACAGCCGGCTGCCCGTGATCCGCCGGAACTTCCGCTTCTGCGGCCGGGTACGGTCCAGCACCGCGACCTCCAGCCGCTCCGCGGGGATCTCCCGCTCGCTGCCGTTGGTGTCGCGGGACAGCGCCTGCACCGCCAGCCGCAGCGCCTCCGCCAGCGTCATGCCGTCCCGGTGGCGCTGGTCGAGGTAGCCGCTGATCGTTTCCGCGTTGCCGCCGACCGCCACCGAGCCGTGCTCGTCGACGATCGAGCCGTCGTGCGGCAGCCGGTAGATCTGGTCGGCCTCGGGCGTCTCGCCCACCTCGGCGACGACCAGCTCCACCTCGTACGGCTTCTCGCCGACGCTGGAGAAGATCGTGCCCAGCGTCTGGGCGTACACGTTGGCCAGGCCGCGGGCGGTGACGTCGCCCCGGTCGTAGGTGTAGCCGCGCAGGTCGGCGTAGCGCACGCCGCCGATGCGGAGGTTCTCGTACTCGTTGTACTTGCCGGCGGCCGCGAAGCCGATCCGGTCGTAGATCTCGCTGAACTTGTGCAGCGCGCGGGACGGGTTCTCGCCGACGAACACGATGCCGTCGGCGTACTGCAGCACGACCAGGCTGCGGCCGCGGGCGATGCCCTTGCGGGCGTATTCCGCCCGGTCGGCCATGGCCTGCTGGGGTGAGACATAGAACGGCGTCGACACCGGTTATCCGTCCCTTTCTGTCGAAGTCACTGGATCACCTGATCAAGAAGCTCACGCGCCCGCGCTCAGAGCAGCGCGGCCCGCGGACCGTCCGGCTGCTCGAGACGCCGCTGCAGGACGGAGCGGGCGATCTCGGAGGACTCGTCCTCGGTGAGCCGGCGGAAGCCGTCGTCGGTGATCACGGTGACGATCGGGTAGATCCGGCGGGCGACATCGGGACCACCGGTCGCCGAGTCGTCGTCTGCCGCGTCGTACAGCGCCTGGACCACGAGCGTGGTGGCCTCGGACTCGTTCAGGTCGTCCCGGTAGAGCTTCTTCATGGCGCCGCGCGCGAAGATCGAGCCGGAGCCCGTCGCCGCGTAGCCCTGCTCCTCGGAGCGGCCGCCCGTGACGTCGTAGGAGAAGATGCGGCCCTTGCCGCGGTCCACGTCGTACCCCGCGAAGAGCGGCACCACGGCCAGGCCCTGCATGGCCATGCCGAGGTTGGAACGGATCATGGTCGACAGCCGGTTCGCCTTGCCCTCCAGGGACAGCTGCGCGCCCTCGACCTTCTCGAAGTGCTCCAGCTCCAGCTGGAACAGCTTCACCATCTCCACGGCGAGGCCCGCCGTACCGGCGATGCCCACCGCCGAGTACTCGTCCGCCGGGAAGACCTTCTCGATGTCCCGCTGCGCGATGACATTGCCCATCGTGGCCCGCCGGTCACCGGCGAGCACGACGCCGCCGGGGAACGTCACGGCCACGATCGTGGTGCCGTGCGGCGCCTCGATCGCGCCCTGGACGGGCGGCAACTTCCTGTTGCCCGGCAGCAGTTCGGGCTGGTGCTCGGACAGGAAGTCCACGAAGGACGACGATCCCGGCGTCAGGAAGGCAGCTGGTAGACGCCCGGTGCTACGAGTGTTGGCTTCCACGCGATTCCTTCCACGTATGCAACAGCCCGCCCTGTGACGTCGGGCCGATCCTGGAAAACTCCCCGGCGCGGTGTCCCGGCCGGGCCTGGTATGCCACGGACCCTACCCGTCCGACGGCGGTGATCCACATGCCCGGCGGAACCAAAGAAACACGTCCCGGTCCGGGCACGAAACGCATGCTGCGCGCGGCACGGTCTCGACCGCACCGCACGCAGCGCTCACGCCCGCTCGTCAGTCCGAGGGGGCCTACTGGCCGCCCTTCTGGACGAAGGACCGCACGAAGTCCTCGGCGTTCTCCTCGAGGACGTCGTCGATCTCGTCCAGCACGGAGTCCACGTCGTCCGAAAGCTTCTCCTGGCGCTCCTTGAGGTCCTCGGAGGCCTGCGCGTCCTGCGCCTGCTCCTCGACCTCCTCGGTGGAACGCGTCGCCTTCTGCTGTCCGCCGCCGGTGTCCTTGGTCGCCATAACCCTCACCCCGCTCGGTTCGACGTTCTTGATCAGACCCTACAAGCAGGGTCCGACATCGGCCCCGCAGTTCTTCCAACGTACGGGGCCCACCTCCTTGATTCCCTGGCACGGGGTTTTCACCCCGCGCGGGCGTGCCCGGTCCGCCGTGCGTTCAGTGTCCCGACAGGACCTTGACCAGGTCTTCCGCCGTGCGGCAGCGATCCAGCAGCTCCTTGACGTGATTACGCGTTCCGCGAAGCGGTTCCAGGGTTGGAACCCGCTGCAGCGAGTCCCGCCCCGGAAGATCGAAGATCACCGAGTCCCAGGAGGCCGCCGCGACGTCGTCCGCGTACTGCTCCAGGCAGCGCCCGCGGAAGTACGCGCGGGTGTCCTCCGGCGGCTTCGTACGGGCCCTCTCCACGTCCTCCTCGGTCAGCAGGCGCTTGATGCGCCCGCGGGCCGCCAGACGGTTGTAGAGGCCCTTGTCGGGCCGTACGTCGGCGTACTGGAGGTCGACCAGGTGCAGCCGGGCGGCGTCCCAGTCGAGGTCGTCACGGCGCCGGTAGCCCTCCATGAGCTCCCGCTTGGCGACCCAGTCCAGCTCGCCGGCCAGGCTCATCGGGTCATTCTCCAGGCGGTTGAGGGTGTCCTCCCAGCGGGTCAGGACGTCCTTGGTCTGGTCGTCGGCGTCCGCGCCGTAGCGCTCCTCCACGTATTTGCGGGCCAGCTCGTAGTACTCCATCTGGAGCTGGACCGCGGTGAGTGTCCGGCCGCTGCGCAGCGTGACGAGCCGCTTCAGGGCCGGGTCGTGCGACACCTGGTGCAGCGTGCGCACGGGCTGGTCGACGGCGAGGTCGACCGCGATGAAGCCGTCCTCGATCATGGACAGCACCAGGGCCGTCGTGCCCAGCTTCAGGTACGTCGAGATCTCCGACAGGTTCGCGTCGCCGATGATCACGTGCAGCCGGCGGTACTTCTCGGCGTCCGCGTGGGGCTCGTCGCGCGTGTTGATGATCGGGCGCTTGAGCGTCGTCTCGAGCCCGACCTCGACCTCGAAGTAGTCCGCGCGCTGGCTGAGCTGGAAGCCGTGCTCGTGCCCGTCCTGGCCGATGCCGACGCGGCCCGCCCCGGCGAAGACCTGACGGGAGACGAAGAAGGGCGTCAGGTGGCGCACGATGTCCGAGAACGGGGTCTCCCGCTTCATCAGGTAGTTCTCGTGCGTGCCGTAGGAGGCGCCCTTGTTGTCGGTGTTGTTCTTGTAGAGGTGGATCGGCTGCGCGCCCGGCAGCTGGGCGGCCCGCTCGGCCGCCTCGGCCATGATGCGCTCGCCCGCCTTGTCCCACAGGACGGCGTCCCTGGGGTTGGTGACCTCCGGCGCGCTGTACTCCGGGTGGGCGTGATCCACGTAGAGCCGTGCGCCGTTGGTGAGGATCACGTTGGCCAGGCCGATGTCCTCGTCGGTGAGCTGGCTGGAGTCGGCCGCCTCGCGGGCGAGGTCGAAGCCCCGCGCGTCGCGCAGCGGATTCTCCTCCTCGAAGTCCCAGCGGGCCCGGCGGGCCCGGTGCATCGCCGCCGCGTAGGCGTTGACGATCTGGGACGAGGTGAGCATGGCATTGGCGTTGGGGTGTCCGGGGACGGAGATCCCGTACTCCGTCTCGATGCCCATTACTCGCCGTACGGTCATGCGGCCCTCCTTGCCCGGCGGCGCCCTCGGTCGTGGACGCCGCTCAAGTACCGCTGGCGCTCGGTTGCGTGTGCGGTGCCCGTCCCCGCACTGCGCGACTCGGCGGTACGGAAGAGCCTAGAACGCCTTTGCGCTGGTGGGGAGATCATTTGCGTCATTGCCTTGCACGCTCTCGTCATGGCCGTGGCCTGAAAAACAGTCGGCTGCGGGTACCCGGTGAGGGCACCCGCAGCCACCCTGCCTTTTACAGGTACTGCCCGGTGTTCGCCACCGTGTCGATGGAGCGTCCGGTGTCCGCGCCCTGCTTTCCGGTAATGAGGGTGCGGATGTAAACGATCCGCTCGCCCTTCTTTCCGGAGATCCGGGCCCAGTCGTCCGGGTTCGTGGTGTTGGGAAGGTCCTCGTTTTCCTTGAACTCGTCCACGCAGGCCTGGAGCAGGTGGGAGACCCGCAGACCCTTCTGGTCGTGCTCGAGGAAATCCTTGATCGCCATCTTCTTGGCGCGGCCCACGATGTTCTCGATCATGGCGCCGGAATTGAAGTCCTTGAAGTACAGGACTTCCTTGTCGCCATTGGCGTAGGTGACCTCCAGGAAGCGGTTCTCCTCCGATTCGGCGTACATGTGTTCCACGGCCGTCTGGATCATGGCCTGGACGCATGCGCCCTTGTCGCCGCCGTGCTCCTTGAGGTCGTCGCCGTGGAGCGGGAGGCGCTCGGTGAGGTACTTCCCGAAGATGTCCTTGGCCGCCTCGGCGTCCGGACGCTCGATCTTGATCTTCACGTCGAGCCGGCCGGGTCGCAGAATGGCCGGGTCGATCATGTCCTCGCGGTTCGAGGCGCCGATCACGACCACGTTCTGCAGGCCCTCGACACCGTCGATCTCGGCGAGCAGCTGCGGGACGATGGTGTTCTCCACGTCCGAGCTGACGCCGGAGCCACGGGTACGGAAGAGCGACTCCATCTCGTCGAAGAAGACGATGACGGGCGTGCCCTCGCTCGCCTTCTCACGGGCCCGCTGGAAGACCAGGCGGATCTGCCGCTCGGTCTCACCGACGTACTTGTTGAGCAGCTCGGGGCCCTTGATGTTCAGGAAGAAGCTCTTGCCGGCCGCCTTGCCGGTCACCTCGGCGACCTTCTTGGCCAGCGAGTTGGCCACCGCCTTGGCGATCAGGGTCTTGCCGCAGCCGGGCGGGCCGTAGAGCAGGACACCCTTGGGCGGGCGCAGTTCGTGCTCCTTGAACAGGTCGGGGTAGAGGTACGGGAGCTCGACCGCGTCACGGATGGCCTCGATCTGGTTGCCGAGGCCGCCGATCTGCTCGTAGCCGATGTCCGGGACCTCTTCGAGGACCAGTTCCTCGACCTCGCTCTTGGGCACGACCTCGTAGACGTAGCCCGAGCGGGGTTCCATCAGGAGAGCGTCGCCGGGGCGGATGGTGACGTCCAGCAGCGGCTCGGCGAGCCGCACCACCCGCTCCTCGTCGGTGTGGCCGACCACCAGGGCGCGCTCGCCGTCCTCGAGGATCTCCTTGAGGGTGACGATGTCGCCCACGCGCTCGAACTCCATGGCGTCGACCACGTTGAGCGCTTCGTTGAGCATCACTTCCTGGCCGCGCCTGAGCTCCTCCAGCTCGACGCTCGGGCTGACGTTCACCCGGAGCTTGCGGCCGCCTGTGAAAATGTCGGCGGTGCCGTCCTCGTTCGCCTGCAGGAAGACACCGAAGCCGGCCGGTGGCTGAGCGAGCCGGTCGACTTCCTCCTTGAGTGCCACGATCTGGTCACGGGCCTCACGGAGCGTGTTGGCGAGCCGCTCGTTCTGCGCGGACACGCCGGCCAGATTTGTCTGCAGCTCGACGATCCGCTCTTCGAGAATCCTCGTGTGTCGCGGAGAGTCGGCGAGCTTGCGTCGCAGGACGGCGATCTCCTGCTCAAGGTAGGCGATCTGCCCGGCCGGGTCGTCGGACCCGCGTCCCGGGCGGATGCCGCGGTTCATGTCGTCGTCGTGGGCTGCCACGGTCCTCACCTCCTCCAAGGGGAGCTGGACGCTTCCAGACCCTACCTGGGCGGGTGTCGATTGAAACCCCTAGATCACAAAGACTGTCGGGGTGTGTCCGATCTTCACCCTTGCGCTCTCCCTCACGGAGGGGAGATACCCACCGATCGTGAAGGGAAAGCAGGCGGGGGTAGGGTCGAAGCGTTCAACACCCGTCAGAGCTGGCCGGTTTCCCGTCCGGTTCGGCGCTCAAACGGCAGGAGAGATGGACGTGCAGCAGGAGGCCGGAGTCGACGGCGAGGACCTGGAGGTCTGGATCGACCAGGATCTCTGTACCGGCGACGGCATCTGCGCCCAGTACGCGCCGGAGGTGTTCGAGCTGGACATCGACGGTCTGGCCTACGTGAAGGGCTCCGGCGACGAGCTGTTGCAGGCCAAGGGCGCGACAACGCCCGTACCGCTGCCGCTTCTCACGGACGTCGTCGACTCCGCGAAGGAGTGTCCCGGCGAGTGCATCCATGTGCGGCGCGTTTCGGACAAGGTCGAGATCTTCGGGCCGGACGCCGCGTGACCCGCCCGGTACGCGCCGTCACCGCTGTCTGATTTCTCACACGCCGACCGGGTCAACGGGTCAGACGCTGCGGGCACCCGCGGGGGCGGAGCGGACGAACGAGCCGTTCTTCCACTGCCACTTCACCGCGTCCTTCAGGTCGGGGCAGCAACGGGGCACGTCGGAGCTCGAGTAGCCGAGGAGGGTGCCCACCACGGCGCCGTCGCGCACGGCGAGTTCGGACACCGTCTGCCGGTCCTTGGGGTCGACGAGGGTGGCGACCACGCGCGGTTCGGCCGTCTCGGAGCCGCGGGTGAGGACGTACAGGCCGTCGGGCGGTGTGCCCATGGGGGCGTCGCAGTGGACCGCGGCCACCGTCTCCGGTCTGCCGTCGCCGTCGAGGTCGCCGGACGCCTTGCGCACCACGACCGCCTTCACCGCCCCGCACTCCAGCGGGAACGCGACGGCCGCCGGATCGGGCGGGGCGGCGTCCGCCGGGGCCGACTTCGACTCCGGGGCGGACGCCTGGGCCGCCGTCGCGGGGCCGGGCTGCACGACGGAGGACAGGGCCACCACGCCGGCCACGGCCGTGGCGGTGGCGAGCCAGTGGATGGGACGCGTGTGGGTGTGGGCGAGCTCCGGGACGGCGGATTGCTGCACTAGGAGTGTCTCCTGTGAGGGCTGTGCCGGTGGGGGTGGCCTGCATGGTGCCACACGTCACATCGCGGGGGAACGGCGGGGTCAGCGGGTTTGCGTTTCCTAAACCTTCCCCGGTTGTCGTCCCTCTGGTGACGCGTCAACGCGAAGGCGCCGTGGCCGAGTTCCCGGGTACGTACGGGAACTCGGCCACGGCGCTGCGTCGTTGTACGCGGCACGGGGCCGCCTCAGCGGCCGGCGCCTCCGTCGGCGTTGGGGCCGGCGTAGTCCTCGCCGTAGGCGCCCTTGGCGGGGCGGCGGCGGCGCATGGGCGGCTCGACGCCGTCGGCGAGGCGGCGGGCGGTGAGGAGGAAGCCGGTGTGGCCGATCATCCGGTGGTCCGGGCGGACGGCCAGGCCCTCGATGTGCCAGTTGCGGATCATCGTCTCCCAGGAGGTCGGCTCGTTGAAGCAGCCGATCTCGCGGATGGACTCGACGGTCCGCGCGAGCTGGGTGGTGGTCGCGACGTAGCAGCACAGGATGCCGCCGGGCACGAGCGCCTTGGAGACGGCCTCCAGGCACTCCCACGGGGCGAGCATGTCGAGGATGACACGGTCGACGTCGGTGTCGGACAGGTTGTCCTGGAGGTCGCCGACGGTGAGCTGCCAGGCGGGGTGGGGGCCGCCGAAGTAGCGCTCCACGTTCGCCTGGGCGATCTCGGCGAAGTCCGCGCGGCGCTCGTAGCTGTGCAGCATGCCCTGGTCGCCGATGGCGCGCAGCAGGAAGCTGCTGAGCGAGCCGGAGCCGACGCCGGCCTCCACGACCCGCGCGCCGGGGAAGATGTCGGCGAAGGCCAGGATGTGCCCCGCGTCCTTCGGGTACACGACGGCTGCCCCGCGGGGCATGGACAGGACGTAGTCGGGGAGCAGGGGGCGCAGCGCGAGGTAGGCGACGTTCCCGGTGGTGCGGACAACGCTGCCCTCGGGAGCGCCGATCAGTTCGTCGTGGGGGAAGGAACCCTTGTGGGTGTGGAAGTTCTTCCCGGCCTCGAGCGTGAACGTGTAGTGGCGGCCCTTGGGGTCGGTCAGCTGAACCTGGTCCCCGACCTTGAAGGGCCCGCGCCTGCGGGCGGCACCGGTCGGTTCGGACATGTGACCAGCCTACCGGCGTTTCGCGGGGCCGCCGACCACGGGAGCGGACCTCACGCGGGGCGGGCCATGGCCTTCACGAAGGCGCGTTCCACGTCGGCCGCCGACAGCACGCCGTAGATCTCGCCGGTCTCCTCCACCACCAGGTACTCGGTGGCCGGGGTCGCGCGCAGGGCGTCCAGGAGTTCCTCCCCGGACAGCTCCGCCGAGACGCGCATGCCCTCGGTGAGGTCCTGGGCGAGGCCGCTGACCGCGACCCAGGGCCGGCGGTGCTCGGGTACGCCGACGATGGCGGCCTCGCGGACCAGGGACAGCGGGGTGCCCTCGTTGTCGACGACGACCAGGGCGCGGGCCCCCGCGGCGTTGGCCCGGCGCAGGGCCTCGGAGAGCGGGGTGTCGGTCTCGACGGGCACGGCGCGGCGGGTGAGGGCGCGGGCGCGCAGCTCCGGGAGGTGTTCGCGCAGCCGGGCCATGCGCAGGCTGTTGCCGGCGCCGGTCCAGATGATCGCGGCGAGGATCGCGGCGAGCAGGGCGTCCATGACGGTGTCCATGCCGACGCTGTCCTCGGCTGCGGAGCCGAGCGCGCCGGACTGCGTGAGCAGCGGCAGGCCCACGAGGACGGCGACGGCGAGGGCCCGGCCGACCCAGGCGGCGGCGACGGTGCCGGCCATCGGCCTGCCGGTGAGCTTCCAGACCACGGCGCGGAGCATGCGGCCGCCGTCCAGCGGGAGGCCGGGCAGCAGGTTGAACGCGGCCACGATGAGGTTGGAGATCATCAGGCCGGCCAGCAGCACGCCGGGGACCGTGCCGGGTTCGACGGGCTGCATGGCGAGGTAGAACACGCCCGCGAGGACGAGGGAGAGCAGCGGGCCGACGAACGCGAGCATGAACTCGCGGCCGGGGGTCTCCGCCTCCTTCTCGATCTCGGAGACGCCGCCGAAGAACTGGAGCTGGATGCGGCGCACCGGCAGCTTGTAGCGGAGCGCCACGACCGTGTGGGCCAGTTCGTGGACGAGCACGGACGCGTAGAAGGCGACCGCGAAGAAGAGGGACACCAGATAGCGGGCGGCGCCGAGTTCGGGCAGGATCCGGTCGAGCTGGCCGCCGAACACCCAGGTGATCAGGGCGGCCACGAGGAACCAGCTCGGCGCGACGTACACGGGCACGCCGAACGGCCGGCCCATGAGGAGTCCGCCGCCGGGCCCGGGGCGCCGCGAGGGACCGCCCCGGCCGGAGTGCGCGAGGGTGCGGTGCGGGTCGTGGTCGTCGGCGCGGGTGTTGCCCGTCGGCGCGCCGAAGCTCTCGTGGGCGGGGTCCTTCTCGGGCGGCGCGCCCCCCGCGCCCTCTGACGTCCCCGAAGTCCCTGATGCCTCCGATGCCTCCGAGCCGTCCGCCGGCTTCCCGAAGCCCCGGGCGGGCGTGGGTCGTTCGCCGGCGGGAGGGCGGGCGCCGGTGTCGCCGGGCGCGGACGGTTCGGGCGTGGTGGGTTCGGGCGTGGACGGTTCAGCCGGGGCGGGGTCGGTCGTGGAGGGTTCGGCCGCCGCGGGGCCGGGCGTCGACGGTTCACCCGCCTCGGCGCCGGGCGTCGACGGTTCACCCGCCGCGGTTTCGGGGGCGGAGGGTTCCGGCGCGGGCGGTTCAGGGCGTGCGGGGCTTCCGGCCGGGGCCGGGGACCCCGTGTGCTCCTCGGCCGACTGGTCGTTGCCGGACCGCGGCTGTCCGCTCCCGCCGCTCTCGTCCACCGGTTTCCCCTCGTTCGAAGCGTCTCCCGCGCCTGCCGGACGGGAGGGTCTGGAGTCGATGGTATGCGGCCGTCGCGACACGTTCCGTCCGGCACCCCCTGTTGTTTTCCACAGCTTCGGGGGGCGCCGGGGCCGTGGCTGGGACGCTGTCGGTGCCGGGCCGTAAGGTCTGTCGTCATGGAGACGAGCACCGAGGGCGCGACAGTGCCCCACAGCAGCCCTGCCCCGGCGGTGGATCCGCCGGACCCGGCGGGGCCGGCGGCGACCGTGGCGATTGCGGACCCCGCGACCGGGCCCGCCGCGATACCGCCGGCGTCGCTGTCCCCCTCGCGTGCGAGCGACTTCATGCAGTGCCCGCTGCTGTACCGGTTCCGGGTCATCGACCGGCTGCCGGAGAAGCCCAGCGAGGCGGCGACCCGGGGCACGCTGGTGCACGCGGTGCTGGAGCGCCTCTTCGACGCCCCGGCGGCGGAGCGCACGGCGCCGCGCGCCAAGTCGCTGATCCCGGGCCAGTGGGACCGGCTGCGCGAGACGCGCCCGGAGGTCGTCGAGCTGTTCGCGGACGATCCGGAGGGCGAGCGCCTGGCACGCTGGCTCGGTGAGGCGGAGCGGCTGGTCGAGCGCTGGTTCACGCTGGAGGACCCCTCGCGTCTGGAACCGGCGGAGCGCGAGCTGTTCGTGGAGGCGGAGCTGGACTCGGGCCTCAGGCTGCGCGGCATCATCGACCGGGTGGACGTGGCGCCCACGGGCGAGGTGCGCATCGTCGACTACAAGACGGGCAAGGCGCCCCGCCCGGAGTACGCGGAGGGCGCGCTGTTCCAGATGAAGTTCTACGCCCTGGTGGTGTGGCGGCTGAAGAAGGTCGTGCCGCGCCGGCTCCAGCTGGTGTACCTCGGCAGTGGCGACGTCCTGACGTACGACCCGGTGCTCGCGGACCTGGAGCGGGTCGAGCGCAAGCTGCTGGCGCTGTGGGACGCGATCCGGGAGGCGACCCGGACGGGCGACTGGCGGCCCCGCCCGACCAAGCTGTGCGGCTGGTGCGACCACCAGGCGCACTGCCCGGAGTTCGGCGGCACTCCCCCGCCCTACCCGCTGCCGCTGAGGGCGCCCGAGTCGGACGCCGCGACGCAGGGCAGAATGGGGCCGGACTAGCGAAGGAGACTTACGTGGCCATCCGCGTCCTACTGGTCGACGACCAGCCGCTGCTGCGTACGGGCTTCCGGATGATCCTGGAGGCCGAGCAGGACATCGCGGTCGTCGGCGAGGCCGGAGACGGCCTCCAGGCGCTCGACCAGGTGCGGGCGCTGCAGCCCGATGTGGTTCTGATGGACATCCGCATGCCGCGGATGGACGGCGTGGAGGCGACCCGGCAGATCACCGGGCCCGGGCGGGACGGCCCGGCGAAGGTGCTGGTGCTGACCACCTTCGACCTCGACGAGTACGTGGTGGAGGCGCTGCGGGCGGGGGCCAGCGGCTTCCTGCTGAAGGACGCCCCGGCCAACGAACTCGTGCAGGCGATCCGCGTGGTGGCGGCCGGTGAGGCGATGCTCGCGCCGAGCATCACCCGGCGGCTGCTCGACAAGTACGCCACGCATCTGCCGTCCGGCGAGGAGCCGGTGCCGGACACGCTGCACACGCTGACCGACCGTGAGGTGGAGGTGCTGAAGCTGGTGGCGCGCGGGCTGTCCAACGCGGAGATCGCGGCCGACCTGTTCGTCAGCGAGACCACCGTGAAGACGCATGTGGGGCACGTCCTGACCAAGCTGGGTCTGCGCGACCGGGTGCAGGCAGCGGTGTACGCGTACGAGAGCGGGCTGGTGCGTCCCGGCGCCCAGTAGGCGACGCGACCGCCCCGTTTCGCGCATGCGAGAGGGCGCCCTCCCGGCCGGAAGTCCGGTGCGGAGGGCGCCCTTTCGCGTGCCGTGCTGCGGTGTGCGCCTCAGTCCTTGCTGAGTTCCCAGAAACGGAACACGGTCGAGGCGTCGAGGCAGTACTCCAGGCCGTACACGCCGTCGCGGGCGACCGCGTACTGCTTGCCCTGCCAGAGGGGGAGCATCGGCAGGTCCTCGGCGACGATGTCCTGGAGGCGGCTGTACTCGTCGTCGGTCGCGGAGCGGTCGCTCTGGGCGGCGGTGCGCGGAATCAGCGAGCCGGTGATGGTGCGGTTCGCGTAGTTGTTGTCCAGCACGTTGCCCTTGCCGAAGAACGGGGCGGTGAAGTTGTCGGCGTCCGGGTAGTCGGGCACCCAGCCCTTCACGTACACGCCGTACTTGCCGGCCGCGACGTCCTTCTCGTACTGCTCGAAGGGGACGGACTTCATCTCGGCGTCGAACAGGCCGCTGTCGTTGAGCTGCTTGGCGATGGCCTTCAACTCGGCGTCGGTGGCGGGGCCGTAGCGGGACGGTGTCGACCACAGGGTCAGCTTCACCTTGCCGGTGATGCCGTCGGCGCGCAGCGCGGCCTGGGCCTTGTCCTTGGAGGGCTGGGCGCCGTAGGCGTCGAAGAAGGCCGTGTTGTGGCCCGCGATGCCGGCCGGGATGATCGAGTACAGCGGGGTCGCGGTGCCCTGGTGGACGTCCCTGATGAGCGCTTCGCGGTCGATCAGGTGGGCGATGGCCTTGCGCACGCCGAGCCGGCCGGCGACCGGGTCGTCCATGTTGAACACGAGGTGCTGGACCTCGGCGCTGCTGCCCTCGACGACGTCGACGCCGGACGAGGTGCCGGACTGCTCGATGTCGGCGATGTCGGCGGCGGTGAGTCCGCGGTACGCGATGTCGATCTTGTCGTTCTGAACGGCCTTCTTCAGCCCGGCCTGGTCGCCGTGGAAGAACTTGAGGGTGATGCCGGAGTTCTGGACGTCGGCGGTGCCCTTGTAGTGCTCGTTGACGGAGAAGACGGCCTCGTCGTCGTTGAACGACTCCAGCGTGTACGGGCCGGAGCCGACCGCCTTGCCGTCCGAGCGCAGCCGGTCGCCCTCGTACTGCCGGTGGTCGACGATGGAGCCGGCGCCGGAGGCTATCTTGCTCGGGAAGGTGGCGTCCGGCGTGTTCAGCCTGAAGACGACCGTCTTCTCGTCCGGCGTCTCGACCTCGTCGAGCATGGGGAACATGATCGCGGGACCGGCGTCGTCGTTGATCTTCAGCATGCGGTCGAAGGAGAACTTGACGTCCTTCGACGTGAGCGGGTTGCCGTTGCTGAACTTCAGGCCGTCCTTGAGGGTGCACCGGTAGACCTTGGTCTCCGTGCCGGTGAAGGCGCACGCCTCGGCGGCCTCGGGCTGCGGTTCGGTGGCGCCCTTGGGGAAGCTCAGCAGGGACTGGAAGACGTTGTTGAACAACAGCCAGGAGCCGGGGTCGTAGCCGGAGGCGGGGTCCGTGGCGAGGACGTCGTCGGACATCCCCATCACCACGTTGGAGCCGCTGCCCCCGGATCCCCCGGTCTCCGTTCCGCATCCGGTCAACAGGCCTGAGGCCAGTCCCGCCACGAGGGGCAGGACCGGCCACTGGTTGCGCATGTTCACGTGCAGGTGCCTTGTCGTCGTTTCGTCGTCCCGGGGCCGCGGTCACGTGCCCCCGGTGTCCGGGGCCGCTGCCTGCGGCCCCGGTGGCGGGAGGTCTCAGCCGCTCACGCCGCGGCCGAGTTCCCAGAGCTGAAGGGTCGAGGACGAGTTGAGGGCGTACGCGGTGCCCGTGACGTCGCCCCGCGCGGCGACGTACTGCTTGCCCTGCCACAGCGGCAGTACGGGGACGTCCTCGGCGACGATGTCCTGGATGTCCTGGAGGCTGGAGGCGGCCGACAGGCGGTCGGCCTCGCGCCGGGACTCCGGGATCAGGTCGCCGCGGATCCGGCCGTTGGCGTACGGGGACCCGAGGAAGTTGTCCTTGTCGAGGAAGGGCGCGAGGAAGTTGTCGGCGTCCGGGAAGTCCGGGAACCAGCCCATGCCGTAGACCTGGTACTCGCCCTTCTGCTCGGCCGGGCGGAACGTCGACCACGGGGTGCCCTTGATGTCGACGTCGAACAGGCCACTGGCGTTCAGCTGCTTGCGCAGCACCTCGAACTCGTCCTCGGTGGCCGGGCCGTAGTGGTCGGTCGTGTAGTGCAGCGTCAGCTTCACCGGCGTGGCGATGTCGGCCCGTTCGAGCAGCGACCTGGCCTTGCCGGTGTCCGGGTCGCCGTACTTGTTGAAGAACGAGTTGGAGTGGCCGGTGACGCTGGCCGGGACGAGCGAGTACAGGGGCTCGGCCTGGGAGCCGTAGACCTTGGAGATGAGTTCGCTGCGGTTGACGATCTGGGCCATGGCCTGGCGGACGGCCTTGGACTTCACGGCCGGGTCGGCGGTGTCGAAGGCCAGGTAGCGGATGCCCAGGCCGGGCGTCTCGATCAGGTCGACCTCGCCGCCGGAGTGGTTGGACAGCTCGCGGATCTGCTCGGGCGACATGGTGCGGGTCATCAGGTCGATGTCGCCCCCGTCCAGCGCCTTGCCCATGGCGTCGGCGTCCTCGTAGGAGACCATCTCGACCTCGTCGTTCTTCACCTCCAGGGCGCCCTTGTACTTGGGGTTCCTGGTGAAGACGGCCTTGACCAGCTCGTCGCCCTCGACCTCGGACTTCAGGACGTAGGGCCCGGAGCCGTCGACCGCGAAGCCGTCCCGCAGCCGGTCCCTGGGGTACTGCTCGGCGTTGACGATGCCGGCGACCGGTGTGGACAGCTTGAACGGGAACGTGGCGTCGGCGGTCTTGAGGTGGAAGATGACCTCGCGCTCGCCCTGCGTCTCGATGGTGTCGATGTTCGACAGCAGGGCGAAGACGCCGCTGTCGGCCTTGATGGCCAGGGCCCGCTCGATGGAGTACTTGACGTCGTCCGCGGTCACGGCGTCGCCGCCGGCGAACGTCAGGCCGTCACGCAGGGTGCACGCGTAGCGCTCGTTGCCGGAGTCGGTGAATCCGCACTTCTCGGCGGCCTCGGGCACGGGGTCGCCGTCGCCGCGCGGCTGGACCATCAGGGTCTGCACGGTCTGGCGCAGGATGTTCCAGGGGCCGACGTCGTACGCGTAGGCGGGGTCGAGCGGGGCGGGGGCGTCCTTCGAGACGGTGAACCGGTCCGTGGTGCCGACGACGATGCCGTCGCCTCCGTCGCCGCCGGTCCCGCCGCAGGCGGCGAGCACCGGCGCGAGCAGACCGATCACGGTCGGCAGCACCAGAGTCTTGCGGTTCATTCTCGAGTTTCTCCACAGCTGTCGAGGTCCGTGTACCCGACAAGCAGGGGTGTTGCGGCGGGAGCACGGGGCAAGGGGGTGTTGTCCTCGTGACGAGATTAGTGCGCGCCCGCAGGCCGCTTCGCCGCAACCGGAGTTGAAGCTTCATCACGCAGGGAAACCGGGCGTGGACAGACCGAAAACGCGACAGCGGAAAGATTGGTGCAGGGCTCCATCAAACGGGACACAAGGGCGCGCCGCCGCTGTCCGAAATCGGGTGAACGGCTCACGCCGGACGCCCGTCCGGGCACCCTCCGCGTGGCGAACGTCACACGGTCGGCCCGGTGCGCTCCCGTGCCGTAATTCGGCCGTGCGGACGGGCCGAATTCATTCGCACAACAGACCGGAATTCCCGTGCAATCCGCGCCGCACGCTCGGTGAACACCCGGCGCATTTCCGTCATCGCGCGGCGATCAGACCCCGCAGAAATGCCAGGTCGACCTCTTCCAGGGAGGTCACGACCGTACGCCGGTCGGCCGGGGCGACGGGCGCCACGGACGGCACCGCGACGACGTGGCAGCCCGCGGCCTCCGCCGAGGCGATGCCGGTGGCGGTGTCCTCGACGACGGCGCATCTCGCGGGGTCGGCGCCGAGACCCGCGGCGGCCACCAGGTAGGGGTCGGGGTGCGGCTTGGTGCGCGCCACCTCGTCGCCGGCGACCGACAGGGCGAAGTGCCGGGTGCCGAGGCGGGCCAGCACGCGGTCGATGATGCGCCGGTGGGAGGCGGAGACCAGGGCGGTCGGGATCCGGTGCTCGTACAGCTCGGTGAGCAGCCGCGCGGCGCCCGGCATCAGCGGCAGTTCCCGGTCGATGCGCTCCTCGAAGCCCTTGTTCAGCAGCACGGTCAGCTCGGGAAGGGTGATGTCCGCGCCCGTGGCCTCGATCAGGAAGCCCGCGCTGCGGGTCATGGGGCCGCCGACCACGACATGGCGCCAGGAGTCGTCGAGGGTGTGTCCGAGGGAGGCGAAGACCTCCACCTCGACGTCCCACCAGAAGCCCTCGGTGTCCACCAGGGTGCCGTCCATGTCGAGCAGCACGGCCTGAAGGGCCGAGCCTTCGGCCGTACGTGGTCCGAGCGCGGGGACCGTACTGGTCACGGGCGCACCTCCTTGAGGGACGATCAGGCCGGTTCCCACGGGGGAACCGGCCTGCGGTGGACCGACCAGTTTACGTCGTCCACGAAAGAATCGCCTCGTTTATCCCGCGTGCCCTGGGCACACCGGCTCGGCCACCGGGTCACGCGGTCACCGGGCGTTGAAGTACTTCGCCTCGGGGTGGTGGATGACGATGGCGTCGGTGGACTGCTCGGGGTGGAGCTGGAACTCCTCGGAGAGCCGTACGCCGATGCGCTCCGGCTCCAGCAGGTCCGCGATCTTCGCGCGGTCCTCCAGGTCGGGGCAGGCGCCGTAGCCGAGGGAGAAGCGGGCGCCGCGGTACTTCAGCGCGAACATGTCCTCCATCTCGGCCGGGTCCTCGCCGGCGAAGCCGAGTTCGCCGCGCACGCGCGCGTGCCAGTACTCGGCGAGCGCCTCGGCCAACTGCACGGACAGACCGTGCAGTTCGAGGTAGTCGCGGTAGGCGTTGGCCTCGAACAGCCGGGCGGTCTCCTCGCCGATGCGGGAGCCGACGGTGACGACCTGGAGGCCGACGACGTCGGTCTCGCCGGACTCCTCCGGGCGGAAGAAGTCGGCCAGGCACAGCCGGCGGCCGCGGCGCTGGCGCGGGAAGGTGAAGCGGGTCCGCTCGTTGCCCTGGTCGTCCAGGAGGATCAGGTCGTCGTCCTTGGAGACGCACGGGAAGTAGCCGTAGACGACGGCCGCCTCCAGCAGGTTGTCCGTCTGGAGCCGGTCGAGCAGGCCGCGCAGCCGGGGCCGGCCCTCGGTCTCGACGAGTTCCTCGTAGGTCGGCCCGTCGCCGGTGCGGGCCTGCTTCAGGCCCCACTGGCCCTTGAACAGCGCGCCCTCGTCCAGCCAGGACGCGTACTCCTTGAGCTGGATGCCCTTGACGACACGCGTGCCCCAGAAGGGCGGCTCGGGGACGGGGTTGTCGGTGGCGACGTCGGAGCGGACCGCGCCCTCGACGGGGCGCTCCTCGACCTCGACCGTCGCCGCCCTGACCCGGCGCTGCCTGAGCTCGGGCAGTCGCGCGCCGGGGACGCCGCGCTTGATGCCGATGAGGGCGTCCATGAGGCGCAGGCCCTCGAAGGCGTCACGGGCGTAGCGGACTTCGCCGTCGTAGATGGCGTGGAGGTCCTGTTCGACGTAGGCGCGGGTCAGTGCCGCGCCGCCGAGGATCACCGGGTACTTGGCGGCCAGGTCGCGGGCGTTGAGCTCCTCCAGGTTCTCCTTCATGATCACCGTGGACTTGACCAGGAGCCCGGACATGCCGATGACGTCGGCCTTGTGCTCCTCGGCGGCCTCCAGGATCGCGGAGACCGGCTGCTTGATGCCGAGGTTGACGACGTTGTAGCCGTTGTTGGACAGGATGATGTCCACGAGGTT